>NZ_JHVC01000014.1 GCF_000619945.1 Clostridium lundense DSM 17049 | reverse complement strand
TTCGGGTTTGTAGCCTATTAACATCATATTCAACTTGTTTCCAGTCAATGGTTTCCCATTGAAAGGTAAGTGATTTTGTGTTTTTTAGCCTCTCGGTTTTATCCGTCGTTGAGTTACTAAAATTCATAAGTTTATAATCCTTTCCTACTAAGAAATACCATAGGATAAGTCTGCACCCTTTCGGGTTAGGGCAAAGTTTGAACCCTTATCTGTTTTCATTACAAAATCAGCATTCGCTTTTTATCCTTTTCTTCTGCCCTCTATGTCATTTCGCTCCTTACGGTTAGATACCTCTTTGTAGAGGAACATATAGGGTTTACCAAGTTCCACATAATACATAATTATGAATGCCTTAGGAGTCATCTTTAAACCGGGAGTTCTTTATCCATTCGCATTGGTTTAACAGTTCGCCTTTGCTCAACTCCTCACCATTTTGGTCAAAGCGTTTCAGCCTATTTCGCTTTCTTCAGCGTAACGATTCCTACAATGATTCACTTTACGTTCCCCATAGCATTCTTACTCTAGCAGTTGTCCCAATTTAGGCTATTCGAACTTCCACATTGTCTCGTGAGCTTTCTAACCCGAACGTTACTGTTCACGCTAGTCACGATAGAGTTACCCCGAATGGATAGGGTAGTCTTATGACAATATATTACGCGACTTCTTGTCGCACTTGAAAACCACGATCGCTATGAAGCATAGGGCTTGCGCCCGGATTAGCCGATAAGGCTAGGTCTAAGTTACTAAAAACAAGATCATTATTGTTAGAATGGCCAAGAACATATGCGACAATAGAGTTGTCATATAGATCAAAAATGGCACTTAAATAGGCCTTCTGAGAGTTACCGTATTTTAACTCAGTAACATCAGTAAGCCACTTCTGATTCAGCCTATCGGCTGAAAACGTACGATTTAGTAAATTTTCTGCTACCTGCTGCGGAGCAGACTTGACATAACGTTTCTTCTTTCTGCGAATTACAGATTGTAACGATGCCAGTCTCATAAGTCGATAGATGCGTTTATAGTTAAAGTTTTTATTTAGCCTATGATTTAAGTTCAAAGTCATTCTTCGATAATCATAGATACCATCTACTTCATCATAGATTTTAACAATTTCTGCAGTTAACATCGTGTTTTCAGTCTCTTGAACGCTTTTTTCACGCTTTGTCCACTTATAGTATGAAGAGCGTGGAATCATTGCTATTTCGCATAATAAAGATACAGAGAACTTCTCTTTTTCATGGAGCATTGAAATCGCGATATACTTATTTTCTTGTCTTATACGGCTTAATACCGCCTCCTTTCTAGTCCCTCCAATTTTTTTAGGAATGCATTCTCCGCCCTTAATTTTTCATTTTCAGCCTCAAGCCTTTTCATTTCAAGTTTTATTTTCTCTTCGGGTGTAAGCTCAGTTTCATTCTTCTTACCACGTCTATACTGAAGTGCATTTTCTCCACCAGATTCATATTTTTTAACCCATTGATATACTTGCTGATAAGAAACATTATGCATCTCAGCAGTATGCTGATAGTTATTTTTATGATCAATACAGTACTGTACAATTTCAATTTTTTCTCTAAAAGACGTACTTCTTCCTTTTGCCATAGATTTTCTCATTCCTTTCGGTATTGCCGTTACTTCTCTATGACTATTATAATTGTTTATCCATCTTTTCAACACTGATTTATCTGTTAATCCATATTTATTCACAAGTTCTCTTTGTGAGTATTTTCCAGAGAGATATTCAAGAACAACTTGTTCCTTTAGTTCTCTTGAATATTTCTTGTAAGTTTTCGACTCTCTCAATCCATCTACTCCATACTTCTCGTAGTTGTATCTCCACTTATAAAAAGCATAGGCACTAATACTGTAATTAATGCAGAGTTCTTGTATTGAGCTAGTTCCACTCTCATAATCCATTAAAATTTCGTACTTTTCCTCTGCTGTATATTTAGTTCTTCCAGACAAAAAAATACTCCCCTTTCCAGTAACAGATTTTTATTTTTTAATCTGTCTACTTTAAAGGGAGCATATCAATGATTAATATGCGGTATTTTTTAGTGCGCAATTCAAATATATGGCGAAGGAATTGGGAGATAAGATGAAAAATACAGTTTTTCCTCGAGTATTATTTTAATTGAATGAGCTTTATTCAAAATTTCATTATCATTAATAATTAACCATATAAAATCAAATCCACCAATACGATAAATCCATCCTCCTGCTGAACCTATAGAAACTGGAGTAATATTAGAATTATTTCTACCAGTAGAATTTGATTTTAATATTGTGTTTCCATACTGATCAGAAGTTAAGGCTTATGTATTAAAGCATTTTTTACAATGTTTATAGCAATAAAAGCAATAAACATTGTAAAAAATTAGACTATAATATTATTGGAAGGCATAATCCAGTAAATTGAATATGGTGGGGGGTTGAGTAAATATGATTACTATAGGAAAAATAACATATGATGATCTAGATGACTTGGCAATCCTATACGAAGAACTTTCAGGAACAAAAACAAACTTACAAAAATTCAATAAAAACTTTGATTGGATTAATTCGAATAAAGATTATTTATTAATTGGAGCAAAGGATGATAACGGGAATTTAGTTGGTTCATTGCTTGGAATTGTTTGTAAAGATCTTGTTGGTGAGTGTAAGCCATTTCTAGTTATTGAAAATGTCATTGTTAAAAGTGACTATAGAAAAATGGGGATTGGAAAGGGACTAATGAATTTCATTGAAGAGTTTGCTAGGACAAGGAACTGTTACTTCACCATGCTTGTATCAGCTTTTAGCAGAAAAAATGCTCATAAATTTTATGAATCAATTGGATATGCTAAAGATGTTGTTCGAGGGTTTAAAAAATACTTATAGGTAGAAGTAAGAATATTAAATTTATGCCAAGGAGCAGATATAATATGGACATAATTAAGAAATTTTTAGTTATAAATAGTTTCACATATAATGGGCGGGGTGGAAATGCAGCAGCTATATTTATTAATAGTGGTGAGTTAGATGAGGATGTTATACAAAGTATTGCTCGTCAACTTAATTTAATTGAAACAGTATTTATTGATGAGAGTAAAGAACAAGGGATAGATTTTAATATTAGATATTTTACTCCACAAAGGGAAGTTTCAATTGCAGGACATCCTACAGTTGCTGCATTTATTGCCCTTGTAAAAGAAGAAAAAATAAATCCTATAATGAAAGATAAATATTTAGTTAATACAAGAGATGGATTAAAAGAAGTTACTGTTCAGCAGAATGGCGAAGATATTTTTGTTAAATTGAAACAACAAAAACCAAAGTTTAGACTAGTAATTCAGGATAAGAATAAAATAGCTGAGGTTTTAGAGATTTGTGAAGATGATATAATGAGTAATTTACCAATACAATGTATTAATACTGGATTAGGTCACTTGGTTGTTCCTATAAAATCTTTTAATGGATTAATGAAAATTAAAAGAAACATAAGTGAACTAAAAAGCTTATGTGATTTTATTGGCGTAAGAGAAGTACAGGCGTTTTGTTTTGAAACTAAAGATGATATATTTGATATACATACAAGAAATATATGTCCAAGAGAGGGTATTGAAGATGCAGCATGTGGAATTGGAAATGCTGCATTAGGTGCATATTTGTTAAGTAACTATTATATTGATAGAAAGAGTATATCAATAAATGCTGAACAGGGATATATAATAAAATCTCCATGTGCAATCAATATATATGCTTGCAAGATTGGTGAGGATATAGGAGTACAAATCGGCGGTACAGGTAAAGTGATAATTGAAGGTGATTTTATTGTAAGTAATCTATAAATGCAAAGTTTTTAGAGCGTCAGAGTATGAAAACTATAAGAGTTTACTATGTCAAATTTATTTAGCCAAATGTATTGACTTCCACGTTGCGGAATAGTGTATATTGATATTACAAGGAGATGGGAATATGAATATTACACTATTACGTTCAGATCAAATTTACAAAAAAATGATGAATTTACCAAAGGAAAAACGAGATGATATTTATCGTTATGAAATAGCGAAACCTTTTGAATTTAAGTGGTCATGTATTAATGTGCCTCTTAAATCCTCAAAAAAGGGTGGTTATGATGTAGTTATGGCAAGTAGTATGCTTGGGTTTTTACCACCATCAAAGGTAGATGAGACTCAAAGAGAAAGCATTGATTTAATTTTAAAGGATGCTTTATGGCAAACCTGTAAATTAACTATTGAAAATTCCTTGGAGTGTTTTACAAAAGCAGGATACGAATTACCAGTAAAAGATTATATGTTTTCTATCATGCTTGGGAACCCTGAAAGTCCATACATATCTTTGAGTGATGGTTACCTTGGAGATGGAGGAATTCCTGGATATATTATGGTAGCCCTTGTTCCAAATGAATATACTATCAGAAGAATTCCTGTTGCTTTGGCTCATGAATGTAATCATAATGTGCGTTTTCAGTTTGAGAAGTGGAGGAATGATATTACATTAGGAGAAATGATGATTATAGAAGGACTTGCTGAGAATTTTGCAACCTCAATGTTTGGTGAAGATTTGGTTGGACCTTGGGTAAGCAAAACTAATATAAATACCCTTAACAATTATATCAAGCCATTGATTAAGGATGCATTAGGTGCAACAGGCTTCGAGAATATATCAGCCTACCTTTGGGGTGATGAGCTTGCACAGCTACAAGGATATTTTTCAGAAGGTATGCCTTATTGTGCAGGTTATGCATGTGGTTATTATATGATAAAGCATTATCTAAAAAAGACTGGAAAATCAATAGTGGAAGCTACTTTAACACCTGCAATTGAAATTATGAAAGAAATAGAGGATTTTTGGGATGAAGAGACAGCTTAAAACTGTAAATGAAATAGCAAAGCTAACAGGCATTACTATAAGGGCATTACACTATTATGATGACAGAAAAAGATCTAGTAATAGCAATTGCATCAGAATTCATTCTTAATCCTAGTGATAGAGGGAAATTGATAGAATACTTATTACGTGAAAGTATAAAAAATCCATAATTATTTTTAACATCATATTTGACATCGTTAAAATAGTATGTTATCATAACATAAAATTACCAAGAGGAGGATTATCATGAATATTAAAGTAAATATGTTTATTTCAAAATTGAATAATCTACTCTTATTAGCTAACTTAAGATAGCGATTGCAGATATAGATACGTTATATACTACTATAGATGCAATCGCCGAAGCAGGCGCTTTGCATCTATGGTGGCTAATTATTTGTGTTGAAATAAATGGAGTCCCATAGATAAAACTATGGGACTTTTTTAATATCCTAGGTAAAAAAGAGTCTCATAGTATAAACTATGGGGCTTTTTTATTTATGGATAAATATTAATATTTGAAAAATTCAAATAGATCTTTGGGAGGAATAGAAATGAAAGAATCTAGAGAACAATGGGGGACAAAAGCAGGGTTCCTACTTGCAGCTATTGGTTCTGCTGTAGGATTAGGTAATATATGGAGATTTCCTTATGTGGCTTATTCAAATGGAGGTGGAGCTTTCTTAATACCATATTTTTTCGCCATATTCACAGCGGGAATACCTTTGTTAATTCTTGAATATGGAATGGGACATAAATTTAGGGGCTCAACACCACTAGCAATAGCAAGGGCAAATAAAAAATGGGAATGGCTTGGTTGGTGGCCTGTAATTAGTGCAGTTATAATTTTATCATATTATTCAATGATTTTAAGTTTGTCTATGAAGTACTTAACATTGAGTTTTAAAAAATTATGGGGAAATGACACTAATGGTTATTTTTATAATGAAGTATTAAAGTTATCATCATCACCTTTTGAATTTGGAGGCATAGTCATTCCAATACTAGTAGGAATAACTTTAATTTGGTTGATTAACTGGTTTATATGTTATAAAGGAATAAAGGCTGGAATTGAAAAATTAAGCAAAGTATTATTACCAGTTCTATTTATAATAATGATAATTATAGTAATAAAAGGAGTAACTTTAGAAGGTGCTTCTTTGGGCTTAAACACATTGTTTACACCTGATTGGGAAAAAGTTAAAGATCCTAAAGTTTGGATTGCAGCATATGGACAAGTATTTTTTTCATTGAGTATAGCTACAGGAATTATGATGACTTATTCCAGTTATCTTCCTAAAAAAACAGATATAAATAATAGTGCATTTATGACTGCTTTTGCCAACTGTGGATTTGAATTTTTATCTGCAATAGGGGTTTTCGCAATACTTGGATTCATGGCAACAAATCAAGGGGTATCCGTTGATAAAGTTGTATCTGGTGGAATAGGACTTGCATTTATAGCATTTCCTAAAGTATTTTCAGTAATGGGCACATGGGGAAATATAATAGGGGTATTATTCTTTACTTGCTTGATATTTGCAGGCTTAACATCAGCAGTATCCTTAGTTGAAGCAATCTCTTCAGCTATAATAGATAAAACAGGATGGGAACGTAAAAAAGTAGTAACAGGACTTTTGATAGTTGGATTTATTATAAGTATTTCTTTCGCAACTAGGGCAGGATTATACCTATTGGATATTATGGATAACTTTATTAATAATTATGGAATAGTTGTAGTTGGATTATTAGAAACTATTTTAGTAGGATGGATTGTAAAAACTAAAACAATTCGTGAACATACAAATTCAGTATCTTATTATAGAATAGGAAAATGGTGGGATGTAATTATTAAATATATAAACCCAATTATCTTAAGTTTCATTTTGGTACAAAGTTTCATTACAGAAATGTATAAACCTTATGGTGGATACAATTTGTCAGCTTTGTTTGTTTATGGATGGGGAGTTATTTTTATAGGAATTACCGGGGCAATATTAATAAGCAAACAACCATGGATAGATAATATTAATTTAAAAAATGAGTAAAGGTGTGTGACAAAAATGACATTAAGTGCAATGATATTTTTTAGTATAGGTGCAACAGTACTTTGGGGAGGACTTCTGACTACTATAATAATTTCAATGAAAGAAGATAGTTATTCAGAAAATAACTAATAGTAAGCTTTATTAAAAATGTTGTAAAAATAATAAGTAAAAAAGCTTCAGATTAAATATTTTATTATCTGAAGCTTTTTACATTTTTCTAGCAATGTTTTAGAGTATTGGCATTATTATATATAACATAATTAAATCATAGGCTATAATATTAATAATTTTAATTACTGTTGTGGAACACCAAAAGAAGTGAGAAACTCATGAGAAAGTGAAGTTTCTCACTTTTTTTAAATTGTGTTGTGTAAAGTCTTAAAGTGAGAATAAATTATTTTGTATTGAGAAAAATAAACATTAATGCCCTAATGATCCAATAAATATATGACAGGAGTAAGGTATGTTAAAAAAGCTGCTCACAAAAATGAAATATAATAATTCAAATAGAGTATTTAATTCATTAAACTATTCTTCAAAAACTAAAGCTAGCAAGCGGATTGAACCTATTCCAGAATCTATTGTACAGGTTAAAGAAAAATTGAATGGAGTATTTTCTGGTACTAATGATTTTATTATGAGAGAGGTTACTTTGTGTAGTGAACTTAATACAACTATGTTGATTATATATATTGATGGAATGGTTAATATAAATTTACTTAATGAAAATATTTTGAAGCCTGTAATGGATGAGAATGTTGGTGTATATTTTCAAGAAGAACTTACATCAAAGGATAGTACTATAAATATTCTTAAAAAAAATGTTTTAACTTGTAGTCAGATTGAGGAGATAAAGGATTTTCAACAAATTGTGAATAAAACCCTAGAGGGTAATGTCATCTTATATATAGATGGTGCCACAGTTGCATTAAATATAAATTTGGTGGAAATAAAATCCAGAAATATTACTGAACCTTTAACAGACGCTGTTATTCGTGGACCAAGAGAAGGTTTTACTGAGCTTTTGAGTAATAATAAAGTTATGGTGCGTAGAATAATTAAAAATCCTAATTTAAAATTTGAGGATATAACTATAGGACAACAGACAAGTACAACAGTTACAATATGTTATATTAAAGGAATTACCAATGAACAGATTATAGAAACTCTACGGAACAGATTAAATAAAATTGATACTGATGCAATATTAGAATCTAGTTATTTAGAAGAGTTTATTGAAGATGCTCCCTTTAGTGTGTTTCCAACTGTTGGAGCATATGAAAAGCCAGATGTTATTTGTGCAAAGCTTTTAGAAGGTAGGGTAGCTGTTCTTTGTGATGGTAGTCCATTTGTTTTAACTGTTCCATATCTATTGATTGAATCAATTCAGACTGCAGAAGATTATTATGTTAAGCCACTTGTTGCTACTTTTTATAGAGTGATTAGGATTATTGGCTTGTTTATTTCTATAAACTTACCTGCTATGTATCTTGCTTTGATTTCTTTTCATCAAGAAGTTATACCTTTTAAGTTGTTATTAACTATAGTTTCGTCAAGGGAGAAGGTTCCTTATTCCGCTTTTACTGAATCATTTTTAATGTTATTGATATTTGAGATATTACGAGAATCGGGGATAAGAATGCCTAGACCAGCAGGTTCAACAGTTAGCTTCGTTGGAGCTTTGGTCCTTGGTCAATCTGCAGTGCAAGCAGGTTTAGTTAGTACTCCTATGGTTATTGTTACTGCTATTACAGCCATTGGTGGCTTTATTTCAGGTTCTTTATTGGGAACTATCCCAATTATACGATTAATATTATTAGTTGTATCTAATTTCATGGGTCTATTAGGAATTATGATTGTGAATATTATGCTCCTAATTCATTTAAGCTCAATAAGATCTTTTGATGTTCCTTATTTATCTCCATTTTCATCATTTAGTAGAACGGAATTAAAGGATACAGTGGTTCGTGTACCATTATGGGCTATGCTTACTAGACCAAGGTCTTTAACTTGGGGAAAAATGAATAATGTAAAGTACAGAGTAAAAAATAATTTTCGTAAGAAAATAGACAATGTAAAAGACAAATCAAAAAATAATTTTCCTAAGAAAGAAGAATGAGGAATATGTTATATGGCACAAAAAAAATAAAATTATTTATAATTTGTTTAATGTTCTTTGTTCTTTCTGGTTGTTGGAATAACAGGGAGTTAACGGAACTAGGAATAGTTGTAGGGGTTGGTCTTGAGAAATTAGAAAATGATGAAATAGAAATTACCGTACAGTTAATTGAACCAACTTCAGATGAAGGGGGAAAACAAGGTGGTAAGAATAAAACATGGCGTTCACTGTCTGCTCAAGGAAGCACTGCATTTGAAGCAAATAGAAATTTATTAGCAAAGGTGAATAAGAAATTGAATTATTCCAATATTCAAGTGATGATTATTGGAGAAAAACTTGCTGAAGAGGGTGTAGATGATATTTTAGATTTTTTTCAGAGAGTTCATGAAATAGATAAAAGAGAAATTGTACTTATTTCAAAAGGAATAAAACCTAAAGTGGTACTTGATATAGAGCCAGAACAAGCAGATGCGTCTTCTTTGGAAATAATTCAAACGGTAAAAAATACTGATAGATTAGCATCCATAAGAAAAATGACTATGCATGATTTAATATTAAATGTTGCTGGAGAAGGGAATTCTATAATTGGCATGGTGAAAGTTTCAGAAGTAAATAAAAAGTTGACAACAGCAAATTTAGATTTTACAGGAGCTGCAGTTTTTAAAAAGGATAAATTAGTTGGGTGGTTAAATGCAAGTGAGACTTATGGTTTTTTAATTGTAGATAATAAATTTAAAAACCCAATCATAAATGTACAAAACCCAATAAATTCTGATGAAAATGTGACAGTAGAAATTACTAAATCTGTGACTAAAAAAAATGTATTATTTAGTAATGGCAAACCTGTACTTTCTGTGGAAGTACAGGCAGAGGGAAAAATGGTAGAACAACATGGAAAGGGAGATCTAACTTCAGCGAATCAAATTAGAGCTTTAGAAGAAGAAACTTCAAAAGAAATTAAAAAAGTAGTTGATAAGACAATAAAGAATGCGCAACAAAATTTACAAATTGATATTTTTGGTTTTCACAAAATTATTCATAGTAAAAATTTAAATTATTGGACAGAAGTTAAAAATAATTGGAATGATATATTTTGTGATTTGCCTGTAGAAATAAAAGTACAATATAAAAATAAGGAGATGGGTTTCATAAAGAAGCATATATGATAATGAATATTTAGATATATATTTTTGATTGGAGAAGATATATGAAGAAGTTAAGAAAAATATCAGCTTTTCAATTATTTTTATGGATGTTAACTTTTACTTTTGGAGATATGTCTATTGTAAATCCTGCGGTAGGTAATGGTGCAGGGCAGGATAGTTGGATAGGATTTGGTATTGGCTGGATTTTCGGAATTTTTATAATGTTAATGTATATGAAAATAATTAAATTAAACCCATCTAAAACTATTATTGAGATTTTAAAGGATTGTTTTGGTAAATATTTAGGAACTATGTTGGGGATCTTTTATATTGTTTACTTTATGTATGCTAATTCTTTAATTGTAAGAGAGTTTGGGGAGTATATATATATTGTAAACTATCCTGATACTCCTATTATTTTTATTATGGCATCATTAGTTTTTTTAGTTTCCTTCGCAGTTAGAGGCGGTCCAGAAATTATAGCTAGAGTATATGGAATACTTGTTTTTATATTTGTTTTTTTTGTTATAATGGTGTCTTTATTATTAATACCACATATACAGTTTATGAATATTCTTCCTATGTTAGAGAGTGGATGGTATCCTATTTTCAAGAGTAGCTTATCTACAGTTGCATTTCCTTTTGGAGAATTAGTAGTTTTTATGATGATTTATGATAATGTTAATAATAATGAAAATATAAAAAAAGCTGCTTTCTCAGCCATGATGATAGGAGGAACTATTATATTTATTACTGTATTGCGTGACATAATGGTTCTAGGACCTAATCTATTAGAAAACTTAACTTTCCCTGCCCAGACATCATCGGAATTAATACCTGATCCTATGAATATTTCACCACTTATTGCTATTAATTTAATAATTGGAAGCAGTGCGGAATCATCAACTTATCTATATGCTTCAACAAAGGGAGTTGCTCAAATGTTAAATTTGAATGATCATAGACCATTCGTATTTCCTATGGCTTTATTGTTACTTATTTTATGTATGTGGAATTATCACGATATTTTTCAGTTTTTTGCTAGTGTATCAGAAGTCTATGTCTACTTGGCTATACCTTTTCAAATAATTATTCCATTTATTATTATGATTATTTCGTTGAATAAGAAAAAATCAAGTGAAAAGATTTAAATGGATAAGAGGAGTTGTATGAAAGAATGTCTGATAATGCTGGTATCAAAATATTTGGAGTGATCTTTATTTTAATAATCATAGTGTTGGTTGATTTTCGGGATTTATTGAATGCAAGTAATCCACAAAAGGCTATGACGGTTTATTTTTCTATAATTGCTATAAATTTAATTGTTAGCATACTTTTAATTAGTGGTGTAGAAATAATTAGTCCTGCAATGGTTTTTGAAAAAATAGTAAGGCTTTTTGTACCAGGAGAACCAGTTCAATAAGTTTATATAAAGGTCAGCCTAGGCTTTGCAACGATACTCGGGAGGAGAGTGAACAATTAAAAATAAAAGCTTCAGATTAAATATTTTATTATCTGGAGCTTTTTACATTTTTCTAGAAGTATTTCCATTGGATATATAATATAATTAAATTATGGGTTATAATGTTGATGTGAAGAAAGCATAATTAGGTGTTAAATTAGTTAACACTTCTTTTTTGCCTTTTATTACGAAAATTATAACTTATGGATGTATATAATGTGTAAGATATAAATAGGGAGGTTTTATGATGAAGTCATTTTCAAACAAGGTATTTCTTTTTATTGGAACAATAATTATTATAATAAGTGCTTATGTTTGTTTTAGAATACCAGTTTCATTTGGCGTTAGTTTTGCTATGGCTATTATTACTATAGTAACAGGGGGCATTATTGTAGCTAGTGAAATATATTCTAAAAATAGTATAAAAAATCATGAAACAAATGAGATAGATGATAATATTAAAACAGATAAAATAGGATATTTAGCACAACCAGAAGAAGGTAAAGGTTCATTTTATGATGACGAAGGCATTGAAGAAGATTTAGAAGAGCTACTTCCTCCATCTGAACCTTATTAAGAGAGTTCTTATAAATCCGTATCCTTTAGGAGAAGAACTTACTCAGGAGCGTAGCAGCTTTATTAACAACTTTTAATGTCCGTAAATAAGTATATTTTTTATTACAAAAGATATTGAATCAAAAAACAAGTAAATAAATATAACAGTAATAATCAAAATCCATTTATTCTTTGTTTTTTTATACCCAAAAAAACTTGCCACTGCAAAAAATAATGGGAATCCAAATTTTATAAGCATAACTACAAAAACAAAAAAGGATAAAAATAGTGTCCATAAAGCTTCGTCAGTATTTTTTTCACTATAAAATACACCAATTAAAAAAGTAATAGCACTAAGAATAATGCAAGCAAGAAAAATATTTCTAAATCTCTTATGTATCCCTTTTAAATAATCTACTTTTCTTTCTTCAACAGGATTCACTTCAATTAATGTATTCATATTCTCCCATTCTTTTTTACAGTAAACACATTTATGAAGATGCTCACTGACTAATTTTTCACTTTCGTTACTGAGTATACCTTCAATATAATTTGGTAATAAATCTTGAATAATTTCACAGGATATAGTTTTTTTCATAACTGTAACCTCCTTATATAAAAAAGACTCTTATTATGGAAAAAAAGCGCCATAATAGGAATGCCACTTGAAATATAATCCATATTCCTAAAAATGAGATAATAACATTGGGCCAAAAGGTATTTTCTTTTTTAGGAATGGTTTTTCTCCATAGGATAGCTACAAAAGTTCCAAATAAAGGAAAAAGGTATATGCCTATATACATAGGTAATACTGATATTATTTCCTCTATTGAAGGACTGCGCATTGATTTATAAGAATATGAAAACATAGCTATACCAATTAAAAGAATTCCAAGTATAATAACTGTAATGAACCAAGTAATTAATTTTTTTCGTAATATCTTTATAGAGGTAGTTTCATTCTTAAGCATTTGTCCGCTTTTTTCTGGAGTTTCACAAAGCTTTTTATATTCACTTTGGCATGACTTACATTCACTTAAATGTTTTTTTACACATATATTAGTTTCTTCACTTGCAATTCCATCAAAATATATAGGTAATAGATCTTTTATGGTGTTACATGATAAATCACTATTCATTTTTCATCCTCCTTATAATTTTTGATTTTCCCCTAAAAAAAGTAACTCTAGCCCAATTTTCTGTTTTATTAAGTATTTCTCCAATCTCTTTAAAGCTCAAGTCTCCCGTAAATCTAAGGTACATAACTTCCCTAGTAGTATTATCTAGTGATTGTACCATTTTATAAATTTCTTTCTTACTTTCTGATGAAATAATTAATTCTTCTGTAGAATATGTACTAAAGTCCATATTCTCATCAAGGGTTGTTGTCTTATTTTTATTTTTCTTCTCCAATTCTTGATACAAAACATGTTTTGCAATCTGACAAAGCCAAACTGAAATTTTACATTTTCCATTGTATTTATGAAGAGATTTCATTGCCCTTACAAAAGTTTCTTGTGTTAGTTCTTCTGATAAATCTGCATCATGTATATAACTGTACAAGAAACGATATACTGTTTGTGCCTGTTCTCTATAAATTTCTTCTATACTTTGCACTATTTAATCTGGTTTTTAAAATCATAATAAATACTAACTAAAGTCAGAAACTTTAATAACTTTTTAACAATTGTTGGTACCTCCTATAATATATATCAGTATTTTAGTAATTTCGTTACAAAAAATATTTTATTATTTCACTGCAATTATACTAGTAAGGTCATATATAGAGGTGAAAACAAAATAAAGGAGGGGTTAACATGGCTGTTATATCAAGTAAGTATGGCACTGGGTTAGTTCTAGAATTAAAAGTTGGGGAAGACGAGAAGGGAAATGACAAAATTAAAAATAAGTCAATATCTAAAATAAGCAGAAAGGCAACAGATGAAGACTTGTTTGCTGTAGGAAAGGCTATATCAGAAGTACTTATGTATGACATGCTATCAATAAGAAGAATTGATAAGAGTACATTATTAGGTTAAGGCACATTTAAAAAATAAATAAGTCAGTATGCTAGGCTATTTTGCATCATACTGCGTCATCAGAACCCACTGATAGCTCTACTAGCAGTGGAACCTGCTTCCTTGTCTGATACAAAATATCCGTCGCATCTTTGACTTCTTATTTATTTTAATGTGCCTAAAGGAGGAATAAATGATGGAAAAGAAATTAATTATGAGATTTAAGGACAGCTTAGACAATAAAGTACCTATTTCTATTACTGAAATAAAAGAAGATATAACAAAGGAAGAAGTAGTAGCCTTAATGGATCTTATACTGGAAAAGAGCCAGGTGTTTGATTTAAAGGCTCCGTTAGTTGCTAAAATATCAGCAGAAATAGAAGACAAATCTGTTAATGAAATTTATACAGCTTAGTTTAGATAATGGAGCATAGAGTATAGATTGAAGAGAGAATTTTTGCTTATGGCGAAAATTCTTTCTTTATAATAACTGTACTCTGTCAACTGTACTCTGTACTCTGAAAAGGGGTGGTGGGAACTATGTATGACGAATTAATTATGCTTATAAGTAATGTAGGATTCCCAGTAGCAGTTAGCATATATCTTCTGGTAAGACTTGAAAAAAAGCTTGATGATTTAACTAAAGCTTTTTCAGAATTTACAAAAACTATGCTAGCTATTATGGAACACCAAAAAAAGTGGGGGACTCATTAAAAAGTGAGGGCCTCACTTTTTTAGTATTGAAAGATAATGACGAAAAATAAATAAAGTGATATTTTTAATTATAAAATGAGTTGGAAATTATGTGTTAATAGAGACTGTGTAAGAAATCTGTAATAGAGATAGATTCTGAATGGATATTATACTGTTTGTTCCCAATATAAGCGATATCCTCATCAGAAATAATCATAGTTAATACAACACTTTGCAAACCATTATTTCTTTCTAAAAATTCTATGCGATAAAGATTTCCTACAAGGGTATCACCATAATGTCCATTGTAATAATATTGCGTGTCTTTTAATATACTTAGAAACTTTATTAAATCATTCTCATCTAACTCAAGTGGTTTCTGACCAATACTATTAATTATGCAACCGTTTATAATACTATCGGAGCCCGGAAGAAGTGATGAAAAATCTTTAGGTATTATACGGCTAAAATAAAAAATACATGTGAGTACAATTAAGAAAGGCAATAATAGCTGCTTTATGGGAGATACCAATTTATTATTCATTATTTTCACAAGATACCCTCCTATTAGTTCGATTTGTAATCAATTTAATTTGACTAAAATTATCATATTGGAAACATATGGAATATCAGTGAATTTGCACATAGCTTTTTACTATGATAAATAAAGGTAATTAGTATGTTAACAATATATTATATAATAGTTCTTAGAATATAGTTACTAATGTATTATTTACAAATATCCTATATAATCTCATCTACTAAAAGCCCCTTATCATTATGAAACCTCTTAAGTGCTTTCAAATCACTATATTCAAAATATATGGTATAATTTGAATAATCATTTGTATAAAATCCTAAGTTTATTTCTTTTTTTCTTTATGCAAAGGAAAACTTTTCACAAGTTAACAATGCCCGGCAGGCTGTGCAAAGCCTTGGACAAACTTAATATTAAATTTAAAAGGAGTTATAGTAATGAAAAAATCTTTAATAGTAACAGCACTAATACTAGTTTCAATAATTTCATTATATTTTTATAAAATTCATAAGCAAAACCCAACTAGTATTCATCTAAATGAAAATTATATAGAAGAAATATCTATAGCAAAATTACCTTCTCCTCCTAAAAAGAAGGTTTTATCTGAAAAAAAAGACATAAAAAAAATAGTTGATTTTATTAATTCTATAAAATTAATAAAAAAAATCGATCAACCTTTTAAAGGCTGGGTATACCTAATTAAAATCAGTGGTAAAAATGATTATGATATATCTTTTTTGAAAGATAAGATTAGCATTAATGGTACTTGGTATGAAGTAGATAGTAATATTATTAATAACTTAGATGATCTGTATAAAGAGTTGGACTATAAATAAGAAAATATTTATATATATAAGTAAAAATTAAAAAGTATAGATTAGTTTCGAGGTATTTTTATGTATGAGTTATTTTTTAATTCTGCAGCATTTTTCTTTATAACACTACCTGTATTAATTTTTATTTCTGCATGGATGCTTAAAAGGTTTATTAAAAATAAGCTTTTAGTTTTAAGTATTATATCCATAGTACAAGTATTGCTATATTATGGATACAGTTGTATTAAATGTGGAATGAAAATAACAGAAGTTTATCTTGATTATGTGCAAGGTATTATTATATATACATTAATTTTTGGATATTTAGGTATAGTATTTTCAAATTTTATAAGAAAACGTTTTGGCAATTAATTAACCAAATTGTAGTTGCTAACTAATTTTAATATGGATACCTATAACAAAATATTAAATGGTTCTATAACTTATCCTAGTAATAGAAAAAAGGATAAAATAGGGGAATTTAATGGATTTAAATTAAGTAAGATAAATGCTTATCCTATAAAAAATGGATATGATAGTGTAACGGAATATGAGTATGTTAATAACAGTGGTAAAAAATATATATTTACAGAACAAATTCAAAAATTTGTTGATTTAAAAGACTATGGTGAATTTAAAGTATTAGACGATGCAGTGAATATATTAAAAATTTACTCTAAAAAAATATTTAAGCATTAAAATTTTTAATAAGCTCAACCAAAGCCTGGCAAAGACCCTTGGACAAGATGAAAAACAACGCAATTTTTAGTGAATAGTTAAGATTGAAAAGTGAAAAATAAAAATATTGAAGTGGTAGATATGGGTTTTAAGTATTTATATGTTGAGTCTAAAACTAAGGGCTTTTTTTCTGATGCAAATCATAGAGAATTAATTGACCAATATGCTAAAGATGGTTGGAAATTTACAAATTCAATACCAACATCATTCTATGGAAATAACGGCCAGCCTAAAACGTTTGATTTAATATTCGAAAAGAATGATGATGAACAATCTTAATATTTAACGAAACAACTGAAAAAACGAACAATTTATCTGAACACTGTATTATTGAAATTTGAATTAGTTTTTACTTTTCATTTTATAGTTTTTACCGCTTTTATTTTATTTACTATGTCATTTAAAGTATCATCACTTATGCTAGCATTTCCACCTAAAGTATATAAAGTATCTACATTATTGTTTCCTAATAAAGTTGATATAGAACTATTATTTGAGCTCTCTAAATAACCATTATATGAACTACTGCTGATTAAAAATATAGGACTATTATTCAAAGTTGCAAGAGCTGATCCACTTAAGGCATCAGGAAAATTTTTACTAGAAGCTAAAATTGGCTTGCTAAAATCAATTTCATTTGAAAATGTATTTATAATATTTAAATTTCTTACATATTTATTTTCGCCAACTATTCTTTGCACATTAGGAAACTTTAAAGCAACATCATCACTTATTATATCTGTATACCCTAATACATATGTTTTAGGAATAGTATTCTCTGCTATAAATTTCTTTTGCATTGAATTTAGTATATCTTTTTGTGCCAATATTATTGGCATCTGTAATTTACCTGCCACAGGTGCTATAGATAAAGCATCTGCATAATCCTCACCAGTAGTTACTATAACACCATTTGATGTACCTATTTTCTTTGCTATCTCTATAGATGTTTCATATCTAGTTTGACCAGATAATCTAACAGTATCTAATCCTTTAGTTTTTATAGCATTCTCTACCTCTGATGATAGCGACGCAAGTCCGCCTACCAATATAGCATGTTTAGCTTGTAGCCTATCTATCTCTGATGACACTTGTGGTAGTAATCTGTCATGAGCATTTAACAATATTGGTGCATTATACTTTTTAGCCAAAGGTGCTGCACTTAAAGAATCAGGAAAGTCTTCTCCTGAAGCTATTACTACATAATCACTTTGATTCCAACCTTGCTCACATATTTTTGCTGATGTATCATATCTATTAGAACCCCATATCCTATTAGTGGTAATGGTAGTATCTGTTGAATATTTTTCATATAACTGCATATATTCTACGATAATATCTATTGCTTCTTGTCTCATTTCTTTCACAAGTGTTTTATCCTTTAAAACACTTGACGTATTAGTCCAAATCATTCCCCAATTGTTGCTCATAACAGCTTGTCCTTTTATAATGCTTCTAATTATTGCAATTGTGAAACTAGTATTGTTTTTCTTATAAGCTTTTTCCATTAATGACACTGCCTCATTAACATTAAAATAATCGTCTAAAGCCATCAGATAGCTTATACAAAAAATTTCATCTCCAGATAATGGATCTATGTCTAGTTTATCTATATCACTTGAATATATGAAATTAACATAGGATTTCGCATTACTTTTACCATCGCATGTCCAACCTAATGCATTAATAACTGCTGCTTTAACATCAATAGGATTTGTACTTGAGTGTAAATAGTCAGCTATTTCTTGGTCTATAATTCCTTTTTCTTTAGCTTTTTTTACAATATTAACATCAATATAAGCTCTATAAAAGTCAGTAGATGTTATTGGTGAATCAGCAAATACAGTAATTGGATCCATTGAAAAAAGTATTACCACCATGATAAATAAACTTAAAACATAGTTTTTAATACGCATTTTTCGTCCTCCTTTTTAACTTTATTTTTCTATATTATATACTAAAAATATAACTATTTCAATTTTTTTCAATTAATGACATATATTTAAAATGCATATTTGTTAGAAAAATAGAGATCCAAATACCGTAATATATATATATTATAAAACAAATACATTTTTGAAAGAATGTATATTGCATGTTAAAAAAATTATTTGCTTTCTGTGTTTCTTTAAATTAACAATGCCCAGGGGTCTTTGCGGGGCATTGGTCGAGCTTAATGCTGTAGTTCAATAAAACGGTATTTACAAAATATGTTATAATTAATTCATGGAATCTAATGGTATTATGGGAGAATAATATGAATAATAAGTATTTTAAAAGAGGGATTTTAGGATTTTGTATAGGTATAACAGTAAGTATATTTATATCATTAGTAATATCTTTAGTATTGGGAGATGTAAAATTTTATTATATTTCAAGGAAGTTCTTATCATATATAAATAATAAACTTATAGCAGCAATTTTTCAGGTATTTTTATCAGGAGTATTAGGAGTAGCAGTTAGCATTTCAATGTTATGTTTTGAAGTGGAAAAATGGAGCCTATTACAGCAAGCCACTATTCACTTCATTATTATGTCAAGCTTAATGTTGTGTATATTTTTATTAAGTCCATTATTATTTATAGAATGTTTCATAATATTAATTTTGCTATATTTCATCATTTGCAATGTACAATATTTATTTTATAGATATAAGGCAAAAGAAATAAATAAAGAGTTAAAGAAAATAAATGGGGATAATTATAATAATAAGATTTATGATAAAAAAAGTGATAAAAATTTATTGAAACTTTTAATAATATATGGAGTGTTAATAGCAATATTTATTATATATGATTTTTTAGAAATTAATTTATCTATGGATTTAAAATATGTAGTTTTATTTATATTGTGTATAACTATGGTGGTAAAAAGTGTAGAATTAGTTAAGTCTAAGAATCATAGTGGTTCAAAAGTAATATATCCTATAGTTTCAACTTTGTTATTATTAATAACATTAGGACTTAATTATACAGGCTTTATAAAAACTGTTGGGGAGTATACTGTAAAATCTACTGATTTAAGTAAAGTTTATATAGATGGTTTAAAAATAGGTGATAGCTTAGAAAAGTTTAATAATAAAGAATATACATTTACAGATAGGTATAGTAATGACAATTATAACTTTATATATGAAGAAATTATGATATCTGAGAAGGATAATAAAATTAATAAAATTTTTGGACATGCGGATCAGGCTGATATAAGTATTAATGGATATAAAGCTATAAAAAATTTAGACAATGTAGTACCTAGGTTAGGAAATAATTATGTTAAAGTCACTTATGATAGTGAACAATTATTAAAACAATATATTTATGTAGATAGGAAAAATAATATTAAAGTAAGCTTTATCTATAGAGAATATTTTGAGGGGAAGGCTAGTGATCAGCTTGAATATGTAATTATAAGTAAAAGGAGCTAGGAATTATTAAGTAATAGCAATAGTTGGGGTAGCGCCAACATTTCCGACAAAACCCATGTTAAGACGTAAAATGGATAAATTTTGCATAATTCGCCCGTTTTAAGAAATAGTAATCTATAAAACTTTGATGTATTTGTTATAAATAAGTAGGAGATGTTAATTCTAATCTTTTTACATAAAAAAGATAGCTTAAATAGCTATCTTGCTGCTTAATGCGTTTTGCTAAAAACTCATTAAATGAAAATGTTATTGCAATAATCTTGTTATTACGCACATCAAAATCTTCCACACCAATATCAGAACCTAGGCTAAATGTTTGTATTTCTTTTTTATCAACATCTATTTTGGATATTTGTGGTATAGGCGAACTTTTGCCACCGCTTTTTGCAAAAATTATGTCCCCTTTTTCATCACCAAAATGTACGTTAAATTGACCTAACGGATCATTAGTAATTTGATATGTTTCATTACTCTTTATATCTAGCTTATTTTTAAAAGAAAGCTTATTCTTAAGTTTATCAAATAGCAAAATATACCACCTCTAAGTTATTACAAATAATTCTGTTAAGAAGTATAATTTAAAGTCTTTTCTTTTGTTTTCCTATATTCTTTACTGAATAGGAAAGGTACATAGACTATACATGTATAAATTAAAGTTTTTAATACTAATTCTGAGTTAGGAACAGTATTCACTCCTCCACTGCTAGAAAATAGGGCAACAAGACTATTGTTCATAAAATGAATTATAGAAACAGCCCATATGTCTTTTGTCTTCATATATACAAATCCAAGAAATATAGCAGAGCCAGTGCAACTAATTATATGATTTATAACAGAATAAAAAGGTGCTGCTGGACTATAGTAAAATAGGTTTAATGGAAAATGCCATATACCCCAAATAAACCCTACAAGGATTACACCTATTCGTTTACCAAGTCGCTCTTGAAGGGCAGTTTGAAGAAAATACCTCCAGCCATACTCTTCTCCTAAGAATATAATAAAATCTAAGGGGAAGGAAAGAGGTAGCAAAAATATGGTGATAAGTGCTTTTAGATCTTCGGAAGTTATATTAACTTCATTAAAGTCACCAAAGATAAATGAAATTAAAATTGGAACGCACAGACGTAGAATAATATATAATACAATACAGCCAATGGATGCTTTTATATTTTTTGAAAATCCCAATCCAAAACGATTTATATTCTCTTTTTCATCTGAAAAATAAATAAGAGCTAAGCAAATGCTTGCTGGTAATACTAAGTATGTACTATAAGCACTTGGAGCTTGGTGAAATATAAAAATTTCCACTAAAACTAAAATAACCGAAACAATTGTAAAGGACAAATATGTTTTATAAAATTTCATTGGAAGATTTTTATGTCTTTCTTTGTTTAGAAGTAAAGCTGTCATCACACCTATAGTTGGATAATACATCTGTACCAAAGCAAAATCATCTACTGGATAGTTATATTTAGTATATGCAAATGCCATAGCTATGCCCATGACTATGGTAAAACCAAAGGTTACCATAAAAAATATAGCAAGATCTCTGTTGGAAAAATTATATTTAGATTCAGACATTTGTACCTCCTCGTATAATTAAAATTATGATTAATAGTGCATTTACCTAAAAATGTATTATATGTTATGGAATGTATATACAATGATTGTAACATTAATTTTAATTTATTTCATGTAATTACACAAAATTAAAACTATATAATTTAAGGTTATTCTTTATACTTTGAAAAAAAGGTTTGAAAAAGTTACATCTATTAATAGAAGAACAAATATCTACAAAATAAGAGATAAATAGGGAAAGATCTATTTTAAAAAAGTATAGTAATGTTAAAGTATTAACAAACTTTTTACGTTATATACGTTACCTTTACTAGAAGCACTGGCATGATAATGCATTAATATTATGGTAAATATGCAGGTTATTTAATTGGATGTTGCAAATGGTTTTGTGAGAGAAATGGATGTATATTAAGATAAATGAAGAAAACGAAAGTTATATACACATTTACATAATGCATAGAATTTTCAAAAAAATGCATAAAATGTATAATGGGTTACAAAAGATGTTGTCAGGACATTAAAAAGTTCATTATGGAATAAAAGGAGTATATATGTGTTATGGGAATAAATTATGAATTAAAGGCGTTGAGAGCTAGATATAATATAAGGCAAGATATATTGGCAGATTTACTGAATATTACTGTATCTACATATAATCGAAAGGAGAATGGAAATAGCAGTTTCACTGTGGAAGAAGCACAGGTTATAGCCCAACTTTTTAATACAACTATGGACAGAGTTTTTGGAAAATAAGAAAATCAAACATGATCCTAATTGTCATATTTTATAATTTTATTGATATATTTATAAATTTTTTGATACTTTCATAATTAATGATAAAAATGAAAAAGTATGCTGTATAATGATGGTAAAATATTCAAAAGGATGGTGTTGCTCCAATGTATAAGTGCCTCCAAAGATGGAGAGAAGGGGATGGGAAAGCTTTGGGAGAAATTATTGATAATTTTAAGCCATTAATAATAAAAGAAGCTTCAAAATACAACATAAAGTGCTACGACTACGAAGATTTAGTACAGCATATGAGAATGAATCCGGTACCCATACGGATTCCAACACGGAACAAATAATCCCTCTACTAAAAGATAATTCTACTAAAGATATTAATAATATATATAACTCGGTTATAAAGTACCTAAACAAAAAGGCTAACACAAATTATAGAGCTACTACTCCAAAAAATCAGCAATTAATAAGAGCAAGAGTTAGTGAAGGTTTTAAGGAGGAGGATTTTTATAAGGTTATTGATAATAAAGTAAGTCAGTGGTTAGGCACAGAAATGAGTAGATATTTAAGACCAGCAACTCTTTTTGGAACAAAGTTTGAAGGATATTTAAATGAAAAGGGGGTAGAGGAGAGATATGGAGAAGCTTATGGAAAGTCTAAAGAATCAGGAAAATCAAAGTTTGGAATTACAGTGTGACGATTTTGAGAATATACCTAAATGTGAAGTGTGTAATGAGCCTATTGGGATTGTGGTGGAAATGCCTTTTGGTAAAAGATTATATCCAAGAGCTTGCAAATGTAGAAGAGAAATTTATAATAATCAAATAAAAGAAGATGAAAATAAAGAAAAGCAGGCAAGACTTAATAGATTTATTTGTAATAGCATGATGAATAATAATTTTAAGAAATGTACCTTTAAAAATTGGAATCATAATGTAGGAAATGAGAAACTATATAAAGCTGCTAAAGAGTATGTGAAAAATTTTCGGAAGATGAAAAATGGAAATCAAGGTATGCTTATACATGGAAGACCTGGTAATGGTAAAACATATTTTGTTGCATCTATAGCAAATGAACTACTAGGTAAATTAACTCCTGTTATTTGTATAGGGTGTATAGGACTTACAGAGAGAATAAGTCAAAGTAAAAAGACTTGGGGAGATGAAGGAATATTTACAATTTTAAATGCTTTAGATAATGCGGACTTGCTTATTATAGACGATTTAGGCACAGAAGAAGATAATAAATGGACAAGAGCCATTATATATCAAATAATAGAAAAGAGAAATAATTCTAGACTACCCCTTATTATAACCACCAACATGAGTATAAATAAAATTGTGGAAAGATATGATTACAGAACCTACAGCAGATTAAAGGAGATGTGCTTTTTTATAGAGAACACTGGTAAGGATATAAGAGAATTTCAAGGGGAGAAAAAAGCGGAGAAATTTATACAGGAAGTATTTTATTAAAGCAAAGAGGATAATTATGTTAAAATATAATGAAGATAAAAAATTTTAAGAGTGGTGAATTTAAATGAAGATGGCTAAAATCATGGAAACTACTATATATAAATCCTTAGAGGATATTGAAAAACAGCTAAAATCCAATTTTACAGGTCTTAAGTGGGAAATTGAGCATACAGAGGATTTGAGGACTGTAGAAGGCAATAAGGTTAAAATTTATTTTGGTGTTACTTCAGCTTATGGAGGAGTAAATGTTGTGTCATTTATGTATCATGGGGGAGGATATGTTCCGTATTATATTAAATTAACAGAAGTTGGTGATTATGAAACAAAAGTAATGGTTGCCATAACAGGTTCAGAAGATATTGTTAATGATTGTGGTGATCGAAATAGCAATATTGCAAAGCAAGTGTTGGAAATGTGTGAAAAAGATTGCACAAATAGATCATTTAAAGAAAAAGCAAAAGAGTTTTTTAAATAAACAGAGTTAGTAGTATAAGTTTATATAATATTTTAAAATTATGTAAGATGAAGCTTACCATAAATGACATAGGCTCCTTTGCAATAATAGAAATTGTAAAGATATATTATAATATTGAATACTCTTATCTTAGCAATATGGATAAGAGTATTTTTATTTTGTTCACTATTAAAGCATAGTTGCTTACGATATAAAATAAACTGTTGAAAAAATACTAAATTTATGTATAATATAAATAGATTTAAATATAAACATAAAAAGAATATAAATGAAAAGGTGTTGTAAATATGCGCAAAGAGGTAGTTTTTAACTAAACTAACTGAATAAGGATTATTTTTAGAAAGTACGTTTGGAAAATCTTGAGTTATCAAGTTTTATTAGTGGTAGAATCAATTTGAAAAATATTAATAACTACCATGTTTATTTGTGTACTTCTAAAATAATCAGTATTAAAATGAGCATGTTACACCTTATTTGCATAAGTAGGAAAGCCGTGTTCTAAACACGGTATTTTTATGCCTATTTTTGCTGCATTTATAAATATAATATAAGATTTTAGTTTATATAGTTTAGTAATAAGTTGTATAAATTAAAGTCCTATATTTTATGTTTATATTTAGGTCATATAATTATGAGGCTGTAAGTGAACCAATGTTCATTTGCAGTCTTTTGTTTTTTAAAAGGAGATTATTAGGATGATTAAAATATCTAGAATACAAAGTACAAACAAACTTTTTTATAATATAGGGATGGTGAATAATTAATGGTTAAAAAACTTTCAGCATATAAAATTTATTTGTTATTTTCAGCTATTACAGCCATGTGTTTTTCGTTAGTTGCTACAGTTATGGTAGTATACCACATTGAAAAGGTTCATTTAAATCCACTTCAACTTATACTTGTTGGCACTACACTAGAAGCGGCATGCTTTATATTTGAAATTCCTACAGGGATAGTTGCAGACGTATATAGCCGTAAGTTATCTATTGTTATTGGTGCAGTTTTGACAGGATTAGGATTTATTTTAGAAGGCTCCATTTCTAGTTTTGCCTTTGTGCTTACAGCACAGATAGTATGGGGATTAGGTTCAACTTTTATTAGTGGGTCTGTTGAGGCATGGATTGCAGAGGAAGAAAAAGAACAGGACTTAAATAGAATGTATATAAAAGGAGCACAAGCAGGACAAATAGGAGCGGTTATCGGGATAATACTAAGTACCATGATAGGTAATTTATCTGTTAGATTACCTATTATAATCAGTGGATGTTTATTTGTGATTAGTGCATTATTTCTAGCATTGTATATGCCAGAGAATAATTTTACACCATCTGCTCCAGAAGATCTAAACACTTTTAGAAAGATGGGATATACCTTTAAATCTGGCTTAAAGTTTGTGAAAAGTAAATCTATAATTATGATTTTACTTTCTGTAACTCTATTTTATGGTTTATCCAGCGAAGGTTATGATAGACTTTCCAATGCACATTTTCTACAAGATACTACGCTTCCTAAGATAGGAAACCTTCAGCCTGTAACTTGGTTTGGGATATTTGGTATTGCTGGAATGGTATTAAGTGCTATAGCAATGCAGTTTATAATTAAGAAGTTAGAAGAAGGGGATAAGAATCAGAGTGGGAAGATATTATTCATTGTAAATATATTTTATATATCCTTTATGTTAGCATTTGCACTTACAAGAAACTTTAATTTAATGCTAGTAGCTTATTTATCAACAAATCTGTTTAGAGCTATAAATGATCCAATATTTAATGCATGGCTAAATAATCATATAGATGATAGTGCAAGGGCAACTATACTTTCTATGAATGGACAAATTAATGCATTAGGACAAATTATAGGTGGACCAATTATTGGGATTATAGCTACAAAATTTTCAATAAGTATTGGTATAGCATGTACTTCATTATTAGTAACCCCAGTATTAGTTTTATATATCCTTTCTTTGATAATGGATAAAAAAGATGTTAAGATGGCTAAAGGGAGAGAGGATACATATGAAAACAATTAATATAGGAATTGTGGCTCATGTTGATGCAGACAAAACAACTACAACTGAAAAGAAAGACACTCTTGGGATTTTGCACAGTATCTTTTGAATGAAAGAGATTTGTAATAGAAGTAGGCCAAAAAAATAAGGGAAGCTTATTAATAGACTTCTAAGGAGTTTTACTACTTAGAAGTCGTTATCTTTTATGTAGAGGAAATTTAACCAAACTAATATATAAATGCAGAAGAGTACTTAGTATAACACACTCTTATTTTTCATCTATACTACTGCTTTAACTTTTTCTAATACAGTTTCATTTTTTTTATTAAAAGGTACTGCTATTAGACCTAAAACTGCAATAATTGATGTGAAAAAAAAGCACTTATTATAAACTTTATTGAGTTCATCATTTTTTATTGCAGTTGCTTTATCTAGTATATTATATACCTCTTTTACTTGTATATTGAACTTTTCTTTTACAGATGGTTTCATATTATCAGGAACAGTTGCTAATACTGTTTTTTCTTGAGTTTTAATTAATTTATCAATCATATCTCTTGTAAAGGCGGTATTTTTGCTAGTGTTTGAAGTCTTTATTTTATCGCATATGGTAGATTTAATTTGTTGTTCAAGCACTGCATTATTATTAACAGAATTTATGATTCTGACTTTTGTATTGTCTATAGCTTGAGTAGTATAATGATTGCTTAGAGTTGAAACTAAAGCTATTGCTAAGCAGGCAGTTAATTGCCTAAAGCTGTTTAGTATTCCTGATGCAATACCATTTTTATCTGGTGAGATTTCTTCAAATGCACTCTTGTATAAAGGAGAAGTTGAACCAAGTCCAAGTCCTACTAGAACAAATGCAAAATAAAATATCTTTGTATTATTTGAATTATTCATAAATACAAACATAAAGTCACCAAGAGATACAAAAATTACAGCTAATAGGGAAATAACTCTGGCACCATATTTTTGAGATATAATTGCAAAAATAGGTGAAGTAATAAAGGATATGCAGCTTACTATACCTAGTATCATTCCAGATTTTAATACTGAATAACATAATTGGGTTTCTAGATAAAAATTCATTAAATATGAGATGGGCATATAAGCAAAGAAAATTGTTCCAATTATAACTATAGAAGAAGTATAACTTTTAATTTTAAATAACTTAAATTCTATCATTGGATTTTTTGACTTAACTTCATGTATTATAAAAGTAGCAATTGAAATTGTTGAAGTTATTATTAATACAACTATTTTTTTACTTCCCCAACCATAGTAATTGCCTTTAACAAGTAAGAAGGTTAGGGCTCCAATTCCATAAGCTAATAATGCAGAACCAATAAAATCTATTTTCTTTTCTAGTGTTTTATCATAGCATTCCTTAACATACTTTGCTCCAAAGAATATGGAAATAATAATAAAAGGAGCATTTACATAAAATATTGCCTTAAAACCAAAGGTTTCATTTAAAATTCCACCTATAACAGGACCAGAAGCTGCTGCTATAGAGATTATCATGCCAATTAATATACCTAGTTTTGATAGAGCATCTTTGCCAAATAATTCTATACCTAAAGGAATGGATAGCGGAGTAAGAATCGCAGCGCCTATACCTTGCATAATTCTAAAAATTATAATCATAGAAAGAGAGGTTGAAAGTCCGCAAAATATTGATGAAGAGCCAAAAACTAAAAGACCTATTATAAATAGTTTCTTTCTTCCATAAATGTCTGCAATTTTAGAAAAATTTATTAATAGTGCAGAGAAAGGAATTAAGTAAGCTATACTCACCCAAGATATTCCTGTTATATCAGTTTTAAAATAATGAGCCATGGATGGCAAAGATACATTAACTATAGTTGAGTCTAATACTGTTAAGAAACAAGCAATTGCTAGAGATATAAATGCTAATACTTTTTGTTTTTTATTCATAATACCCTCCAAAATTAATATTATTATTAAAATATGAAACTAATTTCATATTCACATTATATATGGGAAAAATTTAACTGTCAATACATGAAATCAATTTCATATTTCATTGACTTATATTTTTTTATATTTTATTATTAGAGTAGGTGATGAAAATGGAACGAAAAACAAGGATACCAACTCAAAAAAGAGCTTTAGAAAAGTATAATAGAATATTAGAAGCAGCTTATAAATTATTCAATGAAAAGGGTTATTATAATACAACTACAGCAGATATATCTAAAGAAGCAGATGTTGCTACTGGATCTGTATATGCCTATTTTGAAGATAAGAAGGATATTTATATTAAGGTAATTGAAAGGCTTAATGAAAAATTTATACATCCTACTCATGATTTTTGGATGGAGAATGTTGATAAACAACTTAATAATGCTGAAGAGGCAAAACAACTTTTTAGGATATTTATAAAAATGATGATAAAAAATCATGACTTTTCTAAAATCTTTCACGATGAAATGGAGGCATTAACACTTTTAGATGAGGATATAGCTATGGTAAGAAAGGAACAGAAGAAGCGTAGAGATGAAAATATAGCAGATATTTTTAAGTTTTTATCTATACCTTTTAAAGGAGAAGAGGAGAAAAACATATTTTTTCATTACTCATTTTTCATAATTGATGATCTGTGTCATAAGCTTATATACAATGATGAAATAAAAGATGTGGATTTATACATTGAAAAATGTGTGAATATGCTATACTTTTTATTTCAAGATTGTACGGATTATATGAAAATAAATAAGAATAAGTAATTTTTTAGTGAAAGATAAATAGTAATTTTGAAGGGAAGTTTTATTATGGGAGAATTATCAAAACTACCTAATATCGGAAAAGAAGTTGAAAGTCAGTTGAATAAAGTAGGTATATTTACTTATGATGGATTAAAAGATATTGGAGCAGAACAGGCATGGCTAAAAATACAAGAAATTGATGCTTCTGCCTGTATTCATAGATTGTTAGCACTGGAAGGTGCAATTCAAGGCGTTAAGAAAACAGCTTTGCAACAGGAACGAAAAGCAGAGCTAAAAGATTTTTATAATTGGCATAAATCTAAGTAGCAATTTATGGAGTTGTTTTACAGAAAAATTTTATTTAATGGGGGAAACAAAATGATAATACAAACCGAACGATTGGAAATTATTGCCTTAACTCTTAATCAATTAAAATTATGGATTGAAAATATTCCTGAACTTGAAAAAGAATTAGACTGTTCCTATAAGGCAGAATCAATGGAAGGATTTTTTCTACAAATAGTAAAGGGACAGTATGAAATAACCCAAAAAGATCCTAACAATTATTTATGGCATAGCTTTTTTTTCTTGATTCGCAAGGATGACAGGGCTGTAGTAGGTTCAGCAGATTTTAAAGATATTCCAAATGAAAATGGTGAAGTTGAGATTGGTTATGGTTTGGGTAAAGAGTTCGAGCACAACGGCTATATGACAGAAGCTGTAAAAGCAATGTGTGAGTGGGCATTAAAACAAAATGGTGTTACAAACATAATTGCTGAAACTGATTTAGATGGTTTTGCATCTCAAAGAATTTTAGAACGTTGTGGATTCAAAAAGGAGGAAGAATTAGAAACTCTTTGGTGGAGATTATGATCTTACTTAATAATCTTTCAGGCAAGACAAAACATAACACAAAAAGTCGGGAATAACCGCTTAAAAAGAGATAAGATATATGTACAGACAGGGGGGATGATTATGGGATGGATCGAAAGAATCAGTGAAGCTATCAACTATATTGAGGAGAATATCACTGAAGAAATGACTATGGAAAGTATTGCAAAACAAACATTTATGTCTCTGTTCTATTTCCAAAAAGGCTTTGCCATGCTTTGTGGTTTTTCGGTGGGAGAGTACATCAGACAACGCAGGCTCACCCTTGCCGGCAGTGAGCTTGTTTCTACTGACGAAAAAATCATTGATATTGCACTGAAATATGGCTACGACTCACCAGATAGTTTCACAAAAGCTTTTACTCGATTTCATGGTGTCACACCTACTGCTGTTCGAAAAGATGGAGCAATGATTAAATCCTTTGCTCCACTTAAGATCAAACTTTCATTGGAGGGTGGTTATATTATGGATTACAAAATTGTTGAAAAAGATTCGTTTACTGTTATGGGTATATCAAAGGTGTTTAAATATGATAGTGCAACTACAGAAGTTCCACAGTTTTGGACAGAGCATTATCAAACAGGAAATGGGAAATTTGTATGTGGAATGTACGGAGTATGTATAGATGATAGCATGGGCCCAGATGAGTTTGAATATTTGATTGCAGACAATTATAATCCGTCTATAGAAATACCTAATGGCTTTGTTACAAAGAGTATTCCTAAGCACACGTGGGCTGTTTTTGCTTGCAATGGTGCAATGCCAAAATCTCTGCAAGATGTGAATGAAAAAATCTTCTCAGAATGGCTACCTAATTGCAAGGATTATGAAATTGCAGCAGGTTATAATATTGAAATGTATGCCAATGCGTCTGATTATCCCCAAGGTAGTCAAGATGAAAATTACTACAGCGAAATTTGGATTCCTGTTAAGAAAAAATAACTATGAAAAGAGCATACATACCTAAGAAAGATGGAAGGAAATGCTCATTGAGAATTCCAATTGCTAAAGACAGAGTGGTTTAAATGGCTACAAAGATAGTTATTGAGCCAATATTTGAAATGTTTCCACATTGACATAGGTATAAATTATGATATACTCATATTTATCAATTTGAAAGCGTTGGGGGTGGGAAGTATGTTTATAAATCTGAAATTTGGAAGTAATTTTCTTAGTGTTTATACCCATGCAGAATAGTAGAAATGCAACAAACTGCGTGGGATAAAAAGTTGCATTGGCTGCTAGTTCTGCACTTTATTTAATTATTTAAGTAAAGGAGTATGAATATGAAATATATTAATGCAGCAGAGGTGCTTCCAAAAGAATTATTAAAGGAAATTTTCAATTATGTAGATGGTGGAATGTTATATATTCCCACCCCTAGGAAAAAACGAAAATGGGGAGAACGTAGTGGTTCAAGAGAATACTATAAGAAACGTAATATGAATATAATCAATCAATATAAAAATGGAGCAACAATAACTAATATTGCTAAGAATTATTGTTTATCATATGATTCAATAAGAAAAATAGTGAATAAATAAAGTAAAAGAGATTTTACCATTTTGGTAGGATCTCTTTTTTAGATAGGAAAAAACAATTATAACTATTCTTAAGGCTATTATTATAGTATTTAAACTTATAAAATAAAAGCATACTTGAATTATTGTATAGATAGATGAAACACAAAAATAAGAATTTTAGGAGAAGTGAAACGAGAATGAAAATGAAATTTGAAACTAAGCGTCTCATATTGAGACCATGGAGAATTGAAGATGCACCTGCTCTATATAAGTATGCCAGCGATCCTAAAGTTGGTCCAATAGCTGGATGGCCAGTTCATACTAGCATTGAGAATAGTAGAGAAGTTATCAGAGATGTATTTTCCATTGAAGGGATATATGCAATTGTTCTTAAAGGCCAGGAAGAACCTGTTGGATGTATTGGAATTTTAATAGGAGAAGCAAGTGATTTTGGCATAGGACCAGATGAAGGGGAAATCGCATATTGGATTGGTGTTCCTTATTGGGGGAAAGGTCTTGTACCAGAGGCGATTAGAGAATTGATGCGCTATTGCTTTGAAGATCTTGGACTTAAGACACTTTGGTGTGGGTACTTTGAGGAAAACAAGAAATCACTTCGTGCTCAAGAAAAATGCGGATTTGAATATTATCATACCAATCATGATAAGTATTGGCCTTTGATGGGGGATGTAAGGACAGAAATTATCACCCGTATCACAAAGGACAAGTGGGTGAATAATATATCTTCTTACGAATAGTTGTACAAATTTTAATCTATATAAAGAATAATATTTAACATAGTGTTATAGAAAGTTTAATGGAAACTTGAATCAAAAATATAGTAACTATATAGCCTTAGGTATTGATAAAAATTGCCTAAGGCTATTTTTATAAGTAAAAATGCTGTATCACAAGTAAGAAGGCAAAATGATTTTGATATGCGGTATTTGCAAAAAATGTTACTATATACAATAGATAGTATAATATTAATATACAATATAAATTGGGAAATATGTAAAGGAGGAGATTATAAGCATAATCGTGTGTTATGCTTTTATTTAAGAGAAGGTTTTACAATTTCTAAAGTGAAATAATTTAAATACATACTGAATTTTTCTTTGATAATATGTTACAATTAATTTACAATAGTAACTTAATGTGGCATATGAACAATATAAACAACTTAATAATTTTATGTAAGGAGAAAAGAAAAACTATGGCTTATAAATTGAAAGAAGTAACAATAAGAACAGATAATTCTGAAGAAGGAATAAAAATAATTGGTGAAATTTGGAAGGATATTGCTAGCGGAAAACTACCCATTCTTTTTGATAGTGAGCATGTGTTTCAACAAGGTGTTTCTCCAGTTTCAAAATACAGCAACTATTCCAGTGATGAAAGCGGAGATTATGATCTTACCATAATGGCTGTAACAGCTGACTTTTTTCAAACAATGGAAATAGCAGTAAGTAAAGGCTTATATAAAAAATATGATGAAAAAGATGAAAACGGAGAAATAGGTGCATGTACAAGAAAGGCATGGGAAAAAGTATGGTTTGAGCAAAAAACAGGACATATAAAGAGAGCCTTTACCGAGGATTATGAGAGCACTGTTCCTGGTGAATATACGAAAGATGGAAAACCACATTGTTATTTATATATTGCTATTCAGTAGAATAGAAAAATGAGGTTGTGAGAATAATACAAAATTTACAAATGGTAATTTTAAGAGGTGAAATATGGAGATTAATTTTAGAAAGATAGATAAAACAAATTATAACACTTGCGTGTCTTTAAAGGTAGGAGAACATCAAACTAACTATGTTGCAAGTAATGCATTTTCATTAGTACAAGCTTTTTATGAAGATGAATTATATCCATTAGGAATATATAATGGTGATGAAATGGTGGGATTTTTATTATATGATTATGATGAAGAATTAAAAGGATGGTCATTTTCAAGATTCATGATTGATATTAAGTATCAAAAAAAGGGATATGGTTCAAAAGCGTTAGAAAAGTTTTTAGATTTTTTTCATGATAAATTTCCAAATGAAAATTTATATACAAGCGTAGAAATAGATAATGAAGTAGCTATTAAATTGTATGAAAAATATGGTTTTAATAAAAAAAATTCATTTGAATATACAGTTGGGGATATTACCTATAAGGAATTTAGGATGTTGAAGGTATTATGGTAGTATATAGACAAGTTCCAATTTATAATAGGTTTTTATATTACTAAAAGAGATAACAATATATATATTTAGAAGAAGAGGATATGGATAAATTTGTTACTTAGGCAGCTGGTATCACTATTAAATTTAATACTTAAAAATAGTAGCTATCCATTGCACACGGGACTACTATTTTTTAAACATTTTATCAATAAGTAACACTATGAATGTTAATAGTGATAGTAAAAATAAATATAAGAATAAAATGAGTTTTATAGTCTTAGCCATTAATATTACTTGGTTAAGACTATTTTTATGCATGAAAGAATTGTATCATAAGTAATGGTGTATTTACAAAATATGTTATAATAAAAAATATGCAAATATAATAGAAAAACGTGTTGATGATTCATTTTGTACTGAAGAAATGATGATTAAGGAAAATGATATAAATTTAAAAATGTGTAAAAAGTATGATTGTGAATATATATTAATAGATGAAAACTACGAAGTTAATATTAGATTATAAATTTTTGGAGGGGAACTTTTATGATAGAAGTATTGTTTGGAGAGAGTGAAGGCGGAGCCATGAAAGTGGCAAAGAATTATCAAAAACCTGATTTTGATAATGGGGCAACAACTTGTTTTGGGAAGAAACTAAATAAATATGAATTTGAAAAAATGTTTGACGGAAAGGCGGTTGGTGGCAATTCCTCAGAAGTAATTTGTATTCCTTTCATGCTGGATATTGGTGATATTAATGTTTCAATTGAAAATGAGTATAGAAAAGAACTTATATTTGATATGTATACCATAAATGGAATAGATGATACTAGCATTTCAGAAGATTTAGAGGATGTATGGAAAAGATACTTAAATGAAATAGAACGACTGAAAAATTATGCCGCACAAGGAGAAACTATTCGTTTATGGTATAGTGATGCGCCGTATTCTATGTGTGGATTTTATTATGTATGTAGTATCTTGAGAGAATATAGTTGTAAGATATTTGTTATAAAGTTACCACAGTATATGCAACTATCAGATAATATAATTGAATTTTATACATCGTGGAGTGAAATAGATGCTGGAATGTTTTATAAATTCTTGCCTTTGGAAAAAGAATTATCTTCTCGTGAGATACAATCTTTTACATACAATTGGGCTGAATTAAAAGAAGAAAAAAGTACTTTACGAGCTGTTGTAAATGGTAAATTAATTGGTGTTACTGAAGATTTCTATGACCATATTATTAGAAAAGAAATTCCGAATGGCGAGTTTATTATGGCACGCCTTATTGGAAATATTTTAGGAAAACATCCTATTGGAGTTGGAGACTGGTGGTATGCTAAAAGAATTAATAAGATGATAGAAGATGGCGAATTAATGGTTGTAGAAAAAAAGAAGGAAATATATGGTCAAGTGCTTAAAAAGGCGTAGAGGTTGTTTACAAATTCCAATTTGTATATTAGTTAAAGGAAGTTTGAAATATAAAAATTATATAAGAAAAGCTTAGTGCTTTAAAGCTAAGCTAAGTCTTAGAACAGTTATTTTGTTTTAGGGATATTGGATTAGATTTATGCTGAAAATTATTAATCTTAGAAAAAGTGCTACTCTTTGCGGGATGAAGCACTTTTTTGTTTGCTTTTAACTTCTATGTGGAGACCAAGAAACTTAATCTTAATTTTTAAATGGTGTATAAAGAGATTATGCTTAACTAAAGATGATATTTCTCGTCAATGTGCTCACTTTGCATCTATAGTGTAGAGAAATTAGGAGAATATCAAATATCTTCTACCATAACTTCTATCTTTACACAGTATTGTTTATCATCTTTAGTAGTAAGTTCATTTAGAGGATATTCCTCATAGGCATTACTACAAATACGTAGATTATTTTCTTTAATAAATGTAAATAACTTTTCATAAAGATCATCGGATTCTCCATAGGCACATCTACCATAGAACACTGCATACTTACCTTCTGGCTTATACGAATTTTGGTCATCTTTTACTTTAAAATAGTAGTGCATTACCAATAAAGGGTCTCCAGGCTTAATATTTTCTGTATTAATAATAGCACCAAGGGGATAACCTACATCAATTCCATTTTCAGTAGCGAAATTATAAAATAAAATAGTAGAATCATCTGGAGGATCATTAGAAAGTATAGGGCCTAAAAAAATAGGCTCTTTCTTTTTATATTCAATATTTATACTATTTTCCTCATATTTAATAGCATCTTCTGCTATATCCACATATAATTGCATAATTTCTAGAATACGTTTAAGTTTTTTTATTTCCATCAAAATATGTTTTTTTTGTGTGCTAAACAAAGAAAACATCTGCTCAGGAGTACGTATATCTATATATTTCTTGATTTCGTCTATACTAATGCCAATTTCTCTTAGAGAGATGATTAAATATGCTGTAGTAAGCTGACTTCTAGTATAATAACGATAACCATTTTCACCACGAAATTCTGGAGAGAACAACCCAATTTGGTCATAATATCTTAGGTTTTCACGCTTAATACCAGTGAGACGAGAAAATTCTTTTATTGGCATATGAGATTTATCTTTCATAATAACCTCCAAACTTTAAATAAACTATTGACATTAAAGTTACTTTAAGGTTTATAATACCACTGAAAATAAATTTTTGCAAAATTACTTACATAACGGAGGTAAACTATGAAGTATTTAAAAGTATTCCTAAAAGAAAGAAAAGGAAAAGTAGGAATAACATTAATTATGCTTTTAGGACAAGTAATAGGAACATTACTCATTCCATTTCTAATAGCAGGGATTGTAGACAATGGAATTTTGAAAGGTGATATGAATGAGATTCTTCGTATAGGGGTTCAAATGATATCAGTTCTTTTAATAACAACAGTAGCAGCTGTCTTAGGAAGTTACTATTCTGCTGACTTGGCTGCAGTTTTTGGCTATTACATGAGAGATAAAATTTTCTGTAAGAGTCAGAAACTATCTATTCATGAATTTGATACCATTAGTGTTTCTTCTATGATTACACGTACAACTTCAGATATTTCTAATTTACAACAGACTTTTGGGTTGGTGTTGCAGCTTATAGTTCCAGCTCCACTTATTATTGGTACATCTATTACTATGACAGCATGTACTAGTTTTACTCTAGCTTTAATACTTATTTTATCTGTGATAATATTTATGTTTTTTGCTGGATTAGTACTTAAGAAATCAACTTATATTTCTGAAAGGGTTCAGACTAAATTAGACCATATTAATCAGGTAATAAGGGAATCTATTACTGGAATCCGGGTTATCCGTGCTTTTGGAAATGAAAAATATGAGGAAGGTAGAGCAGGTAAAGCTTTTAAGGGGTATGCTACAGATATGATAAAGCTAAATAAGCTATTTGCTGTATTAAATCCTACAATATGGCTTATAATTGGCTTGTCTATAGCCTTTATAGTTTGGATGGGTGGAGTGCTTTCTATAAATGGAACAATGGAAATTGGACAAATAACTGCAGTTACTGAATACTCTATTATTACATTGAGCTATCTAATGTTGGCTACAACAACAAGTGTTACTCTTCCTAAAATGAAATCATGTCTTGATCGTATAGAGGAAGTTTTAGAAATTAATCCAGAGATTCAGGATTTAAACATAGAAAAAGAAGATATAAAGGATAATTCTGCAGTTGTTGAATTTGAAAATGTATCCTTCTTTTATCATGGAGCAGAGGAGCCAGTTATAAGAAACCTATCATTCTCATGTAATGAAGGTGAGACAACAGCCATTATTGGAAGTACAGGCTCTGGTAAGAGCACTATTGCTAATCTTATTCTAAGATTACATGACATAGATCAAGGAGAAATTCGTATAAACGGTGTGGATATAAGATGCCTTTCACAAAAGGAATTAAGGGATAGAGTTGGCTATGTTCCTCAGAAAGCTTTCTTATTTAGTGGCACAATTGAAGATAACCTAAGAATGGGGTATAAAGATGCAACTAAGGAAGATATGAAAAGAGCATTAAGCATTTCTCAAGCAGATTTGTTTGTAGATAAATTACCTATGGGATTAGAATCTGAAGTTTCTCAAGGTGGATCTAATTTCTCAGGTGGACAGAAACAACGTTTGTCTATTGCAAGGGCTCTTATAAGGAAGGTTCCAGTTTATATTTTCGATGATAGCTTTTCTGCTTTGGATTTAAAAACAGATTCAGCACTTCGTAAATCACTTAAAGAAAATATGACAGATGCAACCAAGATAATAATTGCTCAGAGAGTAAGTACAATTATAGATGCAGAGCAAATCCTTGTGTTAGACGAAGGAAAATTAGTTGGTATTGGAAAACATAATGACCTAATGAAAAACTGTTCTGTATATGAAGCAATTGTTAAAAGTCAGATGAATATAAAGAAGGTATGTTAACAGTTAAAAAAAGTTTATAGAAATTTATAAAATTCTACTATTTTTTAATAGACTTCAAAAATATACACTATCATCACCTCAAAAATATCATATAAAATAAGTTATTGAACATAATGATATAATAAATGGCAAAGTGAGGTGATAAAACATGATAAAAGCATTAAATATACGGCTCTATCCAACACAAGAGCAAATAATTTTAATGTATAAGCATATAGGATGTATGAGATTCATTTATAATTGGGCGTTAGCCGGGCAAATAGATAGTTATAAACTTAATAATAAAAAACTATCAATTACAGAATTAGGTAAACAATTAACTATTTTAAAGAACACCGCAGGTTATGAGTGGTTATATGAAGTATCTCATGCAACGCTTAAAGAGAGCATTAGAGATTTAGATAAAGCATATAATAATTTCTTTAATGGTGGTGGCTTTCCTAAATTTAAAAGCAAGAAAAAATTAGGACCTAGATTTTACAGCAGATATGACAAAGTTTATTTTAAGGATAACTTTGTTAATCTTGAAAAAATAGGTAAAGTTAAATGTAAGGTGGATTATGACATTGATTTAACTACTGTAACAAAGTTTAAAAATCCTAGAGTATATTTTAATGGTAGAGTATGGGTACTTTCAGTAGGTATTGAAGATAATATTAAAACTGTTAAATTAAATGATTTTAGCCTAGGTATTGATTTAGGAATATCTCAATTAGCAATAACAAATATAGATGAATTAGATACTAGGAATGTTAATAAAACAAACAAAGTTAAAAAACTAAGTAAAAAGTTAAAAAGGCTTCAAAGACAATGTTCAAGAAAATATATTATGAATAAGAAAGGAGAGAGTTACCAAAAAACTAAGAACATTGCAAAACTTGAAAAGAAGATTGAAAAACTTCATAGTAAACTTAAAAATATTAGATTAAATCATATAAACCAAACTACTTCCAAAATGGTGAAAGCCAAACCATATAGGATAGTTATGGAGGATTTAAAAGTATCTAATATGATGAAGAATAAACACTTATCAAAGGCGATAGCAGAGCAAGGATTTAATATATTTCTTAATCAAATAAAATATAAATGTGAAAAGTATGGTATTAAATTTGTTCAAGTACCTACATTTTATCCTTCAAGTAAAACTTGCAGCCATTGTGGTACTATCAAGAAAGATTTAAAACTTTCAGATAGAACTTATAAATGTAGTTGCGGCTTTATTTGTGATAGAGATAAAAATGCTTCATACAACCTTGCAAACTATGGTTTAGTATAATCACTTAAAAGATTTACTAGATTGGGTAATCGTTACAACCCATTACCTTATTAGGTAACAAAGCCTATGGAGTGTTATACAAACGAAAGTAGCTTTGGCAAAATCGAACATTATGAAGTAGGAAATAAACAAAACTTTAAACTTATATAATCTTCTTAGAGAGTTTTATAGAGTTTTGGTAACGGCTTGATTTTGTGAAGAAGGATAAAAATAAAAAGAAAGATACAATAATGTTTAGTGAGGATATTCCTCAAAATACAAAAAAGACTATTAAGAGACTAATGGGACGATTAAAAACGCAAAATAAAAAGCTAATAATTGTAGGTATAGCTGCATTACTAAGCAGTGCATCTTATGCAATTATGCCACTTATGGTTGGAGCTGCTATTAATAATTTACTAAATGCAATTCGTAGTTTTGATGGCTCTGTAAGTGTTATATCAATGGTGACACATGCACTAGCTATGCCAGTTTTCATGTTAGTAGTAACATCTATTGTTAATAGTCTGCTTTCTTATATTCAGCAATATATAATATCTAGCATTGGTGAAAATTTAACTCTATCACTACGTAAAGATATTAGCGAAAAAATAAATAAGCTTCCACTGAAATACTTTGATTCACATAAAGCAGGGGATGTTATGAGTAGAGTAACAACTGATCTTGAAAAAGTATCCTTAGTAATGCAAGTTGGATTTATGCAGTTCATATCTTCTTGTTTTACAATTATACTTACTATTATTGCTATGGTTATCTTAAATCCAAAGTTATCTTTTTTAACTTTTATATTCATTGGAATCAGCGCTATTGCAACAAATTTTGTATCAAAATTAAGTCAACGTTATTATGCAGATAATTTTGCTGCCATGGGTGATTTGAGTGGAAAAATTGAGGAAGTATATTCTGGCAATCGTATTATAAAGGTATTTAATCAACAATCTGATATGATTGAAGAGGTTTCTAAGCTTAACAAAAAGCAGTTTGAAGCAAATAGAAAAGCACAATTCATTGATTTTGCCATATACCCAACTATAAGGCTATTAAATCAATTAGGTTTTGTTGTTACAGCTATTGTAGGAGGAATAATGACACTTAATGGACAGATTTCCTTAGGTGGAATTCAGGCATTTTTACAATATGTAAATCAAGTTTCTGAGCCTATTACTCAAGCTTCTTATGTTATTATGTCTCTACAATCTGCTATTGCTGGAGCTGAGAGAGTTTTTGAACTATTAGATGAAGAGGAAGAAACTATAGATAATACAGTTAGTACACTCTCAAAATCTAATGGTAAAGTGACTTTTAAGAATGTAAAGTTTGGTTACACACAAGATAGAACTTTAATAAAGAATCTAAATTTGGAAGTAAAGCCTAACGAAATAGTAGCTATTGTTGGCCCAACAGGTGGAGGAAAAACTACATTAATTAACTTGATTATGCGTTTTTATGAATTGAATGGAGGAGCTATATCAATTGATGGGGTTAACATTACTGAAATTTCTAGAAGTACATTGCGTAGACAAATTGGTATGGTACTTCAAGATACATGGCTGTTTGAAGGTACAATAGCTGAAAATATTGCTTATGGTAAGATGGATGCTACACGAGAAGAAATTATAGCTGCTGCAAAAGCAGCCTGCTGTGACCATTTTATTCGTACACTCCCAGAAGGATATGATACTGTAATATCTAGTGAGACATCTAATGTTTCTCAAGGACAAATGCAGCTTTTAACTATTGCTCGTGCTATGCTGACTAATCCAACAATTATGATATTAGATGAGGCTACTTCAAGTGTAGATACAAGAACAGAAGTAGAAATTCAAAAAGCTTTATCAAGGCTTATGAAGGATAAAACAAGTTTTGTCATAGCTCACAGATTGTCAACTATCCAAAATGCAGATATGATTTTAGTTGTTAAAGATGGAGATATTGTAGAGAGAGGAAACCATGAGAGTCTTCTAGAAGAAAATGGTTTCTATGCCTCCCTTTATTACAGTCAGTTTGAAGTGGCCAATTAAATAATATAAAGGAAAAAAGTTTTAAATAGCTGGTGAATAATTGTTAAAGGCTTTGTTTTAAGAAAATGTTGATATTGTATGTTTTTAAGGGAAGGTATCTCTACCCTCCCTTAATGATTTTTTTAGGATGTTTCACCGAGGTCTATGTCCTATAATTCTGATATTTTATCTTCAATATTTGCTAAAACTTCGCAGTCACAGTAACCACCATTTTCATTCAACCAATCTAAAGATTTTTCTACAGGTAGGTTGTTGTCATTAAGAAACTTTGTAGTGTATTTTAAAGTATCGTCACATCCTTCTTGCTCCAACATTTCATCAAGATAATCAAATAGTTGTTCAAACATAGTCTTGTCAAATGGAAGCGAGTTTTCAAAAGTATTCTTCTGCTCTTGAGCATACTTTCTCATAAGTTCTTTCTTCTTATTTTTATCCATAATACTTCTCCTCCAACATACAGTTTACTCAAATATTATACTTGTATAGGCGATTTTGCCCTTAAACTTGCTATCTTAACCTTAACAAAATTTCTATTACTATGCACTAAAAAGTTTTTGCTTTTTACAATTTCTTTCTCTTTATTGAAAAATTGTAGACACTTAAACCAATATAGATAGTTTGACAAGTATTTAGTTGCTACTCCGTTAAATTCTTTGCATATGAAAAAAGCGTTAGTATCTTACCAATAGCATTGAATAATTGTTCTTTATCGCTGTCTGAAAGGGGTTAATATCTGCTAAAATAGTGGTTACATTAACCATTAATATTATTTGGTTAAGACTATTTTTGTACATGGAAAGACTGTATTATAAGTAATGTTGCATTTACAAAATATGCTATAATAAAAAATAAGTAATTTTTTAGTGAAAGATAAATAGTGAATTTGTAGGAGAGATAAATGGATAGATACGAAAAGATTTTAGAAAGTATCAAAAGTTCTAAAAAAGAGATAAAAATTCTTCCTATTAATAGTGAAGTATTGAATTGTATTAAGAAAAAATATGAGATAAATGAAGAAAGTTTATTTGGAAATATTCTTTTTAAAACTGGTGGAATTATAGTTGAAAACTGGCTTAGATTTTATGGCTCTGGAGAATTGAACTTTTATGAAAGAAATGATTTATTTCCGTATTCTAATATTATTGTTGCAGAAGATGTTTTAGGTGGTTTATTTGCAATTCTTAATGATGGTAATATTAGTTATTTTGCACCGGACTGCTTGGAATGGGAAGACATGGAGATTTCTTTTTCAGAGTTTCTTTATTGGGCGTTTCATGGAGATACTGATACATATTACAAGGATTATAGATGGAACACATGGAAAGATGATATGAAAAGAATAAGTAATGATAATGGAATAAGTTTTTATCCATTCTTATGGGCAGAAGCTGATTCATTAGAAAGTAGATATCGTGAAGAAATTCCTATGAGTGAGATAATTAAATTGGAATTTGATTTTTTAATACAGCTAAAGGATAAGAAATGCAGATAAACAAAATTGTTGCTTATTAAAAGAAGACCTAATAAAAAGTGATTGTGAATTTTTGTAAGGAAATAATATTGTGTTGGCTTAAAATATTATTAAGGAAATTTCAAATGTATTACTGAATAATGCTTACTAAATTTTCCTTTAGTAATATGTTATAATTAATTCACAATAGCAATCTAATTCGGTATGTCAACAATATAAGCAATTTAATAATTATGTAAGAAGAAAAGAAAAAGTATGGTTTGATCAAAAATCAGCACATATAAGAAGAGCCTTTATCAAGGTTTATGAGAGCATTATTCTCGGTGAATATATGAAAGATGGAAAACCACATTGTTATTTATATATTGCTATTCAGTAGATTGAAAAAATGGGATTGTGAAAATAATATAAAACTGGCAAATAGTAATTTGAAGGGAGTAAGATTATGGATTTTAAAGAAATTATGACACAAAATAAAGGATATTTTTCAAAGCATACAGATATGCCATCAGAATTACAACAAAAGGCGAAAGAATTATGTTGGAAATATAATCAGACGGGACCATCTGAAGGAGAAAAGAGAAGTAGTATTTTAAAAGAATTACTTGGAACTTATCATCCGCTAACATTTATCGAGCCATCATTTCGTTGTGATTATGGGTTTAATATACATACCCATGGACTTACTGTGATTAACTATAATTGTGTGATATTAGATACATCACCAGTCCATATTGGTGCAAATGCATTTATAGCTCCTGGAGTTTGTATAGCGTGTTCTGGGCATGCTATAAATTCAAGACAAAGAGCAGAAGGAATTGGAACTTCAAAACCTATTACAATAGAAGACGATGTATGGATTGGTGCTAATGCTACTGTATGTGGTGGAGTTACTATCGGAAAAGGTAGCATTATTGGAGCAGGAAGTGTGGTAAATAAAGATATTCCAGAGGGGGTAATTGCAGTAGGTAATCCTTGCAAAGTATTACGAGAGATCACAGCAGAAGACATAATTAACTTGACATATGAGTAAGATAAATTTTCAATTTATGGAGGACATAAATGAGTTTAGGATTTGAAGGCTATGCCAGATATAAAGAAGAAAGTAATGGCTATTTAATATATGAATATTCAGGAGCAAATTGGAATCTACCAAATGAGGAGGAAGACCGTTTTTTATATGATGGATTAATCTCTATTAAGAAAAGTGTGCTTAATGAAGAGGAATGGGGTAAGGCTGTTGATGAAGGCCGAATTAAAATAATAAAGGAGTGTAAGAATGCATTTTATATATATGAAATGAAATTTGATTATTTAGCTATACATATAATATATCATATCTATGTAGATTATAAAAAAATAGGGAAGTTACCCCAAGAAATATCATTTATTCAGTAATCCAGTTTAATTAATTTTAAATTGATTAAGGAGAATAGCAATTTGAAAAGTAGGTGGAAAATGGTGGAGTATCCAATACCTAGACATATTAAAGAGTTTTTTCAATTAGTCAGTACTAATAATAATGAATATGAAGTAAAAGGCAATATTAAATGTTCCTGTGGCAGTGAGACATTTAGTATTTATCAAAGTAATGACAAAATGATTGTAAAACTAATTTGTCAGAAATGTAATAAAGAAATTATTATTTTTGATGCAGGCAAGCATGGCTGGAATGCGAGACGATGTAGTATATAGGTTGTGTGATAAATTCCAATTTACTGAGGTGATTAATATGGAAATTCTTGAATTTAGGACACCAACTGTGCAGTATAAAAATCAGGCTGAAGAATTTAAACAAGAATTTTTTGATTATGAAGAAACAGTTATCAATGGCAGTGCGTTGCTTGACCAAATGATATATGATAATTGGCTTGTCAACACATTAAACAACAGCTCTCCTGAAACTGTGAGAAGTGACTGGGTTGTTGCCAATACGTTTTTTGTAATACGAAAGGCCGATAATAAAATCATAGGTATAATTGATATCAGGCATAACATCAACAATGATTTCCTTGCTGCATACGGGGGACACATTGGTTATTCTGTACGTCCATCGGAGAGGCGTAAAGGCTACGCCACACAAATGCTGAAAATGGCACTTGAATTTGAGAGGACAGTAGGACTTGAGAAAGTTATGCTTGGTTGCTACTCTAGCAATATAGCCTCGATAAAAACTATTGAACGATGTGGTGGGATAAGAACTGAGGAAAAATTATATATAGATAAAAAGCCAATGTATGTATATTGGATTTCATTGTAATTCCAATTTATCTATTAGTTAAAAATTTTTAAGTAGAAAAATTATTTAGGTTTATCTTTAATAAAAATTTGATATAATATAAATAAAAAATGTAGATAATAAAAAAAGTAGAGTGCGTCAACACTCTACTCATATACAATTCTAGTTGCTTAGGCAGCTGGTATCACTATTAAATTTAATACTTAAAAATAGTAGCTATCCATTTGCACAGGGGGGCTACTATTTTTTTGAGATTTTTTCTATAAGTAGCACTATTAATGTTAATAGTGCTAGTAAAAATGATCCTGCCTGAAATAGTAACATTAAAGTTCCTTAACCATATTTTTTCTAATGTGATTGAAGAAGTTTTAGTTGAATAATTTACAACATAATAGAATTAATATATAATTGTATATCAGTAATTGTAAATTAATTCATATAAATGTTAATTAATCCATAATGAAACTAACTGATAAATAGTAATTTAATAGTTTTACAATATAAATATAACACAAAACTACCAATTCCAGTATATTAGTCTGTGAATGGGTGTTCTGAAAGGAAAAGGCATGATTATAAGAAAATATAAACCATTAGATTGTATAGTGTTAGCTGAACTATTTTACAATACAGAAGAACAGTTAAATGTATGAGCAACGGGAAGTATAGATTTAAGAGAAAAGGTATTAAATTAACAAACTATGTTATGGAAAACATGATAAATTCCAATAGAGCAACTAATTAAGGATTGGGATTTAAGTGATGATAGATTAAATGGCTAAATAAGCAAGAGGTAGTTAAACAGAAATTCGTCTGAGATTTAGTAGGATTTCGAGATAGCAGCCAACAAGTTAAAGTGGTGGATAAAGGAGTATGATTATGAATTTTGAAAAACTTAATAAGCTGATATTTACCAAAGAAAATTCAAATAACGATTATGTGCGTTGGGATATTGGAAAAGAGCCTACAAGTCCTCGTTATATATTTGAAAATGTAAAAGAAAGTGGATACTGTCATATTATTAAAGCAAAAACTCGGCTTGATGAAATAGTGTATCAAGCTGTTTTGGAATATGTTAATACAGAGGACTTATGTAATTCTCAGGAAGGTATGTTTCCGCGAAATGATTGCATGACGGGTAACTATTATGTAGCCGAGGAATATTACAGTTGGTGTGGAAATGGAATACAAGGCAATATTCTTACTCACTTTACCGAGATGTTTTGCGGTGGAGTTATCACTGCTCCTACTGAACAGGATTATCTTGGCCTTGAAGTTCACTTTATCATACATAATGATGGCAATATCGAAATAATAGGTATTGATTCATCATCTATATAGTCTAATAAGCAAAAGGATGGTAAGGTGCTGAAATTCCAATTTCTACATTTGTCGAATAAAACAAATATTATAACAAGTATTTAATAAATGTTTAAAGGAGTTAAAAAAATGAAAGAGATCATATATCATCCTGCTTACTCATTAATTAAGAAATTAAATGATAAAGGTCAAGGCAATACATGCTTTTCTTGACCCACCATATGGCAGCGAATTAAAGGAAGAGGATTTTTTTCATGTTAACAATATGTTGTTTTCTCATATTAAGAACCTTGAGATATATGATTGGTGTAGTGGAATAGACTGGAACACATCAGATGCATATTGGGAACATAAATGGTCTAATTATTTTGATTATGGGTTAGAATGGTGGGGGGTTATATACTGGACTATATATGATAAAATGCCAAATATATTTGTTGTAATTGCTGCGTCTTCAACAGATTAACAAATTCCAATTTAAGGCCGAGTAATATAAATAGTAATTTTGTTGATTAATATAAAACCTTGGAAAATAAATATATGCTTTAAATACATTGATTAAGTTTTGTTTACAATTCACTTAATGAGGTATTTTATATAAGTGTTTTTTTACTATCTGTAAATTTGAACAATGCCATATTTACAAATATGTTAAACTATCTTTATTAAATAAATTTAGAGGTTATAAAGAATTATGGAGGTATAGAAATGTTTCAAGATAAAAGTGGGATTTTTGAAGATTTTGGATTTAAACTGGTTGTAATTAATAGTCTTTTGGATAAAGAGACAAGCTTTACAGATGCACTTGAGAAAATGAATGAAAAATATGTTGATACTTATGATACTGATGGATTTGAGTGTATTCCAGAGATGGTTGAGTTTTTTGAAGATCTAAAGCTTACAAAAGAAGACTTGTTACTTATTACAGAGCTTTGCTTTGATGGTGGAGAAGATATTTATTTCATGATTATGCCTAACTGGGATGGAGAGTCTGAAGAGTTTAATGTAAAAAGTGTAGGTGGTTTTGAAAATTTACTAAACTTAAAAAAAGTAGAATATATTGCAATGTGTTCAGAGGAATTGATGGATGAATTTAAAGAAAAAGGCATTGAAGTAATATAATTTTTCTTATTTGGTAAATTCTAATTTAGGAGGATGAATAAGTTTGAATAATGAAGAACGTGCAGAAGCTTTAATAAAGAGATATGACTTCGATTTTAGTCACAAATATCATGCAGAAATCAGACAACTTTTGGAAAAAGAGATTATTAACTATCAAAATGGTAGCAGTGAATATTTACGTTTCCTATGCGGGTATTTGTTTTGTATAGGTGATGTTAATGATGTAGAAATTATTAAGAAGGCAAAATATAGTATAAATATGGATGTTGGTTGTATGGTAGATGGTGAATGGATAGAAAGTCTTGAAAATGGGGGCGTAGAATATCAATATGTGCGTAACAGACAGTTATTAATTGATGATTTCGTGGATTATTATACTAATTTTGAAGTCTCAGAAGATTTTCATGAGTGATAACCTGGTTCCAATTTGTGGACTTGATGTAACATAATTTTATATTCAATTTTGTCGTATCTTTCTTTTTTAACGTCACAACTGAGAAAATGAATAATTTTCTTAAACTTTGATGGAATAGTAAAATATTGTGACGCAACTGTTGTAAATTACATATTAACTAAAGGTGGGCTTGAACATGAAGTTTAATTTAGATAAAGAGTTTGCACGAAAATTGGCAGTTATGATTGATTCACGACTAATATGGTATAAACACTACTATTTATGGTGTGATGAAATTATTGAAATATCTGATAATCCTCCTTCTTGGATATTAGATATTTCTATAGAAAAAAATAGAGGTTCTGCTTTAAATATTTTATACGAGTATATTCATTCAGAACCTTTTGAACATTATATAGGTAATAAATTTGACGATTTATATATTGGCTGTCTTTATTTAAAATATTGTAGAAGAGAAATTTCTTGGGCAACATTCTTAAATGATGCAGGAGTATATTCTGATGGAACGGAAATGGTGAAATTTTCATGTGAATATTTTTACCATTTACTGAATAGATATGAGGATTCAGGATTTTCAATGGCTTTAGAGAACGTTCAGCATTTAGAGGTAAAAAAAGAATTTTACAGAGAAATTGAGGAAATTAATCAATATTATAATGTATTTTTACCTTATTATGAAAAATATTTAAAAAGTAAAGGCGTTATTTAGAAGATAACGCTTTATTTACAGGATGATAGAACATTAATGTAAATTTTAGTTCGTAACATTCTTATATTACGAATTAAAGTCCAGCAGATAACTTTGCTTTACTGGCTGTAACTGTTTGTAGATGGTCTGGTGCTTATCACATTAAGAAAAACGAAAATACACTTGCTCAATACCAAAAGTGTGATTACAATGCGACATATGAAATATATAAAATAACTAAATAAATGGTGATTTATAGAATGAGGGAATAAAGAATGACAAGTATAGAAAACGCACGTATTCAAAAATCAAAAAAGAAAGCAAGAGAATATATTGAAAAGGAGCAGCTTGTTTCTTTCATGAACAATACAAAGTGGGAAGAATTTAGAAAGGCTATGCTTGAGGAAATGCCATTTCCACCTCCATATATAATTAAAACAATATATGAAGTTGAAGATGATAGCACATATTATACTCACTTTGCTTCAGATGTAAATTATTTTGGGGGATATGATGAAGAAAGTTTTGTCTATCTAAAGTATTATTTAATAGAATGGATTAAGGTCAGACCACGATATTATGAAACAAAAGGAGGACGATTGTGTTCTAAAAAGGTTATACATGATGCTGAAAAAGAGTTTCTAATAATACTTAATAAATATAATATTAATTATGAAAAGGATAATGATACCTACGTAATTTATGGATATAAAAGGGTTTGATAAATTTCAATTTGTAGAGTTAGGTAACATAATTTTAGCTTTAGTTCTGTAAGATATTTCTTATTTAATGTCACAAATGAAAAATAAATAATGCGGTGAAAAAATTGCTTAAAATCTTCTTTCATATATGGTTTATATGGAGTTAATTGGTTGTACATGATATAATTACTAGTAATGAAGTCGGAATGGTAATGAATTACGCATCCTCTTAATAAAGAATATAATTGATTTAATACAAACAGGGAGTGTGATATTATGAATATTAATCTCATGGATAGAAAAATGATTAAAATGCCCTGTGCAAAGTCTGTAGGTATGAGTTTGGGCGACAATTTGCACAGGGATAGATATTTAGTCGCTTTTGATAAATAAATTCATACATATACAGGCTTTGTTTCCTTAATTAAACAATAAGTTTAAGGAAGTGAGCTTTATGAAATATGTAAGAATTGATAGAATATTACCAGATGATTTGGTTAAAGAAATTCAAAAGTATATTCAAGGTGAATATGTATACATCCCTTCCCTCCCTGAAAAGAGAAAAAGATGGGGTGAAAAATCTAAAAGTCGAGATTATATAAAAGCCAGAAATGCAAAGATTCTAAACCAATATATAGGTGGGCAATCAATTAGCAATCTGGCTGAAGAATTCTTTCTTTCAGATAGTAGTATTAAGAAAATTGTATATAAAAAAGATAAGTAGGTTAAAGCTACCACTCTTGTAATGTGTGGTAGCTTTTGTGTAAAAGATGATATAGAAATGATTATTATCTTTCTTAAAAAATGTAGAAGCTTTAAAATGATATTGAAGATAAAATTCATTTAAAAAATGAATTTGTAATTCTTCTTGTAGGTATTATAAGAAAAGGAGAGAATCAAAGTGAATAAAAAAATATCATTAATTCATTCTACAAATTTAGCTCCAGTAGATTATGCTTATGCTGGACGTATACCTTCAGGAATGGACTTATTATTTTTGGCGGGGTCATGTCCTATTAATAAAAACGGAGAAGTACCCAGTATGAGTGATTATGAGCTTCAGGCAAAACTTTGTGTAGAGAATTTGAAGGAAGCACTGAAGGACTGTGGGGCTACTTTGGAAGACGTAGTATATACCAGAGTTCTTGTAGCATCTCACAATCAGTCAGATTTGGTAACTGCATGGGAAACAATAAGAAAAAAGTTTGGTAATCATGATGTTCCAAGCACCTTATCTGGAGTTACAGTATTAGGATATGCAAATCAATTGGTGGAAATTGAAGCAGTAGCAGCAGTAGAAAACAATACAAAATGATTGAAGTATAGAGTTGAACTAATTCGCACCATTATTATTTAGCTTAACAATTGAAAAAACGAATATCTTTCAAAAACACCGCATTATTCAAAATTCTAACTATATAAAAAGGAGACTAAAATATGTTGGATAAAGCACCTACAAGCGAGGATTTGATTGCTTTAATTGGGAAACCATTATTTGAAGTTTGGGCAGCATTATGTGATATGATCGAGAAAAAATATGACATGGAACATTTATGGAATAATGGAGGCAAAGCATGGAAATATGAATACAAATATCGTAGAGGTGGAAAAACGCTTTGTGCATTATATGCGAAAGAAAATTGCTTAGGCTTTATGGTTATTTTGGGAAAAAATGAGCGGACAAAATTTGAGGCAGATAAACAAAATTATTCCCTTGAAGTGCAAAAAATCTATGATGAAACAAAGACCTACCATGACGGAAAATGGATGATGTTTGAATTAACAGATACTTCCTTACTTGCAGATATGGAAAAATTGTTGCTTATTAAAAGAAGACCTAATAAAAAGTGATTGTGAAATTCCAATACCACAAACCTATTTCTAATTTGGATTGGAGATTATTTATATAACAGAAGATAAATACTATGGGTTTAGAGTTAAAACAGATTTTTTTACCAAATCTTAATACAAATAATGTGCATGTGACTTATGAAAATAAGCTACAACCACGAATGATATTCGGAGATTTATCACTTAAAGCATTATTTGAAAAGCATAATGATGAAATTTTAAAAAATATAGTTAGTGAAATAACTGATTATGTGAACGATGAAAATGTTTGTAATGATAGCATTGATATGTTTCCTCGAAATTGTGAAATGACTGGTGAGTGGTATATTGGAGATATTTATTTTGAGGATTTTGATTATCTCAGTGTTATGACACGTTTTTTGGGATTTCACCCAAATTCAAAACGAATGACTATTGATGATTATTTAGGACTTGAAGTTCATTTTTTTTATGATGAAGATCAAGAAAAATTTATTTTTGATGGAATTGACAGCTCTTGCATTTAGCTAAGATTTTTATTATGAGTATACCCTATAGCTTAACAAATTCAAATTTAGATTTTTGGAAAACTTTTGTTCTTTATACAAAGCAAAAAGAGAGAAATTCATATATCATGAAAGTCTTTGATAAATTAGCGACAGACAATAATTAAAGTTTCATTCAAAGGAGGATATTCACAGTTGGATGATAACATCAATTTAAAAATAACTAAAAGCGGAACAAAGAGCAAAGAAGAAAACTATTTTAAACGGAATCGATTCATAAAGGAAGATATTTTAGCCAAATTTGAAAAAATAGAAACTATAGATGAGATAATATATTTGGATATCCTTTTCAATGACGAATTAGAAATTTACTTGAATGATAAACAAGAAATAACTAGAGATTTGATAAAAGAAATACTTGCTGAAATTCCAACATTTGATAACTATGTTCAGAATTTCTGTGAACTCAATTATAATAAGAGTTCTTTTGATGCTAGAAATTATATGGTAGCCTTATCTTGGATATCAATAGAACAAAATAAAGCGGTTATGCGTTACTGGGGAGAATATGTAAACATTGAATTGGAGGCAATATTTATTAAAAATAATTTAGGATGGGAAAACAAAGATATATATTATTGTTAAATAGTAATTTTGAGGTGAAGTGATATGGATTTGAGATTGGCTAATAGTAACGATTTATCAAAACTCAAAGCTATGTATGGAAATATTATTGATAATATGAACAGAAACAACATACCAATTTGGGACGAAATCTATCCCTGCGAGTTTTTTAGCGATGATATTGAAAATAATCGTCTTTATTTATTGGTGGAGGAGCATGATGATATAGTTGCAGCGTTTGCATTATGTGAATCAAATGCTGGAGAAAGTTATGTGAAATGGGAAAATGCCCATGACAAGGCATTATATCTTGACCGCTTTGGAGTTAATGTTGATTATTCAAGACGAGGAATTGGCAGTATAATGCTTAATCATGCTATTACACTCACTAAGCAGAAGCATGCTAAATATTTAAGGCTTTTTGTTGTGGATATCAATAAACCAGCTATAAATTTATATTTAAAAAACGGATTTAGACAGGTAGGTGGAATTTATGAAGAAAGAATCGATGATGACCTTATATTGCGTGAATATGGATTTGAAATAGAAGTATTAAGGTAACACAAATTCCAATTTATAATATTTATAATAAAAAAATTAGTAGCTAACCATTTGCACACGGGGCTACTATTTTTTGAGATTTTTTCTATAAGTAACACTATTAATGTTAATAGTGCTATTAAGAACAAATCACCTTGAAATAGTAACATTAAAACGTATCATAAGTAATAGTGCATTTACAAAATATGTTATAATAAAAAAGTAATTTTTTAGTGTAAGATAAATAGTAAATTTGAGGTGAAATGCTATGGACAAATATACAAGAGAAGAATTGGTAGAAGCGCTACAAGTTGTATCTTCAACTATCAGTAAATGTGAAAAAATGCAACTAAAATTTGCGGAGGGAACCTCTCATCACACCCTCCTTAAGAACAGGATAAAAGCAATGTATATTTCAAAATCATTAATAACAGATGAAAATGTTATGGACAAATATACAAAAGAAGAATTGATAGAGGCACTACGCCCCGTATCTTCAATTATCAGCAAATGTGAAAAAGCACAGCTAAAATTTGCGGAGGGAACCTCTCATCACACTCGCTTTAAGAACATAATAAAAGCGATGTATATTTCAAAATCATTAATAATAGATGAAATCAGTAAAAGAGGTTAATTCCAGTTTTTCAATAAGATTATGAGTATAATACATAGCTAAATAGTAATTTATCTATGTTTGGATGTCAACAACGGAGGTATAGAATTAAAATGAAAATTGAGATTACTGATGAAATTAAAAAACAAGATGAAGATATTATTTTTCAAGGTTTATTAGAATATAATTTAGCAAGAATTGAAGATAAGAATCCAAAGGATTTAGGCGTTTATTTACAAGATGAAACAGGCAAAAAAGTTGCTGGACTAATTGGAAATACACATGGTAATTGGTTGTTTATAAAATTTCTATGGGTAAGTGAAGAATTAAGGGGTCATAGTATTGGACGTAATATTTTAAATAAGGCAGAACAAACAGCGAAAGAGCGAGGTTGCCAGTATTCATTTTTAGATACCTTTAGTTTTCAAGCACCTGAATTTTATAAAAAGCATGGGTACAAGGAAGTATTTGTATTAGAAAACTATCCTGTCACAGGAAAACGCTATTATTTTACTAAAACTCTTTAAGCATAAAGACAAATTTCAATTTATTAGTGAGGTTGGGTGAAAGAAATGAACTTAGAAGAAATAGAAGCTAAAATGGATGAATTAGGAGAAGAAAACCTACAAAGTAAATTTTATAATGCCATAGCTTAGAATTTCAATTATTAATATACAGAAAAAAGTTAAATCAGTAATTTGGAAAGGTGATGAAGATGAAAGTATTGGTTAGTGCCTGCATTACAGGATGTAATTGTAAATATAATGGTGGGAACAATTTAAATGCCAAAGTTGTAGAATTTCTAAAGGATAAAGAAATAATTGAGATTTGTCCTGAAATGTTAGTAGGAATGAGTATTCCAAGGGCTTCTGCTGAAATAGTAGATGGATGTGTTACCGAATGTAATGGTAGAAATGTTCATAGAGAATATGAAAAAGGTGTTGAATTGGCATTAGAGAAGATAAAAGATGAAAATATTGATTTAGCAATTCTACAATCAAGAAGTCCTACTTGTGGAGTTAATAAAATATATGATGGAAACTTTAATGGAAAATTAATTAAAGGCAACGGACTATTTGCTAAAGCATTGATTGAGAAGGGCTATAAAGTAATTGATTCAGAAGATATTTGATAAATTCCAATTTGTAATAGGTTTTTATAGTACTAAAAGATATAATTTAGAGAGACAATATACATATTTAAAAGAAGAGGATATGGATAAATTTGTTGCTTAGGCAACTGGTATCACTAAATTTCCAGTTTGTAAAAATAGTAGCGTCCAATTGCGGGTAGGAGCTACTATTTTTTTAACATTTTATCAATAAGTAACACTATGAATGTTAATAGTGCTAGTAAAAATAAATATAAGAATAAAATGAGTTTTATAGTCTTAGCCATTAATATTACTTGGTTAAGACTATTTTTGTGCATGAAAAAATTGTATCATAAGTAATGGCGTATTTACAAAATATGTTATAATAAAAAGATAAGTAATTTTTTAGTGTAAGATAAATGGGAATTTATAAGTGAGATTATCTAAGAATAATTTATTTATAATATATGATTAGAACTTATATTTTTAGAGGTGATAAAAATGATGCTAGAACCGGATGGAGTAGATACGGTAGTTGTTTTGATAAAATTCAATAATTTTCTACAATACTATGTCACAGATAAAGAAATATGGATTTTGAATGAGGAAATTTTAAAAAACGCTTTCATAGGGAAAGAGCATGAAATACCTGAATATGAAGATGATATTAGATATGGTTTTTCAATATTATCAGAAAAAAACATTGTTAGTTTTCTAGCCAGAGTTGTGGATTTTAAAGTAAGTAAGGAAGAATTAAAAGAATACTATATAATATATAAAGAATTATATGGTGATATAGATGTACATTATGCTGCCACACCAATTTTTTATATTGATTTTGATAAAAGAGAATTCTATTCCTTTTTTACGGAACCAGGGTTATATGAAAAGTATATGCCATATGGGTGGAATGGGTATGATAAAGCAGGAAAATATGACAAATACATTCCGTCAGAAATGAAATACTGGTAATTTATACGATAATAGGTTGTAAAGATGAAATTTCAATTTATGGAGGATATAAATGAGTTTAGGATTTGCAAGGTTATGCCAGATATAAAGAAGAAAGTAATGGCTATTTAATATATGAATATTCAGGAGCAAATTGGAATCTACCAAATAAGAAGGAAGGCTGTCTTTTATATGATGGATTAAGCTCTATTGAGAAAAGTGTGCTTAATGAAGAGGAAAATGGGGTAAGGCTGTCGATGAAGGCCGAATTAAAATAACAAAGGAGTGTAAGAATGCATTTTATATTTATGAAATGAAATTTCATTATTTAGCTATACATATAATATATCATATCTATGTAGATTATAAAAAAATAGGCGAGTTACCTAAAAAAATATCATTTATTCAGTAATCCAGTTTAATTAATTTGTAGAGGAAATTATTTATATAATGGGAGGGATAAAAAATGTCAATAATTAAAGGTTTAGAAACCACATTTAACTCTGTTTACATTGAATACGACAAGTGGCGTCCTGCTTATGTTAAAGAACTATATGATGATATTTTTCATGTAAAAGAAATAAATTCATCAAGCAATGTGCTTGAGGTTGGAATAGGAACCGGACAAGCAACATTGCCAATACTTGAAACAGGTTGTAGTTTAACTGCAATTGAGTTAGGTGACCAGTTAGCGGAATTTTCAAAACATAAATTTAAAAATTATGATAAATTTAATGTTAAAAATTTGGCATTTCAAGATTTTGAGTGTCCTCCTAATTCATTTGATCTGATCTTTTCAGCAACAGCTTTTCATTGGATTCCTGAAGATATAGGATATACTAAAGTATTTGATATGCTAAAAAGCGGTGGCGTTTTTGCACGATTTGCGAATCACCCATACAAAGACAAGAAAAATAATAATATACATATTGCATTTGAAAATATATATGCAAAGTATATGCCAGGTTCATTAGTTAGAGATGAATATAGCGAGGAAAATGCTAAAAATATAGCGGATATAGCTTATAAATATGGATTTATAGATATAAGTTATAAGCTTTATCATAGAACAAGAACCTTTACAGCTGATGAATATACATTATTATTAGGTACCTATTCAGACCACATTGCTATGGAAGAAACAACAAGAATGAAATTCTTTAATGAAATAAGAGAAGCGATTAATGATAATGGCGGTATTATTACTGTATACGATACAATAGACGTACAACTTGCAAGAAAACCATAACCTCCATAACATACAGTTTGATAAATAGTAATAATTTGAATTGCAGATTTAAAAGGAGAAGATAGTGTATGAATACATTAATAAATATTGAAACAAGCAACTTGATATTAGTTCCCGTATCAGAGGTGCATATAAAAGAAATATTTGAAAATTTTAATGAACAGATAGTTACCTATATGGAGCCACAAGTGGTAAAAAATATCGATGAAATATATAAGATTGTGAAAGGATTTATAGAAGGTCGAGAAAACAATACCGATTATGTTTATGCAATTACTCTCAAATCAAGTGGTGAATTTATTGGAATTGTTTCGTTACATAACTTGAAAAATGAATCTCCTGAACTAGGCATCTGGATTAAAATTTCTTATCATGGAAATCATTATGGTAGAGAGGCGATTGGCGGAGTAATAGATTATGCCCAAAGTTTAGGCGTTAAAAAACTATGTTATCCTGTTGACAGAAGAAATATTTCAAGTAAAAAGATACCACTTTTTTATGGAGGTAAATTGGTAACAGAGTATAAAAAAGTTGAAACTTCAGATGGAAGAATCCTTGAAGAAGAAATATATGAAATTTTAATTTAATAGTTTTACAATAATATTTATAATAAAAAGATAAGTAATTTTTTAGTGAAAGATAAATAGTAATTTTAAGAGGTGTTAAAATGAAAAGAGAATTAGGAATTGCACGTTGTGGACTTGCTTGTTGTCTGTGTAAAGAAAATACAAAATGTTCTGGTTGCAATTCAGGTGAATGTCCAGATAAAGAGTGGTGTGAAAATCGTAAATGTTCTATTAAAAAAGATATAATTGCTTGTTATTTATGTAAGGAAGAATGTCATAAGGGGTTATTAAACAAAATAAAGCCTTATGGATTTACTTTATTTATTAAGAGGTATGGAATCGAGGATCTTCTTGATTGTTTAGAGAGAAATGAAAAAAAAGGGGTAGTATATCATAGAGAAGGAATAAATGGAGATTATGATGATTTTGATAATGTTGAGGAACTAATATCTTTTATTAAATCTGGAATTTGATAAATAGTAATTTATCGTTAAGTTAATTCGCAATTGTAAAATTATGTGTAACTAAAAAATAATAATGGAGGTATAATTATGTGGATAATATTGGGAGTTATTGCTATAGTAGCAACTTTTATAAATCTTTATATGTATAAAACAGGAAAAGACTATAAACTTGCTATGGCAATTGGATTGTCATTTACAGCATTGACACTTTGTGCAGAATACAGTGCTGTATCCAAGTGGGTAAAAGGAGAGGATTGGTCGGCTTTATTAGATGTTATACCTACAATGGAAAATGCATTATGGTTTCTCACAATTATATCTATTTTACTAAATATAGCCCCTATATTTTTAGAACTAAAAAATAAAGAATAATTACTTATGTCGCATCATTTTTAAATTGATTAAGGAAAGTAGTAATTTGTAGGTGAGGTACGAAACATGTACAAGGTAATTAAAAAAGCTAATAACGGTTGGGAAGTACATGAAGTTGTAGGAAGTGATACAATTTCCCTTGTAAAGTATGGCGCAAATCATCATGATATAAATAAATTAATAGAAGTATTAAGACTCTTGTGTAAAAACAAAGTTGTAGAAGGATCCATTGATATGAATTTGGCCATGCAAGATGAATATTTACAGGATTTATCAATTGGAATATATCAGTTTATTATAAATTTAGATTTTTGGGAAACTTTTGTTTTTTATCCAAAGCAAAAAGAGGGAAATTCATATGTAATGAAAGTTTTTGATAAATTAGCTTTTCTAAAATAGGCAGGAGGTATAAACTTTGGCAAATACAATTTATTATAAAAAAGATCCAGAAGTATTAGGTATGAGCAATGGGTTAACCAGTGTTTTTATTAATGTATTAGGTTTAAGCGGTTCCAGGTTAGCAGTTAAAAATTATGAAAAGAATTTAATTATATTTTTATTAGAAAAAGATCAAGCATCGGTAGGAATCGGTACTGTTGGATTTGATATATGTGAGATGCCATGGGATATAGATGCATTTAAGGAGCAAAAGCAATTTTTGTTTCATGTGATAGATGATGTATTACTGAAGAATGGATGGAATAAACTAAGTTATAATCCAAATTATGATATGGTAGCTAATAGTATGGAAGGATTTAGAAAGCTGTTGCAGAAAATGCAGGTTGAAGATATCGATAAAGAAGCAGTCCAAGAATGGATGGAATGCTTTGAAGAAGAGCGTAAAGATATAGACAAATACCTTGTTTGTGAAATTCATAATGTATTATTGACTTGTTTTGGTTGTCAGGTATGTCATGATTGATAATAATTTTATAGGGTAGCTTAAACTTAAGGTTAAGCATTATAAATAGTAATTTATCAGTGGGACAATGAACATTCGCATATGTAGGTGAATTGATACATCTACAGGAAATTTATATTATGGAAATCGGGTGAATTTATTATGGAACAAATTATAGCTTTGATTGTTATAGCTATTCCGTTTGTGTTGACGGTATGGAACATTTTCGCTTTAATACAGTATCTAGTAATGAAGAAAGAAAAGAATTCTTATAAAGTGATAGAAGTTATTGCGATGTGTATAGGCATACTATATGTATTTTTATATGCAGGATTACGTGATGTTGTTTTTGTGAACTGGGACGTTCAGTTACGTAATTCTGAAAGGCATAGCATGATTTCGCCGGACGCTTTTTTGACAATAGGTACTATTTTACTAATTGCTTTTATGGGATACATTTTAATTAGATTTATTTCAGCAGATAGACAATCACCCATAGTATCCGTTATAGGAATTTCTGCTATATATTTAGGAATAGGAATATGTTTGTTATGGTGTATTCAGACAATTAGTGATTTTTTCTTTATTCTTTTACCTGCAAATTGCATAATCATATTCGTTAAAGCCATTTATATATTAGTTTATCAGAAAAATACTCTTTTACAAAGCGGAATAACCACGACAAAATATAAAAAACTATCAAGTATACTGAATAAAGCTACAAATCTTCCTTGGGTGGCTCTTATCTTGGTAATTCCACTACTTGGAATCATAATTGCTATTCTATTGTTATTTGGCCAAGAGCCAAATAGCATAATTAAAGCTTGGACTGAAACTGCTGACTGGACAATGTCTCAAAAAATAGCTCCTCAAAACATACAATATGATGAGCATTATCTATGTACAGTAGCCGCGGGTGGCCATAGAAAGGTAGTAAAACCGATCAGGACTGGAATGCGTCATGGACATTGTGTCGTAGTAAATAGACAACTCTGTATCGCTAATGCCTTCGAACAAGTGTTAGAAGAGAAAACTCCTATATTTCACAAAGTAGTTAGGGCTATTTACGACAGCACAGGATATCCAATTTCAAAACATATACATTCTAGATATTTAGCTGATACAATTTACTTTCTTATGAAGCCTCTTGAATGGATTTTTTTACTTGTATTGTATACTGTAGATGTGAATCCAGAAAACCGAATTGCAGTCCAATATCCACACACATCAGTACCAAACTGATAATCCAGATTATGAGCATAATTATGAACACGGCAAATTCCAATTTATTGAACAGGTATTTTTTATATATTGATAAAAGGAGGATTTAAATGGCTTCGTGGATAGTACATTGAAAAAATCCTGATTTTAGAACCTTTTCAATTTATAAGGACGCGATTGGATTTTATAATTTAATAAAGTAAAAATTCAAAAATAAAAAAAGTAGAGTGCGTCAACACTCTACTTATATACAATTCTAGTTGTTTAGGCAACTGGTACCACTATAATATTTATAATAAAAAAATTAGTAGCTATCCAATTCGACCTGGGGCTACTATTTTTTTGAGATTTTTTCTATAAGTAACACTATAATGGTAAAAACCTCATTTGTAGTTGATACAAAGAATTGTATCATAAATAAATGAGGTTCATAGTTTTAGGTGTTGAACAAAGTGGCGATAAGGTACATATATGGTATTGAATATGAAAGGTTTGAATAAATATATTAATAAGGAAATGACTATATAGTGAGGAGTAATTAATTGAAGTATGTTGAGTTTTTAGAGAAGCAAGATAAAATATATTCCGAATTTAGAGATACATTAAAGATTAAGGTAGAAGGTTTAAAACCTAATATTGAAGAGAATAAAGGTGGATATATTATAGCTTTAAAGCATTCCGACAATATTATTAATAACATTAGCAATATTACTTCAAAAATTTATAAAGAAATTGCATGTATTAAATATGATGGAGGTAATATTCATACAACTTTAGCAACTTATAATGAGTGTATTGGGTTTAAAGCAAATAAGGAAGAGTTAGAGTTGATAGCTAATATAGCTGAAAATAATATATCATTAATAAAAGATGTAAAAATAAATTATCTTGAATGTTTAATGAATCAAGATACGGTAATAGTTGAAGGATATCATTCTATTGAAGCTAATACATCAGCATACATTAAGGACAATGAAACACTATTATTAATTGATTGTGGGGAAACTGTATTTAAGAAAATTTTAGAGAAAAGCTTAATGGCTGGAGTTAAACAAGTTCATATATTAATAACTCATATGCATTTAGATCATATAGGATCATTAGGTGGATTTATTGAATTTAATTAAAAGACTTTAATTATGAAAAAGCACAACTATTCTTGGTGGGATGGAGTGCTTTTTTTATATAGAAAAATATAATATAAACTTGAATTTGAAAATATTATTGACATATGGTGGAATAAGTTGTATTATAATAACATAATATCAATTTGATATTATCTAATCGAAACTAAGTTGAGGTGAAAAACAACATGGATAAGCATTTTATAGATAAGGAAGAAGAGTTTTTAAAAAGTTATGATGAGAATGATTATAAAAGACCAAGTGTTACAAATGATATTATAATAGTTACAACTGATGATATAAAAGAAGATAATCTTAGGAAGGTGCCAAAAAAAGGATTGCAGGTTATTTTAGTTAAAAGAGATGATTACCCTTATATAGGAAAATGGGCACTACCAGGCGGGTTTGTTGATATAGAAGAAGATTTAGAAGTTAGTGCTATAAGAAAACTTAAGGAGAAGACAGGAATAGATAATGTTTATACAGAGCAGCTTTATACTTTTGGAGATGTTTACAGAGATAAAAGAACAAGGGTTATCAGTGTAGGGAATATTGCTTTAGTAGAAAAGGGCAGAATAAGATTTAAAGAAGTAGATTCCCAAAAGGAAAGTGGATGGTTTTGGATAGATAAGACTCTTATTAGCTCCGAAAAGAAAGAACAATATACAGAAAACAAACATCTTTTATCACTTAAATCTATTGATGAAAAAATAATAATGAATTATGAAGTAACAGAGAAAATTGGAAGAGACATCTTTAGAAGAAAGGAAACATCTTATAGATTATTAAATAATTCTACAGAGGAATTGGCTTTTGATCATTATAAGATATTAGATTATGGCATAGATAGATTAAGAAATAAAGTAGAATATACACCAATTGCCTTTAACCTTTTGCCAAGAGTATTTACTGTAAAAGAATTGCAGAATGTATATGAAGCAATAATGGGAAGAGAAATTTTAAATTTCAGGAGAAAGATGGGAGAAATGATTATAGAAACTGATGAAAAAATAGAAGGAAAACCCTTTAGGCCAGCTAAGGTATTTAAATTTAATGAAGATTGGGAGCATAATTTTTAAAGGCGAGGAGGCTACAAAATGATTTATTTTAATAATGAAAGAGTTGAGATTAAGAAATTTCCTAATGGTGAATCTTTGATTCATAGTGAAAATTTAAAGTTAAGAAGTGATGATAATGAGATTAAAGTTTATTTTGATAACGATGAAGATATAACTCACTTAATATTTTTGAAAAGTCATTTAGATGAATTAAAAGTAAAATGTAATTTAATAATTCCATATATGCCTTATAGTAGAATGGACAGAACTGAGGGAATAGCGGTTTTTACTTTAAAGTATCTGTGCAAACTAATTAATAGTTTACAATTTGAAAGTGTAACAATTTATGAGCCACATTCAGATGTATGCACTGCATTATTGGATAGGGTTAAGGTAGTAAATATGTCAAAAATGCTAGTGGAGAAGCTTTTAAAAGAATTAATTGATGAAGAAAAAGAGATATATTTAGTTTATCCCGATGCAGGTGCAGCTAAGAGATATGGAAAACAAATAGACTATGAAAAGATTCTCACTGCAAACAAAGAGCGAGATTTTAAAACAGGTTTTATTAAGAAGCTAGAGATTAATGGGAATATAGAAAGTAAAAGTTTCAAGGCCATTATAGTAGATGATTTATGTTCAAAGGGTGGTACTTTTATGCTTACAGCTTCTAAGTTAAAGGAAATGGGGGCAGCGGAAATATACCTAGTAGTTACCCATTGTGAAAATACAGTTTTTCAAGGTGAATTATTAACCGGTGATTTAATAACTAAGGTATATACAACCAATAGTATTTTAAGTAAGGATCATGAAAAAATTAAGGTGCAGGAAATTTAGGGGGGCTTATAATGATAAATCCATTATTGCTTACAGATTTTTATAAAACAATCCATCATATGTGCTATGCACAGGGAATGACTAAATTAGTAAGTTACTGGACTCCAAGAATGTCTAGAAAAGAAAATATGAATAAAGTTGTTATGTTTGGACTACAACCTTTTATAAAGAAATATTTAATTGAATACTTTAATGAAAACTTTTTCCAAAGGGATAAGGAAGCTGTAGTTTCTGAATATAAAAGAATTATATCTAAAACTATGGGAAATATTGCAGCAGATACAAAGCATATTGAAGCTTTGCATGACTTAGGATATTTGCCAATACAAATTAAAGCTGTAGCAGAAGGTTTAAGAGTAAATATTAAAACACCAATGATTGAGATTACCAATACACATGCTGATTTTGCTTGGTTGGTGAATTATTTAGAAACCTTTATGAGTTGTAATATATGGCAACCAATGACAAGTGCCACTATTGCATATAGATACAGAGAAATAGTAGAAAAATATTTTAATCTTACTGTAGAAAATGGTGATGTAAGAAAAGCTTGTGGAGACTTTAGCATGAGGGGCTTTAGCTCTGTGGAAAGTGCAGAACTTAGTGGTGCAGCACACCTACTTTCATTCTTAGGAACGGCAACAATACCTGCCATTAGCTATTTAGAAAAATATTATAATTGCAATATAGAAGAGGAAATAGTTGGACTAGGAACACCTTCTACAGAACACAGTGTAATGTGTAGTTACGGCGAAGATGAGCTTTCAGCCTATAAGAGATTAATCACTGAAGTGTTTCCAAGTGGAGTTTTGAGCATAGTATCTGACACCTATGATTATTGGAATGTTATAACAAATATACTTCCAACATTGAAAGAAGATATATTAAATAGAGATGGCAAAATTGTTATTAGAGGGGATAGTGGAGATCCAGTAAAAATAATTTGCGGAGATAAGGATGCAGCAAAAGATAGTGAGGAATATAAGGGAACTGTTGAGCTGCTTTGGGATATATTCGGGGGAGAAATCAATTCAAAAGGATATAAGGTTCTAAATAGTAAAATAGGGACAATTTATGGAGATAGTATAACTGTAGAAAGATGTGAACAGATTTGTAGAGGCTTGGAGCAAAAGGGCTTTGCAGTAAATAACTGTGTGTTTGGTATAGGCTCATATACCTACCAATATAACACTAGAGATACTTTTGGATTTGCCCTAAAAGCTACTCATGCAGTAATAGATGGTGAAGAAAAGTTTATATTCAAAGCCCCTAAAACAGATAAAGATAATTTTAAAAAGTCACAAAAGGGAATGTGTTATGTATATAGAGAAGGACAAGACATTTTATATAAAGATGAATTAACTATAAAAGAGCAAGCAGAATATAAGGATAATCTACTAGAAATTGTATTTAAGGATGGTAAGTTGATAAAAGACTATTCATTATCAGAAATAAGAAATAGGTTGCATGGCAGCTTCTAGTAACATTTTAAAATAAGGCAGGAAATTAATTTGGATATTTTGACGGGAGGTATAAAAATTGAGAAAAGATTTTAATGCAAAAAAGGAATGTGAAAATATTATAAATTGGATTAAAGAATATTTTAAAGCTCAGCCTAATGCCAAGGGAGCTATTATTGGAATTAGCGGTGGGAAGGACAGCTTGGTAGCAGCTAAGTTATTAGCTGAAGCCTTAGGAAAAGAAAGAGTATTTGGAGTTTTAATGCCAAATGGTGAGCAAAAGGATATAGCTGATAGCTTAAGGGTTGTAGATATTTTAGAAATTAATTATAAGATAGTTAATATAGAAAAAGCTTATAATGGATTATTAGATGGTATTGGAGATGAAAATTTATCTATTGATGCTAAAATCAATATTCCTCCAAGAATTAGAATGACTACTTTGTATGCAATTGGCACTAATATGAGCTATAGGGTATGTGGTACAGGAAATAAATCAGAAGGTTTTGTAGGATATACAACAAAATGGGGTGATAACGCCTTTGACTTTAATCCTATAGGAGATTTAACTACTGAAGAGGTTGTAGCAGTGGGAGACTCTTTAGGCTTACCTTATGAATTGGTTCATAAAACTCCAAGTGATGGGCTAAGTGGAAAATCCGATGAGGAAAAATTAGGCTTTTCCTATGAGCAAGTTAATAAGTATATAGAAAATGGCAGCTGTGGGGATAAAGAAGTAGATAAGAAAATTAAGTTGAAGAATGAGTATAATAAACACAAGAGAAATTTGCCTCCAAAGTATGAGAGAGGCTAAAATAAGAAGTTAAAGATAATTAGCCAAGGGGGAACAACCGTAAATGAAACGAATATTGATTGTTGAAGATGATTTGTCCTTAGCGAACGGCATAGCGCTGGCTTTAAAAGACAATGAATTTACCTTTGTACAAGCGCAGGATCTGCATTCTGCAGGGCAAGAGATTGAAAACACGGCCTTTGACCTTATCATTCTAGACATCAATCTACCGGATGGCAATGGACTAGATTTCTTGCAAGAGTTACGCAGGCACTCTGCTGTTCCGGTGATAATTCTTACCGCCAATGATCTGGAAACAGATGTGGTCACAGGCCTTGAACTGGGGGCGGACGATTATATCACTAAGCCCTTCAGTCTTATGATACTGAGGGCAAGAGTGGGTGCCAGGCTTCGAAGCTCTGCACCTGTTATTGTCGATCCAATATTGATTAATGGATTTCAATTCTCCTTTGCAAGAATGGAGTTTTTTAAAAATAGCATTCCCATTGAATTGAGTAAAACTGAACAAAAGCTGCTCCGTATTTTGGTTGAAAATAGGGGTCATACCCTGACAAGAGCGAAATTGGTGGATGCCATCTGGACTGATGGCGCCGTATATGTAGACGAAAATGCCCTTTCGGTTACAGTTAAGCGTTTGCGTGATAAATTGGAAGACAACCCCTCTTCGCCTGTATATATTAAAACAGTGTACGGCATTGGCTATACTTGGGCGGTGGTGTAATGGACAAGTGGTTTTTAATAATGGGAATTGTCTTAGTCACTTCAATGGCCGCCATAATTTCCGTCATCTGTCTATATCGCAGAAGAATGCGGCGGCTTATGGATTCTTTGACTGCTATGCTGGATAGTGCTATAGACGGGGATTTTATCGAAAATACTTTTGACGAATCTGTTCTATCCGCTGTGGAAGCGAAAATGGCTCGCTTTTTATCCGCCTGTGCTGTGTCTTCTAAAAATCTGGCTGCAGAAAAGGAAAATATCCAGCGCCTAATCTCAGACATATCTCATCAAACCAAAACGCCTGTTGCGAACATTCTGCTTTACTCACAGATTCTTTCGGAGCATAAACTGAGGTCAGACAGTGCCGTATGTGTAAAAGAGTTGTCTAATCAGGCTGAAAAACTGGATTTCCTTATGGTGGCCCTTGTGAAAGCTTCCCGTTTGGAAAGCGGGATTATTGCTATCAATCCGCAAAGAAACACTATGAGAGAGCTGCTTGATGCTGTTATTACCCAAATCCGGCCCAAAGCAGAAGAAAAAGAGATTACCATTGATACTGAATTGAGCGATGGCTCAGCCTATTACGATCCTAAATGGACAGTTGAAGCGGTGTATAATGTCCTTGATAATGCAGTGAAATATTCCCCTAGACAAAGCACCATCAAAGTTTATGCCATATCCTATGAGTTGTTTTTTCGGATTGATATCACAGATCAAGGTATTGGCATAGCGGAGGATGAGCAGGAAAAAATATTTACCCGTTTTTACCGTTCTGCTAAGGTCAGTGGATATGAGGGCGTGGGGCTTGGCTTATTTCTGGCACGGGAAATTATCTCTGGCGGAGGAGGGTATATCAAGGTCTCTGGAGCAAAGGGACGAGGTTCCACCTTTTCCATTTTTCTACCCACCGAGAAAAGGTAGATCTTTCAAAACTGATAGATTTCAGAAAGAATGTGGAAAGAATGTTCTGTTATTCTGTTTGTATAGCAAAAGAATTTGATACAGATTTTTGGGAGGACGCTATGATGACCATATTAAAAACAACAAACTTAAAAAAATATTACGGCAGCGGTGAAATGGCTGTCCATGCACTGGATGGTGTGAATCTTTCAGTAGAAAACGGGGAATTTGTTGCAGTAATCGGAACATCGGGCAGTGGAAAATCCACGCTCCTTCACATGCTAGGCGGACTTGATTGTCCCACTAGTGGAAGTGTGATGGTAGATGGTAAGGAAATTTTCAAGCTGAAAGAGGAAGAACTGACAATTTTCCGCCGCCGCAAAATTGGTTTTATATTCCAGAGTTTTAACCTTGTGCCTATGCTGAATATCTATGAAAACATTGTCCTGCCTATAGAGTTAGACGGTAACAAGCCGGACAAAAGCTATATAAAGCAGATTATTCAGACCCTGGGACTTGAAAGTAAATTGCAGAACTTTCCGAACCAACTTTCTGGTGGACAGCAGCAACGGGTAGCTATTGCAAGGGCATTGGCCACAAAACCGGCTATCGTACTCGCCGATGAGCCCACCGGTAATTTGGATAGCAAGACCAGTCAGGATGTGATAGGGCTTTTAAAAGTTACTGGGAAAAAATTCAATCAGACCATTGTCATGATTACTCATAATGAGGAACTGGCACAGCTTGCAGACCGTATTATCCGTATTGAGGATGGAAAAATTTCAGGTGGTGATGCGAGATGATTCGAGTAGGAAACAGAAAGATAATCCGCAAATTGGCAGTGAAGAACTTTCACGCTGCCAGAACACGCAACATCATCGCTGTGTTTGCAATTGCACTGACCGCACTTTTATTTACCAGTCTACTTACAATGGGATCTGGCATGATGAAAAGTATGCAGCTCGCCGATATGATTATGTCCGGAGGTGACGGACAAGCTCGTGTGAATTATATGACCGAATCAGAGTATCGCACCATAAGCAACCATTCTCTGATAAAGGAAATCGCCTATTGTCGCAAACTTGCCGACAGCGTGGATAATGATGCCCTTATCAAGCGGCATACAGAGTTTTGGTATTATGATGATCTTGGTTTGAAATATGCGTTTGTTGAGCCGACCAGTGGACATAAGCCGCAAGCAGAAAACGAGATAATCACCGATACCACGACACTAGAGATGCTTGGTGTTCCACAAAAACTGGGCGCTCATATAAAATTAGACTTCACCGCCCACAATAAAAAAGTTGCACGTGATTTCGTGTTGGCCGGTTGGTGGAAGAGTTACCCAGGTGTGCAGACTGGGACGATTATCGCCTCTCAAGCTTATGTTAATGCTCATTTGGATGAATTGAGAAGCACCTACCGCCAGGATCGAGCAGAAACCGGAACCATTTCTGGAATTATAAAATTTGCAGGCACAGAAAACATTGAAGAAGACCTGAAGAAGGTAGTGGCAGACAGCGGATTTTCTATGGATTCAAATGCACAGAACTATATAAATACAGGAATTAATCCCCGATATTTGTCAAAAAGTACAACAATGGGGGTTGGAACGGCTGCTGCACTGTCCTGTGCCTTGCTGTTATTTGTATTCACAGGATATCTGATTATCTATAACATCTTTCAGATTTCCGTTTTGCGCGATATGCACTTTTATGGATTGCTGAAAACTATCGGCACCACAAGACGGCAACTTTATGCTATCATCCTGCGACAGGCATGGATGCTTTCACTGATTGGCATTCCATTGGGGCTTTGTGGTGGCTTTTTTGTGGGTAAGGCACTGCTGCCGGCGTTGATGGCGCAATCCAGCTTTAAGGGGGAGGCGGTGATTGTATCCCCTAATCCTTTCATCTTTGCAGTGGCCGCCATATTCGCACTAATTACCGTGTTTATCAGTACCCGAAAGCCGGCAAAAATGGCGGCAAAAGTATCTCCTATTGAAGCAGTTCGCTATACGGATGCCAATTTGAGCGGTGGTAAGGAAGGAAAGAAAAAAGTTCGAAATGGAACTCCACAAAAAAGAATGGCATGGGCTAATTTTGGGCGAAATAAGAAACGTACTGTGCTGGTGATTCTAAGCCTTTCGCTGAGCATCGTACTGACCAATACGGTTTTCAATTTCTCACAGAGCGTTGATCCAGAGAATGCTCTTAAAAATGCCAATGCTTCGGATTTTCGCATCGGTCAGGCCAACCTATTTTTTCAGTACCAAGTCAATGCAAAAAGTGAGCTTAGCGAAAGTTTTATTAGCGCTGTAGAAAAACATGATGGATTTAAAACAGGTGGTCGCCAATATGGCTGTAAAGCCAAATACACAAGCAAAACCACCAAGCAAACAGCCAACCAAAAACAGGACGGTTCATTTTCTACACATATATATGGGATGGATGAATTCCCATTTTCCCGTCTGAAATTAGTGGATGGTGAAATAGATACAGAGAAACTTGCAACAGGGAAGTACATTCTAGAGGGTGTTTGGGTAGATTCCCGCGGTCATATGGATATGAACAGTATGAATCATGGTATTGGAGATAAAGTCAAATTGAATTATAACGGTAATATTCATGAAGTAACTGTACTTGGCCATGTCATCGCAAACGAGGCAAATACCTATGACTGGGTGGACTCCTGCTTCTTTCTTCCAGGGGATGTTTATAAAAAATTTACTGGCAATACCTATGCCATGAGCTATGTTTTTGATGCTGCGCAAGATAAAGAAACTGACATGGAGTACTTTCTAAAACAGTATACGAATAGTGTTGAGCCAACAATGAGTTATAAATCCAAACTCACTACCTTAGCAGGTGTTACGGATATTAAGAATACTATCGTATCAATTGGTGGAACAATTGCATTCATTATTGGAATCATTGGTATTTTGAATTTTATCAATACCATTTTAACCAGTATCCTAATTCGTCGAAGAGAACTGGCCATACTGCAAAGTATAGGCATGACTAGAAGGCAGCTTGTGGCAATGCTATGCCTGGAGGGATGCTATTATGTGACATTTACTGCGGTAATTTCTGTCTTGCTAAGCCTTGGAAGTTCACTGTTTATTGTGCGCCCACTATGTGATCAGATTTGGTTTTTAAACTTCAAGTTTAATTTCTGGCCACTGGTAATCATCTTCCCGATATTATTTGTTCTAGGTGTTTTGGTTCCCTATTTTGTCTATCGCTTTACAGATAGACAAAGTGTTGTAGAACGATTAAGGATTGATGGGTTATAAAGGAGATAGATTCAGGCATACAAGAAAAGGCTATTGCAGAATATCTAATAGCCCTATTTTAGCAAGAACACTATCTAATAAATACCTTAAAGAACAAGGATTTATAACATTAACTGAAAAGTATTTATCATTGGGTAATTCTTATTGAACCGTACCATAAGCAATGAAATATTTACAAGTTATGTTATAATGAGTTAAGTAATAAATTTAAAGTGAAAGGTAAATAGGAATTTGTAGGGCAGCTAATATAAGACAAACAACTCCCTATTAATAATAAATACAATCAAATTAATATATTTTTAACTTAGGAGGATATAGTATGGCTAAATTATTAGTTATTGATGATGATCTTGATATGCTAGATTTAGTACGTACTGCTTTAGAAAAAGATTGCCATCAAGTAGATACTGAAGTAGATGCTACTACAATACAGTCTAGTAGATGTCAACAATACGATCTTCTATTACTAGATGTAATGATGCCAGGTGAAGATGGTTTTTCGCTTTGTAGCCGTATACGTTCTGAAGCGGATTGCCCAATTCTTTTCTTAACCGCAAAATCAGAGGATGCAGCTCTTGTACAAGGATTTGGATTAGGCGCTGATGATTATATTAAGAAGCCTTTCAGTATTGCAGAATTACGAGCACGAGTAAATGCTCACCTACGTCGAGAAGTTCGTCAGCCTACACACACACTTAGTAGAGGTGGTGTTAGGTTTAACATGCAAGAAAAAATGGCTATTGTAGGTGAAGATACGCTTCTCTTTACTAAAGGTGAATACGCTATAAGTGAACACTTGGCTTTGCATACAGGACAAGTATTTACCAAAGAACAATTATATGAGGCTGTTTTTGGTTTTGATGCCGATGGGGATGCTTCAGCTATTGTAGAACATATAAAAAATATTCGTGCTAAACTAAAGGTTTATGATCTTAATCCTATTGAAACTGTTTGGGGGGTAGGCTACAAATGGCGAAAAGACAACATTCTATAAGTCTTTCATTTGTACTTTTACGTTTTGCTATAGTTATGCTGGGAAGTATGTTGTTATGCTGCATAATATGGTTTATCACCCTACAACTACTACAAAAAAATGGAATTATTTATCATGGATCAGTATCTAACCAACAAGTGGAGAAAATGTTAGCTGGAAAACCCAAAAATTTTGTTTCACCTGATGATAATTTTCTAGCAAAGTACGCTTTGTTTGATAAAAGTGGTGAGATACTAGAGAGCAATGTAGAAGGAAAAGAATTGGAAACATTGGCTGTTTCTTTAAGAAAAAATATAAATGACATACATATTTCACAATATACTTACTCAGATGGAAGTACCATAGTGATTTCTTGGAATTACAGGAGAGAGTTTGTAAATCCTACTTTGCGAAGTATGTTGCCTCCTTTTGAATATCTATGGTTGGCTACACTGTGTATTGCATGGATTCTTTGCGTGCTGTTTAATACTTTGTGGCTTCGCCATCGCCTTGCTACTAAACTGAAACTATTTGGTGAAGTAAGTGAAAAAGTAGCTGCACAAGAGTTGGAGTTTGCAATTCCTTATGCTGGCATACGTGAGTATGATCAGGCACTTGATGCTATGGAACATATGCGAAAAGCATTGTATAACTCTTTATCTTTACAGTGGGCTGCAAAGCAAGAACGTCAGTCAGAAATAGAAGCACTTGCACATGACTTAAAAACTCCACTTACTCTGATAGGTGGTAACGCTGAACTTTTGTTAGATGAAGAGCTATCTGATGATAGCCGAAGAATGGTGAAAACAATTATGTCAAGCAGTAATCGAGCAAAACAGTATGTAGCAAGTTTGCTGGAAACTTCTATAGGTATGGATGAAGAATTTGAAAAAATCAGCTTATCCGATATACTTGATGAGTTATATCAAAATACTATTGCTATTGCAGAAAATAAGAAAGTTTATTTGCAAAAACAAAATAAGTTAGAAGGTATCACAAATATTCAGAAAGATCGTTTGCTTCGTGCTTTGGGAAACATAGTACAAAATGCTATTCAACATACCCAGGCAGGGAGAAATGTCTATTTAGAAGGTAAAATAATAAATGATGGATGGAAAATTATTGTGCGTGATGAAGGTCCTGGTTTCAGTAAGGCAGCATTACAACATGCAACTGAACGCCTTTGGAGGGATGATACAGCTCGTGCTAAAAGTGAGCACAATGGCCTTGGTCTATGGTTTGCTTTGCAAGTAGTAAAAATACATGCAGGACAGATTAAACTACAAAACTATGATTCTGGTGCATTGGTAACAATCAAATTTCACTAGACACCAGCTAATATTACAAACATTAAATAAGCACTAATTGACTACTTACGCATGCATCAATAAAAAAAAGTAAGTCACTGGAACGTATTCTAGTGACTTACTTTTTTTAATTCCAATAGTATATTTCCGTTTCCTTATAAAATCCTTATAATTAGTTGTTACCATAATTATGGCAAAACCGTAGGTGTAATAATTAACATAAATTGTATTCTATGGAATGCCCTCTGTTAAATACAAAAAGAAAGAAGGAAATAATAATGCAGGAGTATATCATAAAAACACATAGTGTTTCTAAAAAATTTAAAAAGACCTATGCAGTAAAAGATTTATCTATGTCTGTAAGAAAAAATTCTGTCTATGGTCTATTAGGACCTAATGGTGCCGGTAAATCTACCTTATTAAAGATGATTACTGGAATTATTAGACCGACATCAGGTGAAATATTATTCAATAACCACTATTGGACGCGAAAAGATTTATTAAATATTGGTTCATTGATCGAATCACCTCCACTATATGAGAACTTAACAGCATTTGAAAATTTAAAAGTGCGTGCAACTCTTTTAGGCATTTCACTGAAAAAATGTAGTGAAGTTTTACAAAAAATGGACTTAATGGATGCAAAAAATAAAAAAGCCTCAGATTTCTCGTTAGGAATGAAGCAAAGGTTGGGGATTGCATTAGCACTACTAAATAATCCAAAGCTGCTTGTTTTAGATGAGCCTACAAATGGATTAGACCCTTTTGGAATTGAAGAATTAAGAAAAATGATTCGAACTTTAGCAGACTCAGGAATTTCTGTTATTATATCTAGCCATATTTTAAGCGAAGTACAACAAGTTGCTGATGATATTGGAATTATATACAATGGAACACTCCTACACCAAGATAAAATTGATGCAAATGAAAATTTGGAGCAATTGTTTATGGATATTATCAGAAAGGAGCGTGAATCCTGATGTTACAAGCATATTTAAAAGCAGAAAATCTAAAATTTAGGCACTCACTATTCAGAAAACTCACCATATTGATACCATTAGTCTTAATTTTGGTATCTATGGTTTTCATGTTTGTTGGTATTGGTTTGGGAGGCTTTTCAAGTTCCATCGTTTGTAATTGGAGTATGCCTATTGCATCATTGTCAATTATGTTTTTATGTCATCAAGTGAATAACAAAGAAAAAAAACATAAATACAGAACTCTTTATAGTTTACCTATTGATCTAAAGAAAACATTTATTTCTAAAACAATTTTGATAGCACTTAATCTTTTAGTAATGTCATTGTTGCTGTCATTTATCACTATTATCTCTGAATTTATATTGTCAGGGTTTTCAGTAGCAATTGGGTATATTGGATACTATATTTTAGGATACATTTTATTGTGGATTTCTTTATTATGGCAGATCCCTTTATGCTTATTTTTAGATGAAAAAGTTGGGTTTATTGGTTCTCTGATATTAAGTTTATTTGCTAGTGCATTTGGCGGATTATTCTTTGCATTGACTCCTTTATTTTGGATTTTCCCATATAGCTGGACTGGGAGGTTTATGATTACATTATTTGGAGTTTTACCAAATGGATTATTAGTTGAATCTGGCTCAAGATGTATTTTAAGTCTAGGACAAAGTTCATTATTAGTGTTAATTTCCCTATTTACTGTAGTTGCCCTTACCATCTTGTTTTCAGGTTGGTATAGAAAGCAGGTGTATCGTAAATGACAATTTTGAGAGAGTTCAGCTCTAATTTTATCAAACTAAAACGGACTCCTCTTCTTTTATTGCATTTGTTACTGCCTATAGTGATTACATTTTTATTTTTATATTATTACACTATTTCTGGATACCGTATCATTACTGACGTGAGAGTATTTTTCATTATATTACAAATATGTTATCCAACTTTTGTAGGTATTGTTGTATCTGCTTTTACTCAATTAGATAGAAACATAAACGGTATGCAAAATACTTTGGGCCTAGTGGAATCTCGAATAAGCATATATCTAGGGAAATTATTTTTTATATTATTTCTTTCAGCTATCAATTTAATACTGTATGAATTATGTTTTTATATTGGCGTCAATTTATTTTTAGATACTAATGTAGCTCCATTGAATTCATATATTGGTATATTTCCAATATTCTTATTCAGTAACTTGTTTTTATACTCATTACATTTATCAGTTGCTTTTCGATTTGGTTCTAGTGTTTCTGTGTTACTAGGAATAGCAGGTACAATTCTAGCAGGTTACTTTCAAACTGCCATTGGTGATAAAATTTGGCCAATCATTCCTTGGGAATGCAGTGTCAGATTTTTAGAAAACTATTTTAATTTTTCAAGTTCATCTATTATTTCTGGGATTATTTCTATGATCATTTTGACTTCCATTGTTCTAATTTTATCAATTCTATGGTTCAACAGATGGGAAGGAAAAATCACACAGGAGTAAAATACACGTAAAGATTATGTTAAAACAAAGAAAGGGATGGCTATATTTATGAAGAAAAAGTTATATAAAATTAGGGAAGGTAATATGTTCAAAACCTCACTTACCGCTGATACGGAGAACCATACCATAAGTAAATGCGATGTTTACTATTCTCAGATTCAATGGTACTATTTGTTAAAAAATATATAAATTACAAAATATAACAGCTTTCTATGATAAAATATAAATATCATAGGAGGCTGTTTTGTTATGGAAAAAAGAATATTTTTAAATATATAGAGAGGAAGAAAATTAATGAAAAATAGTAAGAGAAGTGTTACGGCTAATATTGAGTTTTTAGTTAAGAAGGTTTGGAAATGGGACAAAAAATTATTTTTTTACTTTGAATTGTATACAATAGTAACAGCTATAGTTCCATTTATAAATATATTTGCACTGAAGTTTTTACTGGATGAATTAATGGGAGCTAATAGGGGGGAACAGTTAATTACTATATTATTAAGTTATGTTATTATATCTGCTGCATTAAATTATTTTAATGCATATTTAGAGGGGGCTTATGCTCCTAGATTAACAGATATAGGATTTAGATTTAGTAATCTTATGAATGAAAAGTGTATGAATATGGATTTTAAATATACTGAAGACACTAAAACCTTAAATGATATAGAAACTGCATACAGAGCTGTAAGTGGTACTCTTGTTGGTATTGAAGGAGTGCTTCGTAAGCTTTTTGGATTATTTGGTGCAGGCATTACATTCCTCGGATATATAACTATTGTAGTTAACTTAAGTCCATGGATTCTATTATATTTGATAGCTAATGTAGTTACTATTTACTATTTGACTATTAGAGTGAAGAAATATGAGTATAGAAAAAAAGATGATATTTCAGAATTAAAAAGAAAAAGCGATTATATTTATGATATTATGTCTAATTTTGCTTATGGTAAGGATGTAAGAATTTTTGATTTAAGTAAACGTATAGCTAACAAATTTCAATACATTAACATGGAGCTAGTTAAAATTCAGAAGGATATTAAATATAAAGATTTTAAGGTAATGTTAGTGGATGCTTTTCTTCTCCTCATTAGAGAGGGCGGAATATATGCTTACTTAATTTACAAGGTATTATATGATCACATGAGTATAGGAAATTTCACCCTGTACTTTGCTATAATTGGGGGATTTGCAGCTTGGATGCAAAAGATCTTGGAGGATATAGCTCATATAAATGCTCAGAATTTATATATAAACGACTATAGAAACTTCTTGGAAACTGATTTAAAAATAGAAAATTCCAATTACGTGGATATCCCTAAAGAAGAGAATTACGAAATAGAATTTAAAAATGTATCCTTTAAATATCCAAGTAGTGAAAGATATATTTATAAAAATCTTTCCTTAAAAATAAATAAGGGTCAGAGATTAGCTATAGTAGGAGTTAATGGAGCAGGAAAAACCACTTTTGTTAAGTTGCTAACTAGATTATATGAGCCTACAGAGGGTGAAATATTACTAAATGGGATAAAAATTTCAAAGTTTTCTAAGGATGAGTATTATAAGTTATTTTCAGTAGTATTCCAAGAAATAAAAATGTTTGCCTTTTCTATAGCTGAAAATATAGCTCTTAAGGATACAGATAAAATAGATAGGGAAAAGGTAGTTGAGAGTATTTATAGGGCTGGAATGAAAGAAAAAATCCATTCTTTAGAAAAGGGAATAGATACATCCTTACTTAAAATATTAGATTCCACTGGTATAGAACTTTCAGGAGGAGAAAATCAGAAGCTAGCACTTGCAAGAGGATTGTACAAAGATGGACCTATTGTAATTTTAGATGAACCTACAGCAGCCTTAGATCCTATTGCAGAATACAATATTTATAAAAGCTTTAATGACATGATCGGTAGTAAAACAGCACTTTTTATATCTCATAGATTAGCGAGTACACAGTTTTGTGACGTTATAGCTTTTTTTGAGGATGGAGAAATAAAGGAATATGGAACGCATAATGAACTTTTAAATAAAAATGGAAAATATGCAGAGATGTTTAATGTACAAGCATCTTATTATAAAGATGTAAACTTAGCATCAGAGGGGATATAGCATGAACAAAGAAAAGATTTTAGGATTAAAAAAAGATTTTAGTACTGCTGTACATTTTCTAAAGTTAACTTACAGAATTTCAAAGTCATATATTCCTGTCCTAATTATATCCTGCATATTTAAGGCGTTACCCCCTTTTGTTAATATAATAATGCCTAAATTTATTATAGATGAATTAACTAATCAAAAGAGAGTAGAGATAATTATACCACTGGCATTCATGATTGTAGTTGGAAATTTCATATTGAATTTATTTAATAGATGGTTGGATACTATACTAGATATAAAAAATATAGAAATTTCCAATGAGTTTAACTTATTAACTGGAAAAAAAATAATGAATATGGACTTTGAAAAAATAGAGGACCCTGAAGTCTTAGATTTGAAGGAAAAAGCTATATATCTTATTAATAATCAAAATGTTATAGAGAGAATGATAAGTGAAACAACGAAAATATTCACACATATTATAACTATAATAGGGCTTATGACAGTAATTGCAACTTTAAATTTATATATTGTTTTATTTACACTTTGTATAGTAGTGGCAAATTCTTTTATGTATAAAAAATCTCAGGAAGCACGTTTCGGAATATATAAAGTATTAATTCCACTAAATAGAATTGGTCAATATTTTGATGAAGTAATTAAAGATTTTTCTAGTGGTAAAGATATAAGATTATACAATATAAGTCCTTTAATTATGAAAAAATATGAAGAATATAATAAGGATTCATTAAATGAATTTAGTAAGATGTTTAAAATTGTATGGAAATATAATGGATTTAATAAGATAAATCTTCAAATTCAGATGGCAGTTATTTATGCGTATATGACTTATAAGGTGTTTACAAAATCTGTAGGCATAGGTTCATTTACAATGTATGCATCCTCAGCTATTAATTTTAGTATCACAATATCTGATTTTAGTACTGCCATTATTTCTTTAAGGCAGATGTGCAAATTATTAGAGCCATATATGGAATTTGAGCAAATTAAATCTAAAAATATAGAGGGAACTAAGAAGACTGGGAATATAAGTGAATTTAATATAGAATTCAAAAATATATCCTTTAAATATCCACGGAACAAAGAATATACCCTGAAAAATGTATCTATTGCCATTAAAGACGGAGAAAAACTATCAGTGGTAGGACTAAACGGAGCAGGAAAAACTACTTTTATAAAATTACTTACAAGACTTTATGAACCTACAGAAGGGGAAATTTTATTAAATGGTGTAAACATAAAAGAGTATGATTATAAGGAATATATGAAGCTATTGTCTGTAGTATTTCAAGATTTTAAGCTTATGGCATTTAGTATAAAAGAAAATATAGCTCTTAATGATTATGAAAGTTCAAAAGATGAGGATATTGAAAGAACTCTTAGAGAGGCAGGACTTGAAAAGGATATATTGAATCTACCAAAAGGAATAAACACTAGTATATATAAAACCTTCGAGGAAGATGGTATAGAGTTCTCAGGAGGTCAGTCTCAAAAGATAGCTATTTCAAGAGCAATTTATAAGGATGCACCAATAGTAGTTTTAGACGAACCAACAGCAGCGTTAGATCCTATTGCTGAGTTTGAGATATATAGTAGATTTAGGGATTTAATAGGGAAAAAAACAGCTATATATATATCACATAGATTATCAAGCTGTAAGTTATGCGATAAAATAGCCATATTCCATAATGGTGAGATTATTCAATATGGAACTCACGATGAATTAATAAAAGAGAAGGGAAGCCAATACGAAAGTATGTATATGGCTCAGGCACAGTATTACGTTTAGATGAAAACAAACTAAAAACAAGTCAATATTTAAAATAAGCAGGAAGGCAGTGGGAGCTTTTTAAATATCGAGGGGAAGAAATATGAATATTATAAACACAGATTTAAAATTTAATGGTTTGACTTATTGTAACTCTCCTAGAAAGGTTATTCTTCATCATGCAGAAGCAGTAAGCTGCAGCATAGAAGATATTCATAACTGGCATTTAAATAATGGTTGGTCCGGCTGTGGGTATCATTACTTAGTACGAAAAAATGGAGTTATCTATAAAGGAAGGGGTGAAAAGGCTTTAGATGCTCATTGTATAAATTATAATGCAATATCTATAGGTATTTGTGTAGAAGGAAGTTATAACTTTGAAACTATGCCAGATATTCAGTATAATGCACTTATAGAATTAATTCGCTGCATATGTAATAAATACAATATAACTGAAATCTATGGTCACAGAGAGCTTAATGCCACAGATTGTCCTGGTAAGAATTTTCCTTTGGATAGAATAAGAAGAGAAGTAAGATCAGGAGCTGCACCAAAAGATTGTACAAGTTATCCTGGGTATTTACTTATAATGAATCCTAGTGTAAAGGATAATAATGTAAGACTTATTCAAAAGAAGCTTATAGAAAAAGGTTATAGTGTTGGAAGTTGTGGAGCGGATGGATATTTTGGATACGGTACTTTAGAAGCGGTTAAAAGGTTTCAGAGGGATAAGGGACTTGTGATGGATGGAATTGTAGGGGAGAGGACTTGGAGGAAGATAATGCAATAGGGAACGGGATGGAAAGGAGTGTTGAGAACATTCCTTTCTTTTGTAATATGAGAATATTGTGCAATATCAGTTAGATATAATATCTAACCCGCTGTTATATAAGTATCTAATCTGTTCACTAAAAATTTTACTTTTTAATATATTTTGATTTGTAGACTTAATCTCGCTAATAAATGAAAATAATTTATCAGTAACCTCAGCCTTAAATATTTCTTTTTTTAACCTTACATCTCCCCAAGTTTCCTGTATGGGAGTATTGAATAACTCTGAATGGGTTGTTACAATATTTTTTAATCCATTGTTCATTTCTTGATTCCAGTTTATCTCTATTTCGCTTACCAAGATTTCTGTTTCTTTAACTGAAAATTTTAGCCAAGTTGTACTGTTTTCAATATATTTAAGATAAAAGAAAGAATATTCTTCTAAATGGCTAACAATATAAATAAGACCATCAAAGTATGCATTTATTAATTCTGAAAACACTCTTCGAGCCTCTAATGGGCATTCATTTTCTTCATCTAAATATGAAATGAATTTATTTCCATCAAATATTACAGTGAACATCCCGTATATATTTGTAAATTCTCTTTCAAATTCTTCAAGACTCATGATACTGAAATCTTCTTTATCGTCTTCAAAAATAAAGTATTTTATTTCAAATACTTTGTTCAAGATAACACCTCCGAACATTTATGGCTTAATTTGTATTTATTTCCTATTGTGAATCAATTATAACATAATTATTAAAGGAAAATTTAGTAGGCTTTTAAAGTTTGTGATTTTAAAGCTGCTAGGAGGTTTCATAGAAATAATAGGTTTAGTGGAGAGGATAATGATATGCAAATGGGTATCAACCCCCACCTTCCTTTTTGTAATATCTTTGAAGTGCGACACAAAAAACCGTAGAATTCAGGTTTGGGATATGCTCCACTTGTGATAGACAGTTTAAATAATAAAAACTGTTTATCACGAGGAGGAGTATATTTTATGGGTAGAAAAGCGAAAATATCATTTGAAGAAAAATACAAAGCTATTGAAGATTATTTGAGCCACAAAAAAAGTGTAAGTGAATTGCCAAGGAAATACCAGGTTGCTCTAACATCAGTACGTGGCTTAATCCATAATTATCAATCGATGGGTATTGATGGATTGATAACTGTAAGCAGTAATTCTTCTTATTCGGAAGAATTAAAACTATCTGCTATTCAAAATTATTTATCTAGTAAAGGGTCACAAGAAGCGATCTGTAAAAAATACGCAATACGTCCAAGAGTAATTTTGCGGAATTGGATTTTAAAGTATAATAGTCATCAGAAGATTAAATCTTCCAGAACAGGAGGAGAATCCATCATGACAAAGGGACGATCAACCACTTTTAATGAAAGAATAGAAATCGTTAAATATTGCATTGAACATAAAAAAACTATAATGAAACTGCTGAAAAATGTCAGGTATCATACCAGCAAGTGCGTAGTTGGACTGTAAAGTACGAGGAATCCGAAGTTGATTCACTTGCAGATAACCGTGGAAAGCACAAACTCCAAGATCAACTGACCGAGCTTTAGCTTCTGAAAGCTCAATACAAGCTTTTAGAAGCTAAAAACAAACGCCTTGAATCGGTATGTCGTAAAAAGAAATACAACTACATTAAATCGACTCCCGAGATTACTGCTGAGAATATTCTGAACCGTGATTTTAAGGCTGAATATACAGAAGAAAAATAGCTTACAGATGTAACAGAATTAAAGTATGGAAATGGTGATAAGGATTATCTTAGCGCAATCCTCGACCTTGGAGACAGGAGCATTGTTTCGTTTGCTCTTGGATATTCCAATAACAATGCCCTAATATTTGAGACATTTGACCTTGCTATCAAGGCGCATCCTAATGCAAAACCCATATTCCATAGTGATGGCTATTTCTAATATACAACCAAAACTGGATAAAACAGTCATGACATAGAGTATGTTTAGAGTATCTCGATGTATAGATAATGGACAAATGGAAGGATTCTGGGGAATCTTCAAATCGGAGATGTACTATCTCCATAAATTTGAAACTTACGAAGAACTAAAAACAGCAATTGAGGATTACATAGATTATTACAATACAAAACGGTATCAGAAACGGCTACACTGTATGTCTCCGTTTGAGTACAGGACATATCTTTCTAGTGGTGCTGCATAAAAAAGTGCCAATCGAATGATTGACACTTTTGAATATCAAATTTTTAATTATTTCCACTGTCTACTTGACAGGGGTCAGTTCATTGAATAATATGGTGCTTTAAAAAATTATTCAATTTTATGATTGTGTCATCTAATATGAAGATTGAGTCACGATTTAAATTATAAAGTTACTTAATTGTTATCATAATACTTCAGATTCTACAAAATATAATTTTTTATTTAAAAAAATCAATTATTTTTTTCAAAACCCAACTTCCAAAAGGCCATATCAAGTATCTTCATTTGAGGATATCCTATCTGTCGAGATTTTGATATAATTTTTCTTATATTTTCAAGTTCAGTTTTGTTCTCTTCATAATACTTTGCCAAACCTATTATGGAAGTTTCGCCAAATAATTGTACTGTTATATTGTACTTTCCTATCCCATTTTTAAAGTATTGATCATATGCTGGAACACATCCTAAAGTGCCTAACAACACTTTCGTTACCAGTATATTTGAAATACTTGTATGAACTTCTTTAATATTACTTCGCTTTTGATTATAAATATTTTTAAGATTTTCTATTAACTTCATTAATATTTGAAGATTTTGTTGTTTCTGTAGTTCAATGCAGTCAATACCCCAAAGATTGTTATAACAAGGTTTGTACAATTCTTTGATTATATCTAAATGAACTCTATAATCCTTTTGAAGTAAGAAACTTGAACCTCTTAACATCCCCCATGAAGCAAGATAAAAGGCTAAATGTAAGGAAAGGTAGTCCATATCATTAACAGTTAATGCAGCCCTATTATAAGCTTCTTGAAAAGCTTTATAGCAATGCTCCCAAGACAGATAACGAGCATTTTCATCTGATTTTAAATCATTATAAAACTCATTGATTCCCGACAATACTATATTAATTGGGACAGTCGTTTTTTTTCTTTGAAAATCAATTTCTACCATTTTTATACCACCTTATAATTAAATATAACATATTTAAAAACCATCATGGCGTAAATATTTACTTAATTATACTGTTACATCCTTAATTTGGATGAAAAATATTAAATATATGTTTTTGTAAAAAGTTTATATTTAAATTAACTAGTACCTTAATGGAATTTTTGAATTATAAAGATTAATTTTATTAATATTAAAATTGTTTTTGTGCAAAAATGATTTTAGGCCTATAAGTGCAATATCAGAATTATTTCTAGGCCCTATACTTAAACTATCTAAAGGGAAATTTGATTCTTTAAATCTCAATTCTATATATGGTATAAATGAACCATTTAAAATTCTATGATTTTTAAATTCTTTACTAGAATTATTTTTTATAAATATAATCCTATATTCTTCTTCTTGTTTAAAGGCAGGTTCTTTAAAAAAAAGCAGTACATTATATAATTCCATTAATAAACTACCAGTAAACCTTTGTAGTTTTTTTAAATATTTTTCATCGTAATGTTTCATATAATAAGTATTAACATTAGTTAATATATACTTTATATATTCAATTTGCTTTTCTTTATCATATATAACCTCATTATATGACATGAAAAATTCATTTTTATCATTAAAATATTTATCTGTTTGTATCAAATCTTCTTTTAATGTAACTGTACGCATATATATTTCAGTATCCATAGATACGTTAAAACTTTTTTTGGCTCCTGATATTTCTCCATATTTTTCTACTTGTTGCAAAAAGTCTTTAACATTAATTCCTAAATTATACCCTTCAAAATTTGAATAATTAGACCATAATAAAAGAGAATCTTTTTCTTTAGCTAAAGAAAATACATAAATACCATTTAACTTACTATCAATCAAATAGTTTAAATTATCTATAATTAACATATAAAAATCATCTGATAATTTTTTCTCTTTTTTTAATTCTTCTGCAATTTTACAAATCAAATTATATCCATATTTAATCTCTGTTGAATCATTCAAAAATTTACTATTAGTTACCCATAAACTATTTGTTTCTAAAATATTTTTTAGCGCATATATAGAAGTATAATGATACAACTTATCAGGTAAAGTATTATTTCTAAACAAAGGTAATTCACTTAATACGTATTGTGAATCCAAAGCAATAAATTCCATGATATATTTCCTCCTTACATATGTATACTATGAGAAAATGTTGTAAGTTTAATACTATAATGTATCAAAACAATTTCTTATCATTTTTTTACGATTTGAGTTAATTATCAAAGAACATTATGCGCATTTTCAATTTGAATAGTTACGTCACAATATTCTTAATTATGAACTAACAATTTTATTATATAAATTTATTATGAGAAAGAGTATTGTTAACTTTATGATAAATGAAGCTTTTGGCAACTTTATATATTCAATACAGAAAGTCATAGCTCGTAGGCAGTCAGTAAACTAGTCCAAAGTCTCTAACTATACGCTATGGTGTAATACCTAAAAAAGATATGAAGATTTAACTTAAAAAGATTATAGTTAATAGGAGATAAAGGATAATTGTGGGAGTATTTCTTCTTTTGGATTATGACATAAAAACATCATATTATTCAGTGAATTTTACGGTGTTCTTATTAAAATTAGTTTTCATATACCTTTATTTATAGATATATTAGATTTAACTTCAGTTTTTTTATATGTTATTTCATTAATATGATATAAGTCTGTAGTTTTTCCAAACTCTACTTTATTTTCATCAAATATTATCACATTATTTCCAATATGTGATACAGAACTTGGATGTTTTATTCCATCACATTCTTTATTTTTAATATATTCAGCAATAAACTGAGTAGGAATGTACTCTAGACCTTCTTCTGTTTTATATGGTTGTATAAATTTAGTTTTTAGAAAATCTATAAATATATTGCCTTCAAGGCCAGCTTTTTTATAGTCTATAGAATCAACGCTAAATACTTTTAGACGTTTTTTAGGCTTAATATCAATAATACTAATATAAGAATTAATATATGGTTTTAATTCAGCAATACATGTTTCAACGCAATCACATGTATAAAGATATGATATTCCTTCAGGATTAATTCTACCTTGTTTTGTCTTATCATAAGGAGGGGACTTCATATCATTTGGATGAAATCCTATGATTCCATTACTCATATTGATGGCTACTTCATTTGTAGAATATTCTTTGCCATAGTTAAATAGTCTAGCTCTATGTAGAATATTTTTTCTATCTACATAATATTCGCAATTATTAACCATGTAATCAATAGCACTAAGTATTAAATTAAAACAAATGGTTGTCTGAATATTTTTAGACTGAAAATTTGTAAAAAATCTATTTGTATGCATTAACTCATTGCAAAAATCATTCCATACATCAACAAGTTCATTTTTTCTAGTACACTCAAATAATGAAGGTTTCATGAAATATCTCCTTTACATTTAGAATTTATATTAATAAATAAAAATAATACTAGGCTATTCAAATCTAATTAATTATTTTATGGAAATTATACCATATTTACCATGATACGTCCATATTATCAAAGGTACCAGTCTATATTTTCAACACTATATTATTTAGTGCTAACTCTAGGATAAATGAAGCTTTGGACAACCTTACTCACTGCTAGTTATCCAATCACAGGCAGTCAGTAAACTAGTCCAAAGCCCCTAATCCGCTAGGGCGTAATACCTAAAAACGAGGGGAAGGTTTAACAGAAACAGATTAGTATATATCTGTAGAAATAAATAAAATAACAATCCCCTCCTTTTTAGGTAAGGTACCAAATAGGTAGCCTTGTACAAGCTTATATCTGCTAATTTTAAGTATTCCTCTGCAGCAGCAGAAATAAGCTAGTTCAACGAAAATGATAAGAAGGGGGTTATACTATAGTAAGTTTATTTTATACCGCTGCACCTGTAAGAATTAATGCAATTAAATAGTATTTATTATAAGCCTAATAGTAATGGATAAAGTATTAAGTATATAGTTATATTACTGTTATATATACTTTGGGCACTTTAACCTGCACCCTAAAAAGGACAGGTCCCTCCCTAGCAGCTCTAAGATTTAAGAAGTCTTTCCCTTATTTCCAAGCCTTTTTAAGTTTAAGAGCTGCACGGTTTTAACTAGCCCTTTGTTAAGGTACCCGCAGTAGTGCGGGAAGAAGGTATAATTGCTATTGTATATAAATATGTTAAGGGTTATTTATAATTGTAAGAGACAGTTCGCTTGCCTACTTCGCTAAACAAGGGAAATTTAACGCAAGTACAAGCTTTAAAAGGACATGTACAGGCGTCAAATTTGTCCGATAGCTAACCGCCACTAAACTCACACACTTATGTGTAAGTAAGTGGCGCTAAGCTCCTGGATTCGTTCAACTAAAGTTCAATTGAGGAGTTCGTCACTTGAACTAAGTTTCACTTTATTGTTTAGCAAAACAGACAAGCGTTTTAGGTATTCCTCTGGGGTCTTTTGTTACGCCAGGGATTATTTTATTTCTTGTTAAAGAATATCCGCTCACCGCAAGGGTGGACATGCTTCTAGCATTTTGCTGCAAGTATAAGCATTATTAATGACATGTCCTTAAAGTCAAGGCCACAAGGCAGGTCCACCCTTGCTAGTGTATCAAGCCCTTGGACTAGCCACGGCTGGTCCACTTTGAACATGCCATTAAGGCAAGTACAAGTACGGATGAAAAAATTATTGAATTTTATAATATATGTTACTTATATGTATAATTGTGGTATGTTATAATTATAATGTAAAATTATGATGTAATAAATGTTTATTAATAGGGTAAATAATGTCTATAATTGGACAGGTTATGTTTATAATATGAAGTTTAAATTATTAATGTAGCAAAAAAGTCTATAAGCTTATATAGGGAATAGAATATAGGTATGATTCAAATTCCTTGAATAATCATAATGATTAAAGATAATATTTTAGTATATTATTTAAAAATTCAAATTTAATAAATGTAATAAAAAACTATCTAAATTTTAATTAAGCAAAGGAGGTAATTAAAATAAATAATATAGAGGTTTTAGAGAGCCAATTAAGACAAGTCTTCGCAAGTGTAGTATGGACACATAAAATTCAAGAAAAGCAAGCTGATATATATTTAAGAAAATACAAATTTTTAGAGTTTATTAGAATAACTTTATCAGCGATTACATCATCAGGAATATTTGCAGTAATTTTTGTAGATAACAAATGGTTAAAAATAATTACAGCTATAATCTCAGGAATTTCATTATTTATTACAACTTATTATAAAAGTTATGATTTGAAATCATTGCAAAAACAACATAAAAAATCTGCTGTTGAATTATTAGAACTCAGGGAAGACTTAGTATCTGTATTGTGTGATATTAAGGTTGATAAGTATAATGAAGATGAGTTGAGTGAAAAAAGAGATGAAATAATTAAAAGAAAAATTAAAATAGCAAAATGTACTTTAGATCCGGTTGAAAAGGCTGTTGAAGAAGCAAGTGATGATTTAAAAAAACGTCAAGATAATACTTACTCTGATGATGAAATAGATAGTTATTTACCTAAATTGCCAAGGAAAAGTAAATAGTGGAAAAGGAGAAGCCATGGGATTAAAGGATGATTTTCAAACATTTATCAATAATTTAGAAACTAATAATATAAGTGAAATGGAAACTACAGTAGCAGAAATAGCTAAAAAGTTAAACAATTATTATTATGGTTTAGAAGGTGACACTATATCACATATGTATATTGTAGGCTCGGTAGGAAGAGGAACATCAATAAAAGAGGTTAGTGACTTAGATATCATTTTTGATTTACCTAATGAAGTGTATAAAAGATTTAATTCTTATAAAAATAATGGACAAACAGCCTTACTTCAAGACGTGAAAGAAGTACTTAAAGTTAGATATCCTAAGACAGATATAAGTGGAGATGGTCAGGTTGTTGTGATTAATTTTAATGCCTATACAGTAGAATTAGTACCAGGATTTAAGCAATCTGATGACAGATTTAAATATCCAGATACACACGATGGGGGAAGTTGGAGATACACTGACCCATTACCCGAAATAGCTGAAAGCAAAAAGGCAGCAGAGGATACGGATAATAATTTCAAATATATAGCAAACATGTTAAGGAGCTGGAAGAATAAACAAGGTTTTAAATTTGGTGGATTATTAATAGATACATTAACTTATAATTTTCTTAATGAAAAAACTGAATATAAAAATATAGAATTTGATGATTATTTGGAAATGACTAAAGAACTATTTAGCTATCTTAAGGGTTTAAATAAAGAACAATCATATTGGTTTGCTTTAGGAAGTAATCAACATGTTGATAATTGTGAGAATGGTAAATTTATTACTAAAGCTGATAAAGCTTATAAAAAAATTAAAGACTTAACAGAAGAATCAACTAATGTTAATAAAAAACTTATAGAAGTATTTGGCGTACAATTTCCGAAAAAACAAATACAAACAAATGAAAGTAGAAATGCTTTTTCTTCATATTTTGAAAAGAGCTATAGGCATACTGAGGAGTTCATAGAAGATTTATTCCAAGAGGATATACGATATAGTTTAAAGATTGATTGCAAAGTTACTCAAAATGGATTTAGGCCAACATTTTTGAGTTTAATACTTAATAATAACAAGTATTTAGGTATAAAGAAGAAACTTGAATTTTTTATAGACAGAATAGATAAAAAATTAGCTAATGAGTCTTACGATATATATTGGAAAGTAAAAAATGAAGGTGAAATAGCTATAGAAAAAGATTGCATAAGGGGGCAGATTTTAAAGACAAATAATTCTACCCAAAAAGAAACAAGCGATTTTAAAGGGGAACATTACGTTGAATGTTACATTGTAAAAGATGGAATATGTGTAGCAAAAGACCATTTAGGGGTACCAATTTCAAATTGTGAATATAGCATGGGATAGAATGAATTGTTATAAAATGTAAAATTAAACTACTTGATAATGAACTGAATTTAGGATATTAGAAAATAGTTAGTCTTAATTGATAAGTGAGGAATATTGCTATTTATTATAGAATAAATAGATATTTTTGTTGTCTATAAATAAAACCACCTGCTATGCAGGTGTGTTCAGAAAAGCTTAAGCGTTGAAAAAAAATACCTCGCCTTGATAGAATAGATATGGTTTCGTCAGCCAATCTAAAATCAAAGGAGGTATTGCCCAAAATGGACAATAATAGTTTAGCACATACCAGGTGGAGATGTAAATATCATATAGTATTTGCACCTAAATATAGAAGAAAAGAAATATATGGAGAAAAGAAAAAAGAAATAGGAAAAATACTGAGAACGTTATGTGAATGGAAGGGAGTAGAAATAATAGAAGCCAATGCATGTAAAGATCATATACATATGCTAGTATCAATACCACCTAAAATGAGTGTGTCAGGATTTGTAGGTTTTTTAAAAGGAAAAAGTAGCCTAATGATATTTGAGAAATTTGCAAATTTAAAGTATAAGTATGGAAATAGACATTTTTGGTGTAGAGGCTTCTATGTGGATACAGTAGGAAAAAATAAGAATGCAATAGAAGAATATATAAAAAATCAGCAAAATGAAGACATGATCGCCGACCAAATAAGTATTAAAGAATATGTTGACCCTTTTAAGGGTGGCAGGTAACAGTTAAATTGCGGCTGGCGAGATTTTTATAGGTGCCTTAAGGCACAATGCTGGTAAAGTGCCCTTATAGGGCTTAAGAAAAACCACCAGCTAAGCTTAACATCATAAACTTAAGGAAACTTGATTTAATATTTTTATTTAACAGGTTTTCTTGTTTATATATATGTATTAAAATAAAATTAGGGGTGCTTGTATGTCTAATAGCTATGTTAGTAGATTTAAGAAAATGTTTAACTCTATTAATTCAGATACTATGAAAACATATGCTCATCTAGATAAGCAAAACAGTTTTACTAGAAAAAGAAAGATGCCACTTGCAGATATTATCTTATGTACACTTTCTAAAAAAGGCTTAACCACATCAATGGAACTTCATCAATATTTTACTCAAAAAGGAGAATATCATATGAGTATTTCAAAACAAGGATATTTACAGCAACGTAAAAAACTAAATTACGAAGTTTTTTCGTTTTTGAACAAAGAATATCTTCAGAATTTTTATTACTCCACTGAACCAATACTATGGAACAAGTATCTAGTATTTGCCATTGATGGAAGTAAAGCAGAAGTTCCAAACTCTGATGAAAACAGAGTGTTTTTTGGTGAATGCGGTAATAATCATAACAAGGGTGAAGTAAGAGCTTTAGTAAGTAGTATTTTTGATGTATTCAATCATTTCTTTTTAGACTTGCAAATAGATTCTATTAAAACTAGTGAAAGCGAACTGGCAAAGAAAAATATTTATGCCATAAGAAAGATAATACCGGACACCAACTTTATTGTTATATTTGACCGTGGATATCCATCAATAGAACTGATTCACTTTTTAGAGGAAAATGGAGTTCAATATTTATTTAGATTATCTAGTAATGATTATAAAAACGAACGAAAACTTATGATTACAGAAGATGAAACTGTGAGGCTTGTTCATACAAATCCCAGACTAACAAAAATAAAAAAGAATCATCCAGAAATTGTAGAAGAATTAAGAGCAAAGAAGTATACTTCCACAAGAATTATTTTATCAAAATTGCCCTCTGGAAGTGAACTTGCATTAATGACAAATCTACCAATTGAATTCAGAGGAAAAGAAATAGAGAATCTATATTTTAAGAGATGGGAAATTGAAAAAAAATATCATACTTTAAAAAATAAAATGAAGTTAGAAAGTGTTACAGGGAAGGCAACATTATATGTATATCAAGACTTTTGGTCACAAATAGTTGTTTATAATATGATACAGGATGTTTTACATTCGTCAAATAAAAATATAGAAAAAGAAATAAATAAGCATAAGTATCCTATTAGGGTCAATGAAAATATAGCCATAGGACTGTTTAAAGAAAAATTTATAAAACTGTTAATTGAACCAAATGATAAGCTTAGAGAGAAAAAACTTATCCAGTTACAGAGAGCAATAGAAAAATATATTGTTCCTATAAGAAATCTTAAAAGCCAAGACAGAAAACATAATTTTTCTAACAAATATCAGAACAACCAAAAAAATAGTCTCTAAAAGAGCAAAAAAATCTTCTTAAATTAAAATAGGATTTTTATGCTCTTTTTTGGTTTTCAAATAATTAGTTATGTTTTATTCAATAAAAACTATTGGTAGTAATACTTGAAATGTTCTTAAGTTTATGATGTTGAGCTAAGCTGGTGGATATTTATTACAGGCAATAATAAAAATCCTTGAGACATTATCTGTATTGAATATGTATAGTATCATGATTTATTAATCTAGCCTATATTATTTGATAAAGTAGAATAAATATTATTACCAGGTAACCAAAATGAGGTAGGCCTAATTCATCTTTTATATATAGAAAAATTAAATATTTATCTACAGTTTCAATAAACATTGAAATTTCTAGTAGAATTTATCGCATGGACAAGCTGGTATCCAAATTAATAGGGAACAGCTTGTGTAGACGGTGGTGGTAGTTGGAGTTTATAGAAGCTAGTCAATATTAATTTCAGATAGGAGCCTGTAAATAAGGAACTTTTTTAGATTAGAAAAAGAGGATAGGGAGTGTATTTTATTCTTAAGAGGAATACCAGGGCAAGCGACCGGGCTTAAAGTAAGCTAAAAGTGTGGCCACAGAGGAATGCATAAGGAATATGAAATGAAGAAATAGGATATATAGTAATAGCAGTAGTAGTAACATATACAAAATATGATAATAATTTTTAATAGCATTATTTAGTGTTAGCTATAACTGAAATATTAATAATGGTAGTTGGAACATATGGTGCTAGTACAAGCCTCGCTAGCTTTTAGGATTCAAGAAAGCTTGTAATGGCTTGTACTAGCACTTGGTATTTAGAAAACTTACGGTAATAGAAAAAGGTACAAAACCAGCAGGCGTTAAGGATATAAAATGCCTGTTGGGTTTGTACCTTTTTACAATGACAGGAAAGGAATACTTATGGGAGGTTTGGAGGGAGCCTCCATTTAGGATTATTCTAATCCAATTTAGCTAAACATCAAGTGATTCTTGTCTTCAGATGGAATTTGCTTTTAAGGAATACTTTTTCCAGCTGAAGATTAGAAGAACTTATCCAGGGACATAGCAGCCGTTATGCACAGTTAAATTGGTGAATCTATATAATTACAGTGTATTCTACTTATACAAAAAGAAAGTATTACGGATGATAGTCATCGGATAAGTTTCTAGAATTTAGACCAGCCTTAATGGCTTGTTTAAGTTTTTTGAAACGGCGTGTTTGGCGAAGTTGGATGGACCCTAGAGGAATACTAGGAAGGTTCTTTACGCCTACCAAAGAGTACGGCCACAGAAAAGTAAGGAACCTAATGCTCCTTAGGAAGGAGATACGAACAGAAGGAAAAGGCTGCTTTGGAAATAGTATGTCCTTCCTATGTTTTATATGTTCTGCAAGATATGATCAACAAATAATTATTTTGTCTAATCTAATGGAAAATAGTAATAATTAGTATTATAATTATAGTGCATTGCTATTTTTGGCAATAAAAAACATTAGATTGTAAATGTTTTCGATGATAAACTTACACACGAGGTGATCTAGGATGCAGCAACCTAAAATATTGGATAATAAACAATTTGGCAAAGTAGGAGAAGAACTTAAAAAAAGTATAAAAACTCATTCAAAATTATCAATAATATCAGCCTATTTTACAATTTTTTCCTACAAGGAATTGAGTAGAGAACTAAATAAGATTGACAAGCTAAGGTTTTTATTTACTGAACCAACATTTGTAAAGAAAGATAAAGAATTAGTTAGGGAATATTTTATTGACAGAACATCTGAAAATAAGATATCAGGTAATGAATTTGAAATTAAAATGAGAAATGAGATGAATCAAGCTAGTGTAGCAAAAGAATGTGCTGAATGGATTAAGAATAAGGTTGAATTGAAATCACTTAAAAAGCCAAATCCAGCACAACAAAGACTTATATATATAGAAAACAAAGATGACAATATATCGATAAATGGAACAGTTGATTTTACAACAGATGGCTTAGGTTTTTCGCCATCTAATAGAATGGACATGAATACATGTATGTATGGAAAAGAGTATACTAGTCAATTCCTTACAATGTTCAATAATATATGGGAAGATGATAGTTTAGTTGAAGATGTAAAAACAAAGGTTTTAGAGAAGATGCAACTTATATATAAAGAAAATACCCCTGAGTTTATATACTTTGTAACTTTATATAATATATTTAAAGACTATTTAGGTGAGATAACAGAAGAGAATATAGTTAAAACTAAAATAGGATTTAAAGAAACTGAGGTTTGGAATAAGTTATATAAGTTCCAAAAGGATGGAGTTATAGGAGCCATAGATAAGATTGAAAAACATAGTGGATGTATAATTGCTGATTCTGTAGGACTTGGAAAAACATTTTCAGCATTAGCAGTTATAAAATATTATGAGCTTAGAAATTATAGAGTACTAGTATTAGCACCTAAAAAATTAAGAGAAAACTGGACAATCTATACTTTAAATGATAAAAGAAATATCTTATTAAAGGATAGATTTAATTATGATGTATTAAATCATACTGATTTAAGTAGAGAATCAGGTTATTCAGGTGAGATTAACTTAGAGACTATAAATTGGAGTAATTATGATTTAGTAGTTATAGATGAATCACATAACTTTAGAAATAATAATGCTAGAAATGAAAAGGTGACAAGATATTCTAAGTTATTAAATGATGTTATTAAAAGTGGAGCTGAAACAAAAATATTGATGCTATCAGCTACACCAGTAAATAATAGGATGAATGATCTTAAGAATCAAATCAACTTTATTACAGAGGGAAGAGATAATGCATTTGAATCAGAGGGAATAACTAATGTTGAGTTAACCCTAAGAAAAGCACAGCTTGTATTTAATAAATGGACAGAGTTGGAAGAAAATGAAAGAACATTAGATACTTTTATGGAAATGATGAATATGGATTATTTTAAGCTGCTTGATACAGTAACAATAGCAAGGTCAAGAAAACACATTGAAAAGTATTATGATGTAGCTGAAATTGGAAAATTCCCCAAAAGATTAAAACCTATTAATATTAAATCAAATATTGATGAAATGAATGAGTTCCCTAGTTTAGAGCATATAAATAAAGTTATTAGAAATCTTAATCTAAGTACATATGCTCCATTAAAATATGTATTGCCAGAAAAAAGAGCTGAATATGATAGAAAATACGATACTTCTGTAAAAGGTGGACAATCTGTATTTAGACAGGTGGATAGAGAACAAAGTTTGATTAGCTTAATGAGGGTAAATATATTAAAAAGAATGGAGAGTTCAATTAACTCTTTTGGTATTACTATAGCTAAACTTTTAAAGCAAATAGATTATACTTTAGAAAAAATCCAAAGAAAACAAATGGATTTTGATATATCATTAAATATAGCTGATATTGAAATTGATGATGATAGATTAGAGGATTCATTAATAGGAAATAAAGTTAAAGTTCTTATTCAAGATATGGATTTAATTAAATGGAAACAGGATTTAGAAGATGATAAAAAGAAGTTAGAAGAACTTATTCTAGAGGCGGCCAAGGTAGTTAAAAATAGGGATGCTAAATTAAATAGTTTAAAAGAAATGATAATAAATAAGATTAATAATCCTTTAAATGAAGGAAATAAAAAGATGATTATATTCTCAGCTTTTGCAGATACAGCAAATTATCTTTATGAAAGTTTAGCTCCATGGATTAAAGATGAGTTTAAGTTGGATACAGCTTTAGTTACAGGTGCTGGTGATAATAAATGTACTCTTTTAGGAGTAAATAAAAAGGATTTAAATGCAGTACTCACAAATTTCTCACCTAAATCAAAGGAAAGAGAAAAGATTTTTCCAGATATGAAAGAAGAAATAGATGTATTAATAGCCACAGATTGTATATCAGAAGGACAGAATTTACAGGATTGTGATTACTTAATAAATTATGATATACACTGGAATCCAGTTAGAATAATACAGAGATTTGGTAGAATAGATAGATTAGGTTCAAGAAATGACGTTATACAACTAGTTAACTTTTGGCCTAATATGGAACTAGATGAATATATAAACCTTGAGGCTAGAGTTACAGGTAGGATGATGCTTTTAGATATTTCAGCCACAGGAGAAGAAAATATTATTGATAATAGTGGAAAAACTAAAATGAATGACTTAGAGTATAGAAAGAAACAATTAAAGCAGCTACAAGATGAGGTTGTAGATTTAGAGGATATTTCAGGGGGAATCTCTATTACAGACCTTACAATGAATGATTTTAAAATGGACTTAATGGAATATATGAAGGCTCATGAAGTAGAGTTAGAAAAAGCTCCATTAGGTATGTATGCAATTTCTACTATTAATGAGGAAGAATTAAAAGAGCAAATAAAACCAGGGGTTATATTTACATTAAAACAAGTGAATCATAATGCAAAGCCAGAGGAGAATAATTCTTTATATCCTTATTATATGGTTTATGTTTATGAGGATGGAACTGTTAGATATAATTACATTCATACAAAGAAGATACTTGATTTTTATAGAAAATTATGTTTAGGTAAAAAAGAAGTATTAACACAAATAGTTAAAGCTTTTAATAGTGAAACTAATGATGGAAGAGATATGAAGAAATATTCTAGTCTTTTAGAAGATGCTATTGATAATATAATTGGAAAGAAAGAAGAAAAAGGAGTTGCCTCTTTATTTAGTAAAGGTGGAACAACTATACAGAAGAGCTTATTTAAAGGTATTGAAGATTTTGAGTTAGTATCATTTTTAATTATTAAATAGGGGGGACTATGGTAAGTAAACTATATGAAAAAATGAATATACCAGCAGCTTGTGAGGTTGGTAATACTATATTTAAAAAGTTGTTTTATGAAAATGCCAACATGAATAGTTCTGATAAGGAGATATTTACCAATCACATTAAGAAGATAGTTTGGAAATATTCATTTAAAGAAGAAAACTTAAATATAAAAGGGTACAAAACAGATGAGTTAGATTATGAAGAAATAGCTGTTATTGAGGTATTATTAAATGAGGATAAAAAGTATAAGAGAATAGCGGAAATTATACAGAACACCATACCATATCCTTTGGTTTTAATATTTGCTAAAGATGAGAGTATACTTCTAAATGCAGCTAGTAAAAGGATTAATAAAGTTGATATTAGCAAGAATATGGTTGAAGATTATATCTATAGTTCATGGATAAATTTTTCAAACTTAAATGAAAATGAAGAAAAATTCTTAGATTCATTAAACATAAGAGATTTTTCTTTTATAAACATATATAAATTTTATTATAGCTTTGTAGAGAAAGTTAAAATTTTTAATGTATCATCTATTACAGGTGATTTTGATAATTTAAAAAATAAAGATATAGAAGAAGTAAATGTTTTAAATACTGAAATAGAAAGTTTAAATAGTCAGATTGAAAAGTTAAGGGCAGAGTTAAAAAAAGAGCAGCATTTTAATAAAAGAGTAGATATAAATATAAAGATAAAGAGAATAGAATCAAAAAGAAATAATTTAATTGAAAAATTAAAAGCATAAATAAGACTCTACTCATAATGTTAGGAGGAAAACATAATGGAAAAAATAAATGCATACAGTTTAGATATAGTTAAAGAAAATGTATCAAAACTAAAAGAAATATTCCCAGAGGTGTTCTGTGAGGATAAAGTAGATTTTGAAAGATTACAGGAGGTTTTAGGTAATTACATTGAGAATAAAGAAGAAAAATATAGATTTGAATGGCATGGGAAATCACAGGCTATAAGAATGGCGCAAACTCCATCTAGGGGAACACTAAGACCATGTAAAGAAGAGAGTAAAAATTGGGATACAACAGAAAATCTATATATTGAAGGGGATAACTTAGAAGTTCTAAAATTACTTCAAAAGAGTTATCAAAATAAAATAAAAATGATATATATAGACCCTCCATATAACACAGGGAATGATTTTGTATATAAAGATGATTATAAAGATAATCTTTCAAATTATTTAGCTATAACAGGACAAGTTGATGAAGAGGGAAATAAAACATCCACCAATTCAGAGGCTGGCGGAAGGTATCATACTAATTGGTTAAATATGATGTATCCTAGATTGAGGTTGGCAAAAAATCTATTAAGAGAAGATGGTGCTATATTTATAAGTATAGATGACTGTGAAGTTGATAATTTAAAAAAAATATGTCATGAAATTTATGGAGAAGAAAACTTTGTAGCTAATGTAATATGGGAAAGGGCTTTTGCACCTGTTAATTTAAAGAAACATTTTTCAGAGAATCATGATTTTATTATAGCTTATGCAAAGAATCTAAGTGCCTTAGTTAGCAATGGGTTACCACGAGGGAATGAGGGATTAGCAAGATATAAAAATCCAGATAACGATGTTCGAGGACCTTGGCAATCAGATAATTTTTCAGTTGGACCTGCAATACAAGAAAAAGTTTATGAGATTGTAACTCCAGGGGGAAGAAGAATAATGCCACCAGATGGACGTTGCTGGTTGCTTACAAGAGAGAGATATGAAGAATTCTTAAAAGATAATAGAATTTGGTTTGGAGAAGATGGAAATAATGTTCCGAGATTAAAAAGGTTTTTATCTGAGGTTAAAGATAGTGTTACTCCAATGACCATATGGAAATATTCCGAAGTTGGGCATTCACAAGATGCAAAACAAAAATTAAAAGAACTTTTTGATAACAAAGCATATTTTGATTATCCAAAATCAGTGGATTTAATAAAAAGAATAATAGAATTATATTCAGATGATAATTCTATTATTTTAGATTTCTTTTCAGGGTCGGCTACAACAGCACAAGCTATTATGCAGTTTAATATGGATAATAAGAAATTAAACAAATTTATAATGGTTCAGATTCCAGAAAAAACAAATGAAAAATCAGTAGCATATAGTGATGGATATAAAAACATATGCGAAATTGGAAAGGAACGTATTAAAAGATCAGGAGATAAGATAGTTTCAGAAAACAAGGATAAAGAAGGCATTGAGGATTTAGATATTGGTTTTAAGGTTCTTAAGTTAGATTCTTCTAATATTAAACCATGGAATCCTCAATATGATAATGTTGAAATGACTTTAGAGGATATAGTGGATAACTTTGTTCCAGGAAGAACAGAAGAAGATGTAGTTTATGAAATTATGCTAAAGTATGGTATTGATTTAACATATCCTATTGAAGTGAGAGAAGTTAGTGGAAAGAAAGTATTTAGTATTGGATTTGGAGCTTTAATTATTTGTTTAGATGATGAAATTACTTTAGATGTTGTTAATGGTATTGTGGATTTAAAGAATGAATTAAATCCTGAAACAACTAGAGTAGTATTTAAAGATAATGGATTTAAAACTGATTCAGTAAAAACAAATACTATTGAAATATTAAAGAGAAATAATATAAGTGAAATAATGAGCATATAGGAGGGGAACTTAATGAAGTTAAAATTCAATTCAGATTTAGACTATCAGAAAGAAAGTATCTCTTCCATAGTAAATATTTTTAATGGACAAACTCCAGCACAGTCAAACTTTACAGTATCGGCTTTAACTGATAAAGCTGGTACTGAAGGTAAGCTTATAACTGATTTAGGTATAGGTAATAAATTAGAGCTGGATGAAGAGGATATCTTAAAAAATGTAAGAGAAATTCAGCTTAAAAATGGATTAATACCTTCAACGTTAGCTGATTTAGGTAAAAATGATTACAAATTTACTATAGAAATGGAAACAGGTACAGGTAAGACTTATGTATATTTAAGAACAATATTTGAACTTAATGCAAAGTATGGATTTACAAAGTTTATAATTGTAGTTCCATCTGTTGCTATTAAGGAAGGTGTTGTTAAATCTATAGATATTATGACAGAGCATTTTAAAGGTCTTTATGATAATGTAATATTCAAAGCTTATGAATATCAATCTAAAAAGTTAGATATTATTAGAGATTTTGCTACAAGTGATAATATAAGAATAATGGTAATGACAATTCAATCCTTTAATAAGGATACTAATATTATAAATATGGATCATGAAAAAACCAATGGAGTTAAGCCGTTGGAATTTATAAAAGAAACTAATCCAATAGTTATAATTGATGAGCCTCAAAGTGCGGCAAGTACTGAAAAATCTATGGAGGCTATCAATTCATTAAATCCTTTATGCACTATTGGATACTCTGCTACACATAAAGATAAACATAATTTAATGTTTAGACTTGATGCTGTTGATGCTTACGAAAGACAATTAGTAAAGCAAATAGAAGTTGCTAGTGTTATTTCAAAAGACCATAATAATGCAGCATATATAAAGCTTATAAGTGTAAATAATAAAAAGTCTCCAATTAAAGCAAAAATTGAAATTGATAAATGGGATGCTAAAAAAGGAACAATAGTTAGAGTTGCAAAAGAATATAAGGTAGAAGATGATTTATACGAATTATCAGGAAGAAGAGATGTATATCAAGGTTATCAAATTACAGAGATAAATGCTAAAGAAGGAGATGAATATGTTTCTTTTGTAGGCCATGAGCCTATAAGATTAGGGGAAATTCGTGGTGAAATTGATGATGATATAATCAAGAGAACTCAAATTAGAAAAACTATTGAAGAGCATTTAAATAAAGAGCTTAGATTAAAAAAACAAGGAATTAAGGTACTTAGTCTATTTTTTATAGATAAAGTTGCAAATTATAGATTTATAGATAAAGATGGTAATCCACAAAAAGGAAAGTATGCAATTTGGTTTGAAGAAGAATATAAAAAAGCTATAGTAAATCCTAAGTATAAAACATTATTTAATGATGTGGATGTAGAAACAGATGCTGAACTAGTTCATAATGGATATTTTGCTCAGGATAAAAAAGGAGCATTAAAAGATACTAATGGGGCAACAGCTGCTGATGAGGATGCATATAGCTTAATAATGAAAGATAAAGAAAAGTTATTAAGTTTTGATACAAAATTAAAGTTTATATTCTCTCACTCAGCTTTAAAAGAGGGGTGGGATAACCCAAATGTATTTCAAATATGCACTTTAAATGAGACTAAATCAGAATCAAAAAAGAGACAAGAAATAGGTAGAGGGCTTAGGCTAGCAGTTAATCAAGATGGCGAAAGAGTATATGGTTTTGGTGTAAATACTTTAACTGTAATGGCTAATGAAAGTTATGAGGATTTTGCTAGAAAGCTGCAAAATGAATATGAAGAAGATGAAGGCATTAGATTTGGTATTGTTGAAAAGCATAGTTTTGCTAATATTATTATTATCCAAAATGGAGAGTCTGCTTATTTGGAGCAAGATGGTTCAGAAAAGATATTTAATCATTTAAAAGAATATAAATATATAGATGATAAAGGTAAAATAACAGATACACTAAGGACAGCACTAAAAGAGCAAAAGGTAGATATACCAGAAGAATTTAAAGTAATAGAAACTCAAATAGTTGCTAACCTTAAAAAGTTAGCGGGTAATTTAAATGTAAAGAATGCAGAAGATAAGAAGCCTGCAAACTTAAATAAAATGAGATATTTAAGTCCAGAATTTAAGGAATTATGGGACAGAATAAAATATAAGACAACATATTCAGTACATTTTGATTCTAATGAGCTTATAACAAAGTGTTTAGAAGAAATAAAAAACACTCTTAATATTAGTAAGGCTAAGTTAGTTTATTCAAAAGCAGGAGTAGATATAACTAAAGCTGGAATGCTAACAGAAGAAAATAATAGATATAGTATTGATATAGAAGAGCCTAATTTTGTATTACCTGACATAATTACTTTCTTACAAAATCAAACAAACCTAACTAGAAGAACATTAGTAGAGATGCTTAAGAAATCAGGAAGGTTAGATGATTTTAAGAAGAATCCTCAGAAGTTTATGGATGAAGTAGCAAGTATAATAAAAAGAAAAATGAGGTTAATGATAGTTGATGGTATTAAGTATGAAAAAATAGGTGATGATGAGTTTTATGCTCAAGAGTTATTTGAAACTCAAGAGCTAAGTGGATACTTATCAAAGAATATGATTGGTAGTAAAAAATCTGTTTATGACTATATAATTTATGATTCTGATGTAGAGGCTGAGTTTGCTAAAAAGTTCGAAAATAATGATAGTGTAAAAATGTATGTAAAGTTACCAGATTGGTTTAAAGTAGAAACTCCACTAGGAAGTTATAATCCAGACTGGGCTGTATTAATAGAAAAAGATAATATTGAGAAGTTATACTTCGTAGTAGAAACTAAAGGTAATATTTTAGCAGAAGAGTTAAGAGAAAGAGAGTATAGAAAGATTCAATGTGGATATAAACATTTTGAGGCTCTAGGGAATGATACTATCTTTAGAGAAACTGATAGTTTTGAAAACTTCATTGAAAATGTATAAAGAGAGGAAGAAAATTTATGGCAGATATAAAATTTGAAATTAAAGAAACAAGCGGTGTTCTTTCAGAATCATCAAAAGGCTGGAAGAAGGAGCTTAATTTAATTAGTTGGAATGATAAAGAACCAAAGTATGATTTAAGAGATTGGGATGTAGAACATAAGAAGATGGGGAAAGGGGTAACACTTACTGTAGAGGAATTGAAGAAGCTTAGAGATGTGCTTAATGAGATGGAGTTATAGAAGTTAAATTCTCATAAAGTTATTTTAATGGAATCTACCGTTGCTCTGTAGCATATATGGTGCAGAGCAACGGTAGATTTTGTTTTTGGGAGCTTTAAAAGGTGTATTTCGATTATACATTTTTGATACAGGAAATTGACTTATATACAATTATGTTATTGTATATATGAAAATAATGTTGTGTAAGAAGGTGTAGATAATGGATGAAAAACATAAAATGTTTGATTTAGCAGGAGAAGGTAAAAATACAATATCACTTGATCTTACAGAATACATTATGGTATCACCAATAGTTAGAGTAGTATTAAGGAAAGCAAAAGATGTGGCTGATGATGAGGACTGAGATGAATTTATTAGGAAGTTGAGTGACAAAGAAGACAACAACCAGCGAACCTAAATCTATGGCTTTTTTAAATATCTTTAAGTTATAAAATTTGGTCCACTAAATAAAATATAATATATCATTAAATTTGAAGGTGGATAATGGGACTAGTAACTTGGCTAAGGTCTAAATTATCATTAAGAAAAAATAGTAGTGAAGAAAGTACCATACAATTATTAAGAAAAGAAATTGAGAAGTTAAAAGAAGAGAATGTAGCATTAAAAGAAAAAATTATAGTACTTCCTGAAAAAAATAATGAAAAGATAATTGTAACATTTTTTGATGAAAATATAGAAGAAATAATAATAAAAAATATACGGGAAACAAAAGAAGAAATTTGCATAGCGGTTGCGTGGTTTACATCGGAAATTTTAATGGATGAATTAAGAGATCTTAAGAGAAGAGGAATAAATATTAAAGTAATAATTAGTGAAGCAAAGGAAAATAATAAAAGCATTTATAAATTAATAGATGTGTGCAATAAACTGAAAACAGTAGTTATACCAAAAAGAGGAAATAAAAGTTATAGTAATTTAATGCACAATAAATACTGTATTATAGATAATAAAAAAGTTATAGATGGATCATACAATTGGAGTAAAAATGCAAAGTATAATTTAGAGCATGTGATTGTAATTAAAAGCAGAACTGTAGCAAAAATGTATAAAAATAGTTTTGAAAAAATCTATAACAATCCAGAATATTATAGTGATTACGAGATATATGATAAATTAGGATAAGAATTTAAACAAGGGCTTTTGTTTAATTAAGAACAAAAGTCCTTTAATTAATTTAAATAAAGATGAAATATAGTCTATATAGGCAAACTTTAAGGTAAGAGAATATTTAGCGTAACAGGAAATATAATTGTATTAGAAAGCATTTTTTGAGGTATATATGTGGACAAACAGCAAGTAGATATTATTGATCTAAATATTGGTGAAAATTATTTAAATGATTGGGACATTTATTATGCCATAAGAGAAATAATTGCAAATGCATTAGATGAACAAAATGATGGTAAAATTGAAATAATAGATAAAAGTGATGATGAATATATAATTAGAGACTTTGGAAAAGGATTAGAAATGAAAAATTTTATTATGATGGGAGGTAATAAGGACACTAAAAATAATGTAATAGGAAAATTTGGCGTAGGATTAAAAGATGCATTAAGTGTACTTAATAATAATGGTATTCAAGTTAGCATTAGGACAGCTAAATATTTATTTGAATTTCATATGCAAGAGAAGAGTAACAAAATAGATGTTAAAACATTACACGTATATGTATATGAAAATAATGAGAAATGTTTTAAAGGCACAGAGGTTACTCTTAAAAAATGTAAAAAGGAATATATAGAGCAGGCTAAGAAAGAATTTTTAATTTATAATGGTAAAAGAGGCAATATTATTGAGAAAACTCAGTATGGTGACATTTTAAAAAAAGAAAGTAGTAATGCTGACATTTATATAAATGGAATGAAAATAAGTGAGGATAGAAATTTAGTATTTTCATATAACATAAAAAACATATCTTCTAAATTAAAAAAAGGTCTTAATAGAGAAAGAGCGTATGTGAGTAGAGATGCTTACAGAGAAGATATAAAAAAGATTATTGAAATTAGTAGAGAAAAAGAGGTATTAGAAACATTTGAAAAGCAACTTAGAAGAACTTATAATGATAATAGTTATTCGGAGATAAAATGGAATACTGTACTAGTCAAAGTCAGTAATTATATTATAAATAAATATAAACATAAAAATGTAAGGTTTATAGGTAATGAAGACATTCAAAATAATAAAGAATTATATGACGTACTTTGTAAAAGCAAAGATACAGAAATAATTAATGTATCTCAGAGAATTAAAAAAGATATAGAGAAATATAGAAAGTATATAGCTGAAGATAATTTATTTATGGAGGATTCAGTTATTATAGAAGAAGAGCTTTTGAGCAAAGAAGATCTAAATGAAGAACAAAGAAAGATATTAGGAGAAGCCATTGAGATTTTAAAGGAAATAGATCTGCTTAAAAGTGAGTATGTTTCAATAGATAATATAAAGATATCAAAGATACCTATAGGAAGTACTATGCATAAAGAAGATGGAATCATAATACCCTTAAATTCACTAAATGATTTAGAAACGTGTGCAGTTAAAATTATAAATGTGTCATCAAGTTTAGGAAATAATTCAACAGAATTTAAGGACAAAATAGTAGGTAATTTAGTTAAAATCATTCATGAACGTAATATCAGAACTAAAAAAACACAACCTCTCTATGTACCGTAGTAACCCTAATGAGATTAGTCCAATATTTTTGCAAGTGGTTTAAAATTGTAGAAATTGATAAAGTGATATATTAGTAAAAAACTTCTTAAGAATTAAAAACTTAAGAAGTTTTATTTTTGTAAAACATTATTATATAAATTTTTAAAGCTTATAGTTTAATATATCCTTAAAAGTCCTAATATATTTTGTTTTTTTGGAGGACAAAACCAAGAAAAAAGCATTTAGGAAAATTAATTCTAAGTGCTTTAAACATAGATATATAAATGGTGCCGAAGGCGGGACCTGAACCCGCACGATGTTGCCACCGACGGATTTTGAATTGTTTTTCCATAAAAGACGTGATAATCCTGTTGATGATGATTTTCATTTGTTAAAAAATGAGCCAAGCCAGTTAACATTTATATCACATGAAGAAAAAAATGATTCAACGAAGAGTGGAAAAATACTTTTATTGATACAGCTAACGCAGCCCATTAAAGAAGCTGACTCACAGAACGTTCTTGAGGATAATGATTATACAAATAAAACTTTATCTGATATAGCTGAAATTCAAAAGAATCTCAACATAACACGGATTAAGATTTGCGTCGCTGCATCAGGAGCATTTATTTTTGCATTGGGAACTAAATTTAGTAAAGCCCAGAATAAAGATACAGTAATATTTCATTATAAAAATGATACATACCTATGGGGAATTAATGTTACTAAAAAGATTTCTGTGGTAAAAGAAGTAAAAAGTAAGCCTACTGCATAATGGATATTCTGTAGTAACTTCATTATAAGTTATTGTGTTTATTAGAAAAAAATGTAGCAGAGAGATTTCATAAAAGTATAATCAAAGTTTAATTATACGGGCTGGTTACCTGGTGGTATATTGCATATATAAAAACGATAGATAAAGTAGCATGATATTATTTTAATTAACAATTGTGTGCATAGTTTGGTTGGGACTGAGCTATTGTGGGATCGAGATTGTTATTAATTTAGATAACTTGGAAATCTAATAGCTAAATTGATTGAAAGTAAAGTTTTTTTCTGGAATTTTTATGGGAGTTTGCAATAATTATCATATCATATTCAAAAAAATATTAGAACATGATATGATTAACTTAAATCTCAAATATTTAAAATGCAGGTAATAACATGAAAATTGAGAGACTTAAAGTGTTGATGGCAACTGGGGCGTTAGTTGCAACCACATTATTTTCAACATGTAATGAAGAAAAATATACTGAAATAAATGGAAAACAGTATGTTAGTATATATGCTCAATTAAATCCCTCAAGACTGAATAAATACATAAAAGTTGTTGAAAGAAAAGAAGAAAATGGAGTATTAAAGATTATTTTTGATTTGCAATGGCCAATAGATGGTGAATATTTAAGAAATGAAGTTAAATTTAAGATAGAAGATAATAAATTAAAGATATTTTCAATTTATTATCCATCACATGATATGTAATCTACATTAGGTGTAGAAGGAGCTGTTTAAAGTTGAACAAGAAAAGAATAATTATCACAAGTGGTATTATAGTCATAGTAATATTAGGTATTATAGCTGGAGTTAAATATAATAACCAAAAAAATTTAGTAACTTTCTTTTAGAGTCGGATAGATTAATTATGGAAGAAAAGTATGGGGAAGCAGAACAAGTTTTAATTCAAGCAGAGAAAATAAAAAATAATGAGGAACTAACAAAAAAGCTAGAATTATTAAATTTATATAAGACACAAAATGAAATTTATGAGAATGCTAATAAATTAATTGAGAAAAAGGAGTATGATAAGGCAATTAAGGAATTAAATAAAGTAGATGCAAAAGCAGAAAAGATAAAGAAAAGGGCTAGTGAAAAAATAACATTTTGTAAAAATGAAATGATAAAAAGTAAAATTGCTGTATTAGAAAAGTATTTAAGTGAAAATAAATTTAATGATGCCTATAAAGCATTAAATGAAATAAATACAATTGATAGTAGTAATAAACAAGCAGTAGAGTTAAAGGCTAAAATAGATAATTCAAAAATTAATTATGGAAAAGAACAAAAGAGAATTCAAGAAGAAAAGGTTAAAAAGCCGCTTGCTGTAGAACAAGCACGAAATCTTGCAATAGATGTTTATTTTAAAAAAAATCCCAATTTAAAAGAAGATGCCAATTTAAAAGAACATTGTGTACTCGGAGTGATGAAGAATTATTATTGGAGAATTTTGAAGGTATGTATGGATATCATATACAACTACTTGTTGATATGAAGACACACATAGCAACATTAGCATGGTATTTTGTGGATATAAATAGTGGTAAGGTTTATGAAACTAGTGCTGGTGTACCACCAATAAAACTTATTAATTAAATGATTCTATATTAATATTAGGTATTATGGCTGGAGTTAAATATAATAACCAAAAAAAATTTAGTAACTTTCTTTTAGAGTCAGATAGATTAATTATGGAAGAAAAGTATGGGGAAGCAGAACAAGTTTTAATTTAAGCAGAGAAAATAAAAAATAATATGGTTACAAAATAAATTTGAGTCTGTGAAAAAAAGTCTGTAAATTACAAAATATAGCAGCTTTCTATGATAAAATATAAATATCATAGGAGGCTGTTTTGTTATGGGTAAGAGAAAAGAAAGATTAACAGAGGGAAAAAAGAATATTATTGCTGATTTAATTAGGGAGTATGACATTCAATCTGCTGAGGACATTCAAGACGCATTAAAAGACCTTCTTGGAGGTACTATTGAAAGCATGCTTGCAGCTGAGATGGATAACCATTTAGGGTATTCTCCATATGAGCGTACTGATGTAGAAAATGCACGCAATGGAAAGAAACAAAAAACT
>NZ_JHVC01000013.1 GCF_000619945.1 Clostridium lundense DSM 17049 | reverse complement strand
ACGCCCTTCTCTAGGGTGTTCTTGACATGCAATTCATTGTTAATTATATTGTAATTAAGGCATGGAGTTTTACCATGACCTCCATGCCTATAAAATAATTATCATAGAAAGCTATTTACAGAAAAACTTTCACACTCTCTCTTACTGCACTATTTTTATCTGATGATTACCTGCTCTACTCTAATACTCTCATCTTTTTTAAAGTGAGAGTAAAGAGCAGCTACATCTCTGGATAATAATTTCCCCTAAAGAATAACGACTTCTAAGGAGTAAAACTCCTTAGAAGTCTGCTAATAAGATCTAGAGTGAGTAAAAATTCTCTCTAAGGCTTAGAAATCTGTCTATGTAAAATATATTTCATTAATCTATAGAGGATGATTCATCTTTGCAAGGAGTGCTAGTTTTTTCATCTTCTTTTTCTTTTTTCATAAGGCCTTTTATAGTATCAATAATTTGTGGAATTGAATCAATTACTCTATCATAAGATCCATTTTGTTCAAGTGGAAGGAGTCTTACAGAATCACATTTAATTACTAAAAAGGCTACTGGTTTAACAGATACGCCAGCACCAGAACCTCCTCCAAATGGATACTTAGGATTATCACTGTTTAGGCAAGTATTAAATTCACTTCCGCCAGAAGCAAAACCAAATGAAACCTTAGAAATTGGAATTATTAAAGAACCATCTTTCGTTTCAACTGGATCCCCTACTATTGTGTTAACGTCTATCATATTTGTAATGTTTTCCATGGTACTTTTCATTAAATTTTCAATTGGATGATTTTCCATATATTATACCTCCTTTAGGATACACTAGTAACTTTTGATACACAGTTTTTAGAATCCTTTTTTGCCTTATGTATACTTTTAAACATAATTATAAACATATATATAGTTTTAACTAAATTTATATAAATTATACTGGTCATTTCTATATAAATTATTTTTTTATTGAATTCAGGCTGAAGATTCAGGTTCATTTCTTTTACTTTAAAGCAAGAATAAATAGAATATTGGATATAAGAATATAAATGGTTTATTAATCCATAAAGTATACCAGTAACGGCAGCATCATCTACGCCATAGGTTAATTGTATATTTATTTTTATGCTGGGTTTTAATATACTATTTTTTAAATTTATCCACATATATTTTAATTGTTTAAAAGTAAATTTTCTGTTTTTTAAACTTTTCTTTGTAAATTCTTCCCCTTTATCAATAATAATCCGTTGCTTTTTTGTTAAATCTTTAGGATTAAATTTAAAAGTTTTCCATAATATTTTAACAACAAGTTTGTCTAGATCATACATAAAATAAATTTTTATAGGAAAGGGAATTATAGAAATAAGAAGTAAAAACAATAAAATAATTATCCATATACTCATAATTTATCCTCCATATGATATTAAAGTATTATATCCATTGAGGATAATAATATGCAAAATTATATGGAAATAATTTTATGAGTAATAAGTATGTTAAAGTGAAAAAATAATTAAGTAGAAAGAGGTGATGGACTTGAAAAGATGGTCTAAAGTAATTTGTTTTATTATTACACTTACCTTAGTTATGTGTAATATACCAGGTGACTTTAACTGTGTGAATGCTAGTAATGAAAATGTAAGCAGAAGCATTGCGGAAAATTTTAATCCTAATAATATTCCTAAAAAACTAGTAGTAAATGCTAGGGCTTACATAGCTTTAGATGCTAATTCTAGAATTGTATTAGCAGAGAAAAATTCTGAGGTTATTATGCCAATGGCTAGTACTACTAAAATAATAACAGCTTTAGTTGCATTAAAATATGACACATTAGATAAAGAAGTGGAAATTTCATCTAGAGCAGCATCTATACGTGGATCTACTGTAGGGTATAGAAAAGGAGAAAAGGTAACCATAAAGGAATTGTTATATGGGCTTATGTTAAGATCTGGAAACGATGCATCTATAGCCATTGCAGAAGGAATAAGTGGTACTGTAGAGGAATTTGTCAAATTGATGAATGAATATGCTGCGGGACTAGGACTTATTGACTCCCATTTTCATACACCTCATGGATTAGATAATCCAGATCATTATTCTACTGCATACGATTTAGCAGTACTTACAGCTGAAAGCAGAAAGCATCCATTGTTTCATAAAATAGTTAGTTCTAAGGATGTAGATGGCAAGACATTAGGATTTACAAGAAGTTATCATAATATTAATAAAATATTATGGCAAATACCTGAGGCTAATGGTGTTAAAACTGGATATACAGGAGGAGCAGGGAAGTGCCTTGTAACATCTGTAAATATGTATGGTAATGATATAATTATAGTTGTGCTAAATTCTCCAGAAAGATGGAAGGAAACCATAAAAATAAATGAGTATGTAAAGAAAAATTATGTATATAAAAAGTTTTATTCTAAAGGAGAAATAGTAGGAGAAGCACCTTTAGGAAAAGATAGCATAAAGCTGGCTTGCATTAATGATATAACTTTACCTATAAAGCAGGAAAATAACTATGAAGTGGTTGTTGAAGCACCTAAAAAAATAGATAAGGATATACAAAAGGGAGATATTATAGGCAATATATATATATTTGAAGGAGATAAACTAATTTATAATAATAATTTAGTATCAAATAATAATTATAAGCTAGGGCTATTTAGAAAAAAAATAAATTTATTTGATAGTATTAGAAAAAACAATTAATATGTAACTAAGCAGAAGATATCTTCTGCATTTTTTTTAAAAATTATTATGAATTTGTATGATATACTGACTAAAAGAAGGTAAATTTAATATAATTACTATAAATATTAGCTTGTTTTATTAATTATTGGTTTAAATTGTATAAAAATAGTAGTATAATGTATGAGACAGAATTTTAGTTTTATACAAAAGGTGATAGAAATGTTAAAGATAACTGTTATTGAATTATTATTAAGAGCAATTCCCGAATGGGTATTATTAATAATTATGGCTTATGTCATATCTGATAAAAAATTTGATAAATGTAAGATAGTTTTTTCTTCATTTATTATGGCACCTATTAACTATTTTGTAAGGATGTTACCAGTTCATTTTGGTGTTCATATAATAATTGGTTTATTGATATATTTACTTTTATGCACATTTGTTAATGAAATTGATATTATGAAGTCTATATCATCAGTTTTAATATCAACTATACTCCTTCTTATATGTGAAGGAATAAATATAGGAATATTGCAATATTTATTTGGAATTAATGCTGAAAAAGCATTCATAGATCCTATTATGAAAACATTATATGGGATTCCATCCCTAACCATATTTGGGATATTCATTTTTATTATTTATGCTAAAAATAATAAAAAAAGAAAGGAAATAGATAGTGTACTTAATTAATAAAATTTGTAATACTTTGGCTAAGAAAGTTTCAAATGAATTAAATTTAAATAAAGATAATGAGGAAATAATTGCATATGGAGCATTTAACTTAATTCAAATTATATGGTCAATTTTTTTAGTGATTTTATTAGGATGCTTTTTTAATATTCTGCCAGAAGCTTTTATTGTATCAGCGACAGTAAGTTTGTTGAGAAAGTATTCAGGAGGTGTACATGCCTCTTCTCCAAATAGATGTGCTGTTATAGGAGCAGTGATTTCAGTATTACTTGCTCTTTTAGGAAAAAATATGCTATTATCTTTTAGCGCAAGGCAGATATTTGCTATAGAGGGAATTTTAATAATAATAGCTTATATTATTATATATAAGCTAGCTCCAGTAGATAGTCCAGCTAAAAGGATAAAAAATGCGGAAAAAAGAATAAAATTTAAAAAAAAATCTTTGCTATGTAATAGTATATTACTTTTTTTAGTAGTAGTTATGAATTATTTCTACTATGTATATGGTCAAGCTAAATATTTAACTTATGGTTGCAATATAATTTTAGGGGTTTTATGGCAAGTTATTACTCTAACACATGTTGGTTTTATAATATTAGACAAGTTAGATAATATAATATCCTTTAAGGGAGGTGGCAATAATGAAAAAGACATTATTGAATAAAGCTATGGCATTATTTGCTGGATTATTTACTTTTTTTGCATTAGCAACTTCAGCTTCTGCATGTGTATGGTGTTATTATCAACCTGAAGAACCAAAAGCATTAAGAGAAGAATAATATAAGGTCGGTTTATCCGACCTTATATTAATAATTTTATCCAATAGCTATCATCGGTATATTATTTCCATATGTGGAAGACAACGGCCGTTATGCTTCAGGATAAATTTTTCTAAGTTTCAGCTAAAGTATTGTATTATTTTAAACGAACTATATATGAAGCCAAGAATTACTTAATCGGATGTGATAAGATGAATAGCTTTGAAGAACATAGAAAGAAGAAAATTAGTGAGATAATAGCTATAAATAAATTGATTATAATTTTACTTTGTGGAATTATAATATTTACTAATACAAGTTGTCCAATTAATAATAATCCCAATAGTGTTAATTTACTATATATATTATGTTTAGCTTTTATTTTTTTATTAATATATTGGATATGGATAATGTTTTGCTTAAGAGAATATAATACAGAAAAAATTAAATGGATACAGTACATAGAAAATTATATTTTTGTGGCAGTTACTTTTGGAATAATAATAGCAACAGGGGCAAATAAAAGTAATTATAAATTTATTTTCTTATTTATAATTATTAATTCTACAATACAATTTGGTATGAAATATGGTATAACCTTAGCCTGTATATGTTCAGCTATTTTATTGTGCATAGATTTAGTTTATGCACGTAGTTTAATTATAAATAAATATTTTGAGAATGATTTGATATTAGTGGGACTTTTTTTATTAACTGCTTGGCCTTTAGGATACTATAGAAAGATAGAAAATGAATATATAAAAGATTTAGCATATTTGGTTAATGTAGATGGATTAACAGAGTTATATAATCATAGATTTTTTTATGATAACTTAAAAATGAATAAAGAAAAATGTGAAAATGAAAATAAGCCTTTATCTCTTATAATAATGGATATTGATTACTTTAAAAGTTATAATGATTTAAATGGACATCAAATGGGAGATGAAGTTTTAAAGATAATAGGTAGAATATTAAAAGAAAGCTTATCAGATGATGAAATTGCCTGCAGATATGGTGGTGAAGAACTTACAATTATACTGCCAAATAAAGATGAAGAATATGCCTTGAATTTAGCTGAAAATATAAGAAAAAGAATAGAAATGTATAAGTTTAAGGGAGAAGAGAGTCAACCTAATAAAAAGATAACTGTATCTATAGGAGTATCAACATTTCCGGATAAAGCTAAAAATGAAAATGAGTTAGTTAGTAGTGCAGATGATGCTCTATATAGGGCAAAATTTTTTAATAAGAACAGGGTAGAATGTTATTATTCTGTTTTAGAAGAATTGAAAAGAGATATAGAAGAAGAACATATTGATTTAATAACATCAATAAAAACGTTAATTAGTGTAATAAATGCTAAGGATAGATATACTTATGCTCATGTAGAAAGAGTGGTTATATATTCAAAACTTTTGGGTAATAAATTAAATTTATCTGAAGTAGATAAAAAAATATTAATGTATGGGGCTTATATGCATGATATAGGTAAAATAAATATATCTAAGGAAATTTTAAATAAAAGAATGCCTTTAAGTGTTGATGAATGGAATATATTGAAAATGCATCCTAAAAACGGTGCTGAAATGATTGAATCTGTGGAATCTTTAAAAAGCATAATTCCGATTATTTTATATCATCATGAAAGATATGATGGAAAAGGATATCCTGAAGGATTGAAAGGTGAAGAAATACCTTATCTTTCAAGAGTACTTACTGTAGTGGATAGTTTTGATGCAATGACATCTAATAGACCTTATAATAAAAGAAAAAGCTGTGCGGAAGGTATTATAGAGTTGAAAAGATGCAGTAGTACTCAATTTGATCCCAAGATAGCACAGGCATTTATAGAAGTAATTGAAGAAAACTACGGAAAATTTGATAATTTAGCAGTATCTAATAATATATAAGGTGTAGTTGTGATAGACTAGCCTTTTATTTTGTTAATATTATGTATATAATTGTCTACTATGGTTAAAGTTTGATATAATATAAATAGCTAAATATATATAGGAAAAATCATAAAGATAGGGAGAGATAGATTATGGAAAAGAATAATGAAGAAATTTCAATGAAAGAAATCATGGGAGAAATAGAGAAATCAATGAAAAGAATTTATGAGGGTGATATAGTAAAAGGAACAGTAATTTCAATATCACAAGATGAAGTATTAGTAAACATAGGTTATATGACTGATGGTGTTATAAATAAAAGTGAATTAAGTGATAATGAAGAAATAAATCCAGGAGATGAAATATATGTTTATATACTTAAGGTTAATGATGGGGAAGGGAATGTAGCTCTTTCAAAAAAGATGGCAGATGAAATAAAATTCTGGGATAAGTTACAGGAAGATTTTAATGCAGGAACTAAATTTATAGTAAAAATTAATGAAATTGTTAAAGGTGGGGCTGTAGCTTATATAAATGGAATAAGAGCGTTCATACCTGCTTCACATATATCTTATTCATATGTAAAGGATTTAAATACATTTTTGAATAAAGAAGTTAATGTAAAGATAATAGAATTTGATAAAAATAAAGAAAGAGTTGTATTATCAGCTAAGGAAGTAGAAAAAGAAGAGGTAGAAAGAAATAAAGAAAAGATTTGGAAGACTCTTCAAAAGGGAGAGAAGAGAATTGGAACAGTAACAAGGCTTGTTAAATTTGGTGCTTTTGTGGATTTAGGAGGATTAGAGGGATTAATACATTTAAATGATTTATCATGGAAAAGAGTTAATAATCCATCAGAAGTGGTAAGTATAGGAGATAAGGTTTCAGTATATGTATTAGATTTTGATAAGGACAAAAATAGAATATCACTAGGATTAAAAGATGTGGCAGAAGATCCTTGGAAATTAGCAGTTGCAAAGTATAAGACTGGAGAAGTAGTAGAAGGTAAAATAGTAAAATTGTTGGATTTTGGAGCATTTGTAGAACTAGAAGATGGAATAGAAGGTCTTGTTCATATTACAGAAATTAGCGAAGATAGAATATTAAAGCCATCAGATGTATTAAATGTTGGGGATAAGGTAAGAGTTAAAGTACTAGAAATCAATGAAGATGCTAAAAGAATGTCTTTAAGTATAAAAGGAGTTAATGATTCTTTATCAGAGGAAATTTCGAAATACAATGATAATGATGAAGGGGTAACTTTAGGTGATTTATTAAAGGATAAATTTAAAGATTTCAATTTTGAAAAGTAAATAATATCTAATAATAAAAAAACAAATAAATTTCATCATTTACTTAGGTAAACTGTCCCCAGTAAGGTAATGTAGCCTCTTTTCTGCGTCCATCTTAAAAGGTACAGTTTACCCTTTAAATTTTTTTATTAGTTTTTTATAGTGGCAAGTAAGAAAAAGCTTACTTATCTGTACTATATGCTTCTCTATGAGCACTGTAAAAAATCATATTAGGAACATAGCAAATATGGTAGTAACAATAAGACCAATAGCTACAGGTTTTAAATTTCTTCTAGCTAATTCAAAAGGATCTACCTTGCATATTGCTGCTACAGGTATTAAAGCCCAAGGAATTAAAGTTCCACCTCCAATCCAGATAGCAGCCAACTGACCTAAAGCTGTTAAAGTAGCTGTACCTCTTTGTAATGCTATACCAAATATTTTTGCTACAGAACCAGCGAGAGATATACCTGAAAATCCAGATCCATCTAAACCAGTGATAATACCTACAGCAGTAAGTGTAGTAGCGCTTATAGGAGCATTTATAGGTACCGCATTTGCAAGTGCTAATCCTAAATCATTTACAAGACCTGTAGAACCTTTAGGAAGTACTTCACCAAATACTTTGATAAAACCAGAATCACCTAGATAGAAAAACGCTGCAATAGGAATAACAGGACCAAACACTTTAAAACCAAATATAAAGCCCTCAACTATATATGAAATTATTAAAGAAGAGGCTTCTTTCTTTTTTATATATATTGTTATGAAAACAAGTATTACTAAAGCAGTACCACCTATCAGTGCAGTAGCATCTCCACCTTGAAGATTAAGTTTAGACATAAGGTATATATCTAAAATAAACATTATAGTTATTACTAAGGCAAAAATCTTTTTTACCTTATCAGAAAGCAAATCTTTAAACTCATGGATGTTTTCATCTTCTAATTTTAAGTCTTTATTTTCTAAAGAAAGTTTTCCTGCTTTCATATCTTTTTTTATCATAATAAAAGCAATTAATGTAGTAACTATGCCCATGACAGCTACCAAAGGTATAGAAGCAGAAACTACTTCTCCTACAGCAATTCCTGCACCATCGGCAGTAAGTTTTGGGGCTCCTTGTATAATAAAGTCTCCAGATAAAGCAATACCATGACCAAATAAATTCATTGCCACAGCAGCACCTATGGCAGGTAACCCTGCTTTAACAGCAGCAGGTACTAACATGGCTCCAATTAGTGCAACAGCAGGGGATGGCCAAAAGAAAAGTGATATTATCATCATAAATATACCAATTATCCAATAGGCTAAAGCAGGTGTTTTCATTAATTTTGTAAATGGCTTAACAATAGCTTCATTTATACCCGTTTTATTTAAAATAACGCCCATAGCAGTAATTACAGATATAATTAGAATAGTACCAAGCAACTCATTTATGGCTAATATAAAGCTATTAAATATTCCTGCAATAGCAGTAGGTATAGAGCCTGTAGCAGTAAACCCTAAAATGAAGATGCCCAGTATACAAAGAACTGTTATATCTTTTTTTAGGATCATAAATATAAATATTATAAGTATTAAAAGTAGATAAATGTAATGAAGAGAGCCTAATTGAATCGCCATAAATAACCCCCTATAATAAAACTATTAATACTAAAAAATATGATAGAAATGATGAAAATGTTACAGCGTTTGTTATTTTAGAAATATTTTATATAACTCTAGACAAATAAAGAATTATCATATTTTCCGTAATATGGTAAAATGATGTTAGAGGATAGAAAATTTACTATAACATAATTTTAAAAAGGGGGAAATATTTGTGGAAAAAATTATATATACGTTAATCATAGCAAGTATTGGTGGAGTTTTAGGAATCAAACTTAAAATACCTGCAGGGGCACTAGTAGGTTCAATGATAGCTGTAGCTATTTATAATATATATGGAGGCAAAGGAGCAATGCCTTCAAATTTTAAACTAGGAGCTCAAATTGTGGTAGGTGGTATGATAGGATTGAACTTTACTAAAGAAAGTATTTATGCATTAAAAGATATTATTTTCCCAGCTGTTATTTTAGTAATAGGTCTTACATTATTAAGTATACTTTTAGGGTTTGCTATTTATAAGCTTACAGGATTAGATTTAGTTACTGCTCTATTTAGCAGTGCGCCTGGAGGAATAACAGATATGACATTAATATCTGAGGCTTATGGAGCTGATATATCTAAAGTAGCACTATTACATTTAATGAGACTTTTGTCGGTAATAACTATACTTCCTTTTTTAATTAAAATTTTTACAAAAATCATTACAAAATAATCAAGAATAAATTATATTCCTCAGGGAAAAATAAATATGAATTTTAGTATATTAAAGAAGTATTTGTTAGGGAGGATGTATTATGAAAAGTAGAGATGAGGTACGTAGTGAAAATAGAAAAGATTTTATCAAAAAAGGTGTAAAGTCTCAAGGACAATTTTCTAAAAATTCAATAGTTCAAACTATTGAAGATGGAGCAATTAATGATAGTATAAAGGAATCAAAAGAAAACCAACATGAGTTTTGATATTGAGGCATCAGCATGTGTTTAAATATAAGACACATGCTTTTATATTTAAAATTTTATTAAAATGGTAACTTAAGTTACAGAATTTTCAAGTAAAATACAGTATATTAAAATTAATAAAAATATCAATAGGTTAAAAAGTTATAATTTTAGAGTAGGGAGGAAAAATTTATGGATAAACATTTTATAAAAAATATTGATTTTGCAGTACCTTTAAGTATGGAAGGATTAGTAGATTATCAAGAAGGAAAGGTAATAAGTAGGACTTTAGCTCAAGGAAGAAATTTAAGTTTAACTTTATTTTCTTTTGACAAAGGTGAAGAGATAAGTTCTCATTCTTCAGGAGGAGATGCCTTAGTTTATATATTAGATGGGGAAGCGGAAATAACAATAGCAGAAAATAAGTTCAATGTAAAAAAGGGAGAAACAATTGCTATGCCAGCAGGAATTCCTCATGCATTATTGGCTAGTGAAAGGTTTAAAATGCTTTTGGTTGTTGTATTTAATGCTTAGAGTGGTAGATTGTTTTTAGAAAATTATAATAAGTAAAAAAGCATGCATTTATTTTAATTAAACGCATGCTTTTTTTTATTTAAGCTTTCACAGTAGAGTTTTCATTTACATTAGATGATTTTTCTTGTATTGTGTCTACAATCATTGCTACAGCTTGGTCTCCTGAAACGTTACAAGCTGTTCCAAAGCTATCTTGAGCTATATATAGTGCAATCATTAAAGCAAGCATAGGTTTACCAAAACCTAAAATTGACTCTAATACTCCTAGTGAAGCCATAACTGCACCACCTGGAACACCAGGTGCAGCAACTATTGAAAGCCCTAACATAGCTATAAAACCAGTAAAGTTACCTAAAGTTATTGGCATGCTATTTAGCATCATAACTGCCATAGCACAAGTAGTTAAAGTAATGGTACTACCTGACATATGGGTAGTTGCGCAAAGAGGAATAACAAACTCTCTTATACCTTTTGAAGTGCCCATATTTTCTGCACATTTTAAATTAACAGGAATAGTTGCAGCTGAGGATTGAGTTCCTAAAGCAGTTAAATATCCTGGTATTTGTAACTTTAGAGATTTAAATAAGTTTCTTTTGCCTATAGAGCAGCCAATTGCAAACTGGAATAATAGTATAAGTAAATGACAACAAATAATTATTATAAATACTTTCCAGAATACTGAAAATACAGTAGAAACTTGTCCAGTATATGTCATGTTTCCAAATATACCAACTATGTGAATAGGAAGTAAAGGGATGATAATATTTTCAATTACTTTAGTTATAATTGCTTGGAAGTCTTCAGCTATCTTTCTAAGAGGTTCACTATCAATAGCAGCAATTCCTAAACCTAATAAAAAGGCTAATATAAGAGCTGTCATAACGCCCATAACAGGAGGCATGTCAACCTTAAAGAAAGGCTCCAAATCTTTAGCAGCGGAAGCTATGTTTTTAGCAGTATCAGCAGTAATTATGGATGGTAGTAATGTTTTTCCAACACCATATGCAAAAAATCCAGAAATTAATGTAAAACCATATGCTATACCTACAGTTATACCTAAAAGTTTACCAGCACCAGTACCAAGTTCTGCAATACCTGCTGTTACAAAGCCTAATATAAGAAGTGGAATAACGAAACCTAAAAAATTGCCAAAAATAGAACTGAATGTTACGAAAATTCTTATAAATCCAGTTGGACATGTTTTGCCAATTAATAAACCGATTAGGATACCGATTACAATTTTTGGGATCAATCCCAACTTAAATTTTTTACTACCCATAAATATTCCTCCCAGAATAATTTTAATTACTTAAAATATGAGTTTAGATTAATCGATTAATCAGTTGAAAGTTATAAATAATTTGTATGAATAATTTCATACAAATTTCTATTTAAATGAAGTATATCACACAGAATTTTAATTTTCAACTATAATTAAACTTAAATATAAAATTTTTACTTTTTTGTAATATGGAGTATTTAAGAGAGAGACAATTGTACGCAATATGGGTAATTTTGTAAAGAATTACATTTGGTTGTTAAAAATATGATGACAAAGTTTAAATTTGATATATAATAATGATATATGAAATTTATAATCGTATTCAAATGAAGGATAGTGTGCATAATAATATGCTTTAATTTAGTATAAGAGGAGGAGAAAGTATGAAGGAATTTGGTGTGTTTGACATAGTAGGTCCTATAATGATAGGGCCATCAAGTTCTCACACAGCTGGAGCTGCACGTTTGGCAAAGGTTGCTAGCATAATTGCAGGAGGAAAAATAAGAAAAGTAGAATTTTTACTTCATGGTTCTTTTGCTAAGACTTATAAAGGTCATGGAACAGATAAAGCATTAGTAGCTGGTATTCTTAAAATGGATCCTTGGGATGAGAACTTAAAAAACTCCTTTGAAATAGCAGCCCAAAGCGGTATAGATTTAGTATTTACGGAGATGGATTTAGGAGATGTACATCCTAATACAGTAAAGTTTATAATTACAAAAGAAGACGGACATGTATCACAAGTTTCTGGTTCATCTATAGGTGGAGGCAATATAGTTATTTTTGATATAGAGGGACAAACAGTTGAATTTACAGGAGAATATCCAACATTACTTACTCAACATAAAGATATGCCGGGGGTTATAGCAAAGATAACTTCTATTTTGTATGAGGAAAAGATGAATATAGCTAATATGAGGGTTTATAGAAATAGTAGAGGCAGACAGGCAACTATGGCATTGGAAACTGATAGTATAATATCTCGTGAAATAATTGATAAAATAAAAGTAATACCAGAAATTGAAAATGTAAAATTTATAAATCCAATTGTGGAAGGAGATATATAGTATGTTTGTTTCAAGTGGTAAAGAATTAATTGAAGTATGCGAAAAAGAAAATTTAACTATATGGGAATACACATTAAGAGAAGAAGTAGAAAAAAGCGGACTTGACAGAGAAAAAGTTATAGAAAAGATGAGACAAAATTTAAATGTTATGATAAGTTCTTCGACTTATGCACAAGAAAATAGTGTAAAGTCTGTAAGTGGACTAATAGGTGGAGATGCTGTAAAGCTTAAAGAATTTGCAGAAAGCGGAAAAACCTTAACAGGACAATTTATGGTAAAGGCTATGGCAAGGGCGATATCATCTTCAGAAGTCAATGCTGCTATGGGAAAAATAGTTGCTTGCCCAACAGCAGGTTCCTGTGGAATTTTACCAGCAGCAATTCTATCAGCAGGAGAAAAATTAGATAAGTCAGAGGATGAATTAGTTAAAGCTTTATTTACAGCAGCAGGTGTTGGAGTAATTATAGCTAGAAACGCTACTATGGCAGGAGCAGAAGGTGGATGTCAAGCTGAGTGTGGTTCAGCAGCAGCTATGGCATCAGCAGCAGTGGTTGAGATGATGGGAGGTACTGTAGAGCAATCATTAGATGCAGCAGCTATAGTTATAAAAAATATATTAGGTCTTGTTTGTGATCCAGTAGCTGGACTTGTAGAAGTACCTTGTGCTAAAAGAAATATAGCAGGAACAGTAAGTGCGCTTACTACTGCAGATATGGTAATGTGTGGTGTTAAAAGCAAAATACCATTTGATGAAGTGGTTTGGGCAATGTACAAAGTTGGAAGACAGTTACCGCCAGAGCTTAGAGAAACAGCGTTAGGAGGAATAGCTATTACTCCTACAGGATTAAGATTGAAAAAGGAAATATTTAAATAAAAGATAAAACTAGCTCTTAGTTATTTATGAGCTAGTTTTATCTTTTATTTTAGAAAGGCATATTAATGAATTTTATAAGTATAATATCATCTCTTATGCAAAATCTATATAGGGAAAAGCATATTTTTTAGTACATAAAAAATAAATATTAACCCAATAATAAACTATATGTATTGTGATTTTACATAAGGAGGTTGAATTATGAAAAAAGTAATGAAAACAATGGATGGAAATGGAGCAGCAGCCTATGCTTCTTATGCTTTTACAGAAGTTGCAGCTATATTTCCTATTACTCCATCTACTCCAATGGCAGAAGGTGTAGATGAATGGTCTGCTCATGGGAAAAAGAATATATTTGGTCAAAGGGTAAAGGTAGCAGAAATGCAGTCTGAAGCAGGAGCAGCAGGATCAGTTCATGGTTCCTTGGCAGCAGGAGCTTTAACTACCACTTATACTGCATCACAAGGACTTTTGCTTATGATACCTGATATGTATAAAATAGCAGGAGAGTTACTGCCAGGTGTTTTCCATGTAAGTGCCCGTGCTATTGCGGCTCACGCTTTATCTATTTTTGGTGACCATCAAGACGTAATGGCTTGCAGACAAACAGGATTCGCAATGCTAGCTTCTTCAAGTGTTCAAGAAGTAATGGATTTAGGATTTATTTCTCATTTATCAGCAATAAAGTCTAGAATACCATTTTTGCATTTTTTCGATGGATTTAGAACTTCTCATGAGTATCAAAAAGTAGAAGTAATTCAATATGAAGATGTGGCAAAGTTAGTTGATTATAAAGCTATAGATGAATTCAGAAAGAGATCATTGAATCCGGAACATCCTACTCTTAGGGGAACTGCTCAAAATCCAGATATATATTTCCAGGGAAGAGAAGTTTCCAACAAATTTTATGATGCAGTACCTGATATAGTAGAAGAATATATGAAAGAAATAAAAAATATAACAGGAAGAGAATATCACCCATTCGATTACTATGGAGCACAAGATGCAAAATATGTGGTAGTTGCTATGGGATCTGTATGTGATACTTTAGAAGAAACTATTGATTATATGTTAACTCAAGGAGAAAAGGTAGGATTTATAAAGGTACATCTATATAGACCTTTCTCAGAAAAATATTTCTTTAATGTATTACCAAAAACTGTAGAAAGAGTTGCAGTATTAGATAGAACAAAAGAACCAGGTTCTATAGGGGAACCATTATATTTGGATATAGCAAAATTGTTCTATGAAAAAGAAGATAAACCTATTATAGTTGGTGGAAGATATGGATTAGGATCTAAGGATACAACACCTTCAGAATTAATTGCAGTATTTAGAAATTTACAAAAGGATAATCCAAAAGATCGCTTCACTATAGGAATAACCGATGACGTAACTAACACATCTATCCCTTCGGAAGGAATAGTAAATACTGCACCAGAAGGAACTATAAGCTGTAAGTTCTGGGGACTTGGATCTGATGGAACTGTAGGAGCAAACAAAACTGCAGTTAAAATAATAGGAGACAAAACAGATTTATATGCTCAGGCGTATTTTTCATATGATAGTAAAAAATCTGGAGGTACTACAGTTTCACACTTAAGATTTGGTAAAAAGCCAATAAGATCAGCTTACTTAGTATCTAATCCAGATTATATAGCTTGTCATAATAAATCATTCTTATATAATTATGATTTATTAAAAGGTTTAAAGAAGGGCGGAATCTTTGTATTAAACTGTCCATGGAAAGAAGAAAGGGAATTAGACGAAAAGTTACCAAGTTATCTAAAAAAATATATTGCTGAAAATGATATTAACTTCTATGTAATAGATGCTATAAGTATTGCTAGAAATATTGGACTTGGTGGAAGAATAAATATGGTAATGCAATCCGCTTTCTTTAAATTAGCCAATATAATACCTATAGAAGATGCAGCAAAATATTTAAAAGATTCAATACAAACTACTTATGGTAAAAAGGGTGAAAAAATTGTTGAAATGAATAAGGCAGCAGTTGATGAAGGAATAAATGGACTTATAAAGGTAAATGTTCCTGAATCATGGAAGAATGCAGTACAAGAAAAGGTTGTAGAAAGAAATGTTCCAGACTTTGTAAAGAATATTCAAATACCTATGGCAAGACTTGAGGGTGATGAACTACCTGTAAGTGCTTTTGTTGGAATGGAAGATGGTTCATTCCCATTAGGTACTACAGCTTATGAAAAGAGAGGAATAGCGGTCCTTGTACCAGAATGGCAAATTGATAGATGTATTCAATGTAACCAATGTTCATATATTTGTCCACATGCTACTGTAAGACCATTCCTGCTTACTGAGGAGGATTTAAAGAATGCTCCTGATACATTTAAGGCTAAGCAGGCAACAGGTAAAGGACTTGAAAATTATAAATATAGAATTCAAGTTGATCCACTAGATTGTACTGGTTGTGGTAACTGTGCTGATATATGTCCAGCTCCAGGTAAGGCTTTAATTATGAAACCAGCAGAAGAAGAAATAGAAATGGAAGATGCTAATTGGGATTTTGCAGTAACTATTGAAGACCAAAAGTCTCCTATGGATGTATATACTGTTAAGGGTAGCCAATTTAAGAAACCATTGTTAGAGTTTAATGGAGCTTGTCCAGGTTGTGGAGAAACTGCTTATGTTAAACTTATAACTCAACTATATGGAGACAGAATGATGATTGCCAATGCTACAGGTTGTTCATCAATTTGGGCAGGAAGTGCTCCATCAAACCCATATACTACAAATAGTAAAGGTCAAGGACCTGCTTGGGGTAATTCATTATTTGAAGACAACGCAGAATATGGATATGGAATGTATTTAGGAACTAAGCACATTAGAGAAAGATTAGAAGAACTAATTAGAGAAGCATTAAATGAAACTAAGTATAAGGAAGAAATAAAATCAGCATTTACACAGTGGTTAGACTTAATAGATGACGGAGAAAAATCTAAATGTGCTTCAGAAAATATTATAGAAATATTGAAAAAAGAGGACTATGCTAAGGATCCAATATTAAAAGAAATAATGGATAAGAAAGACTATCTAACTAAGAAATCCATATGGATAATTGGTGGAGATGGTTGGGCTTATGATATTGATTATGGTGGATTAGACCATGTATTAGCATCAGGAGATGATGTAAATATACTTGTATTGGATACGGAAGTTTATTCTAATACTGGAGGACAGATGTCAAAGTCTACACCTACTGCAGCTGTAGCTAAATTTGCCGCAGCAGGAAAGAGAATAAGGAAGAAAGACCTAGGACTTATGGCTATGAGTTATGGATATGTATATGTAGCTCAGATAGCTATGGGAGCTAATATGAATCAAACATTAAAGGTAATAAGGGAAGCTGAAGAATATAAAGGACCATCTTTAATAATTGCTTATGCACCTTGTATAAACCATGGTATAAAATCAGGTATGGGAAGCAGTGTAGCAGAAGAAAAGAAGGCTGTAGCTGCAGGATACTGGCATTTATATAGATATAATCCAATATTAAAAGAAGAAGGTAAAAATGCATTTATTCTGGAGTCTAAAGAACCGGAAGCATCCTTCCAAGACTTTATTAGAGGAGAAATAAGATATACGTCATTAGCTAATGTATTCCCAGATATTGCAGAAGAAATGTTTAATGCAGCAGAAAAACATGCAAAAGAAAGATATGCTACCTACAAAAAAATGTCTGAAAACTTCTAAAATAATATGAAAATGAAAAGCACCTTGAAATCAAGGTGCTTTTCATTTTGGGGTATTTTAATGAATATTAATTTTATCCCATGACTACCCGCTCTAATACTCCCATTTTCTTTAAAGTGGGAGTAAAGAGCGGGTACGTCCCTGGATAACGATTGCTAAACTTCAGTAGGAGTAAAAACTCCTTCTGAAGTCAAGAACTCTGTTTATTTTTGGTTAGAATCTACCCATTCTTTAGCGTTAAAAGTTTCTGTTTCGCTAGGTACAGTAACCTGGGATTGAGGTTTTGTGCTTTCAATGTTTGCCCAGGCAGCAGTATTATGTTGCTCGATTGGAATTTTTTTAGATGTAGTGTTTACTTTTATTGTGTTGTTATCCATAGTATCTCTCCTCTGATAAAATAATTGTTCAAAATTATTATTGTACATAGAGTGAAAAGTTATACTAACTTTTTATATATAGATCTATGGTTTTAGAACTACTTTAATACAATTATCTAATTTTTCATCAAAAATTTTATAAGCGTAATCTCCTTTTCCTAATGGAAGTGTATGAGTTATGATATCTCTAGGGTCAAATTTATTTTCTTTAATTAAATTTAATATTTTAGGCACATAGGAATGAGCAGGACATTGCCCCATTTTTAAAGTTATGTTTCTTGAAAATAAGTCTCCAAATGGGAATAAATTATATTTGCTTCCATATACACCAACTATGGAGATAGTACCACCTTTTCTTACTGCTTGTGTGGCAATTTCTATAGCGGATTTTGAGCCTCCTTGCAGTTTAAGAATAGTCTCAACTTTTTCTATACCAGACATTTTTCCGTCCATACCAACGCAATCTATTACTACATCAGCACCGCCGCCAGTTATTTCTTTAATATACTCACCAGTATTATCATGATCTTCAAAATTTATTGTTTCTACTTGATTAAACTTTTTAGCATGATTCAATCTATAATTCACTCTGTCTACTGCGATTACTCTTTTTGCTCCATGAAATATGGCCCATTTTTGTGTTAATAGACCTACAGGACCACAGCCTAAAACTACTACTGTATCATTTAGCTTAACACCTCCGTTTTCAACTGCCCAGTATGATGTTGGAAGGATGTCAGTTAAAAATAACACTTGTTCATCTTCAAGTTCTTCGGGAACGATTGTTGGACCCACATTTCCGTAAGGTACTCTTAAATATTCTGCCTGACCGCCATCATAACCTCCAAAGGTATTACTATATCCAAATATGGCGCCAGTTTCACCATTAGGATTGGAATTATCACACTGACTCCAAAGATCATGTTCACAATACCAACAATGACCACAAGATATTGGAAATGGTACAATAACTCGATCACCTTTTTTTACACTAGTAACCTCAGAACCAACTTCTTCAACTATGCCCATGGTTTCATGACCAAGAATAAAGCCTTTTGGCATATTAGGGATCATACCATGAATTAAATGTAGATCAGATCCACATATAGCTGTAGAAGTAACTTTTAAAATTAAATCGTCTTTATTAATAATTGATGGATCTTTTACACTCTTTACACCAATATGTCTAATTCCCTCATAAGTTAATGCTTTCATTTAGAATGCTCCTTTCAATGTATGGTAACATATATATTTTTTTCATTAATTTGATTAGTTATTCATAATATGAATAATTAGTTTGAATTAATGTTTTATTAGTAGTTAATACTAACAATAATTATATTAAATAGATAAGGAGGCCTTTTATATATGTTTAAACATGATAAAAGTTTATTACAAGATGTAAAGGTGGAACAGCCTAATCCACATTATGCAATATTAATGCAAGAGCAATTAGGTGGGGCAAATGGGGAATTAAAAGCTGCATTACAGTATGCATCTCAAAGTTTTCGTATTAAAGATCCAGCAATAAAAGATTTATTTTTAGATATTGCGGCAGAAGAATTAAGTCACATGGAAATGGTAGCTCAAACAATAAATTTGTTAAATGGTCATGAAGTTGATATTACTAAAGCTGTAGCAGGTACTATAGAAGCACATGTATTAGGTGGATTATCTCCAATGTTAACAAATTCATCAGGAGATCCATGGACTGCTCATTATATAAATGTAACAGGAGATATAGCAGCAGATCTATTATCTAATATAGCTGCGGAACAAAGAGCTAAGGTAGTCTATGAATACTTGTATAGACAAATAAATGATAAAGAAATTAGAAGAACAATAGATTTTCTGTTAAATAGGGAGGAAGCTCATAATGCATTATTTAGAGAAGCGCTAAACAAGGTAAAAGATAGAGGATCAAATAAAGATTATGGAGTTACAGAAGATTCTAAATTATATTTTGATTTATCAACACCAGGAAGAAACTTTGCTAATCCTAATCCTACACCTCCTAGTTTTGACAATCCAAGAAGAAATTAGTATAAATGGGCTGTCGCATTAAAGAATTTACATACAATATACTGTTTGCAAGTTTAAAGTTAACACAATATATTGTATGATTTATTCTTAGTGCGACAGCCCATTTATATTAGGCTTTTGATTGTTCTATTTTTTCAGCTAGTTCATTAAGATATGCCCATCTATCCATTTTTTCTTCAAGAAGTTTTTCTAATTCATTCTTTTTTTCTAAGCATTCTTCAAGCTTTTTAAAATCAGAACTAAAATATGCTATATCTTTTTCTACTGAGGATAATTCTTCTTCTAGCTTTTCAATAATTCCTTCTATTTCTTCATATTCTAATTTTTCTTTATAAGAGAATTTTAAAGTTTTTTCCTTTTTCTTTTCTTCATTATTTTTATTTTTTATATTAATTTTTTCTGTATTTGATTTTTCTTCGTTATTTTTAAAACTTTTATCCTTTATTTTTTCCCAACATTCAGTATAGTTTCCTGTGTATTCTTTAATTACACCTAGACCTTCAAAAACGAAGATCTTATCTACAACTTTATCTAAGAAGTATCTATCATGGGAAACAGCAATTACAGCTCCATTAAAGCTTTGAAGGTAATCCTCTAATATAGTTAAAGTTTCAGTATCTAAATCATTAGTAGGCTCATCTAACAATAATACATTTGGGGATTCCATTAATACTTTTAAAAGATAAAGTCTTCTTTTTTCTCCACCAGAAAGTTTATTTATAGGGGTCCATTGTGCTTCTGGAGTAAATAAAAATTTTTCTAGCATCTGAGAAGCAGATATTTTTGTTCCATCAGATGTGGTTATAAACTCTGCAGATTCTCTAATATATTCAATAACTCTTAAATCTTCATTTATAGGTTTCCATTCTTGAGAAAAGTGACCAATTTTTACGGTTTCGCCTATATCTACAGTTCCTTCATCTGGTTTTAAATTTCCTACTAAAATATTAATAAGAGTAGATTTACCTATACCATTAGGACCTACTATTCCTATTCTATCATCAGGTAAAACAATATAGTTAAAATCCTTAATTAGTGGATTATTTGAAAAATATTTATATACGTTTTTAAGTTCTATAACTTTTTTACCAAGTCGTGTATAGGAAGTAGATATTTCTAATTTATCATTACCTATGTCTATTGTTTCCTCAGAAAGCTTATTAAATCTGTCAATTCTAGCTTTTTGTTTTGTTGTTCTAGCTTTGGCCCCTCTTTTTATCCATTCAAGTTCTCTTCTTAAAAGATTTTGACGTTTGGATTCAGAAGCTTGTTCTAATTCTTCTCTTTCTAATCTTTTTTCTAAGAATACACTATAATTTCCAGTGTAACTATAAAGAGTACCTTTACTTATTTCAAATATTTTATTAGTTACTCTATCTAAAAAATATCTATCATGAGTAATCATAAGTAATGCACCTTTTCTTTTATTTAAATATTCCTCTAACCAGCTTATAATTTCATTATCCATATGGTTAGTAGGCTCATCTAAAATTAAAAGATCACTAGGGTTTACTAAAGCACTACAAAGAGCAATTCTTTTTTTCTGTCCTCCTGATAGATTTTTAATCTTTTGAAAAAACTTTGTAATTCCAAAGGTAGTTAATATAGCTTTTGCTTCGCTTTCTATTTGCCAAAGATTTAAACTATCCATTTTTGAAGTTAGATTCATAAGTCTTTTTTGTAAAGTTTCATCATGAGGATTTAATTCTACTTCGTTTAAACATTCTTCATAATCCCTTATAGTTTTTATTAAAGGTGATGTTCCTTTAAAAACCTGTTCAATTACAGTGGCTTCTTCATCAAAAAAAGGATTTTGAGGAAGATATTCTATAACAAGATTATTTTTTTGAATAATATTACCTGTATCATAGTTTTCTATACCTGCAACTATTTTAAGTAGAGTAGATTTACCAGTTCCATTTATTCCTATAATGCCTATTTTATCTCCTTCATTTATGCCAAAATTAATACTATTAAGCAGAGTTTTTTCTCCATAACTTTTACTTAAATTTTCTACAGATATTAAGTTCATTTTATTACCGCCTTTATAATAGATTCATCCAACTATCTTTATATCATATAAAATTTAAAAGAGCAAATAATAAAGAAAGAGTTTATATCATAACATGTTAATAAGATATTTCCGTGGAAATATTTTCAAGAAGTCAGCCCTAGTTATTTTGAATTTAATAATTGCTGGAAATCTATGTTATAATTATTTATGTAAGTTTTAACATAATAGGGGGAAATAAAATATGGAAAAGATTTATAAAACAGATATAAATGCATTAGAAAAAGAATTTAATGAACTTTTGTTAAGAAGAATAAGTTCTGTAAAAGAATTAGAAAAATGGTTAGAGGATAGAAATAAAATTTATGATAAAGTAAAAGAGAATGTTGGAAGAAATTATTTCATATTTAATGGAGATAATAATAATGAAGAATCTAAAAAAGCATATGAGTATGATGAAGAGATATTAATGCCTATGGTTAAAAAATACTCAGCTGAATTAGATAAGTTTTTTTATGGGAATAAATTTAGAGATGAATTAAGTGACAAATATGATTTATTAATTAAAAAATGTGTGAATTCTATTGAATTGTTTAGAGAAGAGAACATTTCTTTAGAAATAGAAGAATCTAAATTATCAACTGAATACTATAATATAACTGGAAATATGATAGTTAATTGGGAAGGGGAGGAAAAGACTCTTCAACAAATGAACAAGTATTTAAAGAATTCAGATAGAGCTATTCGTGAAAAAGCTTGGGAATTAATTCAAGAAAGAAGACTTCAGGATAAGGAAAAGCTAGATGAAATAATGGATAAGCTTATAAAAATTAGAGATAAAAAAGCTAGTAATGCAAATTGTAAAGATTTTAGAGAATATATGTTTAAAAAATTAGAGAGATTTTCATATACTCCAGAGGACTGTTTGAATTTTCATAATTCTGTATTAAAGTATGTAGTACCAGTAGCTTCAGAAATTCGTAATAATCATAAAGAAGAACTAAATGTAGATAATTATAGACCTTGGGATTTAGAAGGAATAAAGATAGGTGAAAAGCCATTAAAGCCATATGGTGATATAGAAGATCTTGTTAATGGTGTAATCAATGTTTTTGCAGAAAAAGATAAAATTTTTGAGAATACTTTAGTTAAAATGAAAAAAGAAGGAACCCTTGATTTAGAAAGTAGAAAGGGAAAATCACCAGGAGGATTTTGTGACTATTTTCCTGTAAGTAAAGTTTCCTGTATTTTTATGAATGGAGCACAATCCCATGATGATTTAGTAACACTTGCCCATGAAGGAGGACATTCTGTACATAATACATTAACATCAGATATAAATTTATGTGAGTACAGAGATATGCCGAGTGAAACAGCAGAACTTGCCAGTATGAGTATGGAACTTATTACCATGGATAGATGGAATGTATTCTATAAAAATGAAGAAGAATTAAAAAGAGCTAAAAGAGAGCAGTTAGAGGGAATAATCACATTTTTACCTTGGGGTATATTGGTGGACAGATTCCAGCACTTTTTATATCTGAATCCGCAATGTAGTAAAGAAGAAAGAAATAATAAATTCTTAGAAATGGCTAAGGAATTTCAATTTCCTACAGTAGACTTTACTGGATTTGAGGAGGAATTAAAGCATTATTGGAAAAAGCAGCTTCATATTTATGAAGTACCATTTTATTATATAGAATATGCTATGGCTCAACTTGGAGCTTTACAGATATGGAGAAACTATAATATAGATCCTAAAAAAGCTATAGAAGATTATAAAAAAGCTCTTTCTCTTGGAAGTTCTGTAGGAATTAGAGAGGTTTATGAAGCAGCAGGAATAAAATTCGATTTTTCAGAGGAAATGATAAAAGAACTTATGAGCTTTGTTAAAGAAGAATTAAATAAATTAAGATAATAACCAGAGGCCTAGGAAGATTAATTTTCCTAGGTTTTTTATATATTAAGTTATTTTTAAATTTAAATGGAGTGTGATTTAAAAATAAAGTCATATGATTTATATAATAAAAATACTTTAAAAAAGTAACCAAATAATTAAAATTAAATAAATTAGTAGTATAGGTTTAGTAATTACCAGGAGGAGTATAAATGAACTATGAGGTGAGAGACTGTATTGATGCAGGAAGTGAATATTGTCCTTGCCATTTAGCAGAAAGCGGGGAATGTATACTTTGCTCTCAATTAAGGGATAAAGATTTTTGTGATTGTATAAATTGGAAAGGAGTATGTATTTATCAGGAATTCGTATGGAATGGAAAAAAAGCTAAGGAAGGAAGAAAAGAAATAGAGTGTGTGCTTTTAAATAAAGAATTCATATATGACGATTTAGCTCTATTTACAATATCTGTACCTCACAAATTAGCAAAAGAATTAACATCTCCGGGAAGTTTTGTATTTTTAAGAAACCCAGATAGTGATCATTTCTTTTCAACACCTATATCTGTTATGGATGTAAATGTTGAAGAAAATAGAATAGTATTAGCATTAGAAGTAAAGGGAATAAAGACTAAAAATTTAAACTTAATTAATGAAGGAGAGAAAATATTAGTAAAAGGTCCATTTTGGAATGGAATATTGGGACTTAAAAATCTTTATAAGAGTAAAGATGGTACCTCCATTGTTATTACTAGGGGGATAGGGCAGGCTCCTATTGTACCAGTACTTAAAAAGCTTTATGCTAATGGAAATAAAATATATGTAATACTTGATAAAAATCCCTACAAAGATTTATTTATAAAAAAATATTTAGATTTGTATAATTGTGAACTTGTTACTACTACGTTGATAGACGAAAAGGGAGAAATATCATCGGAGTTTAAAAGAATATTACTTTCTATATTAAAAAATGAACAGGTAAATGTGGTACACTCTTCTGCAGCAGATATTATTAACTATAATGTACTTCAGTTAATAGGAGAGACTATAGAATTTTCTTGCTGCAATAATGCAAAGATGTGTTGTGGAGAAGGAGTTTGCGGAAGCTGTAGTGTTAAAAATAAATACTTTAATATAGAAAGATCCTGTAAACTTCAAATAGATCCAAGAAATATTTTGGAGGGAAGGAGACTACTATGAAGGTTATAATTATAGGCGGTGGTTGGGCAGGCTGCGCCGCAGCAATTTCTGCCAGAAAAGCTGGAGCTCAAGTTGTTTTATATGAGAAGACTGATATGTTAATAGGATTAGGAAACGTTGGGGGAATAATGAGAAATAACGGAAGATATACTGCAGCGGAGGAACTAATAAATTTAGGGGCAGGAGATTTAATAAACATAACAGATAGAAATACAAGACACAAAAATATAGAGTTTCCAGGACATGGTCATGCTTGGCTATATGATGTTAATAAAGTAGAACCAGAGGTAAGAAAACATCTACAAAGTTTAGGTGTAGAACTACATTTTATGAATAGGGTAGTAGATGTGGAAAAGGATAAAAATAAAATAGTAGGAGTATATTTGTCAGATGGTACCTATGTAAAGGGAGATGTATTTGTAGAAACTACAGGTTCTACAGGACCTATGGGAAATTGTTTGAAGTATGGTAATGGTTGTTCCATGTGTATATTAAGATGCCCAGCCTTTGGACCAAGGGTAAGTATAAGTTCTAGAGCTGGAGTTGAAGATCTTCAAGGAGAAAGAGAAGAAGATGTATATGGAGCATTTAGTGGATCATGTAAATTATGTAAAGAGAGTATATCTGAACAGCTTTTAAGAGAAATAGAACAAAATGGTGCTGTGGTGTTAAAAGTACCACCAGAAGACATTAATATGGATAAATTGAAACTTAAGGTTTGTCAACAATATGCATTAAGAGAATTTGCAGAGAATATAGTACTTTTAGATACTGGACACATAAAATTAATGACTCCATTTTATCCTTTAGATAAATTAAGAAAAATAAAAGGATTGGAATATGCAAGATTTATTGATCCATATGCAGGTGGAAAAGCAAATTCCATAAGATATCTTTCTGTAGCTCCAAGGACTGATGATATGAAGGTTAAAGGATTGGAGAACTTGTTCTGTGCTGGAGAAAAGAGCGGACTTTTTGTAGGGCATACTGAAGCTATGTGTACAGGATCTCTAGCCGGTCATAATGCAGTAAGATATTTTTTAGGCATGCCACTTCTAATTCTTCCAAAGGCAACAGCTATAGGAGATATAATATCCTATGCAAACTTCCAAATGGCAACAAAAGAAGGAAGAAGAAAGAGATATACCTTTGCAGGAGCTGAATATTTTAAGAGAATGAAAGACACAGGACTTTACTCTACAAATAATGCAGAAATAGAAAAAAGAATTGAAAAGTTAAATTTAAAGGATGTTATGAATCAAAAATTAATTTAAACTTGCAAGTTGAAGGACTGTCTTATTTAAGACAGTTCTTTAAAATTTTGTTTTATGAGCAAATATAGCAATTTAAGCTTTATATTGAATATATTTTATTGAGAGATAATTATAAATCTTAGGGGGATGTTTATTAGAATGAAAAAAGTATCTATTATGGTTTTAGCAGCCATTATAACTTTTGGAGTATCAAACCAAGTACATGCAAAAGATGTCTATAGTATAAGTAGAATTACAGGTAGAAATAGATATGAAACTTCAGTAAATATTTCAAATAAATTTAGTAGTAGCACAGTACAAAACATAATTATAGCAAGTGGTAATAATTTTCCGGATGCATTATCAGGAAGTACGCTTTTTAAAAAATTAAATGCTCCTATTTTATTAATGAATAACACAATTTCATCAAGTTCTAGTTCAATAAATTATATAAAAAAACATTTAGCAGCTGGAGGAACAATATATGTACTAGGAGGAAATGCATCTATAAATGATAACTTTTTAGATTATTTTAAATCATTAGGCTATAATATAAAAAGATTAGGCGGAAATAATAGATTTGATACAAATAAACAAATTGTTCATTTTATGAATGTAGAAAAAGGTACGCCAGTATTTTTAGTTAATGGTTATGGATTTGCAGATGCCTTAAGTATTTCAAGTATTGCTGCATCTAAAGGATATCCAATATTAATGAGCCATAAAACAAAATTACCTAATGAAATTAAGGATACTTTAAAAGAAATTCAGCCATCTAAAATTTATATAATAGGGGGAGAAGGGTCAATAGATAGTTCAATTGAGAATGAATTAAAATTAAATAGTAGTATAGAAAGAGTTAAGGGAAATAATAGATATGAAACTTCATTAAATGTATGTAAATACTTTAATTTAAATTCAGGCTATGCAATAGTTGCAAATGGTGAAAATTTTCCAGACGCCTTATCTGGTAGTACCTTAGCAACAAAATTAAATGCACCAATTATATTAACTGATGGTAGTAATATAATAGAACAGAAAAGATATTTAGATAGTACTGGATGTTCAAATTTAATTATATTAGGTGGTAAAGGTTCTGTAAGTATAGCAGTAGAAGATATATTAAGAGGAAAAGAAAAAATGTTGTTTTTTATAAAAAAAGGATATATAAAAGATAATAAAAAATATATAGAAGGATATTTTGACAAATTTGTTACAGATTTAGATGAAGCACGACAATATGAAGCTGAAACTGGAAAACTTGTAATTGTACATGATGAAACTGGAGATTGGATTCCAGATGATGGATTTGATATGCCTATTAGTAATACAGCTACTTTAGAAGTTGATAATAACGTAAAAATAACACAATTACATTTTGATCCTAAAAATAATTACCAAACTTCATATGTGGATAAAGATTTCAATAGTATAATTGCTGGAAAATATGAAGATTGGCCATATTTTGATTTAACCCTAAAAAATGGTAGAGTAATAGAAATGTATCAAGAATATAGACCTTAAAAATTTCTTTTGTAATAGGATGATAAAAAAGCTTCTGACAAAAGATTTTAAATTTAAAGGATGCTATGAATCAAAAATCAATATAAAATTATATATGAATGGGATGCCTCACAATAGAAATATTTCTAGGTGGGACATCTCATTCATAAATTTTAAAATAGTGGTACATAATTTTTTATTAGTAACAACATGGTTTTCAAGCTCGTGAAGCATCATTGTGGAAGGTGTAAAAAGCTACCATAAAATATTAAGTATTTAGTTAGTACCAAATTTTATATTTATTTCCTATAAGATATATGATAAAATGTAATGGAAAGTTTATCCATATAAGTTATAAGGGGGATGTTGTCTTGGGTTTTTTTGATTTGAAGGCTGTTTGTGGAGTATGTGGTAAAGAAGTAGGGTGGAATAGATTCAAAATTAAAAGATCTAATGCATGGATATGTTCTGAATGTTTGAAAAAAGCAGGTGGAGCTATGTCGGTAGATGTTTCAAAAGTTACTATAGAAGATATTAAACAAATGATACCTTTAGATGAGTTGGAACAATATAGAGATCCATTATCTACAGCAGAAGGAATGTATCAGTATTGTAATGACAATAAATTTGATTCTGGATGTAATAAAAAATTTATGCTAAGACATTTTAAAATAATTGAAGACAATCTACTGGATGATGAAAAAGTATATGTAACATTTGTGGGGGTGCATAACTATGTTTCTGCAACAAAGCATGATGGTAATTATGCTTATGCAATCACTAGTAAACGTATAATAATTGTTCAGGAAGATATAGATATAATAGAGGAAGAAACACTTCAATCTATATCATTAGAAGACATTAATAATATTACATTAAAGTTAGGAATGGTACTTGGAACTATTACAGTAGATACTATTAAAGGAATTTTTAATATAACATCAGATAAAACAGCTGTAAAGTTAATTAATTCTAGAATTAATGAAGCAATTAATGAAATCAATAATGATAATAGCGATAATGATAATGAGAGATTAGGATCTGATACTGTTGTTTCAGTGGCTGATGAATTGATAAAATTTAAAGAGCTTCTTGATATGGGGGTTTTGACACAAGAAGAATTTGATGCTAAGAAAGAACAGCTATTAAATTTATAAAATTGTTATATTATTTCTATTAAAACTAAATGCCGTATTAATAAATGCAAAACAAATTTATTACATTATATTCATGTTCAGTATTTTTAGATTACAATAAATAGACAAGTTATGAGTCATTGAAATATCCTTAAATTTTAATGATTATACTTGTCTATTTTACTATTAGTTGTAATTAGATATATTCCATAATTTCCATATAAGTAAAGTTTAAGTTGCAAATGTTAAGTATCACGTAGTATGTCAAATATAGAATAAGGGAAGTAATAACCGGGAAAGGCCGGGAATATAAGGGGTTGAACGGGGTAAGGTGGGAAGAGGTGTTTTCATGAAACGTGGCGAAGAAACCTCTATTTTTTTCGATTTTTGAAGGGTTTTTCAGAAATTTTCTATTTAAGCGTTATTCGTTATAACGTGTAATTGCATAGTCGTTAGACATTGATGTTTAGGGCGTTATATGAGGTTATCCACAATATAAATATACTGTGGATAACCCTTATTTTTTATATAAACCTAAGGACACCCCTAAGGACAACCTATAAAGTTGCATAAACCATTGAAAAATCAAGGGCTTAGCAATGGTTTATAGGTGGATACCCTAAGGACAGAAAATATACCACAATTAACCTATATTTAACTAGTATTTTATCATCAAGATCATATGAAAACAATGCCAATCATAAAAGAATAACTCTACATAATAATTTAAAAATGATACGAAAACACGTCAAAAAAGCATAAAAAATACATGTAAAATTAAGCAAGCTTTTCTTTAGTAGCGGCTTCCTCGTCTCCATTCGGATAAGGATATGACATTTCTTTTTTAGTAGCTTGAGCTTCAGCAATTTTGAGCTCAAGCATTCCTTCTATTTTAGCTTTTTCATGATCATCTATTTGCCTAAGCATTTCAATAAATTTTATTTCTTTATCTGTAAGATCTCCTAAAATATGTTGAATTACTTTTTCTTGTCCAGAGAGCTGCTCTTTCTTTGGTTCTTCGCCATCAATTAACCATTCCATTGTTACTCCTAATTTTTTAGAGAGATTATACAAAATTTTAGCATCAGGAATTCTTCCATTAACATAATTTGTTATTGCGTTTTTAGATAGATTAAGATCTTCAGTAATTTTTTTTTGAGTATATCCTGCTGACTTTAAGGCAAGTTTAAGTCGTTCTCCAAATGTATTCATAATATACACCTCCAAAACCACACAAAAGTGTGGAGAAATTTTATTATAATAATATTTAGTATATTAAAAACCCCACAAAAATATGAAATTATTGTTGACACCCCACAAATATGGGGTTATAATTAAATTAAAGATACGAAATCACATCATAATTTTAACACAGTTTATTTGAAAAAAGTATCTACAGCAAAATAAATTACATATGTGTTTGGTGGTTTAAAAATGTAAAACTACACTGGGTTTTATTAATTTCCCATGTGACAAAAAATAGCTCTTTGAAAATTTAATATGGTTTTTGACAGCATAGATGAAATAAAAATTGAGCTGGAGAGCGGGAGCGTGCGAAGATCCTTTCAGGGGAGCCGGGCCATAATACATGAATGGTCACTGCCAGGACACAGACTTAATTATGAGAGCTGAATAGATCAGCTTTGATAATTGAGTATACCTCAATAACAAATCTTATAAACACATCTAAGATTTATAACCTTTCTGATGCCTAGAAATCCTACTAAGGGCATCAAGGTAAAGCGGTGTTCCCATCTAAATGACACCAAGAGAAATATAAAAATTAAAGGAGGCACTTAATATGAAGTGGAGTAAAGTAAATAAGACTAAAAAAACAAGGAATTATCCTTGGAATATAAAAGAAGTTTTTGAAACCTGCAATTATAAAGCAGCAAATCAAAAACTTCATGATGGATGGAAATTATTGCAGGTACTTAATAATTCTAATAGATGTAATTATGTACTTGCAAGATATTAGAATGGTCTCACTGGTTCAGTATTCTTATTCCAAGCTAAGGAATAAACAAGGAATTCACGAGGAATTTCCTCATCAAAGTCAACGTTTTTAGCACAATTTATCAGTATCCAACCAGCAGACAGATAAGCGTTAACTTTATAATCGCAGGAACCATCTATATTGGTTAGTTCAATTATTTCTTTTATAAGTTCATACTCCATGGACTCACCACCTCTCTGTTTAAATATGGAATCTGGACAATTTCATTTTATAACAGTTGGTGAAGTAAAACAATACAAGGGAGAGGATAATTTGAATTGTAACCTTAGCTTATATGTGGGTAGCAACCATAATAAATTATTGTAGTTTATAACCTATTACCGGGTGGTAACCGGAATCTATGTAGGGAGATGATAGTGTAGAGTAGAAAATGACACCAAGATAACAAAAATTGAAAGGAGCTTTAAGTAATGGATAATAAAGAATATTCACGTAGAGTAAGTTGTCGTGGAATAACTATAGGTGGTAAGACATATTGGGATTCAGAGTTAATAAAATATGTTGGTGAAAAAGTAACACTACAGTATATTGATGAGGATACTATTATAGTTTTTCATAAATCAAACTGTATATGCCAAGCTAAAAATAAAGAAATGATTTACAATGAATCTCTTGTTATGAAACCTTGGTGTAAAATTAATTCTCAAGAAGCAAATACAGAAATTACTTCATCGATACTCGAAAAATTGCTTGAAACTAATAAAGAATTAGTTGATTTTTGCTTTAATAATGGATTAATTGATTTTGAAAAATTCAGAACTGTAACTCAACTTAAAATTTCATGGCTCTTAATATCAAAATCAATAATTATAAAAAGTCAACTAGATGCAATTAAACAAATAGTTGACTTAAATAGCGAATTAACTAAGCTATGTTATGAAAATACAGATGAAAAGCAAGTTAGACAAGTATCAAAACGAACTTTAGATAAAATCAAATAGATGGAAGCTACTTCGAATTAAGTTTTTCTTCTAGCTCAGAGATTTGATTTTCAAGTAATTTGATTTTTTCTTCAAACTTAACAAATGTAGATCCTGTCTCATCAGCTATATTATTGCACATTTTTTCTAAAATGGTTGTAAAAGCAGCAATAGAATGTCGGTATGTAGAATGACAAACTTGTTCAACAAAATCAGAGTATGAAGGTATGATACTAACAGAGTTATTACTATTTATATCTTTTACTAACTCTGCAAAAGTTTCTTCGCTTTCACTCTTAAACTGATCTATATACTTAATAAGTATATTTGTTAAAGAAATATAGATTTCAACACCTTTTTTATTCAATATATTCACCTCGTATTTATGGAATCTGGACAATTTCATTTTATAACAGCTGGTGAAGTAAAACAATACAAGGGAGAGGATAATTTGAATTGTAACCTTAGCTTATATGTGGGTAGCAACCATAATAAATTATTGTAGCTTATAACCTATTACCGGGTGGTAACCGAAATCTATACAGGGAGATGATAATAAATGATAAAAAAAGAAAAAAGCCCCTTAATGAGGAGCAAAAAATATAAGACTATTCATAAATATTCAATAAGTATAAGAGAATTTAATCCTTGTAATTTTATGCTTAAACCATGTGATATTTACAGAAATAATGCTATCTAAATATGATGAATTTTACCAAGATTATTTTCAATTAATTCATTATATAAGAACTGTTTCATATCATCTGGAAATTCACAAGGACATTGATTTATATTATTGAGTCTTTGTATTGCTTCATAAAATCTTACAAAAAGTAGATATCTAACTTCAACCGGTTCACATGCTACTAAGTTGTGGAAATCTTCATAAGTAAAATTAGCTTCAAATTTTGTAATGATATATTCAGTTCTTGGGAGATATTTAAGAATTATATTTGGGTAATCTTTATCATTAAAAGCCTTAGCATAATTCGTAAGTTCTGTATCATTATAAATAATTGCTGAACATATTTGATTTAACACGCCAGCTTGTTTTTTAGGATCAGCAAGCATTTAGGTCACCTCCCTTCATGTTGATAGTAGATTAGACAACTATATTTTAACATGAAAGGATTAAATCTCAAACGACTATGTTATAAATATTGGAATTTATAGCTTATATGTGGGTAGCAACCATAATAAATTATTGTAGATTATAACCTATTACCGGGTGGTAACCGGAATCTATGTAGAGAGATGATAATTTAAACATAGAAATATTTAAAAGTCATTAATAAATGCTAGGAGGTCTAATAGATGAAGAATGAAGTTGAAAAAAGATTCCTTAGAGATAGGGTACTATTTATATTTAAAGTCACTGGAAAAGAACAAGAAATGAGAGACAAATTTAAAGAAGAAACATCCCTTTCAGATAAAAAGATAAAAAGATTTTTAGAAACTGGATTTACAACTGAAAGAGATGCTAGGAAAATTTTCTGTTTCTACCAAAGATATTATGGAGCTTATTTGTTTTTGAAAAAAGATTATAAAAATGGATTTTATGGTCCACTTAAACCTTGGTGTAAAAATTATAATGCTTAAAACTATTTATGTTTTTTTTCTTGGTATGAGTAACAATTGCAGAAGATAAATTTTCACATTCTTTGTCAAAGTTGGCTTGGTCATTTGATTTTGGTAGAAGCTCTAGTAAGCCATAATTAATTATTGGAGTTTTATTAGTCAGTAGAACCTTAATGAATTTTTGAATAAATGCATCAAGACCACTGACAGTTTCATTTGGGACTAAGTCACCATTAATAAAATCCATTTTAAAGTCTTTTTTATAATCATTAACATTAAGCCTTGGCTTTAATGTTGAATGAATAGAAGTTTTTGGTTTCCATTCCAAAACAATCACCCCCTTTCAAGAATATTTTACCACAGGGGGCAAGCAAAAAACAAAGGAGGTTAGGGAAAGTTTGAAGCATGGGAAAAAGCCTACCAGAAATCAAAAGATAGCAATCAAGGGTAAAAAGCTTAATCCTGATAACTGGCTAGTTGTAAAGGATAATAGTAAGGAATTAGTAATAATTCATAGGGATACAGGTACTGTTAGGAGCTTTGAAAAGGCATAGGGAGGAGCTGATATTATGAGAAGAAACAACAATACTATACCTATTTTTGGAGTGCAGGTAAAGAAAAGACTTATAGAGCTTAACATGACACAAAGGCAGCTTGCTGGAGAAATTGGAGTAAATGAAAACTACCTAACAGACATACTAAACGGAAGACGTTCAGGGAAGAAGTACAGGGATGCAATTACCAAAAGATTAGATTTAGAAGCAAAGGAAAAAAGATATCAACCAGTAAAGGGGGTGATATAGGATGACAGGAATTATTGACACTCAAGCACTTTCAATGTATAAAGAGGATTTTAAGGAAAGTATAAATTTAGCCATTGAGCCTGAGTCACCAGAGCTAAACATTCATTTTTTAGAATATCGTTATAAGATGCTTAAGGAGCAGGAAGATATTTTAAGCAGAAAAAGAGAGGAAATCAAGGCTGAGATAGAAAAAACAATGGCAAGGTTAGGGGGTGAGCTTTTTACAATTAATCAGATGCTAAGATATACCCTAAAGGAAGAGGGAGCTTGTGAGTTTAAGATTGAGGAATTAAAGGAACTGCTTAATAAGGAAGTAGCAGTAAAAACTGCGGTTAATGAGTAGGAGGCTTTACTATGAATAAAAAACTAAGATTAATAGTTGCTGAAGCTTTGCTCTACTCAAAGGGAAAAATTCTAAAAAAGAAAGACCAGTTCAATCTTACTGTTAATATCTGCAACCAAAAAGGAATTCGAGCCCCATCATATTCTACCTTTTTAAGGGTAAGGACTTCAATTCTTGAAGAATCCTTTGAGAATAATCTGGAGCTCGAATCCATAATTAAACTTTTAAAAGAACCCGAAAGCTCTGACAAATAAACTAACTTCATGATAGCATATCATGGAGAATTTTTCAAGAGCTTCAGGAAGGCAAAAAGGAGGGGATAAGTAGAATGATTGATAGTTATGTTGATGTTAAGGTTGCAGCTGAATTGACAGGAGAGAGTGAAAGATCTGTAAGAAGAAAAGCCGCAGAAAATAAATACACATCAAGAAGCATATTGGATGCAGGTGTTGGCAAAGGAGGTTTAAAGCTTCAAGTTCTTGTATCCTCCCTTCCGGCAGAAGCACAAATTAAATTTATTGAAAAGTACGGTGCAGACCAGGAAGTTTCAGCAACGGCAGTAGATGAAGTAATAGACATAGATATGGCAGCGTATAAAGAAAAGTTTGGTGAAGAAGGTATGAAGGAATTTGTTAAAAAATATGAACTGGTTCAAAAGGCTCTAGAGATAGAAGCTACAGCAAAGGGAAATAAGACAATACTTTGGGAGGAACTTGCTAAAGACAATGGAGTATCAAAGCGTAACCTTGATAGATGGATTAAAGGCTTTAAGGAGTTTGGAGCAAAGTCTTTAATGAGGAAAGTTGAACGTAGCAATAAAGGTAAAACAAGAAGCACTTGTTATGCTGCTAAGGTTATGCTATTTGAAAAGTGGCTTAATAAAGCAAAAAGAAAAAAGACAAAGGTTTTGAAAATGGTCATAGAGTATGCAGAAAGTGAAGGAGCAAAGGCTTGTGAAAACTGTATTTTTAGAGAAGGTACAGATGCCAGGATTAAAGCTGAAGATTCAGGAATGGATTTACCGATATGCAATGAACCAGTAAAAGAAGGCTTGATTGTTTCAACAAGTCCTGCAACAATAAGCAGAATCTTAGATGCAGCAATATCAGAAGAAGTATATACATACGCAGTATATGGAAGAAAAGCATGGGAAGCTAAATTCATGCATAAGGCTACAAGAGATAAGCCTAAGCTTATTAATGAAGTGTGGTTTGGAGATCATCATGTATTGGATGTATTTATTAAAGACAAGGATGAAAAGATTGTGAAGCCTTGGTTAACAGCTTGTTATGATGCAGCATCAGGCTGTATTGTTGGCTGGTGCTTAAGTACTAATCCTAATAGTCAGACCATAGCAGAAGCTCTGGTATATGGAATAAGTGATAAAAAGGATTTTCCATTCTGGGGACCACCATTAATAGTATATACCGATAATGGAAAGGATTATAGGTCACATGCTTTTGAAGGTGGCAGCATAGTAGATAAATCCTTTGGAACAGGAATGCCATTCCATGTGGATACTGTAGGGATTTTAAAAAGTTTAGGCATAGAAAATACTCATGCTAAAGCATATCATGGATGGGCAAAACCAATTGAAAGATGGTTTGGTACGTTCGCAGATCAATATGTTAGAGAGCTTCCGGGTTGGTGTGGAAATAATCCAGAAGAAAGACCAGAAGGCTTTGAGAAGGATCTTAAAAAGCTTGCACAGCAGGATAAATTGTTTACAATGGATGAACTTAGAGACTGGTTTATAAATGTTTTAAATGAATATCATAATACACCACATAGTGGATATGGAGGTAATAAACCTATTGATATTTATCTAAGTGGAGAAAAAGCGAGAACCGATAAGCCTAGTATGGCAATATTAAGTTTACTTAAGATGGAAGTTGAAGAGAGAACTATTACAACTCAAGGAATCACCTTTGATAAAAAGTTATATTGGCATAAGGAGCTTTCTGATCGCCACTTAATAAATGAAAAAGTTCAGATAAGGTATAACAAGGAAAATAAGGATACAATACTGGTTATTCATCAAGGAAAGTTTATATGTGCAGCTAACATGAAGGAAAATCTAAAAATGGTAAGAGAAGATGAAGAAAAGATTGCTGAACATGTTGGCAATCAGAAGAGACAGGAGAGGGAGGTTAAGGAAAGAATTGCAGAGCTTTTAGGAAAACCTGCTCCAAAACAACCTAAAAAATCTACTTCAAATATGATGACTGGAGATATGGTTGAAAATGATAAAGGAAATATTACCAGTATAGAACATGAAAAGGCTATGAAGGCTTATAAGGAAGCTGTAGATGGTAAGAAAAAGAAAAAATCTACTGAAGAAGCTGGAATAGTTGATAAGAAATACCTTGAAACAGGTGAAGAAATTCTTAAAAAAGTAATGAACAAATAGGAGGTTTTATAGATGGAAGCAGCAAGAATATTAGAGAGAAATGTTAATTTTAACAGGATGGGTATTGAAGAGCTTGGAGAAGAGCTTAAAAAGTTAAGAGAGAACGAAGGTATAACTTTTGAGGAAATATCAAAGCAGGTAAATGTTAGCAGAACATATATATCACAGCTTGCAAATCAGCATAAGGCGAGTACAGATGTGATGGATGCGGTAAGAAAGTTTTTATACAGCTATTATAATATACCTGAGGATGAAGATGTAAAGGAGTTTAAAAAGGATATAGAATTATTCCCAACTCAAGAATTTAAAAAGGCACTAGGCTTTATTGAAGATATTAAAAACAGAAGGAAATTAGGCTGTATTATAGGGTATCCCGGTTCAGGAAAAACAACAATTGTTAAGCAATATTCTAAGAACGTACCAGGCATTGTATATGTTGAAGCCTTTCAAGGCATGAGGGAGAAAGATTTGCTTGAAATAATAGCAGAAAATCTAGGAATAGCTCTAAAAAGAGGTTCAGCATATAAATTGGTTAAGCAAATTATTGATGAGTATGATGGCAGAGAAATATTGTTCATAATTGATGAGTCGGAGTACCTAAAAAAATGGGATGTATCAAAGTTTGATACCATAAGAAAGATATGGGATAACACAAAGATTCCTATGCTTTTAGTAGGAACTGAGGTATTAGAAGATTATTTAACACATGGTGGCAACTTTAAAGAAAATTTATCACAGCTCTATAGAAGAATTTATAAGATGAGGCTTGAAGGAATTAAGGAAAAGGAAGTCAGGGAAATATTAAGTCAATATAATATTGATAGAGAAGCTGAAAATATGTTAGTAGCTCTTGCAATTGACTATAAGCATGGAGGCATGGGTAACTTTACAGAAGTCTTAGAATTATGCCTTCAGGAAACTAATGGTGAAGTAATTACTGGAAGCATAGTAAGGAATGCTAAAAACTATAAAATGCTATACTAAAAATTTTCAAATAAGATGGCAAAAAAACATTTGGAGGGTTAACTAACCCTCCAAAATTCATCATGTAAAGGAGATTGAAGTGTATGAATGAAGAAAATGTTAGAAAAGAATTGCATGATTGTATTGATAAGTATGGCATTCAGGATATTAAAACCCTTAAAAAATCACAGGAATTAGATGAAATTATCTCAAATATCATGGCTGTGAGATATATACAGGCTAGTATAAAATAATCAGTTTTGACAACAAGGATATACCTTAAAAAGGTGTATCCTTTCTAAATATTCCACACAATAAGGGGTATTGTAGGGGTGTAGTGAGTTTTTAGGTGTTAGTTATCCTTTGACTCCTCACAGTTAGTACATTCTGGACAAACTGTATTAACTGTAGATACTGAATAAGTATTTTGCGAACATACCATAGTTCCGCATTTAGTTTGTGGTACTGGTTGAGCATCAAATTCTTTACCGCATTTTTCACATTTAACTATCATGTTTATTACCCCCTCATCAAATACGACCACCCCTACAAAGATTATTTTAACATACTTTGTATAAAAGTTATAAATTTTGTTAATAGCAGCACCGCCTTAATTTAAGGAGGAAGATAGAAAATGATTAATTTTACAAAAATAGTTCATAAGAATCAAATTATTGATGAAAAAGGCAATATTGTTCAAGAAGGTACTCCTATAAATGCTGAATTATTAAATCGATATGAATCCATAATTGAAGAGCTTGTAAACAAAGTAAACCAGTTAGAAGAAGCTAAATAAGAATATAAACTTGGCGGTGCTGTTTTATATTTAGTTGGAGGTAAGTTATGAATAACAATAATAAAAAAGGTTCTGACAATGTTGGAATTGTGGCATATATGAAGATTTTAGAAAGCAAGTTTGCATTTGAGGAGTTTAAGGCAATGGAACCAGCTTTAAAAAATTCTTTTTCAATGATTGCAAAACAATTAAGAATATTTTATGAAGCACTTTTAACAGAAGGATTTACCAGAGAAGAAGCTTTTCAAATAATAAATACTCAATCTATGGCAATGCTTAATCCTAATATTTTTGGAGGCGGTAACACTCAATCAGATAGATAGTAAAGGTGGTAATTCTATGAGATACAAAGGCATAAAAGCTTTAAAAAAATGCTGTAAGGACTGCTTTTTCAAAGAAGGTGTAAAATGTACAAGTTTCTATTCTCCAGAAATCGAAGATGGAAATACTGTTTGTATAAATTATTCTCCAGTGAATGTTGCTAAAAAGTATACTGAAATTTCACTACATCTAAGGCATAGTTTAGACTTTGAATATAGAATTACTTACTATGATCCACAAGTGAATGAAAAGCATAAAAAAGATTTAGAAAGCATTAAGAGAAGAATTGAAACATGGGAAAGTATATTTCTATAAAGAAAGGTTATGAACTGTTGGGAGTCAGATTTGGCTAAGCAAGTATTAGAAAATGAGAGCATGAAGGCATGTTGTACTATGTGTGCATTAAGAAAGGGGATGAGCTTATGAAGGCAATAGCAAAAGCTAACTTTGGATATGATATGTATCCATATACCAACTGGAAAAAAGGCAATGAATATCCATGCGAGATAAAAGACAATGGCAATAAGATCGATGTTGATGATGAAGAAGGCATCACATTTCACTTTGTAGGAAATGCGAAGAAGCATTTAAGTAAAATATTTGAGTTTGTTCAATAATTGAAGATATGAAGAACTAAAAAAATGGAGGGATTATAATGATAGATTTAAATAAAATTGTTAATGATACTTTGTCTACTCTTGAAAAGGAAAACTATGTTGAAAAGATAGTTAAAGATAGATTTGAAAAGACAATAAAAGATATTGTAGATGATGTCTTCAGAGAATACAGTGATTTTGGAAAGGCTCTAAAAAAACATATAGAAGAAAATCTTAATGTTAATTTGGATAAATTAGAGTTGTCAGGATATAACTGTTTAATATTAGCAGCACTTAAAGAAAAATTAGATGAAGTAATAACAGTACAAGGTATTGAAAAGGTAAAAGAAGCTACCGAAAAGATGCTTTCCGATGTTAAGAGAGAGTATAAATTAAGTGAAATTATAGAGAAAATCAAAGAAGGTATTGATCAAGCTGATGTAAATTATGATGATAAAATGACTTTAATAATTGAACCTACTAGTGGTGGATATTGCCATATTTATATTGATGAAGAAGAAAAAGATTACAAATACTCATGTGATTATCAAATTAATATAGATAAAGAAGGCAAGCCATACAGCATAACACTTAGAGATGAAACCCTAGATACTAGAAAAATACTTGGTGGACTATATGGAGTAGATGCATTACTATTTAAGATTTATGGAGCTGGTTCTAAAATTGTATTAGATCATGGAACAGATCCAGAAGATTATGATTTATATTTAAGTGATGAAGATTATTAATTTAGAGTTGGTGAAAAGAAGTATAGTCATATGGAACTTTATGAAAAAGTCATAGAACCAATAAGAAAGTTATAAGGGAGGGAAATGCAGTGACAAAGGAATCTAAGGAAGCTTTTCTAAAAAAGGCTAACGAGACTCCTGCGGTAATATTGACACAAATGTACATTAATCTTAAGGTTTCATTTAAATGCGAGGATGGAAAAATAACTGAAATAAGATATAAGAGTTAAGGAGGAATTTATTTATGAAATTTAAGAAAATTAATAAAGCTGGTGGGTTAACAATACCAGCAGATCTAAGAAGAGATTTAGGATTTGATTCAGGAGATGCTGTTGACTTAGTGATAGAAGGAGGAAATATTGTAGTAAAGCCTCATGTACAGAAGTGTTTATTCTGTGAAAGTGATAAAAAGGTTGTTGTCTATAAAAATAAAAGGGTATGCAGTGACTGCATAAAGGAACTTGGAGGTATGATTAATGAGTAATATTGGAGAAATAGTAGACAAGTATGCTGAATGGGATAAGCTTGTTGAGGATGGCAAAAAAGAAATCAATAAAATTAAAGCAGATCTTCAGAAAGAAGCAGTTTCACAGTTAGAAAATTCAAAGACTAAGCAAGTTAAGTTTTGGGGAAATGATAGCAATTGTGCTACAGCAACTAATACTGAATCAGTAAAACTTATAAGTATAGAATATTTAAAGCAGATGATTCCTGAAAATGTTCTAGCTGATTTTGTTAAAGAAGAGAAAGATTATAAGATGACTGATGCTTTTAAAAAGATGTTGGCACCCATCTGCTTAGGTAACTATGTAGAACAAAAAGTTGTAGATATTATTGTACAACTACCTGTAAGTGATGATGATAAAAAACTAGCCAAGAAGAAATTAAAGGGAGTATGGGAAAAGGACAAAGCTTTTCTAGTAAGCATTGGTATGACAGAAGATGATGCAGAGCATTGGGCATATTTTATAAGCGAGGCTAGTGCATGGTAAAAAGTAAGCCATTTCTTAAAGGTTTCAGGATTTAAAGAAGGTACAGAAGAGTTTAATGAGGCTCTAGAGGATCTTAAGAAGGCTGTTATAGTAGATGAAGGGATTAAAATAGGCATAGAGTATAAGGTTGATGATGAAGATGCGTAAAATATATGCCAGACAAAGAGCAAAGATATTTGCAACTGCTAAGGAGCTTGATTTAGATAATGAGCTCCTTCATGCTTTTATTGAAAATCTTGTTGGAGTTACTAGCATAGCACAGCTTACAAGTTTACAGGCAGCAATGGTTATTGATGAACTTGAATATAAGAAAACAGGAGTAAGAAAAGAACCACAATATAGAAGTAATATGGCTACAGAAGACCAAGTATATAAGATCCATGCTCTTGAAAGAGAATTAGGATGGGACAGCAATCCCAAAAGACTTAATGCCTTCATGAAAAAATACTGCAGAGTTGAAAATGAAAAGTGGCTAACCTTTGATAAGGCTTCCAACCTCATAGAAGCACTTAAAAAGGTTGCAGAAAGAGACAGATGATATTAATATTACATTTAAGGTATGACATAAATTTTCAAGTAAGATGGCAAATTTTAAAGTTCACTAGCCAATATAAGTATAATTTACCATTTTACTTTTTGAAAAAATAGATTAAAATAAAGGGGGTGGTACTTTGGAAGAATTAGATAAAGAACTACTTAATCCGGACATACTTCCAGAGCCATACGCTTATTATGCCAAGATAATCGGAATTGATAATTTATGTAAGATAGCTGAGAAGTTGGGCGGGACAACGATATATATACCAAAGTACGACACGCTTTTTAAGACAATTAGGAATGAAAAAATAAAGAAAGAATTTAATGGGTATAATTATCAGGATTTAGCTATAAAATATAACATATGTGAAAGGACAGTTAGGAACATATGTGATGGAGTTGTCCCTGTAATTGATGGGCAAGTAACATTATTTGATAGCTTATAACTTTCTTAGCAAGTTGCAAATTTCCAAGAAAATTCTAAAGGATTAAAATACCAGTATAGAGGTTAAAAAAACCTCATACTGGTATTTTTTATTTTTTGCGGGAGGGAGCTATATGAAGGTACTAAAGCATGGAGTTATGGGGAGGGTCAACTTATGGGTAGCACTTGGGTTTATCAAATAATTATAACTTGTGTCATAGGTATAATCGCCTACTTTCTAAAAGACACTAAGAAGTTATTTGAGGATAGGTTTTGCAAGCTGGACAAGGACATAAAAGAGACTTTACAAAAGAGCGAAAAGGATATAAAAGAACATACGGAAAAAATAGACCAGCTCAGAGATGATTTAAATGAGCATAAAGAAGATGTGAGCAAAGAATATGTTAGAAAATCTGATTATCTCCAGACTACTGGAGAAATAATGAAAAAGCTTGATAGAATTTTTGACATTTTACTTGATATGAAAGGAAAGTGATGAATTTGGATACTGAACAATTAAAGAAAAAAGCAATGGAACAGGTAATTGCAGCTGAGGCCAGAAGGAAAAGAGGAATCATAATAAGAACCATTGCACTTGTTTTTAAAACAAGATGGTTCAAAATTGCAGACTTGAAAGCAGCTATTTCAGGAAGGGATATTGACGATTCTGAGTTATATGATATTTTGGATTACTTTGAAGATAAAGGGATTATAAGAGCTAGAAATGAATTAACTAAAAATCCAGTGGAGGTTTTGGACGCGGATCAAGAAGATGATGAAGTTAAACTTACATCTAAAGGCACAGATGTAATTCAGTTTTCAATACCGGAACCAGGAATCGACCTATAAGGGGTGATATTTTGGGAAAGGAAAGAGAAAGGACAAGAATAAAATGCAGAATTGATGAATTCCCTGAAGAAATAAAGGAATTAATTAATCAAAGGCTTGCTGATGTAAATATAGGCTATGTTGAAATAGCTGAAGAAGTTACTGAGCTTGGGTATCCAATAAGTAAATCTTCCATAGGCAGATATGCTTTCAGGAATAATAATATTGCAAAGTCATTAAAAGAATCTGCAGAGCAGATGAAGGTTATAGTCGAGGCAGTGAAAGAAGATAAGAATCTTGATGTTATTGGGGCAGTAAATCAAATGATGGCACATGGATTAGCTCAAAGAATGGCAATAGCTCAAGAAGAAATGTTAGAGATGCCTATAGATAAAGCAATGCGTGTAGCAGTACAGCTTGAACGCTCTACTGTTTACAAAGAAAAGTTCAAGCTTGAATATAAGCGTGGAGTTAATGATGCATTATCAAAGCTTAAAGAAGAATTAAAGCAGGAGCTTAAACAACAGCCGGATTTATTCAAACGAATGTGTGAATTGGCTGATAAGGTGGCAGAAAGAATGGAGAGTGAAAACAATGAATAAATGGTACGTGCTCCATGTAAATACCACTTGCGAAGAAGACGTTAGCAGAGTTTTAAAAAGAGATGCTCTAGGAATTGATGTAAGAGTTTTCAAAAGAGAAATGCTGGAGAGAAATAAAAATATATGGCAAAGAGTTTTAAGACTATTGTATCCCGGTTATGTATTTATATATTGTGAGTTGAATGAAGATATTTATTACATTATAAAAAATACTCCTGGAGTAATAAGGATACTTGGAAGAATGGATACAGGAGGTCTTCCAATACCTATCCCAGATTGTGAAATGGAAAGAATATTACAATTTGTTGGTGATGGTGATACTGTAAAGATTTCTAAGGCTGTAATTAAAAACAACAGAATTAAAATTTTATCAGGTGCCCTTTTGGGTATGGAAAGATTTATAACAAAAGTTGATAAACGCAAAGGTAGAGTTAAAGTAAAATTTTATCTTTATGATAAACCTAAAGAAATTGAGTTTTGTATTGATTTAAAAGAACCATAAGTATAAACTAACCTGTTTCGGCGGTAGTTTAGGCTATGGGGGCATAAATTTTTTAGCTGCAGCTTAGTTTTAAAGTTGTGGATGGCGAAGCACGCCCTTTTGAAGGAGGTGGATATATTGGGCTTATTAGATGAGCTTGTTGAAAATGATAGCAGCAGCATATACAAGGTAGCCGATAATCCACTGGAGTTCTTAAAAAATAACTGGTCTGTTAAAGGAAAAATTGACAGAATGAAATACTCCTTGGATGGTCACTGGTACCAAGAAGGAATACTTAATGACACTGCAAATGAAATTGTAGTTATGAAATCTGGTCAGATGGGTATTTCGGAAATAATGTTAGGTCTTGCTACTCATTTTGCAATAACAAAAGGTAACGTGGTGTATCTGTTCCCTACTTCTACGCATATTGGTGAGTTCGTTCAAGGAAGGTTTAACCCAGTTATTGATTATTCGGATTTTCTTGCATCTATAGTAGGTAAAGGCGAAATTTCTAATCTTGATACCAAGAAAGGCAGAAAAAAGGATGCTGCAGATAAGGTTTCTATTAAAAAGATAGGAAATCATTTTATGTATTTAAGAGGTTCACAAAATGCAAGGCAGTTAAAATCTGTTGATGGTGACCTTCTGGTACTGGATGAATATGACGAAATGATTCAGGATAATATCCCACTTGCTAAATCAAGAATTGACCACTCTTATTATAAATGGATTAGAGCGTTATCTACTCCTACATATCCTGAGTATGGAATTCACTCAGCTTTTTTAGCCGGAGATCAAAGATATTATTTTTTAAAGTGTGACCATTGTGGAGAATGGCAGCCTCTTACTTGGGAAGAAAATATTAATCCGGAGATATCACTAGAACATAGGTTATGTAAAAAATGTAGAAAGCCTATTGATCACACTCAAAGAGGTGAATGGGTTCCAACATTTAGAGATAGAGACGTTCATAGTTATCATATATCTCAGCTTTATTCTTCAGTTATTTCTGTAAAGTTTCTTGTGGATTTTCAAAAGAATCCTAAGAATGAAGAAGAGTTTTATAAGTCTAAGCTTGGACTTCCCTATACTCCTAGAGGTGGAAGCCTTACTCGTGATGAAGTTTTTGCATGTATGGGTGATTATAGTACTCTTTATTCACCAGATGGAGTATGCACTATGGGAGTTGACGTTGGTAGAAAACTTCACTTTAGAATATCTAGTTTTTTTGGTAATAAGAAAAAGGTTTTAAGAGCTGATACTGTAGATGAGTTTGAAGAGTTAGATGTTCTAATGAAAAAGTATGATGTTGCTGTATGTGTTATTGATGCTAACCCGGAATATAAAAAAGCTAGAGATTTTGCCCTTAGATTTCGAGGTAGAGTTTATCTTGCTTATTATCCTAATATGAAAGAATCAGATTATTATACTATTGGTGAAGGTAAGCATGGAGAGCTTTCAGTAAATATAAATAGAACTTTATCTCTAGATTATACCTTTGACCGATTTAGAAGCAGAGAAATTATTCTTCCAAGGGATATAAAAGATGATGGCCGAGAAGGATTTATTGAGCAGGTTATGGCTCCATGTAAGGTAAAACAATTTGATAAAAAAGGAAATCAATTTTATACCTACCTTGAAGGAGCTAAGGCTGACCACTTTGCACATGCTTCAAATTATGATGAAGTTGCTTCTGCAATTCTCGGGAATAAGGAGCATAAAAAATATTCTGCTAGTGAAGATTTCAAAGGTGGTAAGGTAATGAGTAAGCTTAAAGAAATATTTGATAAATTCTAAGAGAGGTGATGTGTATGGATGATATAAGAATTATGGGACAAGTTGGTTCTCAACTTAGTACTACTTTTAAGGTCTTTGACAATGCTATTGTTAATCCTGATGCTCTTAGAATTTTAGATTATGAAAAAATGCTGGACACCGATGAAACGGTAGCACAAGGACTTGATTTTCTGACTTTAGGTGTACTTATCAAACTTGGAGAGTATGACCATGAAAATCCTAACATTAAGGATTTTATAAATAAGCAGTTTGAGAGAATGAAGGGAAGTTTGTATCAAGCTTCTGAGGAAATTTTATCAGCTATATGGGCTGGATTTTCCGTTACCGAAATTAATTATAATATGGAAGGTGGAAAGACTGTATTAGATAGCCTTACAACCTACCATCCTTTTGGTATTTATTTTAATGTAGATGATAAAGGACGACTTCTTGATGTGGGAGTAAAGCAATATTTGATTACAGGTTCACATGTAGATATTCCCACTAATAAGTGTATTATATATACTCATAATTCACGTTTTGGAAACATCTATGGCAGGAGTGCATTTAAAAGGATATATAAAGATTGGCTTTTGAAAGATCCTATTTTAAAAATGTGGGCAAGAGCTCTTGATAAGTTTGGTACACCATTAGTTGTTGCTATGGTTCCTGAAGGAGAAATAAATGATCCTGATAAACAAGGAGAAAAGGTGCAGCAGCTTGATTATGTTTTAAGAATATTAAGTGACCTCCACAGTCAAGAAGCAATTGCAATGACTAGCTCTGGTGAAAATAAAGCTGATGTTAAAACCCTTACTAATGGTGGAACAGGAGTTGGTGAGGCTTTTAATGCTGCTCTCAGTTATTTTAATAAAATGATTTACAGAGGACTTCTTCTTCCTTCATTAATTGGTGATGAAGGAGCTAAGGGGTCTTATTCTTTAGGTCAAAAGCACTTTGATACCTTTCAGGCTGTATTGGACAGTATATATGAAAATCTTACAGAGGTATTAATTGATCAATTGGTTAGAAGACTTATCGAATATAATTTTGGACCACAGGACAGCTATGGTAAGTTTCCACAAAGAAAGCTATCTGACGAAGATAAGGAAATTTTAATGAAGATATTTAAAGATGCTGTTGATACTGGTTTTATAGATGCAGAAGACCAGGCAGATATGGATTATGTAAGATCATCTCTTGATATGCCTCAAAAGGAAATTAAAAAGAATGATGCAGATATTGAAGTAATGAATAATGCATTGAAAGACTTCAAGAGATACAAAGAGGATGCAGGTGGTGTAGATGAATGATTTAGACAGTAAATTTAAAAAAGAGCTGGATGAGGAAGATATAATTTTTCTCAAAGAATATGGCAAAATCATTAAAAAGCTTTTTCAGTTTGCTTCTAGATACAAGCCCATTAGCGTTTCAGCAATGGAGGATGAATTCAATAGAATATCTAAAAAATATTCTCAGGAATTAAATAAAGTTTTCAAGAAGCATAGCTTCAATTGTTTTAACATGGGAAGGCTTCATGGAAAATATGAAGTTATAGCTTCAGGAAGAGAAGTTAAAGAGTTTAAAAAGCTTAAAGCTTTAAAATTAGCAGAGCCACTCCCTCCAGAGATTGATATAAGCTTCTGGATTTATCCTGAAAATGCTATGTCTGCTATAAGTAAAAGGCAGCTTGTTTTATCGGGCAATGTAACGCAAGACATTGTAGAAACTATTAAGAATATAATGAGGGAAAAGATTAAGGGTGCTGATGAGCTTGAAGTTGAAAAACAGATATCAAAAACTTTAAATACCTGTATGGATCGTGGTGAGCTAATAAGTATTACAGAAAGCACCTATTACTACAATAAGGGAAGAGTTACTTCATTTTATGAAGATGGTGTTGAGTATGTTCAATTTTCAGCAATTATGGATGGAAGGACAAGTGACCAATGTAGATCAAGACATGGGCTAGTAATGAGACTTGATTCTACAGAGCTTGCTATGAATACTCCCCCACTGCATGGAAGATGCAGAAGTATTCTTAAACCTTACTTTGAAAAGCCGACAGATAAGCAGCTTGATTGGTCAATGACAGCTTCTTTACCTGCTGGTTGGAGGACAACCTAATATAAATTTAAAACAATTAATTTAAAGCCTTTTTAAGGGCTTGGACTTTTAAAAAGGGTAAATATACCTACAAGGTATTTTCGTTTAATAGAAGTCCGTAATAACGCGTTATGACGTTATGTATATGCTTGTCCTATATATTTGGATTTGAAAGGAGGTGAATTTTATTAATGGGACTTTTAAAAATACCTTTTTTTAGACTTGGTGAATGGAAACATCCAAAATACGGAACCATTAAAGGTTCTCCAGAAAAGTTTAGACAATTTGTTAATAATTTTAAAGAAAATGCACTCGGAAGACCTCCTTTTATAAGGATTGGACATGATAAAAGTGATTCTTCTACTTTTGGAGATGCTGAAGCTAAGGCATGGATTAAGGACATTGTTCAAGAAGGAAATGTGCTTTATGCCCTTTGTGAACCTTGTGATGAGAATGTGGAGAATCTTATTAAATCAAAGAAATACAGGTTTGCTTCGGCGGAGTATGATGATAACTACATTGAAAAGACTTCAGGCAAGAATGTGGGAACTGTACTTTCTGCTATAGCTTTAACCAATGAACCTTTTTTGACACACCTTCCTGAAAATGTGGTGTTGTCAGATGTTAATAATAATGAATTTTATCTTGATTTTGAAGAAAGAGAGGGAAATAAAATGGATGAATTTTTAAAGAAGTTATCAGATTTTTTTACTGCACTGACTACAAAGATGAAACTTTCAGATGTGTCTCCAACCGAACCTCAAAAAGTTGAGGGGGCAGATGGAAAGGATGAAGATTCAAATGCAAAACTTTTAGCAGAGCTGGAGGCTGTAAAGAAAAAGTTATCCGATTTGGAAAATGATAATACTGGCATAAAGAAAGTCAATGAAGAAAAGGAAGTTGAGATGAAGCTTTCTGAGCTTAAGCTTAAAGGAATACCTCCTGTACTTTGTGACAAGGCTAAAGAGCTACTTCTTGCAATGCCAACTTCAAGCACTATAAAACTTGCTGATAATAGTGAAAAGAAGCTTTCAGACATGATTTATGATATGCTTGGAAGCTTGCCAGAGACTTCAAGAGTTAAGTATGTTCAGTTTGGTTCTCAATATTCACAAAAAACTGGTGAGAATGATGAAGATTATAAGAAGCTTGCAGATGAAGACATCAAAGCTCTTGGCGGCAAGATTACTGATGATGGAAAATATATTCTTTAATTTAAAGGAGGCGTAAGCTATGAGTGAAGTTATTTATGTAGATAGAGATCCCCGTTATGTGGCAGGAGAATGTTGTGTTAAAATTCCACTTACCTTTTTAAATTCTGGTGATATTGATACAGGATGTATTGTGGGAGTAAAAGAGGATGGATATGCAGAAAAAGTAAGAAGAGCTACTTTAACAGCCGATGCAGCAGTGTCTGCTACGCAACTTGTTATTGACAGTATTCCTGTTAAAATTGGTGATTCTGTTCATATTATGAAAGCAGATGGAACTGCGCTTGAAGACCTTGGAGCTGTAACTAATATAAATACTGGAACAAAAACTGTAACGGTAACAACTGGACTTACTACTGCTCATGCTGCAGGGTCTTTTTTATTTGTGAAAGATGGGTCTGAAAAGGCTGTTGGTGTGTTAGCAGAACCCGTTATTGATGATGGAAGCGAATTTGTTGCTAGTGTCTATATAAAGGGAGTTTTTGATACTAATTATGTAACTGGAATTGATAGTATATCTCTTAAGGATTTATACGGAAGAGTTGTTAATAATATTTTAGTTTTATAAAGGAAGGATGATGAATTATGACTATGTTATTTCCTACTACCCGAGAGATTACTCATGTTGTCAGAAATAGAGCAGTTGATCCTACAAGATTTATAGGGAGAAGTTTTTGTCCTATAAGAGAGGTGTATTCTGCAGAAATTGAATTTGATGTTATAGAAGCCAGCTCTGGAATGACTCCAGCCCATAATCTTGGTTCAGATCCTAAGCTTGCTAAACTTGCAGGCATGAGAACAAAGAAAGTTGGTACTGGATATTGGAAGGAAACCAAGAGAATTGATGAAAAGGAACTATTATATGCAAGAGCTGCAGGAAGCTACAATGAGAGAGCTGGTAGAATGCTTGTGCTTGAAAAATCATTGCAGCTTGATGATAGGTTGGAAACAAGAATTGAATGGCTTACATGGCAGCCACTTGTTAATGGTAAAGTTCAAATTGATGAAAATGGAGTTAAATATACTGTTCCTTATGATATTCCAAGTAAGAATGCTCCAACACCAACTAAGAAATGGAATGATCCTACTGCGGATATACTTGGCGACTTAAACAAATATATTTTGTTGTTTAGAGGTACAGGAGCAAAGCCAACTAAAGCTTATTTTAATTATACAGTAGCTGGATATTTGGCAGCTAATAATGGAATAAAGGAACTTTTAAAGAACACTACTTATTCAGCATTTTTATCAGCAACCAATATATCGTCAGCAATGAAACTTTTCTATCCTGATATCGACTTTGTAATTTATGATGAGGGATATGTGGATGCAAGTGGAAACTTTAATTCATTTATTCCAGATACAAAGTTTATACTTGTAGGTCAAGGACAACCAGGAGAAGATATGATGGACTTTGGTACTACTATAAGTCTTCATAATGGCGGTCTTGACAAACCACAGCCAGGAAAGTTTTCTATTGTTGAAGATAAGTCAGAGGCAGAGAAAAATCCTTTTGTTGATATTACTGTTGGTATATATGGACTTCCAAGGCTTTATCATCCTAACTGGGTTGTTTCTGCTAATGTTGGTTAAGGGTGAGAGTTATGTATATTACGGAGGTTGATGTAAGAGGTCTTTGCAATAAGATTGGAACGAATCAGATAAGTTCCGAGGAAGTAGCAAAATTTATAACTAAGGCGGAGGCAAGGATTGATGCAGTACTAGCTACAAGATATGTACTTCCCCTTCCCTCCCCTACTCCCCCACTGGTTATAAGTATTGCTTCTGATTTTGCAGCATCTTTTATTATTGATAAATATTATGCTGATATTGCAAGAAGCAAGGAACAAACCCCACTTGCTGAAGTTTATTTCAAAAGAGCAGAAGCAGATCTTAAAAACATTGTTGTAAATGGCTTGCTTGACAGATATCCAGGAATTATTGAAATTAATAAGCCTCAGAACCTTCAGACACCATGTATGAAAAGGACAAGAAAAAGAAGCGATATGGAGGAGGCTCTTTCAAGATGGTAAAGCCAATTGATGTTAAAATTGAGGCTCAGGGCTTAAAACCAGTTATTAATGTACTTAGTAATTTGGCTTCAAGAGGGCAAAATTTAAGACCTGTTTTTAGAAAAATTGGTGAAATAATGGTTGGTGGAATTACTGAAAATTTTGAAGAAGAAGGTAGACCAAATAAATGGCAAAAAAGAAGTAGTTTTACTAATGAATCTTATGGAAATAAAGCTTACGATAATTTTACTAATACAAAAAGAGGTAAGCAACTTATGTATAACTCTTTATTTGGAGAAAATAAACGAAGCTCTAATGCTTTAGATAAAAAGAAAAGTTCGATATTTGACAGTGTTTCATCAAATAAGATTCTTCAAAATTCAGGTAGATTAAAGCAAAGTATAAATTTTGAAGCTAATGCTAATTCTGTTGCAGTAGGTTCTACTCTCATTTATGCAAGAATTCACCAGTTCGGTGGAGTTATAAAACCTAAAAATGGCAACTGTCTTTGTATACCTGTTGGTGGAGGCAAGATAATAAAAGTTAAGAGTGTTAAAATACCTGCTAGACCTTATCTTGTAATTACAGATAAGGAAAATAGACAGATTGTTTCAACTGTTAAAGATTTCTATAAGGAGGTCTTAAGCAATGGTAATAGATGATGTATTAGATAAAATAATAGATACATTCAAAGTTAATCAAAGCCTTGAAGAAGTTTGTAATTATCATAAGATAAATGGTATTTTGCCGGATATTGGTACAAGTATAAGTGCTTCCTGCCAAAAAGTTACATATGAACTCTATGACAATGAGACTGATGAGGCAGAAGCACTTATATTAATTTATGTTTATACTCAAGAAGCAGATCCTGAAGAAGGCGAAAGAAAAATTAGAGAGCTTTCAGAAATAATGCGCAGGATTCTTAATAAAGATGTTACTCTTGAAGGAACTATTTCATCAGGAGAAATTAAAGAAATTGAATATATTTATGCAGACAGCTCTGACACTGTGATTTGGCATGCTGCTATGCTTGAATATCATGCTACATTCTATTCTGAAAGACAGAAGGATGAAATTAGTTTCTTTAGTGATGATATTGATATAGAAATGGAAGGGATGTGATTTTATTGTCAGTTGATTATATTGAACCTCGTATTGAGATTATTGAAGATGAAGGTACTCCACCAGTGCAGCTTGTAAGCTCAGATGTTATAGGAGTAGTTGGTACCTTTGAAAAAGGGCCTTTGAATGAAAAAAAGATTATTACATCTTTTGATTCACTGACTAAGATATTCGGAAAGGATAAAACAGGTCTTACAGGGTGTAAATCTATATGGCCTGCTATGGCTCAAGGAGCTAAGAATTTTGTGGTAGTTAGAATTGCTGGAGCAGGAATTAAAGAAGCTTCATTTACTCTTAAGGACAGTACTTCAAATGATTCTGTAACTGTAAAGGCTTTAACTCCCGGTACATGGGGAAATGAAATTCTTGTGGCTGTAGCTGCAGGAACTAATGCTAATACATTTAAGCTTGTTGTTATTTATGGAGGTAAAACTGAAACCTTTGACAATCTAACTCTTGATAGTATTGGAGCTGTAAACTCAGAATTTGTTACGTTGACACTTGCAGCAGGAGCTTCAGCTATTCCAAAGGCTCTTTCAGCTGTACCACTTACAGGTGGAAATGATGGAGCGACAGCAACGGATTCTGATTATATTGGAACAATAGTTGATGGCAAGAGGACAGGTCTTAAGCTGCTTGAAACTGAAAATGTTAATGTTATAATTTGTGCTCAGCAGTATTCAGATGTTGTAAGAAATGCACTTATAACACATGCAATGAACCTTTCTGTAAGGGATGGCTTAAGAACTGCAGTTTTAAATCCTCCCCCATCTTTGGATATTGATGCTGTTTGTGCTTTAACTCAAAACTTAGATTCTATGAGAGCTGAGTTTAGTTATCCTTGGAATGAATACACTGATATAGCAGGACAGTATATTGCTCCTGATGGCTTTTATGCTGGTGTTCTAGTAAGTGGTGGAGCACATGAATCTCCATCAAATAGGATTGTAAATGGTATTGTATCACAGGAAATTGAACTTACCAGTGGTGATATTAAAGCACTTACAAAGGCAAGAATTTCACCTATCGCTCCTGATTCAGGATATAGAGTTATGAATGGTGTAAATCTTTCTACTGACACAAACTGGAGTCAGATTAGTATAAGGCGTGAGTTTGATGAGATTGAAACTGAAATTTATGTGTCTACAAGATGGGTTAAGTCAAAGAATATAACTACTTCCATTATGCAGGCTGTAGCAGAGCAAATAGATGCAATACTGCAGATTAAAAAAGATGATGGTAAAATTTACGACTTTAAGCCGACGGTGTGTGATGAAAGTATTAATACACCGGAAACAATGGCAGCAAGAATGCTTAAAACAAAAGTTAGAATAAGACCTGTGTTTGCTGCTGACTATGTAGATCATCATATAGAAAGATATCTTGGTGAATAAGGAGTGATTGTATGTACAAAATAAATGATGGCTGTCCCAATTGTGGAGCCTGCAAAAGTGTGTGCCCTGTAGGTGCTATCAAATTCGATGGCAAAACTTTTATATCTTCTGACTGTATAGATTGCGGAATTTGTGTTAGATCCTGCCCGGTCAAGCTTATTGTAAGTGAAGATGATAATAAAGCAGCAAAAACAGAAGTTAAAAAAACTGCTAAAAAGGAGGAATAGTCTATGCCTGTTCAAGGGTTCAATGTTAAAACACTTGTTACTGGGGCAACTGGCCCAGAGCTTGCTGGTGAATTTCAAGAAATGGAGTTCTCAATTAAAAATGGTACTGAAGAATATTTAGAGCTAGGAGAAAGAATAGCAGCTATTCTTGATGGAGAAATTAAAATAGAAGGTAAGCTTAAGCGTGGAATGATAAATCTTGGTATTGTCAAGTCATGTTTTGGTACAAGCGAACTTAAGCGTGGTGGCTATATTCCACCAAGCCCAAGAATGACTGTTACTGCAAATATTAACGCCCCACATCTTGGTCTTGTAGGTAAATACAGACTCTTAAATGTGGTTATCCCTGAACTTACAGTTTCTATGGCAAAGGGTAAAGATGTTGTAAAAAATGATTTTAGTTTTAAAGCCGAAGGCTTAGAGGAGGTTTAATTTTATGGAAAGACAAATTTATGGCCCATTAGAGTTACCAAGTGGGAAAGTGATTAGATTTAGAGCTCCAATTGGAAGTGACAGAATGAATGTTATTCAAATGATGAAAATTGATGAAGAGGCTATAGTATCAGGTGCTCTATTAATTGACGATTATGTTAAAGCAAAATGTGTTGTAGAAATTGATAGTTCAAGTACAGATGGAAACTACAAAGAACTATTCAATGAATGGTTAGATACAGATGTGAATTTTTATAAATTAGTATTTAATAAAATGTTTGGTAATACAAAGGACTTAGAGAAAAAGGCGGATGACGCTGTGGCTTTTTTGCTCGGCAAGCCGATCTCCTCAGATGGGCACAGTGCGCAAAATTTACAGGCATCACTTACAGTGAATGGTTAAGCATGACTGATATGGAGAGGGATGCGGTTTTTTATTCAGTACAGTGGATGGTAGATAAGCAAAATGAAGAGGCTGATAATTAATTTTACAGCCTCTTACTTTATCATTTTAAAATAATATTTTAGCAGGAAGTAATCTGTTACAAAGCTGCTATTTGAACCTTTTGACAGTAAAGTTGAAAGCATAGAAAACATGATGAGAATGGCAGTAACTATATACGAAACAATAATATTTATATTAAATAATGCTGCAAATATATGACCTAATATAAAAGTTAGTCCCCATATAAGCACAACAAAAATTACAGCAGGAATTAGATATATAAAAAACAATATTGTTTTTGTTATGAAATATAAAATCCTCATATTTATCACCTCACTTTAATTATATACCAAAATTTAGAGAAAAAATCATAAGGGGGTGAACTTTTTTTATGGATAGTTCTCTTTCGGTTGCATTAGTATTATCAGCAGTAAATAATATGGGGCCTTCTTTAACTTCTGCTGTTAGGCAAGTTAGAGAGGTTGAGGATAGCATTAATAGATTAGGTAATGCTTCTCCTACAGGTAAGTGGGATGATAAATTTTTCGATGATCAGTTATCAAAAATGAAAGAATGGAAAACTGAAAGTGAAAAATTAAAAAGTAGTGGCAAGGATCAAATGCTAAAAGGGTTTGTTGAACTAAGTGCAGTTAAGCAAGCTGTTGATAGTGCTGCTGATTTTGAAAAAGTTATGAAACAAGTAGAACTAGCAAATTATGATGCCACTGTTCCTCTAAAGATACAAGAAGAACAACTAAAAAACTTATCAGATTTATCATTGAAGCTTGGTGCTGATACTGTTTTTTCAAATACGGATGCAGCCAAAGCTGAATTAAATCTTATTAAGAATGGAATGGAATATAAAGAAGTACTTGAAGGGGGAGCCAAAGCAGCTGTTTATTTAGCTCAGACTGCCGAAATATCATGTGATAGCGCTGCAGATGCAATTTCTCAGGTAACGAACATGTTTCAGCTCCAAGGTAGTCAGATGATGCAAACTGCTGATGATATTAATAGAGCTGCCAATGCATCTAGTGCTGGTGTTCAAAATATTATGCATGACCTTCAGCAAACTGGGCAAACGGCTCATAACTTAGGTATAAACATAAAAGATACAACTCTACTTCTTGGTACATTACACAATATGGGACTTGGTGATGCTTCAGGTACATTCTTAAATGATCTTTTGTTAAGATTGGATGCAGTATCACCAGAAGCAGAAAAAGCTTTATATAGTCTTGGATTGCTTCAGGGGGCAACAGTACAAAAAACCAAGACAGGCAAAACTAAGATTGTAGGTGGAGAAAGCAGCATATTTGATGAAAGTGGTCATGTTAAAAATGCCCAAGACCTTGTAAATAAGCTGAGACAAACACTATATAATGCACACATTGATCCTAAACAGATGTTTGATAGCAGTGGTAATATGTTGTCAGATGATGAACTCGAGAAGCTATTTGGAGCAAAAAAAGCAAATGAAGTCCTGAATCAATTTAAAAAAGCTTTTGGTGTTCAAGGTATGAGAGCAGCTATTGCACTGACTGTATCAGGTAAAGGTTCTTTTGAGGATATGACGGAAAAAGCCGGAAGAGCAAAGGCTATAGAACAACAAGTTCAGGAAATGCAGTCGACATTTTCTGGTATAGTAGAGCAAATTAAAGGAAGTCTTGAAACATTGCTTACTTCTGCCGGAACTCCTTTCATGAATGAACTCAAGAAGTATGGAGACAGCATTGTTAATGTAATCAATTCTATTTCTGCATGGGTTGCAGCTAATCCACAGGCAGCAGCATCAATTTTAAAAGTTGTGGCTGGACTTGCAGCCTTTAATCTAGGTGCAGGTGCTGTTAAATTGTTATTTGGTAATGTTCTTGGAGTTTTATCAAGTGGCGGTACTGTATTTCTTAACTTGGCTAAATATTTTAAGGGCTTTGGAGAATCATTTTCTTTCCTAACCAAGGTAATGGGAGGGGGTAAGATATCATCATTCTTCAGGGCTTTTACTTTTGGAACTAAGTTAGATGGAGTAACAAAAGGAATAATGTCTCTTGGAAGTAAAACCGGAGGAATATTTAAGAGTATTGGATCTGGTGCACTTAATGCTAGTAAATCTATAGGACGTGTAGGCTCTGAATTTGTTAAAACAGGAGGAAGAGCTGTAGCTGCAGGTGCTAAAATGGCAGGAGTATGGTTGAAGGCTGCAGGAACAAGTGCGTTAAGTGCTATTCGAGTTATAGGAAATGTTGGACTTGAGTTCTTAAAAACTGGTGTAAAAGCAGGTATTGCAGGAGCAAAAATGGCTGGAGCTTGGTTAAAAGCAGCAGGTGCAGGTGCACTTAGTGCTATAAAGACAATTATTTCTGTAGGTGCTCAGTTCTTGGCAACAGGAGCTAAAGCACTAATTGCAGGAGCAAAAATGGCATTAGCTTGGGTTATTGGACTAGGCCCTATTGGTATAATAATCGCTGTTATTACAGCAATTGTAGTTGCAGCTGTATTGGCGTGGAAAACAAACTTTTTAGGCTTTAGAGATAAAGTCCAAGAGATATTTGGAGCTATTGGTTCATTTATAGGTGGAATAGTAGATGGAGTTAAAAATGCTTGGAATTCAGCAATAAGCTGGATAAGTAATGAACTGGATAAGCTTTTTGGATACGCTAAAAAGCTTTTGGACAATCCTATTGTAAAAGGCATAATAAGTGGAGCTAAATGGGTTGGTGGAAAAATTGAGGGATTAGTAACTGGTAAAAGCGAAGATACCATTAAAAATTCAAACAGCAGCAGTTATAGTGATAATAGAAATATTACCTACAACATAAATAGTACAGACCCAAGACTTGCTGCTGCACAGATATCTAATAATGATGATAAGTATGTAAAATCTAGAGATCCACGATTAGCATATTAGGGGTGATACTATATGAAAGTTATGCTGGACAATTTTACTTTTTCTCTAGGGCCTGAAAAACAAATTGATTTCACTGGCCCTAGAGTTATAGCAAAACTTGATATTCCTGGAGCACCACCTATTTATCAAGATATGGGTGAAGATGAACATACCTATGCATGGAGTGGTGTGCTGCAGGGAGATAATGCTGAAAAAGATTGTAATGCTATTTTGAAGTTAAAAGAAGCTGGTTCAGAAGTGAAGTTTCTTGCTGGAATGATTGATAAGAAAGTTAGAATTAGAGAGTTTAACTATAGTTATGTAAGAAGTACCTATATTAGATACTCAATTACTCTTATTGAAATACAAAATGAACCACAGCCATTTGTGCCTAGTGTTGTTAAAAGAGCAGCTCCGGTAGTTCCTAAGCCTATAGCTCCACCAGAACCTGATTATTATACTTATACTATGAAATCAGGAGATACACTTTGGGCATTAGCTGTAAAGTACTATAGTAATGGTAATTCATGGCCTAAGATTGCAAATGCCAGTGGCATTTCTAATCCTCGCAGAATTCCTGTTGGATATGTAGTAAAGATTCCAAAGGGGTGATATTTTGGAACCAAGAGCAATTATTGAAGTTGATGGTGCAGATGTAAGATGGAACGATTTTACTAATCTTTCCGTTGAAAATACAGTATATTTAGCAGCAGATAGTTTTGATTGTACTTTAAATAATAATTTAATGTTATCTGATTGGCTTAGAAAAAATCAAGAAGTAAGAATATATATTGGCTATGTAAAAGATATTCATTCATGGAATAAAAGTCAGTTGAAGCATATATTTACTGGAAGAATAGATGGTGTAAAGCCTAACTTCGATTCGTCAAAAACTGTGAAAATAATTGGTAGAGATTATTCAGCACCCATGATCGATACAGAGTATAGTGTTTCATATAATGATGTAACAAGCAGTGATGTTGCAAGTATATTGGCAAAAAAATATGGACTAACTCCTATAGTTACAGCCACTGATAATAAAGTTGATAGAGAGATGTGGGTTAATAAAAAGGAATGGGAAGTTATTCAGGGACTTGCTGATATGGAAGGATTTGTTTGCTATGTCACTAAGGATAAAGAGCTTTACTTTGGAGAAAGAAATGACAGTGATGAGAATATTATTGATTCTTTTATTTATACCCAAGGGTTGAAATCAAATTGTAAAATCGAATTTGATGATTCTTCTATTGATGTAATAAATAAAGTCACTGTAAGACACTGGATTCATGATAGAAAGCAGCTTATTGAGGCATCAAGTCAAAATGATTTTTTAATAAATCAAATGGGACAGACTAAAGAAAGAATTGAGTATGTAGCAAAGGCTAAAACAAATCAAGCAGCTAAAGAATATGCTGATAAATTACTTAAAGAGTATTCAAGGCAGGTTATAACAGGTAATGGCACAAGGTTTCCAGGTAATCCAGGACTATATGCTGAAGGTAAGATAAATGCTATTAATTTTGGCAGATTTAGCGGTACTTATTATATAAACAAAGTTGTGCATCAGATGAGTAAAAATGAAGGTTACATTAACAGTTTTGATATTACTAATATAAGACCAGATGATGCTCAGCAATATAGAAGTGATCTTTATGAAAATAACGGTAAGAAATACTAAGGCGGTGAAGATGTTGAAAAATATGAATTTCCCACAGTTTGGTATTGTTACTAGCATTTCTGCTTCTGAAAGATCTGCAAAGGTATATTTACCTATGTACAAAATTGAAACAGGATATATAAAAATATCTCGTGAGATACCAATTTATGATATTGATAATTATGGAATTGCTGAAAAAAGTCAGGTAGTTGTTTCATTTATCAATGGTGATACTGCTAATGGTATTATAACTTCATGGATTTAAGAGGTATATATTTATGAGTTTAGATTTATTGTTTAATAAAGATTTAAAATTTAATTATTCTGGCGACCTCGTTTTGATAAATGGTATTGAAGCAAAAAAACAGTCAATAGTATTAAGACTTAAGACTAGAAAAGGTTCAAATATGTTTCATCCTGAGTATGGTAATGATTTATATTTAATACTTTCTGAGAACATCACCGAGGCATGGCTTAAAAAGGCAATGTCTTATGTAAAGGAATGTATTGAACAGGATGAAACTGTTACTGTAAAAGCCATAAATGCTGCATTCATAAATGAAAAAAGGAAGGTAGATTTTTATATAAAGTATTTTCTTTCAGAATATGGTATTGAAGATTCATTAAATTGGGGTGAGGAAATTGGTTAGGACTCTAGAAGAAATTATTGAAGAAATGCTGGATGAGCTAAGAACAAAAGGTATTGATATATCAGATTTTAATTCTAACCCTGTTATATACTCTATTATTGAAGTATCTGCACATCAAGTACAAATGGCGGAATTCAGAATAGATGATTTAGTAAGGAAATACTTTATTGAAGATTCAGAGGGAGAAGAACTTGATAAAAGATTGAAGGAGAGAGGTCTTCTTCCAAGGTATGCAGGCAGCAAGGCACGAGGAAGTATTATTCTTGGTAAAAACAGTCCATTTATTTTAAATTCAGTAGTAATGAAAGATACTATCTTGAAAACTCTAGATGGAACTATAGAAGTATCAGTAACAAAAGACACTGATATTGTATCAGGGGATTCAAGTGTTAAGGTTCCGGTAGAATGTACTACCATTGGTAAATCTGGAGAACTTCTTCCCTATACGGAGCTTACCTATTCAGGAGTAGCTATTAATGAAGTTGAGTGGATTAAGGTAGATGAAGTTGGATTATTTGGAGGTAATGACAGTGAAAGTGATGACGAAGTAAAAGAAAGGCTTCTAGAGGATATTCAAAACCCTGCAGGAAGTGGTAATAAAAATCATTATATTAAATGGGCTAAGGAAATAGAAACTGTAGGAAAGGTATATCCTATTCCTGAATGGAAGGGCGTGGGAACTGGTACTGTTAAAGTTATTATAACTGATAAGAATACAGATCCTGCCTCCGCAGATATTATTACTCAAGTTCAAAATTATATAGATCCCGTTCCTAGAATGGGCGAAGGTATGGCACCTATTGGAGCAGAAGTTACTGTGGCTACAGTAGATTTGTTTTCCGTGAACTTATCTTTCAAACTTACGGTGCGATCTGGTTATGTTAAGGATGTTGTAAAGGCTGATATACGAAAAAACATAAATGATTATTTTAAAGAGTTAGCTCTTGAAGATACAACTATAAGATATGCTTACGTAGGTAATATAATATTTAGTACAGATGGGGTGGATGATTATTCTGATTTACTTATAAATGGACAGAATAAAAATATAACAGTACCTACTACTTCACTGGCGATTGTAGGTGATATGGTTGAGTAATTCAATGATGGATTTTTTGCAGAATTATTTCAAAGATACTTCTAGTTTTAAAGCTGTAGTTAATATAGGAGAGTCTCAATTTAAAAAGCTTGATAACTTTATAGATGATTGCATTAATCAACTTTATGTTGAGACTGCTACTTGGGGACTTGATTTTTGGGACAAATATGCAGGAATCAAAACAAGCTCTTTTGAAATTCAAGAAAGAAGGAAAAGAATTAATGCAAAGATATCATCTTTGAAACCCCTGACATCATCGCTTAAAGCAGTAATTTATGATGCTAAAATTGGGTTTAAAAGCAGTTTCTTGTTTCAGGTAACTATTAAGTCAGAAGAGCAGTTTGGAGATATCGTGAATTTTATATTTGAACAAATAGACTTAAGGAAGCCTGCACATATAAGTTATGAGCTTGTATTAGATTATTTTAGTATTCTAAGCTTAAAAGTGCTTTTTAATAAATATTTTAGTGAAAGGCTTGATTGCTGTGGGACTCTCGATGTTTCAGGAAATAGCATAGAGAGTACAATTGGAAGAGCTTACAGAGACAAATTATTTGATATATTTAAGAGTTATAAATCAAGTCCATTGTTTAAAGCTTCTGAAAGTACAGTTTCCACTGGACTGGGAAGAAGTTATAAAGAAAGTATAAAAGACATATTAGGCAGCTATTTTTCAGAGCTGTTTTTTATTTGCTCTGAAGATACTGTTATTACTGGTAATGGGAAAAGTTATTATGAAAAAATACAGATTAAAGAAAGCTCTTATTTTTCAGATAAGTTTTATGTCTATGATCAGACTTTAGGCAGAAGATATCAAGAAAAAGTAACTGATAAAGTTACAAAGTATTTTTCGGTGTTAAAGGCTGCTTCTGAAAGTTTAGTGAATACTGCGAGCTTTAAACCATTAACAGATGTAGTTAATATATCCGGAAAGCTGTATTTAACTAAGTTGCCAGTAGCAAGTGAGGAGTTTTATTGCAGGGGAGGTGATTAAAATTGATAACTACTGATGGAACAAATCAATTGTACAGGTTGATTAGTACTAATATTTTAAAAGCCCAAGTTGTTGTTTCAGGAGCAACTATTGATGTTCCAATTGACCGTACAGAGCTTTCAGGGAATAATATCAAGATTTTTGCTTATGTTGATGAAACTATTATAGGAAATATAACAAAATATAGGCTTATATCTGTGGATGGAAAGACTTTTCTTGAAAGATCCGATAACCTTGCAAAGGATAATCGAGGTCTTTTAATTTTGTTTGAAATTCAGATGCAGGAGGTGTAATTAGATGTCTTATGAAAAATTAAAATGGCAGGATGAAGTTAAAGACCAGAATGGTGTTGTTATTCAAGTAGGTACTCCACTGTCAGCAAGGAACATGAATAATCTTGAGGACGGTGTTGACCTAGCGGTTAATTTAGAGGGAGCTTTAATTGCTGAACTTTTCAATAAAGTTGGTAGTGTTACAAAGGAGCTTGAGAAGTGGCAGAAGCAAAGACTTCAGCAAGGAGTAGTAACAATTTATAATAAAGCGGTCAAAAGTGGCTGTGTTATAAATGCTATGGTTAATAGTAGGTATGTTCAGATATCTAAAACTGGTACTTTTTTAGATGGCAATATATCTGAAATATATGTAGATGGTATAACTGCAGGTGTAAAAGATGAGCAGATGATTGCAATGGTACCTCAAAATTCTTCAGGAAGCTCAGCAACATATTATATATACATTGATTATAATGTTGCTGAAAAGAGATATAAACCTATGATTGCAGCAACTGTTCCAGATGGCAAGATGTCTCTTTACAGAATAACGGTGCCTGCAAATGATAACAACATGGATCTAGCAGCAGTTACTATAACTGATATAAGAAGAATAGAATCTAATCCAGTTATAAGATCTACTGAACCATATGCGTTAGTAAGCATACCTGGGTATCCGGAAATAGACCTTGATTATGATGTTCATTTAACTGTTGAATCTGCAAGTAATATAGGAGCTGTAGGAGATTTAATACTTTATGGTAAAACAGCTAATGGCTTTTATATTAAATATACCGGTTCTGCAGATAATGTAGTAATTAGATGGACACTGGTTAATCCAGATATAAAATAAGAGGAGTGAGAATATATGAAAATTATCGAGCAAAATGAAGGAACAAAAATACCTTACAATGTAGTTGGAAAGACAATAAACTTTGATGAAACTGTATCAGTTAACCTTAGTAAGTATCAGAAGGATGAGGAAGTAGTAGTTGATGTTTGCCTTGATAGAGATATGCAGCTTGGTTTTGGTCTTAATGGTTCAATTGGTCAGTATGTTTGGTATGTTGCTAACATAGTTATTCCACCTAAGGAATATGAAATGGTGGAAACTGGTCAAGTTGATGAGAATGAAAACCCAATATATAACAAAGTTGTGCAGCCATTAAATATGAATGATGTTACTATCTATTTATGGGCCTTGCCAGACAACTATATAATTGGAGGTGGATTCTAATGGCATTTATATATTCAATAAAAGATACTTATAGAGCAGCAGTAGAAGCTGCTACAGGAGGAAAAAACACAGTAATTTATGATGATAAAGGTAATCCATCAATAATGGTGGTAATTCCTAAGTTCTATTTAGATGAAGTAATAACAGGAGCTCCTCACACAGTTCATCCAGCATTTATTGTTAATGGTGTTGAAAAAAGTGCCATTTATATAGGTAAATATCAAGCTTGTGTAACTGATGGAAGAGCTTACTCACTTCCAGGACAAGATCCCGCAGCTTATGTTAATTTTGATCAAGCATTAAGCTATTGTTATGCAAAAGGACAAGGTTGGCACTTAATGAGTAATGCTGAGTGGGCAGCAATTGCGTTGTGGTGTAAGAAGAACAACAAAATGCCAAGAGGTAATAACTATGCAGGCTGTGATGTAGATGCACAATATGAAAAAGGTGTTGAAAAGTATGATTGGATTTTAACATATAACTGGAATGGAAAGTCTACAAAACAAGATGCAGCAGGATATCACCACACTGGTAGAGTTGCAACAGGTAGTGGGCCAGCATCATGGTCTCATGATGGAACGTCAGACGGAATTTATGACTTGAACGGTAATGTGTGGGAATGGAATTCAGGAATGAGATTAAAAAATGGAGAAATTCAAATTATTCCTGATAACAATGCTGCTATACTAAATTCTGATCACTCAGATGCGTCAACACTTTGGAAAGCTATATTGGCAGCTGATGGTTCGCTAGTTGCTCCTGGTACAGCTGGAACTTTGAAATTTGACTATACATCTTCTCCAACTGCTGGGACAGGTAATTTCCAGATTAGTGATACCATTACGAATGCACAGCCAGATGATACTGCTTACGGATATAAAACCTTTGAAACACTTGCAGCTAAATCTGGTCTTACAATACCTATGATTATGAAATCATTAGCTTTATATCCTCTTGATGCATCATGTGGAGGAGATGGACTTTGGATGAGAAATAATGGTGAAAGATTACCATTTAGAGGCGGTTCCTTCAATAATAGTGGGGCTGCCGGCGCGTTTGCCCTCAATTTGTCTTTCACTCGTTCACATAGTAACTTCTTTAACGGGTTCCGGGCGGCGTACGTCTTATAATTCGGTCGCTGTGTTCTGAAAAGGGCGATGATAATCGCCCCTCAAAAAAGTTTATTGCGTAACGTAAAAGGATATTTTATAACAAATGTCAATATATAAAATCAAAAAATGATAAAATTTTTAAATGGTGATACAAAAATGGAAGAATTGAAAGTGCTTCAAAAAACTTATGACATGATCCAGTATGGATATCAAGCAATAGCTCAATTTCCGAAATCAGAAAAGTATGCATTGGGAACAGATATGAAAAGATGTATGCATCAGATTTTAGAATATGTGATAACATGTCATAAAAAATATTACAAAAAGACAACTCTTCAGGAGTTGGATGTAGAAGTTACAAAGCTTAAAGCTTATACAAGATTGGCAAAAGACTTAGGATTTTTGCCAATGAAAAAATATGAAGTTTGGTCAGGATATAATGTTGAAATAGGTAAAATGGTAGGTGGATGGATTAAATCCGCAAAGCAATAAAATAATATTTTGGGAATAGGCCATAAATCCCGGTTCCTTCAATAATAGTGGGGCTGCCGGCGCGTTTGCCCTCAATTTGAATAACAATCGTACAAATAGTAACAACAATAACGGGTTCCGGGCGGCTTCACTCTCATGGCCAGAAGCTGCAAGCTCATGGGCTTGCTTCCAGTGCAGAGAGACGTAAAGGGGTCTATTTCCATGCCGACAAGGCAGAAAATATAAATAATTATGGATGCCAACAGTAATCCTTTGGATGAGGTTCGCAAAACATAAAACTTTTATGAGGAAATCAAATGAGTAAACAGATTAAGAATGTATATGAAACTTTGTGTACCTATGAGAATTTATATCAGGCATATTTAAATGCTAGAAAGAATAAGCGATACAGAGATGAGGTATTAGATTTTTCATTTAACTTAGAGGAAAAACTAATGGAAATAAGTTATGAGTTAAAAACGCATACTTATAAAATAGGTGGTTACAGAGAATTCTTTGTATACATACCTAAAAAGAGATTAATTATGGCCCTACCTTTTAAGGATAGAGTTGTCCAGTGGGCTATATATCAATTAGTAAATCCTCATCTTGATAATTCATATATTGATGATAGCTATGGCTGTAGAGTTGGTAAAGGAACTCATAAGGGAGTTCAGAGATTACATTATTGGCTAAAACAAGTTAATAAAAAACCTAATAAATATTACTATCTCAAGCTTGATATAACTAAATATTATTACAGAATAGACCATGAGATATTAATAAGTATTTTTGAGAAAAAGATAAAAGACAAAGAGCTTCTAGATCTGCTGAAGGTTATTATTACATATGATGGTAGCATATTTGGATTAAAACTTGATGGTAAAGTAGACAATCCGGAGGATAGAATACCAAGCAAAGGAATGCCGATAGGCAATTTAACCAGCCAGATGTTTGCGAATCTTTATCTTAATGAGCTAGACCAATACTGTAAAAGGCAGCTAGGAATTAAATACTATGTAAGATATATGGATGATATAATTATTCTTTCTGATGATAAAGCGAAGCTTCATGAATATAAAGACTTAATTCAAACATTCATAGAAAGCAAGCTTAATTTACACTTAAATAATAAGACAACGATAAGACCAATAGCTCTAGGAATAGAATTCATAGGTTATAGATTGTGGCCTACTCATATAAAGGTCAGAAAATCAACATCTTTAAGAATGAAGAGAAGGATTAAATATGTAGTAAAGCAATTTAATAAAAATCAGCTTCCTTTTGAAAAGGTAAATGCTACTGTTCAATCCTACATGGGTATTTTGAAGCATTGTAATAGTTATAATCTGCAAAATAAAATATTTCAGGAAGTTACATTGAAAAAAGAATCTAATAACAATTTAGCAAATCAAGACTTGCCATAGTGCAGGTCTTATTTTATTACAAAAAAATAAGGGAGGAATGTATTATGAAAATAGCAATAAGAGGAGGACACAACTTTGGAGTACCAGGAGCACATGCAATACTAGATGAGGTAACAGAGGATAGAAAATACTATAAAGCACTTATGAATTGTCTAGAGCATGCAGGCCATCAAGTATTAGATGTAACACCAGATAGAACAGATACAAGTGCACAGGATTTAACTTATGGTGCATCAAAGGCAAATGCTTGGGGAGCAGATCTGTTTGTGAGCTGTCACTTGAATGCTGGTGGTGGTCAAGGCTGTGAAGTACTTTACTTTAATGGTAGTCAGAAAGGAAAAGAGTATGCTACAAAGGTTACAAATGGGATAGCAACGCTTGGATTTGTCAACAGAGGAGCCAAGGCAGATATTAGAGGGCTTTATGAATTAAAGGCAACTCATATGCCTGCTATAATTATAGAGCCACTATTTGTTGATACTCAAAGCGATGTTGATCTATATAATCAGGTAGGCATTGATAGATTGGCAAAGGCTATAGCAGAGGCTATTAACGGTTCACCTATAGATGTCAAGAAGGCAGAACCACCAAAACAGAGTAATTCTGATGATTGCAATACTTATGATTTTAAATCTTTGCAGCATGAAATAGGAGTTACAGAAGATAATATACCAGGGCCAATAACTTTAAGTAACTGCCCTCTAACTAAAATAGGAGCTAAAGGCAATATCATTAAATGGATACAGAATAGATTAAACTACTTAGGATTTAACTGTGGAATTGTGGATGGAGATTTTGGCTCTAAGACATTGGCTGCAATTAAAGCATTTCAGTGTAAATATGGGTTAGATGTTGACGGAATTATTGGACAGAACACATGGAAAAAGCTCTTGGGACTATAAAAAATTAAGGTGTCTGAAAAGGCACCTTTTAGATTAATCATTCTTAGAAAGAAGGGATTATGAATGCAAGCAGTAATAAACTTTATTTGGGAGTGGAGATATGTGATTATTTATATAATCTCCTTTATATTATTTATTGTGTCACAAGGTAAACAATGGTTTAATGCAAAAGCATATTCACTTATGTTATTGGCAAAGAGTAAAGCTAAAGACGGGGTTTTAGCTTCAGGTCAAGAGCAAGAAGATTGGACAGTAGACCAATTATATATAATTTTAAATAGACTAAAAATACCATTTGTTACTAAAGACGCTTTAAGACCGGTAGTGCGAAAGTTGTATAGACTTGCTAAAGACTACATTGATGATGGCAAACTTAATAATAGTATTCAATAAACTTGGGTGGTTTAGTACCACCCTTTAAATATATTTTTTAATGAGGAGGATTTATTATGAATAGTTTTATAGGATGGATTGGTGGGAAAAAGTTGCTGAGAAAGGAGATAATTAATAGGTTTCCAGAAAATATAGGAAGGTATATTGAGGTTTTTGGCGGAGCAGGATGGGTTCTATTTGCTAAAGATAAGCACGCAAATATGGAAGTATATAATGATGCTAATGGAGATTTAGTTAACCTCTATAGATGTATAAAATACCATTGTACTGAATTACAAAAAGAGTTAATGTTTATGTTAAATTCCAGAGAGTTATTTTATGATTTTGCTAGTCAATATAATGTATCTGGAATGACAGATATACAAAGGGCAGCTAGATTTTTTATGATTATAAAAACAAGTTACGGAAGTGATTGCAGGTCTTATGGATGTGTGAAAAAAGACATAAATGTTATGATTGATTATTTAACAGACATACAAAAAAGATTATCTAAAGTGGTTATTGAAAATAAAGACTTTGAGGATTTAATTAAGGTTTATGATAAGTCTGATGCATTGATTTATCTTGATCCACCTTACTTTGGAACTGAAAAGTATTATAGTGCTCAATTTAGCAAAGAAGACCATGAAAGACTTTATGATACCTTAGTAGGTGTAAAAGGAAAATTTATTTTATCATACAATAATTGTGATTTTATAAAGAATCTATACAAGGAATTTAAGATTGAAGAGATTAGCAGAAATAATAACCTAGTTGGTAGATATAATGATAAAAAAGGTGACTATAGAGAGTTAATAATAACAAATTACTAAAATTAAAATAAAAAAACAAAAATAATAATTTTTTTTAAACTTATGATAACCCAAAACGATATTAAATAACGATTCAAACACGAAAATATTTATAGGCGTTACAATGTGCCTAAATTGGTTATAGGGGTGATTGTAACGATGATAAAAATACATTTATCAAGAATCCTTGGTGAAAAGAGATTGACGCAAGCAGACCTCTCACGAAAGACAGGAATTAGACCTAATACTATTAGTGAGATGTATAATGAGCTTGTTGAAAGAATTAATTTAGATTATCTTGATTTGATATGTGAGACATTAGATTGTAAAGTGGAAGATATACTTGAGTACATACCGAATAAGAATAAAAAAATTAAATGAATATGAAAATGTGATGAACATCTAAGTAAGATAGATGTTCACTTTATATAATAAAAAAAGATCTATACAAAATAATATTAATGGTGTATAAAATAAGCAAGATTAATCATGATAAAAACATGAAATCTTGCTTATTTTTTGCCATAAAACGTGAAAAAATTTGCCAAGAAAAATGCGAAGCTACAGCAAAAATACGATTTAAAATAGAGAAAGATAAAAATATAAAATAAGAAAGGGTGAAAAGATTGAATTTAAGTAATGAATTGAAAGAAAAGTTACTGTTGCTTAAACATGAAAGTGGAAAGATTGAAGATTTTGCAGATTTTAATTTTTTTAATATAGAAGATATTGAAGAGGAACAAATCGGATATAGTATTGACGAAGATGGCAACTCTTTAGTCTCTGATGAAGAAGGTTCATGGGAGTCAGGGTGGATTGTAATAGGATGTGAAAATTTGTGTGGAGATCCTATTATAATTGATACTAAAGAAGAGGGCTTTCCAATAACATTATTAATGCATGGAATGGGAGATTGGGGTGCAGGAACTTACTTATCAGAATCTATAGATAAATTTATAAATGAAATAAAATGTATAAATAATTTTATTGATGAAAAGAGTATACAAAATACTAATCCGAGGATTACATGTAAGGAGCTAGATAATTTAATATATGAGATAATTGAGGAAGATGAATGCGGGGATGCTGATGCTTGGAAGAATATGCTGGAACCAATTTATACCTCTACTGAAGAATATGAAAATGCTATTATAAATAAAGTAAAGATAATGTCAAAAGAAGGCATAAAAATTAATGAAATTTCAACTACACTGAATATGTCACTAAAAGATACATATGGATATTTGAAAAAATCAAAATAGGTTTTGTCAATATTTATGATGAAGGCTATCTTATTTAAGATGGTCTTTTTTTAATTATATCGCATAAAGAACACAATCTATAATTTCCATATAAGTAAAGTTTAAGCTATAAAAGCACGATTTAAAATAGAGAAAAGTAAAAATATGAAAAAAGAAAGGATGAGAAAAATGAATCCAAGTTATTTTAGAATTAAACTTCCCTTTGAAGAAGCAAAAGTGCGATTATGTAAATGGTGGGGAATTGATGCACCAACTGAATTGATTAACATTGATTATTTTAAGGCAGTAGAAAGTGCCTGTAATGAAAATGGCAATTGGAGAGGTGCAGCATTATATGTGTACGAAAATGATGAATGGACAGTTTTTGAAGATCTTTCAGGCGGCTTTGCAACTATTCCTGCGGATTCATGGGCTAAGTTTGCTCAAAAAGATTCCTTTATTTTTGCTGGCTATAATGATGCTATTCCTTATGGAGAGTTGATAGTAATAGATGATGGTGAAATTATTAGAGAATTTTTGGATTTTTCAGATGAACCAGAAGAAAATGTTGATATTGGAAAACTTGAACAAGAAGAGGAAACACCAATAGAAAGTTGGTGTGAAGTTGCCTCTTTTGTAGATGAAGATGATATAGCATTTTCGGATACTGGATGGCTATGGGTACAATGTAATTAATTTTAGATTGGAAAAAGTATTATGAAGGTAAATTATTATGATGAAGATAGGATATGTAGTATAGGAAGAATTAAAAACTCTTAATTTAAAATTATAGGAGAAAATATTATGAATTATGAAAATGAAATTGAAATTATGAGAAAAATGTTTATGGATGAAATAGAAATAGATATTTATGAATATATTGAAAAATATGATAATGCAGTTGAGGTTTTACTTGAACATTCAGATTTGACAATAATAAAACCTTTAATGGAACTTTTTTATGATGATTGTTATGAATTGAGTTTAATGGAAGAATTAGAGGAATTTATATTAACAATTGCCAATAGATATGGTAAAGATGGTTTTTTAGAAATTATTAAAAACTTAAAATATGTTAAAGAAGCTGGAGAATATTTCGGAAAAGAAGCATTAGTTAAAATGATAATGTGGAGTAATAATGAATATTTAATATTTTTAAGTGCGTTGCCTCATATATCTCAATCTGAAAGAGAAATTCTTGTTTCAATATTACTTAAAATAAAAGAAGATAATGCAGAAAGTCTTAAAGAAAGAGTAGATGAATTAATAAAGTTATTAAGTTAAAAGGAGCTGCGAAATTGCAGCTCCTATATTTTTTAACCATTTAAATAATATAAAATAAAAAACAAATTTCAATTATTTTTAAAATTTAACCAATTTACTATTGAATTATATAAAACTTTATCCTATAATGAAGATAAACTAATGTTAACGTGAACAATAATTGAATTTATTAAAAGAGAGGGTGAATCATATGAGAAAATTTATGGATGAAAACTTTTTATTATTTAATAACACAGCAATAAATTTATATAATAATTATGCAAAAAATATGCCTATTATTGACTACCATTGCCATTTAAGTCCAGAAGAAATCTTTGAAAACAAAAGGTTTAAAAACATAACTGAAGCTTGGTTATATGGAGATCATTACAAGTGGAGAGCTATGAGAAGTAATGGGATAGATGAAAAATATATTACTGGCGATGCTAGTGATTATGAAAAATTTATGGCATGGTCAAAAACAATGCCAATGGCTATAGGAAATCCACTTTATCACTGGACGCATTTGGAACTCCAAACATATTTTGGAATATATGATGTTTTAAATGAAAAAACTGCTCCTGTTATTTGGAAGAAGGCAAATGAATTACTTAATGGTGAATGCTTTGGAGCAAGAGATCTGATTAAAAAATCTAATGTTAAAGCATTATGTACAACAGATGATCCAACAGATTCATTAGAATATCATATAAAACTTAAAGAAGATACTGAATTTGATGTGAAGGTTTTGCCAGCTTTAAGACCAGATAAGGCACTTCAAATAAATGCAGAAGGTTTTACTTTATGGGTTAAAAAACTTGAAGAAGTATGTAAAGAGACCATAATAAATTATGATGAATTTTTAACAGCTTTAGAATCAAGGGTAAGATTCTTTCATTCAGTTGGATGCAGAATATCAGACCATGGATTTAATAGTTTAACATATGGAAAAGCTACAAAAGAAGAAGTAGAATATATTTTTGTAAAAGCACTAAAAGGGGAAAATGTAACAAAGGAAGAAGAAAGCAAATATGTAACATACACATTACATTTCTTAGGTAAGTTATACTCAGAATTAGGATGGACAATGCAATTACATATTGGAGCATTAAGAAATAATAATACAAAGATGTTTAGAAAATTAGGACCAGATGCTGGATTTGATTCTATTAATGATGAAAAAGTAGCATATTCTCTTTCTAGATTATTAGATTCATTAGAAGAAGTAAATTCTCTTCCTAAAACTATATTATATACACTAAATCCTAAAGACAATTATGTTCTTAGTACTATGCTTGGAAACTTCCAAGGAGCTGAAATTCCAGGAAAGATACAGTTTGGATCTGCTTGGTGGTTCTTAGATAATAAAGAAGGTATGATAGAACAAATGAAAACTTTAGCTAACACTGGATTACTAAGTCGTTTTGTAGGAATGTTAACTGATTCAAGAAGTTTCCTATCTTATACAAGACATGAATATTTCAGAAGAATATTATGTAACTTGATAGGAGAATGGGTTGAGAATGGAGAAATACCAGATGATATGGAGTTTTTAGGAACTGTTGTTGAAGGAATATGCTACAATAATGCAAAAAAGTATTTCAGCATAAATTGTTAACGTGAACAAGAAAGTTGAGGTATTTTGTCACTTAGTACGTATATTTAAAATAACAAAACACTACCATTATATATGGCCAAGCATTAGGTGCAACTCATATGAATGGAATAATTAAATATTGAATTTTCTAGTTAAGTACTTTTTTATATGATATTATATAAGTATTTACTATAGCATAGAGGTGTTAAAATGGGAGTAACTATAAAAGATATAGCTAGAATTGCAAATGTTTCACATACTACTGTTTCACGAGCACTTAATGACAGTCCTTTTATAAACGAAGATACAAAAGTTAAAATAAAATCTATAGCAAAAGAGCTTAATTATGTACCAAATTATAGTGCTAAAAGTTTGGTGTTAGATAGATCATATAATATAGGATTGTTTTTTACAACTATAAGTCAAGTAACTTCACCAAGGTTTTTTTATGAAACTGTAAGTGGTGTAAATAGTGCTATAAAAGAAAGCTACAATTTAGTAGTTAGAGGAATTGATGATTATAAAAAATTTACATTGATTAATAACAAAAGATTTGATGGAATTATATTAATGAGTCAAAGTAATAGTGATAATTCCTTTATATATTATTTACTTGAAAAAAATATACCTGTAGTTGTATTAAATAGAGATATAGATGATAATTCTATAACTAATATATTATCAGCAGATAAAAAAGGAGCTTATAAAGCTGTAGATTATCTTATACAAAAGGGCCATAAGAATATAGCCATAATAGAAGGTAAAAAGGGATTTAATGCTACTATTGAGAGAAAAGATGGATTCTTAAAAGCATTAATTGAAAATAAACTACAAATACAGAATGAATATATGGTTGAAGGAGATTACACTATTGAAAGTGGATATATTGCTATGAAAAAGCTATTAAGTTTAAGTAATATTCCAACAGCTGTGTTTTGTTCTAATGATGAAATGGCAGTAGGAGCCATGAAAGCTGCATTTGAGGCAGGACTTAATGTTCCGAAAGATATTTCTGTTATAGGATTTGATGATAATCAGCTAGGTGGTTTTATAACCCCAGCATTAACTACAGTAAGAAGGCCTATTATGGAAATAAGTAAAAAAGGTGCAGAGAAACTTTTAAATATTATAGAAAACAAAATAACTGATGGAGAAAAGATATACGTCAATACAGAACTTATTGAAAGAGAATCAGTGGCAAAATTATATTAATTTTGCCACTAGATAAAAAAATTTAAAGAAAATTGTTAACGTTAACAAGACTATATAAGTATAAATTTCGAAACAAAAGAGGATTAGGAGGATAATATGAAAAGAATCGAAACTATAAAAAAAATAATTGACTGTGGTGTTGTAGCAGTAATAAGAGCTGAATCAAAAGAGGAAGGAATAAAAATAATTGATGCTGTAAAAAATGGTGGAATAAAGGCTTTAGAAATAACAATGACTGTTCCAGGAGCGGTGGATGTTATAAAAGAAATATCTGAAATGTACAAGCATGAAGACTTAATTATAGGAGCGGGAACAGTACTTGATTCAGAAACAGCAAGAGCATGTATACTTGCAGGAGCTAAATATATAGTAAGTCCTTATCTTGATTTGGATACTGTTAAATTATGCAATAGATATAGAATACCTGTAATGCCAGGAATAATGACTGTAAAAGAGGCAGTTGAAGCTCTTGAATATGGTGTTGAAATATTAAAGGTTTTCCCAGGTAATGCCTATGGTCCAGCAATTATAAAATCATTCAAAGGACCTATACCTCAAGGTAATTTTATGCCTACAGGTGGAGTTAATTTAGATAATATAAAAGATTGGATAAAATCAGGAGCTGTAGCTGTTGGCACAGGATCAGATTTAACTAAAGGTGCTAAAACGGGAGATTACGAATTAGTTACTAAAACAGCGGCAAAGTTTGTAGAGGAAGTAAGAAAAGCAAGAGCTGATATCTAGGAAGAGGTGTAAGTGCATATGGAAGTATTAACTTTTGGAGAAACCATGATAGTTTTTACCCCAGGTTCCAATGGACCATTAAGATATGTTCATAGTTTTAATAAGTCTATAGGTGGAGCAGATTCTAATGTAGCTATAGCACTTGCAAGGCTTGGACATAAGTCTGCATGGTTTTCAAAGTTAGGAAATGATGAGTTTGGAAGATATATTCAAAACACTGTAAGAGGAGAAGGTGTGGATGTTTCTAAATTAAAATTTACTGATGAAGCAAGCACAGGACTTCTTTTCAAAGAGAGATTTAGTAGTGAAGATCCTAATGTTTATTATTATAGAAAAGGCTCAGCAGCCAGCAGATTATCTGTAGATGATTTAGATTTGGAATATATAAGACAAGCTAAGATAATTCATATTACAGGTATAACTTCAGCTTTATCAAAGAGTGCAAAAGATGTAGTTTTTAAAGTGTTAAATATAGCAAAAGAAAATGGAATAACTATTTCATTTGACCCCAATATTAGATTAAAGTTATGGACATTGGAGGAAGCAAGGCCAATACTTTTAGATATAGCAAAGATGTCAGATATAGTTTTACCAGGAATTTCAGAAGGCGAAATGCTTTTAGGTACTAGCGATGAAAAAGAAATAGCACAAAAATTTATAGATATGGGTTCAAATATAGTAGCAGTAAAGCTTGGAGCAGATGGATGTTATGTGGCAAATAAAGATAAAGGTGTTTATGTAAATGGATATTCAATCGATAAACCTGTGGACACTGTTGGAGCAGGAGATGGCTTTGCAGCAGGTTTTTTATCAGGAATATTAAAAAAATTAAGTATTGAAGAATGTGGTAAGTATGGTAATGGAGTAGGGGCTATGGCTACTCTTGTTCAAGGTGATATGGAAGGTTTTCCTTATTTAGATCAGCTTATGGCCTTTATGGGAAAAAAGAAAGTTATAGATAGATAATATATTTGTACTTTAATTATTATCCTAAAGTTATTTATTAAAAATTTATATTTTATCATTATATTATTAAAATTTGTGATATGTAAAGAGGGAGGAACAATATGTTAAAGTTTATGAAAAAAACTATAGCTGTAGGTCTATTAGTTTCAATTTTAGCTTTTAGTTTGACTGGGTGCAGTAGTGTTACTAGTGGAAAACGAATTATTCGTATATCTCATGGACAATCAGAAGCTCATCCTGACCATTTAGGACTATTGGCATTTGAAAAATATGTAGAATCCAGATTAGGGGACAAGTATGATGTTCAAATTTTCCCTAATGAATTATTAGGACCTTCTGTAAAGGTAATAGAATTAGTTCAAACAGGAGCAATTGATTTTGCAGTTTGCAGTACTGGTAATCTTGAAACTTTTGATAATGTTTACCAAATATTTAGTACACCTTATCTATTTGATAGTGTAGACGCTTATCATAAGGTTATGGAAGATAAAGATTTAATGAGCAGCATTTATAAATCTACAGAAGCTGCTGGCTTTGAATCAGTTACATGGTTTGAGGCAGGTACTAGAAACTTTTATGCTAAAACAGCTATAAAAACTCCTGATGATTTAAAAGGTAAAAAAATTCGTGTTCAGCAAAGTCCTACTAATGTAAGAATGATGGATTTATTTGGAGCTGCTGCAGCACCTATGAGTTTTGGTGAAGTATATACAGCTATACAGCAGGGAGTAATTGATGGTGCGGAAAATAATGAATTAGCGTTAACTAACAATAAACATGGAGAAGTTGCTAAATATTATTCATATAATCAACATCAAATGGTTCCTGATTTATTAATAGGAAATGTTAAATTGTTAAATAGCTTACCTCCTGAAGAAAGAAAGATATTTGATGAAGCTGCTGAAGAAGCTACAAGAGTTGAACGTTCACAATGGGATACTCAGATAAAGAGTGCTATTGATCAAGCAAAGTCTATGGGAGTTAAATTTATAGATACTGATATAGAACCATTTAAAGAAAAAGTATTACCATTACATAAAGAATTATTAGCAAAAAATAAAAAATTACAGCCTATATATGACAGAATTCAAGAAGTAAATAAGCAAGTAAAGGAGAGAAAATAATATGAAGACTTTAAAAATGAAGATAAATAAAGTGTTAGAAATAATATGTATAGCTTTATTTGCATTTATAACAGTTATAGGAACTTATCAGATTATAACAAGATATGTATTCAACTCTCCTAGTACAATTTCAGAAGAATTATTGACATTTTCATTTACATGGATGGCATTACTTGCATCTGCTTTAGTTTTTGGAAAACGTGATCATATGAGAATGGAATTCGTTGCAAACCTATTCAAGGGAAAGGCTGGAATAATTTTAAGTATTATTTCAGAAATATTAGTTTTAATTTTTTCAGCTGTAGTGCTTGTTTATGGAGGAATTCAAATTACAAAACTTACAACCTTACAAATTACAGCTTCCTTAGGAATTCATATGTCATATATATACATTATAGTTCCTATAAGTGGAGTTTTAACAGTAATCTACAATATTATTAATATAAATGAATTGATTTTACAGTTGAAATCAGAAAATTCTAGATAAAGGAGGGTCTTAATATGAGTATAGCGTTAGTATCAGGACTAATAATAGCATTTTCTTTAATAATTTTATTACTTGGAGGTATTCCAATTTCAATTGCATTAGGTATATCTTCAATACTAGCTATATTACCAACATTAAATTTTGATGCTGCTGTTTTAACAGGGGCACAAAGAACCTTTTCAGGAATATCCGTATTTACATTAATAGCAATACCATTCTTCATTTTAGCCGGTAATATTATGAATAAAGGTGGAATAGCAATAAGATTAATAAATTTTGCTAAAATTTTAACTGGTAGAGTACCAGGTGCATTAGCACATACAAACTCAATTGCAAATATGATGTTTGGAGCTATTTCAGGTTCAGGTGTTGCAGCAGCATCAGCTATGGGTTCTATGATAGGACCAATTGCTGAAAAAGATGGCTATGATCGTGATTATATGGCTACTATAAATATAGCAACCGCACCAACAGGACTATTAATACCTCCAAGTAATGTACTTATAACCTATTCTCTTGTAAGTGGTGGAACTTCAGTAGCAGCATTATTTATGGCAGGATATATTCCAGGAATTTTATGGGGACTTAGTTGTATGATAGTTGCATATTTTATAGCACGTCAAAAGGGATATCGTAGCACAGAACGTGTTACTTTAAAACAAGCGGCAAAAATAACATTAGAAGCAATACCAAGTTTATTATTAATTTTAATTGTTATTGGTGGAATTATTGCTGGTATATTTACAGCTACAGAGGGCTCAGTAGTAGCCGTTGTTTATAGTTTAATATTATCTTTATTCTTCTATAAAACAATAAAATTTAAAGATTTGTATGAAATTTTTAAAGACAGTGCTGAAATGACTGGAATAATAGTATTTTTGATTGGTGTATCAAGTATAATGGCATGGGTTATGGCTTTTACTGGAATTCCTGCAGCTATTTCAAAGTCATTATTAAGTATTAGTAATAATCCTATAGTAATATTATTAATTATTAATATTGTACTATTATTTGTAGGAACTTTCATGGATATAACACCTGCAATCCTTATATTTACACCTATTTTCTTACCAATATGTAAGAGCTTTGGAATGTCAGCAATTCAATTTGGAATAATGATAACATTCAATTTATGTATAGGTACAATTACACCACCAGTAGGAAATATACTGTTTGTTGGTGTTAAGGTAGCAAAGACAAAAATTGAAAACGTAATGAAGAAATTAATACCATATTATGTAGCTATTTTTGTTGTATTGATGCTTACAACATATATACCTAAGGTTTCTATGTGGTTACCTTTATTAATGGGATATAAGAAATAATGTAAACTAAGGAGGAAAAAACTATGAAAATGACATTAAGATGGTTTGGCAGCAAACATGATTCAGTTACTCTTGAACAAATAAGACAAATCCCTAACGTTACAGGTGTTATTACAACACTTTATGATATTCCTGCTGGAGAAGTATGGCCTCTAGAAAATATTCTAAAGTTAAAAGAAGAAGTTGAAGCAAGCGGCCTTAAAATAGAAGGAATAGAAAGTGTAAATATACATGACTCTATCAAAATAGGATTACCTGAAAGAGAAAAATTTATTAAAAACTATATAGTGACTCTAGAGAACTTAGGTAAAGCAGGTATTAATATGGTTTGTTATAATTTTATGCCTGTATTTGACTGGACTCGTTCAGATTTGGCAAAGAAAAGAGCAGATGGATCTACTGTTTTATCATATGATCAAGACTTAATAGATAAAATTGATCCTGAAAAAATGTTTAAAGAAATTGATAATAATAGTAATGGATTTGTAATGCCAGGTTGGGAACCAGAAAGATTAGAACATGTAAAAGAATTATTTGAAAAATATAAAAATGTAAACAATGAGAAACTATTTGATAACCTTGTATACTTTTTAAATAGAATTCGTCCAGTTTGTGAAAAATATAATATAATGATGGCAATTCATCCAGATGATCCTGCATGGCCTGTATTTGATTTGCCAAGAATTATAAATAATAAAGAAAATATCTTAAAGCTTTTAAAGGCAGTAGATGCAAAATTTAATGGACTTACTTTATGTACAGGCTCTTTAGGATCAAATCCTAATAATGATATTTGTGATATAATTCGTGCTGCAAAAGGAAGAATTCATTTTGCACATGTACGTAATATAATTCACCATGCACCAGGCAAATTTGATGAAGCAGCGCATTTATCAAAAGATGGTTCATTAGATATGTATGAAATAATGAAAACATTATGTGAGATTGGATTTGATGGTCCAGTACGTCCAGACCACGGTCGCGCTATTTGGGGTGAAGTTGCAATGCCAGGATATGGATTATATGATCGTGCATTAGGAGCAGCTTATTTAAATGGATTAGAAGAAGCAATTAAAAAATCAAATAAAACAAAATAGTCAAAATGCAAGGAGGAGAATGCCTTGAAACTTACGCAAGAGGAATTAAGGAATAATAAAATTTGGGAAGAAGCTGGTTTTGAGTTACCTAAATTTGATAGAGATAAAATGATAAAGAATACTAAAGAAAATCCAGAATGGATACATTTTGGTGCAGGAAATATATTTCGTGCTTTTCCAGCAGCAGTTTGCCAAGATCTATTAAATAGAGGAATATTAAATACAGGCATAATAGTAGCTGAAGGATATGACTATGAGATAATTGAAAAAAGCTATAAAAAATATGATAATCTAAATGTTTTAGTAACACTAAAGGTTAACGGAACATTAGAGAAAAAAGTAATAGGAAGTATTGCAGAATCTTTATGTGTAGACACAAATAATTTAAATGACTGGAATAGATTAAAAGAAATATTTAAAAGCAAAACTTTAAAAATGGTTTCTTTTACAATTACAGAAAAAGGTTATAGTTTAAAGAATGGAAAAGATGAGTTTTTAAAGGATGTAGAAAATGATTTTAATAATGGTCCTTTTTCTGCAAGGAGCTATATTGGTAAACTAGTAGCATTATGTTATGAAAGATTTAAGGGTGGAAAATTACCATTAACATTAGTAAGTATGGATAACTGTTCACACAATGGTACTAAGCTAGAAAATGCTATTACAACTTTTGCAAAGTATTTGGTGGATAACAAATTAGTAGAAGCTGAATTCTTGACTTATGTAAGTGAGAAGCTATCTTATCCATGGACTATGATAGATAAAATTACACCAAGACCTGCTCAGTCTGTTAAAAATATGTTAAAAGAAGTAGGTTTTGAAGATACAGAAGCTATTACAACTTCAAAGGACACATATATTGCATCTTTTGTTAATGCGGAAGAGCCTCAGTATTTAGTTATTGAAGACAATTTTAAAAATGGTCGTCTTCCACTAGATAAAGGGGGAATTATTTACACAGATAAAGAAGTTGTAGACAAGGTAGAAAAGATGAAAGTGTGTACTTGTTTAAATCCTCTTCACACAGCGCTAGCTGTTTATGGATGCTTATTGTCTTACACTAAAATATCTGATGAAATGAATGATGAGGAGCTTGTAACATTAATAAAAAATATAGGTTATAAGGAAGGGTTACCTGTTGTAGTAAACCCAGGAATTATATCACCTAATGATTTTATAGATGAAGTGATGAAAGTACGTTTACCAAATCCATTTATGCCTGATACACCACAAAGAATTGCTTGTGATACTTCACAAAAATTAGGTATACGTTTTGGTGAAACTATAAAAGCCTATGTTAAAAATACTGAGTTAGATGTTAAAGACTTAACATTTATACCCCTTGTTATAGCAGGATGGTGTCGTTATCTAATGGCTATAGATGATAAAGGAAATAAATTTGAATTAAGTCCAGATCCTTTACTTTCATCAGTAACTCCAATAATAGATAATGTTAAACTAGGTAATATTGAAAATATTCATGAAACTTTAATGAAGATTTTATCTAATAAAGCAATCTTCGGTGTTGATTTATATGAAGTAGGTTTAGGCGAAAAAATCGAAAGCTACTTCAAAGAATTAATTGCTGGAGAAGGCGCTGTTCGTTCAACATTAAAGAAATATTGCAAATAATTAAACACAAACAAACGCTGAAAAACTAAGTTTTTCAGCGTTTGTTATTTGAAAAATTTTTAAATTTTACATTGTATTGTCTTATGTTTATAATAATTACAACGAAATTAAAAGAAACAGATAAATGGCAAGAAAGGGAAAAGCATGATGAATATAGATAAAATAAAAGAAAAACTTAATTCAAATGAATATGGTTTTTTAAGGAATAATAGCAATTTAAATAATAATATAATCTTGCTAACTTTAGGTGGAAGTTATTCTTATGGATTAAATGATGAAAATAGTGATATAGATATAAGAGGAATAGCCTGTAATACAAGAGAAGAAATATTAACTATGAAGTGTAGGGATAAACCTTATGAAGACAGAGAAACGGATACAGTTATTTATACTTTATCTCAAATAATAGAATTGTTATGCAATTGTAATCCTAATACAATAGAGATACTAGGATGTAAAGAGGATCATTATTTTGTTTTAAAAAGAGAAGGAAGACTTTTAAAAGATAATGCGAATATATTTTTATCACAGAAAGCAATTTCAAGTTTTAGTGGATATGCTAATTCACAATTAAGAAGATTGGAGAATGCTTTGGCTAGAGATAGTTACTCTAAGAAAGAAAAGGAAAAGCATATTTTAGAAACTATAAATTCTATGTTCTTAAAGTTAAGTGATAGATTTAAAGATATAAAAGAGGAGAATAAGCTGCATCTTTATATTGATAAATCTCAAAAAGAAACCTATGAAGAAGAAATTTTTATGGATATAATATTAAACAGGTATCCTTTAAGAGATTTCAAAAATATTTATAGTGACATTTTTAATATTATAAATGATTATGATAAATTAAATCATAGAAATAATAAGAAAGATAAGCTACATTTAAATAAACATATAAGTCATTTATTTAGATTATATATAATGGGTACTGAGATATTAGAAGAAAAGGGTATAAATACTTATAGAGAAGAAGATAGAGGGTTTTTACTGGATTTAAAAAATGGTAAATATGTAACTAAAAAAGCTAATGGAGAAGATGATTATAGTTTTGTATTTGATTTATTAGATCCTTATATTAAAAGATTTAATTATGCAAAAGAACATACAAATTTACCCGAGAATCCTAATATGAATGAAGTAAATGATTTAGTAATGGAGATTAACAGGAGTGTGCTAAAAAGTGATTAATAAACATATGAAGATAAATATACCTAAATCAGTGGAATTTATTATAAATACTTTAGAAGAAGCTAATTATGAGTCATATGTTGTAGGTGGGTGTGTTAGAGATAGTATATTAAATAAAATACCTAATGATTGGGATATTACAACAAATGCTAAAGCGGAGCAAGTGGAAGAGATTTTTCAACATAGAGGATTTAAAGTTATAGAAACAGGAATTAAACATGGAACAGTTACAATAATGATGGATAATATAGGTTATGAAGTAACTACTTATAGGATTGACGGGGAATATTTAGATGGTAGACATCCTGATAAAGTAGAATTTACAACTAGTTTGAAAGAGGATTTAAGTCGCAGAGATTTTACTATAAATGCTATGGCCTATAATCATACTGAAGGAGTAGTAGACTATTTTGAAGGAATTAAAGATTTGGAAAACGAAATTATCAGATGCGTAGGAAAGCCTTTAAAAAGATTTTCAGAAGATGCTTTAAGAATGATGAGAGCTGTGAGATTTTCAGCACAGTTAGGTTTTAAAATTGAAGATAACACAGAAAATGCTATAAGATCTTTGAGTAGTAATATTAGATTTGTGTCTGTGGAGAGAATTAAAGAGGAGTTTGATAAGATACTTTTATCAGATAATGTAGATAAAATACATAGCTTAAATTGTTATGGGCTAATGACGCATTTCTTGCCTGAATATGATATATGTGAGGCTACTTCTCAAAATAATCCTTATCATATTTTTGATGTTGCAACTCATTTGATTTGTAGTGTAGAAAATATTGAAAAGAATTTGTATTTAAGGTTAACAATGTTGTTGCATGATATTTGTAAACCTCAGTGCAAAACTACAGATGAATTAGGAATAGATCATTTTTATATACATGCACATAAGTCGGCAGAAAAGGCAAGAGAAATTCTTAAAAGAATGAAGTATGATAACAAAACAATAGAAAGAGTATATACTTTAATACAATGCCATGATTATGAAGTATATAGTAATAAATCTATTAAAAAGTTATTGAATAAAATAGGTGAGGAATTATTTGTAGATTTATTAAAAGTAAAAGAAGCTGATATAAAAGCCCAAAATCCAAGGTTTTATGAAGAAAGACATATGAAATTACTAGAAATAGAGAAAAAATTAAATAGTATTTTGCAGCAAAGGCAATGTTTTAGCTTAAAAGATTTGGATGTTAATGGTAAAGACTTAATTGAATTAGGATTAGCTCAAGGAAAAGAAATAGGTAAAATGTTAAATGAATTATTAGAAATAGTTATGGAAAATCCAGAATTAAATAATAAAGAGGAGTTAATAAATATAATAAAAAAGACACAAGGAATGTAAGGAAAAAAGAACCCCAAATTTAAAGGGGTCTATTGCTATCAATGGCACCATAATGATATTGTTCATTGGAGTTATAATTTTCTTCAGTAAAGGGAAATGGAGAGCTATCCACATCTGTACCATCCGTAATATTATTAGGTTGACCATATAAGTTATCTTCAATTTTTCTTATAGTATATTTCTTATTTCTTTTACCCATAGTTACCTCCGAAATTTTATTTTAATAATATTATTTGTTTTTATAATATTGATTATTCAAATAGAAAGTGTAGATAAAATATTAACTGTATTTAATAAAAATCTATATAATGATAAAGAAACAGAGTATGTATAGAGTAGAAAGGTGAGATTATGACATTTAAATGGAGAAAATCAGAAGAAGATTTTGATGAAATTGGTGTAAATTATATTGAGGTTAGAGAGGAGCAGGAAGAAAAAAATATAAATCCAATATTTAAAGGTAAAGGGATTAGAGAAAAGGAAATTATAGATAAAAGGGAGCATATAAGAGAACATACAAAAAATACAAATAAACAAAAGAATGTAGGGATAAGTGGAATATTAAAAACTATTATAAAAGTTATTATAGGAAGTATTATATACCTAGTTGTTTTTGCAGAATTTACTAAGGTTACTGGAGTTCTAACTTTAATAGGAGGACCAGTAACAATATATTATTTATATTATGAAAATAAGAAATTTAAAGCTAAAAATATTTTGGTAAAGATTTTAGTTGGAATATTATTATCTATATTTATATTTATATTTGGACTTGGTGGAATAATTTCCGGTAGCTATTATGAAGACGATGAAAATCCTCAATTAGAAAATATACAGAGGGAAGGAGATAGAAATAGAAAAAACGAAATTTATACTAAAATAGAAAAAGAAAAATTATATATAAGTACAATAATTTGTAATAATGAAATAGTATAGATTTGTATGTCAAATTGAAATATAAAAGAATAAGAGAGTTTAGAACTAAGTATATAAAGAGGTTGGTGGCTGTGTTAAAATAATTTTCTTTAATTATTTTGATACAGCCTCTCTTTTTAATCCTTTCTGTATTCTAAGATATCATCAGGTTGACAATCTAAAATTTCGCATATTTTTTCAATAGTAGAAACTTATATTGGCATATAGATTAATATAATTTCATAGCAAAAATTGTATATGATAATTTATGGATTGATTAAAATAAGAATGAGGTGGAAATATGTTATATTTAAAAGAAGTAATAATTGAAAATTGGAAAGCTGTTACTTCATTATCAGTATCAGAAAATCAACAAGGTTATATAGAAAGTAATGCATTTTCTCTAGCAGAGTCAAAATTTTTAAAACAGTGGAGACCTGCAGCTATATACGATAATAAAGAATTAATTGGTTTTGCTATGTATGGTTATTTTGATAATGAAAAAAGAGTTTGGTTGGACAGATTTATGATTGACAGTAAATATCAGGGAAAGGGATATGGAAAAAAAGCACTAGTAATAATTATTAGACATATTGTATTAGAATATGAATGTAAGGAAATTTATTTAAGTATCTTTAAAAATAATATAATAGCAGAAAAATTATATAAAGAAGTAGGATTTAAATTTAATGGAGAAAGAGATGAAGGTGGAGAATTTGTAATGGTATTAAATGTAGAAGATTTTGAAAAACAGTATGTTGAAAAGGTATAAAATTTTAATACCTTTTTACGTAAAATAAGAGAAGATATATTCTATAAGTAAGATTTTTTAGGGTTAAAAGCACAAGTACAGGTTTTTAACCCTAGAACTAGTAAAATTTAATTCAGCTCATTTCTATTATTGATTTTTATCGCTACTCACGATGTTTAGATAGCGATAAATACTGGGTTCTGAACAGTGAAGCTTTTTAGCAACTTCACTAACTGCTCCTTTTAACATAAATACTCCTTTTTGATTTAAAATATTTACTATATTAAGCCTCTCATCTTGAGTTAAACGATCAATGGGAATATTTTTATCAGCTAAAACTTTATTTAAAACGGTATCTGTAACTTCTTCAATGGATTCAGAAAAGCTTTCTGGAACGTCTTTTAAAATTGAACTAACTGAATCATATTCACTATTTTTAAGAATTAATTCATTAGGATGACATAATTTTAAAATTTCTTCGCTCAAAGCAACATACTTACTATCATCAAAATTAATACATAGCATAGCAACAACATTATTATTATCATCTTTTATAAACATAGTAGAGGAACGTAGAACCTTATTGGTCTTTGAAGCACCATTATAATTAATAAGATAATCGCTATTTTTATAACTACCCATAGTGATTATTTTTAGCCCAAGATTTGTTAAAGGTGCACCTACACTACGGCCGCTAACATGACCATTTGCTATGGCAACAATAGAATATTTTTTATCAGTTAAATCATGTAGAACAATTTCATAATCAGGTCCTAAAACCTTACCTAAAAATTCAACTAATTTAGTAAATTGATCTAATATATTTTTATTCAATTAATACACCTTCTCCATAAAATTATACAATTAACATATCATGGAAGATGATATATTTCAATAAAATATAAAAAATATTATTAATATTATAAAAAATTATAAATTAAGGTGAGTAAATAGTATAAAACAAAAATAGCATGCATATAAATTATAATAAATTACAATGATAATAAAAAATTACAACACAAATAAGTTGTGTTAAATAGCTAATAATTTTTAAATTTAAATTATAAAAATTTTTATTTTAATTTACTTAATCTGTAAAGTGAATTAAAAGGATGGAGGGGTTTTATGAGTATTAAATATGTACCAGAACCATTTAGAATTAAGATGGTTGAAACAATTAAAATGCTTAGTAGAGAAGAAAGGGAACAGAAAATTGCCGAGGCAAAATATAATTTATTTAGTCTTAAGGGTGAAGACGTGTACATCGATTTGCTAACAGATAGTGGAACAAATGCAATGAGTCAGGAGCAATGGGCTGGTGTAATGAGAGGCGATGAAGCTTATGCAGGAGCTTCAAGTTATTTTAAACTAGTAGAGGCAGCACAAGATATATTTGGATACAAATATATTCAACCTGTACATCAAGGACGTGCGGCAGAAAAAGTTCTTTTTGGACTACTAATGGGCAAAGGACAATATTCTATATCAAATATGCATTTTGATACAACAAGAGCACATGTTGAACTTACAGGTGCAAGGGCAATTGACTGTGTTGTTCCTGAAGCTGCAGACCCATCATTAAGAATACCATTTAAGGGAAACATGGATGTTAAAAAGCTTGAAGAATTAATAAACGAACATGGAGCAGACAAAATTGGACTTGTTATTATGACAGTAACAAATAATTCAGCAGGAGGTCAGCCTGTATCAATTCAAAATATAAAGGAAACATCTGAAATTTGTAAGAAATATAATATTAAACTTTGCATAGATGCAGCACGTTATGCAGAAAATGCATATCTTATAAAGCAGCGTGAGCCAGGGTATGAAAATAAATCTATTAAAGAAATAATTAAAGAAGTATTTAGCTATGCAGATATGTTTACTATGAGCGCTAAAAAAGATACTATTGTTAATATGGGAGGATTAATTGGTATTAAAGAAGATGCAGAATTATACCAATTATGCAAAGGCCGTACAATTTCTTTTGAAGGATTTGTAACTTATGGAGGACTTTCAGGACGTGATCTTGAAGCTTTAGCAATTGGGCTTTATGAAGGAATTGATGAAAACTACTTAAGATATAGAATAGGACAAATGGAGTATCTTGCATCACGACTTGATGAAGCAGGTATAGCTTATCAATCACCAGTAGGAGGACATGGGGTATTTGTAGATGCAAAAGCTATGTTCCCACATATTCCATATTATGAATTCCCAGGTCAGGCTTTAGCAGTAGAACTTTATAAAGAAGCAGGAATTCGTACATGCGATATTGGATCTTATATGCTAGGAAATGATCCTGATACTGGAAAACAGCTTCATGCAGAATTTGAGTTTACAAGACTTGCAATTCCACGTCGTGTATATACTCAAGCTCATATTGATATTATGGCAGATGCTCTTATTGCAATTAAAGAAAGGGCAAGTGCTGTTAAAGGTTATAAAATTACATGGGAACCAAAGGTTCTTCGTCACTTCCAAGCAAGTCTTGAACCAGTAAAATAAAAAAATATATGCCCGTAAAATAGTAAAGTTATATATTTTACGGGTAGTTTCTAAAATATATGGATGAATTACAATATATAAACAAGGAAATTAAAAATATGTAAATATTGGCTAGGCGTTTTTACATATTTTTCACTTTTCTCATATCAGTGTTTTTGTGGCAATTAACAATAAGTATGATAACAAACGCTATGAAATTTATTTTGTAGAAAGTGGAAAAGGGATAAGGGATACAAATAGTACCTATTATGAAAATTAATTTTCATGATAAATTCTTTTTTCACTTTCTATATTTATGTAAGGAGATAATTAAGAACTCATAAATTAATGCATATCTAAACGTTTTCCCAAAGTTAAATTATTAAGATGTGATTTTATAAAAATAAATATTTAATCTATAAATTCATAAAAAGGAATTGATATTTAATAGAAAATCAATAACTTTCTATTAAAATATTATAATTATACCACCAAAAGGAGTGATGTTATGGGAGATAACAATCATGAAAAAAATAATATTGACATGAGTACTGACATTAGCAGGGATGCCTTTAGTTCAAAATTCGGATTTATTTTGGCGTGTATTGGTTCAGCAGTAGGTATGGGTAATATTTGGATGTTTCCTTATCGAGTAGGTCAGCTTGGAGGAGCTGCATTTCTAGTACCATATTTTATATTTGTTATACTTCTTGGATTTACAGGAGTTATTGGGGAAATGTCTTTTGGACGTGCCATGGGAACAGGACCACTTGGAGCTTTTAAAAAGGCATTAGAAAGAAGAGGAAAGAAACATGGAGACATTATTGGACTTATTCCAGTAATAGGTTCATTAGGGATTGCTATAGGGTATTCAGTAGTTGTAGGATGGATTCTTAAATTTACTGCAGGGGCTATTACCGGATCAATGATAAATGCTTCAGATAGCGGCGCATATTTTGGGGCAATAGCTGGAAAAATGGGAAGTCTTAATTGGCATATGCTAGGATTAGCTTTAACATTTATCGTTATGGTTGCAGGTGTTTCTAATGGAATAGAAAAAGTTAATAAAGTTATGATGCCTGCCTTTTTCGTATTATTTTTGATACTTGCCATTCGTGTAGCTGTACTACCAGGTGCCATGAAAGGGTATAGATATTTATTTATTCCTAGATGGGAGTTTTTGGTTAATCCTAAAACTTGGGTATATGCATTAGGGCAAGCATTTTTCTCTCTTTCATTAGCAGGTTCAGGAACTGTAGTATATGGAAGTTACCTAAAGAAATCTGAAGATGTTGTAGAAAGTGCCAAGTATGTGGCTGTTTTTGATACAATTGCAGCAATGCTAGCTGCACTTGTAATTATACCATCAGTATTTGCTTTTGGAATGGATCCAGCAGCAGGACCTCCACTTATGTTCATAACAATGCCAAGTGTATTTAAGCAAATGCCTATGGGACAATTATTTTCAATTATTTTCTTTATAGCTGTTTTATTTGCTGGAGTTACATCTTTGATGAATTTATTTGAAACTCCAATAGAGACATTACAAGCTAGATTTAAGCTTTCTAGAAAAACTTCAGTTATTACTATTGCATTGTTTGGAGCAATTGCTGGAATAGCACTTGAAGACGCAAATAAGCTTGGTGTTTGGATGGATGTAATATCTATTTATGTTATTCCTTTAGGAGCACTTTTAGCTGCAATTATGTTTTATTGGGTTTGCGGAGCAAAGTTTGCAAGAGAGCAAGTGCAATTAGGCTGTAAAAAGGAATTAGGAACTTGGTTTGAGCCAATGACAAGATATGTATTTTGTGGACTTACAATTACAGTTTATATATTAGGGATATTCTTTGGTGGAATTGGATAAAATCTTAAGATAAATTACTTCAAGCATTTCATGAAATTATGAAAAAATTTAAGATATAATTAATTAAAAGTACAAAACTTTGTAAGAAGTGGTTAGGTAATCATATCTAACCACTTCTTATATCTTTATTTTCTTGTTTTCCCACTAATATTTTCAATTTCAATTTTTATTACTTTTGTTCTATGAGCGGATTTCTTTATATATTCAATGCCCTCTTTGGAAAATTATGGAGAATACTTTTCTATTATAGACTTAAGAGCTAGTTCTTTTTCTTCATCAAAGACTTCATATGCTTTTCCAAAGGCTAAAGCACTTTCGTATTTTGTACTAAATTTTTCAGGAAGAAGCTGAGTTTGACCAACTACACAAAAAGAAACTTTATTGTTTTTGTTTATATTATCTAATTTAAATCCCTCAATGGCACAATGAAAATATATACAATTATCAATTAATGTATAGTTTAGTGGAATACCATATCCATAACCATTTGCTCCAACCATAGATAAGATACCATATTCGCTGGCTTTGAGTAATTCTAAGGTAGCTTTTTCTTCTAAACTTCTATCTTTTCTTCTTACTTCTTTAAACATTTATAACCCTCCTTAGCTTAGTCATATTTAAATATTATTTTAAACTATGACCTTAAGTAATGGTCAATAGACTTTATAAAATTTTATATATTAATTTCCTTTATAAAATCTTTAAAATTGCCTTTTATAATGAGATTAAAGTAAGTTTTGGGAGTGATTTTAAATGAAAAATATAATGAAAGTTAAAGATGTAAGTAAAAAAATAAAAAGAAGAACCATTATTGATAATATGTCATTTGAAATTAATGAAGGGCAAATATGTGGATTTATAGGTCCAAATGGTGCGGGAAAAACTACTATGATTAGACTGTTAACAGGACTTATAAAACCAAATGAAGGAGAAATTTTAATTAATGGAATAGATGTTACTAAAAATAGAAAAGAAGCTCTTATGAATATTGGAGCAATAGTTGAAGCTCCTATATTTTTTAATTATATGACTGGAAAGGAAATATTGAATAATCTTGTAAGATTACATCCTAATATTCCCAAGAAAGAAAGAGAGAGTAGGGTTGAAGAAGTTCTAAAAATTGTAGATTTAGATAAAAGATGCCAAGACAAAGTATCTACTTATTCACTTGGAATGAAGCAAAGGCTTGGTATTGCTCAAGCCCTTTTAGGAAATCCTGAAATAATTATTTTAGATGAACCAGCTAATGGTCTTGATCCTATTGGAATGAAGGATTTAAGAGAAATTATTCTTAAACTAAATAGGGAATATAATATAACATTTTTAGTATCTAGTCATTTGTTAGATGAACTTCAAAAGATTTGTACTAGCTTTGTAATTATAAATGAAGGAGTTTTAAAATTTAAAGGAACTTCTGAAGAGTTACTTTCAATAGACAAAGGAAATATTGAAGATATATTTATAAAAATATTAAAAGGCCAGGAGGCATCAGCATAATGGAGCTTTTTAAAAGTGAATTTGAAAGGATATGGAAAAGAAAATTAACTTGGATATGCTTTATTCTTATTCCTCTTGCAATAGCAGGAGCATCAAAATATTATTTAAATAATAATTATAAGCATATAATCCAAAGCCCAGAATTTGTGTCTTTTGGTAACTATCCTTTTATGATGTTTCAGGAAGTATTAATAACTTTATTTAATATATTAACTATATTATTTGTGTGTACTTCTATTACTGAGGAGTATAGAAATGGTGAAATAAGATTGGTTATGATTAGAGGGTATTCTTTTAAAGAAATATTTTTTTCTAAGATAGCTTCTATTGTAACCACATTAGGGATATTTTTTATAACGTTTTTTATTATGAGTACAGTAGTGGGATATTTCGCAGCTCCTAAATTAGATAAGGTAATGCTTTTTTATCATAAAAATCCTGTAGGAATTTCAGAAGCTCTTATATATTCAGCTAAATATTATGCTGTAGGATTTGTTACCACTATAGCAATACTATCTATGTTTACTTTTTTTGCAGTTAAGTGTAAGACTGTAACAGGAGTTGCAGGGGTGAGTATATCAACCATTATAGCAGGAGGAATTTTTTCATCAACAATTATTTATTTTACAAATTTAATTGGAAAAGAGTTAACAATAAGACTATGGTTACTGACTATTGTTAAAATTCAACATGAAGGTATATGTCTTCTTTTGAGTGAAGATTTTATATATTCATCTTGGATAATTATGGTTTTAATATTGCACATAGTGATTTTTGGAGTCCTATCTTGTAACACATTTTGTAGAGAAGATCACTTTATATAATGGAGGGTATGAAAATGAAGGAGTTAATTATAAGTGAATTTTTAAGAATGAGAAAGAGAAAGAAAAATAAAATATGTGTATTGGTGTTGATAGCAAGTTTTGTATTTACATTAGTTTGGGACAAAACTCCATTTTTGGGATCAGGTATAGGGTTTTACACACCAGATATATCCACTAAGATAAATTCTTTGAATTTTCCTGTATTTAGTATGAAGGATTTAATATTAGTTCTTTTTATGATAGTACTTCCAGTACTTTTCATAGACAGTTTAAGTGGAGAATATGAAAGTGGCGCATATAGATTAATACTCATAAGACCTTACACTAGAACTCAATTATGGATTTCAAAATTAATAGTTCAAAGTTTATTTACTGGTGCTATTTTTATAGTGTTTTTTATTGCTTCTACAATCTTTGGATACATATTATTTCCTAAAGTAAGTACAACAACTTTTTATACTAGTCCAAAGCTTTATAATGCAGGAAATGCTTTAATATATAATTTCAAGGCAGTAGCTCTTATGTATCTTATAAGTAATGCAATCTTAGCATTAGCAGCAGTAATTTCTTCTATTATACCTAAAGTTGTTTCATCTTTTATACTTCTTTTATGTACTTTAGCTGGTGGTATGTATGCAAATGATAGCTTAGAAGTTTTTATTTTTCCTTTTAATAAGATAATAAGACTTTTAAGCTTAGGGGAGAGAACAAAGTTTTATATTCCTGTTTTAACATGCTTAATTGTAGGATTTATATTAAGTGTTTTTATTTTTAATAAGAAAGATTTGAAAGCATAATATAAAAAGTTGCGTCGCAATCTTTTTAAAGTGTGTAGCTTAAGCAATTTGTAAATTATGTTATAATAACTATGATACAAATTTGCGGGGGATAAAATTATGAGGGAAAAAATATTAATAGTAGATGATGAAGAGGATATAGTAACCTTTATTAAGGATTATTTTGAAGATGAAGGGTATGAAGTTTTTACGGCTAGTAATGGAGCGGAGGCTATGGAAGCTTCTAAAAAAGAACCGGATCTTATTTTGCTTGATATAATGATGCCAGATTTTGATGGTTTTCATGTGTGTAAAAAAATAAGAGATCAAGTATCTTGTCCGATAATATTTCTAAGTGCAAGGCAAGCTGAAAGTGACAGGATTAAGGGCTTAGGAGTAGGGGGAGATGATTATATAGTAAAACCTTTTAGTATAAAGGAATTGAAGGCAAGGGTTGAAGCTCATATTAGAAGAGAAAGAAGAGTATCCATAAATAATAAGTCTAAAATAAATTTTGGTAAACTTACATTGGATCTTAATGGTTACGAAATTTATTATGAAGATAAGCAAATTTTACTTACTGCAAAGGAATTTGAAATTGTGGAATTGCTTGCTCTCCATCCTGGACAAGTGTTTTCTAAAGAACAGATATATGAAAAGGTTTGGGGATATGATGCAGAAGGAGATTCAAGTACAGTTGCAGAACATATAAAAAAAATAAGGGCAAAGTTTATAGCTGTAAATCAAAATCTCAACCACATATCTACTGTGTGGGGAGTAGGTTATAAATGGGAGAAGGTTGTATGTTTAAGAAAGCATCTTTAAAAACACAAGTAATTAGTACTTTTATATTAATTATTTTTTTAAGTATTATAGGAACTGTAGTTGCATTAGTATCATATGTATTTGTTATGTATATGGGAGAAAAACCTATTGTAAGGTTTGATAATTATTATGAGCAAAAATTACCAAAAATTGAGGAATTCATAAATAATAAAGGTGAAAATTTATTAGATAAAAAAAATAAATTAGAACTAGAAAAAATAATACCAAGGGAAGGTATACAATATCAAATTTTAGATATTGAAGGAAATATTTTATATGGAACTTTAGAAGAGAAACCTGTTAAAGGAAAAAAGGAATTATTAAATTCAATTAATAAAATTGAGCATTATAATACAAAACGTATTTTTGGTGCTACGGTTAAAAAAAATATACCTATATCAGATGACAAAGGGAATTTAAAGGGAGTAGCAGTAATTAAATATTCTATTAAAACAAATGTAATTGATGATAAGAACAAAACATTAGTAGCATTCATGGAGATTTTTTTGTTATTTTCACCATTTATATTTATAATTTTTTTTACTGCCATTTTCACAAGAAAACTTATTAAGAATATACAGGTTCCAATTAATGAAATAATAGAAGCGTCTAATAAGATAAAGGAAAAAGATTTGGATTTTAATATTAGTTATAAAAGCAATAATGAATTAGGTAAGCTTACATCTTCATTTGAAGATATGAAAAGTGCTTTAAGAGAATCTCTTTATAGTCAATGGAAAATGGAGGAGGAGAGAAAAGAAATAATAAAAGCAATAGCCCATGATTTAAAAACTCCAATTACAGTAATCCAAGGACATGTAGAAGTTCTTCTTGAAGGTGGTATAAACAATCCTCAAAGGCTAGAAAAATATCTACAGACTATAAAATATAATACTGAACGAATGGGAAGATTAATTGGTGATATGAATATAGCCTCAGAAATAGAGAGACAAGATTTTATGTTAAATCCAGTAAGTATAGATATAGTTGAGTTCTTAGAAAATAAATATGAAGATTATATGATTTTAGCAAAACAAAAGAATATAGAGTTTATATTAAACGTTGAAGATAAAAGAGAGTCAAGAGAGGAAGTTTTAGTAGACCCTCAAAGATTGGAACAAATTTTAGATAATATAATATCCAATGCTTTAAGATATACTAAGGACGGAAAAAATGTATATATGCATACTAAAATAAATAATACTATTATGGAATTTACTGTAGAAGATGAAGGAATAGGTTTTTCAGAAAAAGATTTGCCTTATGTATTTCAAAAATTTTACAGGGGCGATGTTTCTAGGTCTAAAGAAAAAGGACATTCAGGACTTGGAATGTATATAGTAAAAAGTTTAGTACAAAAACATAATGGATGGATTAGTGTAGAAAATAGAGAGGAAGAAGGAGCAAGAATAAAGTTTGTTATTAAGGAATGTAAGTAAAGGAGCCGCAGGCTCCTTTTTTATGTTAAGAATTAATAGGGATTTTTGTATTTGATAAAAGTTATGATCAGATTACTTTCATTAATTAACAAGAACAAAGTAGACTTCTTTTTAATATAATAGATTAAAAGAGGTGATATAATGGCAGACTTAAGTTGTGATTCCATTGAGCTTTCTATGTTAGCTACTATAATTGCAATAGCTATATCTGAAGATAAAACATTAGATGAATTGAATATATTAGGAAATTTAATTACATCTGTAGGAAGCATAATTGTTACTATAGCCGCGGTAGAACAGAGTCAAGCAAGTCAAAAAACAAATGGGAGTAACCAAAACAATGGATAATATACATAACAAGATAATAAAGATATAATTTAGGAGCTTTTATAAAACAAAAGCTCCTTTAATTTTCATCTGATGTAATACTCCCATCATCTTCAAAGTTGAAGAAAAGAGCAGATATTTCAATGGATAACAATTTCCCCTAAAGGATAACTACTTCTAAGAAGTCTGTTAATAGGTTTCAGCAGCAATGAAAAATTTTCTCTGAAACCAAGAACTCTGTTTATGAATAATTAGCTAGATAATGCTTAAAATACAAATGATTGAATAGGATATAAAGGAGTTGGTAATTATATCTTATAATAAAGTAATTAAAAGTTTAATAATCATTAATTTATCTTTTTTAGCGTTGATTCTTTTTAGTAGGGTATATTTTATACAAAAACTTATAAAAATAATTTTTAAATCTTTTTTATTACCATTAATAATATCAACATTTTTTTATTATATAATGAGGCCATTGAATGATGTGTTTTTAAGGAAAGGGTTAAAACCTAGTGTGTCTGCTATATTAACTTTAATTATAAGCATTTTTATTCTATCTGGAGTATTTTCTTATTTTGGAAGATACCTACTCTACCAAATAAATGGTTTGATTAAGGAATTTGCAGCAATAATGGAGAATAAGTCTTATATAAATGGAGCATTAAATGAAATTGGTAAATACATAAATATAAATGATATTTATAGGACATTAACAAGAACTGTAAATAACTATATCCAGGATTTAGCAAGAAATATTTTTAAAGGAATAAATTTTGTTATGGACATATTTTCAAAAATATTATTACTATTGGTAACTATTTTTTTCTTCTTTAAAGATGGAAAGAATTTTAAAGAAGGAGCATTAAAACTATGTCCTGAAAAGTATAGGGATGTACTAAATAAAATATTAATTCAAAGTGATGAAGTTTTGTCTCACTATGTAATTGGTCAAAGTAAGGTTGCATTATCTTTATCTACTATGATATTTATAGGATATAAAATAATTAAAATGCCTAATGCATTATTATTAGCATCTATTACTTTTATACTAGCTTTTATACCATTTATAGGTTTTTTTATTTCTATGATTATTCCTTGGATAATAGCTTTTAGTATGGGATTAAATATGATGATAAAGCTAGGAGTTACATTTATAGTAGTGCAAACATTAAAAGGAAGAGTAGTTGTGCCCGCTATTATGGGGCATACAATGAAAATTCATCCACTGACAGATATATTTCTAGTAATAGGAGCAGTAGCGTTAGGAGGCCCTATAGCGGCTTTTGCTGTAATACCTATATATTCTATTTTAAAGGTTGTAATTACTAATTTATATAAATATAAAATGAAGGAAAAAATAACAACTTAAGGCACATTTAAAAAATAAATAACTCAGTATGCTAGTCTATTTTGCATCATACTGCGTCATCAGAACCCACTGATAGCTATACTAGCAGTGGAACCTGCTTCCTTGTCTGATACAAAATATTCGTCGATAATTGACTTGTTATTTATTTTAATGTGCCTAACATAAAAATTGTTGTTATATAAATATTAATTATATATAATTAAGGTATTTAATATAAAGGAAAAATTAGGTTATTTGCAAATAATATATTAAATGGGGATGTGGAACAATATGAAAATACTATGTACAGTTGGACCAAATATTAATAATACTGAAATTTTAAAAGAACTTATAGAAAATGGCATGAATGTAGTAAGATTTAATTTTTCGCATATAGATTATGAGCTTTCTAAATCTTTAATAAATTATATAAAAAACAATCATAAAGATATATCTATAATGCAAGATTTGCAGGGAAATAAAATAAGAATTAGTAATTTGTTTAGAAAAGAAATAAAAGTTTTGCCAAGGGATAGGGTGTATTTTTGCAGTGAAGAAATATATAAAATATATAGCAAAAGTTATCAAAGGGATTACATATTGGTTCCTTTAAGTTTTGAAGGAGATTTTTCTTTACTAAGTTCTGCAAACTCTATCTTGATGAAGGATGCCACTATGAAATTTAAAATATTAGATAGGGAAAAGGATATAATTAAAACTTCCGTAGTAAGAGGAGGAATTTTAAGAGCTGAAAAGGGAGTCAATGCACCAGGTATGGATAGACGAAATATGGGACTCACTGTAAAAGATAAAAATGATATTATGTGGGGAATAGAAAATGGGGTTGATATAATATGTTTATCTTATGCATGTTATCCAGAAAACATAATGGAGTTAAAGAATTATATTAAAGGACTAAAAAAACACAAAGATTTTAATATACCCAAAATTTGGGCTAAGATAGAAAGCAAGGAAGGTATAGAAAATTTTAAAGAAATACTTAGAGAAAGTAACGGAATAATGTTAGGCAGAGGAGATTTAGTAGCAGAAGTAGATATTTTAGAACTTCCCAAAATACAAAAAGATCTATTAAGCATTATGAAAAAAAGTAAAAAGGATTTTATAATAGGAACTTATGTTTTAGATTCCATGAGGAGAAATGCCATACCAACAGCTTCAGAAATAAATGATATATATAACTTTATACAAAATAAAGTTGATGGTTTTATGTTAGCGGGAGAAGTATCTATAGGACAAAATCCTGTTTTGGTAGTTAAAACTTTAAAAGATGTTATTGGTAAATACATATAGTGATATAAAAACATTATAAGATCTTGTTCTTGAAAATGGATAAGATCTTTTTTACTTTATAATGAACTTTTTACCAAAAGTCTAGTTTAATTAACAAGGGGTGGTAAAATGAAAGCAATTATAGTGGAGAATTTAAGTAAATCTTATGATGGTATAAATAAAGTAGTAGATAATATAAGTTTTTCTATAGAGAAGGGAGCAATAATTGGATTTTTAGGTCCCAATGGTTCGGGGAAGACAACTACTGTAAGAATGTTAAACGGAGTACTAACACCTACTGCAGGAAAAGCTGAAATACTAGGTAAAGATATAGTAAATCATACTATAGATATTCATAAAATATGTGGAGTTATGACAGAAACAGCGGCATGTTATGAAAATATCACTGGAAAGGAGAACTTATTTTTCTTTGGAAAACTTCATGAAATTAATCCTACAGAATTAAAGGAAAGAATAGATTATCTATTGAAAAGTTTGCAATTATATGATCATAAAGATAAAAAAGTAAAGGAGTATAGTACAGGAATGAAAAAGAGAATAAGCCTTGCTATAGCTTTAATTCATAATCCAAAAGTGTTGTTTCTAGATGAACCAACATCAGGATTAGATCCGGAAAGTGGAAAAAATGTTACAGAATTAATTAGAAATATGGCTTATGAAAATGGAACAACTGTATTTATGTGTACTCATCAACTTAAATATGCAGAAGATATATGTACAGAATATGGATTTATAAATAAGGGAAAAATATTAGGATTCGGTAGTTTTCAAGAATTAGCTGAAAGTAAAAATAGTAAAAAGCACCTAGTAGTTAGAGGAAAACATATATCAGAAAGTTTGGGATTTAGCAAATTAAATGAAGACAGTTATAGAAAAGAAATAAATTCAGAGGAAGAAATTTCAGAAATTTTATATAATATTTTAACTCAGGGTGGACAGATATTTGAAGCAAAAAGTAAAAGATGTAGTTTAGAGGAACTATATTTTAGTTATGTGAGAGGTGATAAAATTGAATAGCAAAGAGAAAGCAGTAATATACAAAGATATAAAGGAGATAACTGCTTCTAAAGAAATTTATATACCAATGATCATTGTTCCTTTGATATTTGTCATAGTAATACCTACAATAATGATTATAGGGACACATTTTTCATATCAGGGAGGGAAAATGATAAATGGAATGGATACTTTAATAAAGAAACTACCTATGGAATATAGCAAGTTAAGCTTACAGCAATTGATAATTACAGTAGGGGTAGACTATATGTTTCCTTCCTTATTTCTTCTAATACCTATAATGGCTTCAAGCATAATTGGTGCTAGTAGTTTTGTAGGTGAGAAGGAGCATAAGACTTTGGAAACTCTACTATATACACCTATTACTATGGAAGAGCTTTTTAGAGCTAAGCTTTTAGGAGTTTTTATTCCTTCATATATAGTAAGTGTTATATCATTTTTAGCTTTTGGAATTGTAATAAATATAGGGGGGTTTTTATATTTTAGCAAATTAATTTTTCCAAATTTAAAATGGTTAATATTAATATTTTATCTTGTGCCTGGGATAACTTTATTAGGACTTACTTTTACAGTGCTTGTTTCTGCAAAATCTAAAAGTTTTCAAGAAGCACAGCAAGTTAGTGGATTTATTGTTGTTCCAGTAATTTTACTGATAGTAGGTCAAGCAACAGGATTATTTTTACTAACTAATATCATACTAATATCTATAGGTACCGCAGTGTTTATTATAGACTATATACTTTTAAAAAAGTTAAGTAGTAGATTTGTTTCAGAAAAATTGATTTGATTTTTAGGGAGTAGATAAAAAGCACTATGGAAGAAAAAGAACTAATAATAGAGTAAGAAATGGAGGTCGCTATGCAACCAGAATAATGGTTACACAGTGACCTTTTTCTTAAAATGAAGCTTTAAATATATTTAATACATCTTCTTTTTCTAACTTTTTAAAGTTTCCTATAGCGCCTCTTTTTACAGCTTTCTCTGCCATTTCTTCAAGTTTATCTTCGGTTATGCCCACTTCTTTTAAAGTAGAAGGAATTCCCAAAGATATGAAAAATTCTTTAGTTTTTTCTATAGCAGATTTAGCCATAGACATTTTATCTTCTATTTCTGGTATTTCCCAAACATATCTTGCATAGTCTACAAATTTATTAACATTGCTTTGGCTAAGTACATATTCCATCCAGTGAGGGGTAAGAATAGCAAGTCCAACACCATGTGTTATATCAAATATAGCGCTTAATTCATGTTCCATAGCATGAGTTGCCCAGTCTGTTACTTTACCATAGGATATAAGCTCATTTAATGCTAAAGAAGAAGACCACATTAAATTTGCGCGGGCATCATAATTTTCAGGTTCTTTAATGACAATTGGAGCATAATGTATACAAGTTTTTAAAATTCCTTCAGAAATTCTGTCTGTTATATAAGTTTCTTCAGTATTTGAAAAATATTGTTCAAATACATGGCTCATTATATCAGCAGTACCAGCGGCAGTTTGTTTTTCGGGTAAAGTCATTGTATAGGTTGGATCTAGTATAGAAAACTTAGGTTTAACATAAGGGCTACCAAAAGAGAGTTTTTCTTGAGTATCCCAATTAGTGATAACAGCATTTCCATTCATCTCAGATCCTGTAGCAGATAAAGTTAGTATAGTTCCAATAGGAACAGCTTTTTTTATTACAGCTTTACGTAGACAAAAGTCCCAAGGATTTCCTTCATAAAAAACTCCGCCAGCAATAGCTTTACAGCAGTCTATAACACTACCTCCACCAACAGCTAAAATTAAATCTACATTATGTTCTTTACAAAGGTTAACGCCTTTTATAACACTGGTTACTCTTGGGTTTGGTTCTATTCCGCTTAATTCTACATATTTTATGTTCTGTGAATTAAATATGTTAATAATTTCATCATAGATACCATTTTTTTTAATACTTCCTCCGCCATAGGCTAAAAGTACAGTATTACCAAATTTTTTTACACAAGAAGATAATTTTTTAATTTGGTCTTTACCAAAATAAATTTCAGTAGGTATGGAATAGTTAAAGTTTAACATAATATCACCTCAAATCCTTATTTTACATATATATTATAAACTTATATGAAGAAAATATAAACTTTAAAATTATAAAAATATAATTTTAATAATTGGTTACTTTTTATGCTTTTTCATATTATATATAAAGAGTAAATTTAGGAGTGGTAACTATGATAAATTATAGGAACTTAATAGTTGGTACTAACACATTAGTACCTTTAGCAAATGGTAGATATGTAAGATATGTTAATTTTGATAATGCTGCCACCACTCCACCTTTTAAGAGCCTTGTGGAAGATTTAGAGACATTTTTACCATATTACTCATCCATACACAGAGGTAGGGGATACAAGTCACAGCTTTCCACAAAAGCTTATGAAAATGGGAGGAAATGGGTAGCAAATCTTGTTCATGCAGATTTAAATAAAGATACGGTTATATTTGTAAAGAATACTACGGAGGCTATAAATAAACTTTCCAATATGCTATATGAAAAATATAAAGATGGTATTATTATATCTACAGAAATGGAACACCATTCCAATGATCTTCCATGGAGAAAATTTAATATAGAGTATGTTAAGGTAGATAGCCGTGGAAAGTTATTAATAGATGATTTAGAAGATAAACTAAAAATGTATAAGGATAAAGTAAAGCTTGTAACAATAACTGGAGCATCTAATGTTACAGGATATAAAAATCCAATATATGAAATAGCTAAAATTGTTCATGGATATGGTGCAAAAATATTGGTTGATGGAGCTCAACTTGTTCCACATGCCCCCGTAGATATAAAAAGACAGGATCCATTGGAGCATATAGATTATCTAGCTTTCTCTGCTCATAAAATGTATGCCCCATTTGGAATAGGAGTGCTTATAGGGCCAAAGGAAGAATTAAATTCAATTGATCCTGATTATCAGGGTGGAGGAACAGTGGATGTAGTAACTCATGAATTTATAAAATGGCATGATACTCCTGAAAAAGATGAAGCAGGTACTCCTAATCTACTTGGAGTTGTAGCATTATCGTCTGCAATAAGAACTCTGAAAAATTTGGATATGGACAATGTTGAAAAATATGAAAAAAAACTAATTAACTATGCCTTATATTATCTTAAAAATATTAAAGATGTAAAATTATTTTGCTCTACCTGCAACAATAGTGTATCTATAATTCCTTTTAATATTGATGGAATATATCATGAAACTCTTTCAAAAATATTATCTAGTGAATTTGGTATTGGAGTAAGAAGTGGTTGTTTCTGTGCTCAGCCATATATACAAAAACTTTTGAATGTTCCTTTTGAAGAAAGCGTCAAAATAGCAAAACAGGGTGGAAGAAGACCTGGAATGGTAAGAGTAAGTTTTGGACTATACAACACCTATCAGGAAATAGATTATTTTATATATGCTATAAGGAAAATTATTAGTAATAAAAAATGGTATCTAGAAAGGTATGACAATGAAGAATAAAACTATAAGTAAGACAGATATTAAAAATGTACTTAGTATTTAATACAAGTACATTTTTATTTCAGAAATCTATAATCAGTTTTAATATTGCTTTAATATGATATATTAAAGCAATATTAAGGGAGATAATCTAAATGAAAGAAGATAATAATGATAATTTTTCTGAGTTGGAGGTATATTTAGGTATAGAATCAGAACAATATGAAAATGGTCCTTCATTTTGTGTATAAATTCCTATAAGTCGTAGGGTGTTTTTTAGCACAATTAGAAAAAAATTGTGGTGAATGTGATGAAGATAAAGATGAATAGTTATCATGATTATTGATTTAATAAAGAAAAAATTATAAAAAATCAAAAAAGTTTTATCAAAAGTATTGACAAGAAAAAGAAATGTCAATATAATAAGTATTAATAATTTAATATTTAGGACTTATCAAGAGAGGTGGAGGGACTGGCCCGACGAAGCCCAGCAACCAGAATTATTTATTAAAGTAATTCAAGGTGCTAATTCCTGCGGCACATATGCCGAAAGATGAGGATGGATTAGGTAATAAGCCTGAGGTTATCCTTAGGCTTTATTTATTTTAAATATAAAGAAAAAATTAATATATAACTTATCAAGAGAGGTGGAGGGACTGGCCCAATGAAGCCCAGCAACCAGTATTACTATTTTAAAGTGATACAAGGTGCTAATTCCTGCGGCGTATGCCGAAAGATGAGGAATAAAGGTTAGACCTGAGTTATCCTCAGGTCTATTTTTGTCTATTTTAAGGGGGTTTTAGCATGATAGAAGTAAAAGATGTAAGTAAAAATTTTGAACAAACTTCAGTACTAGAAAAAGTTAGTATAAACATTAATGAAGGAGAGATATTTGGAATTATAGGTAGAAGTGGTGCTGGAAAATCCACATTGCTAAGATGTTTAAATGGCTTGGAAAGCTACAATGAGGGTAGTATTAAGGTTATGGGAAAGGAAGTAAAGGATTTAGATTTAAGTGAAATAAGAAACTTAAGAAAAGATATGGGTATGATTTTTCAGAGTTTTAATTTACTTAATACAAAAAATGTTTATGATAATGTAGCTCTTCCATTAGAAATCTGGAAAAAGGATAAAAAATATATAAAAGAAAGAGTAACAGAACTTTTAAATTTAGTAGGTCTTAAAGATAAAATGAAAAGCATGCCTAGGGAGCTAAGTGGAGGACAAAAGCAAAGAGTAGCTATTGCAAGAGCTTTAACTTTAGAACCAAAGATTCTTCTTTGTGATGAGGCGACTTCAGCTTTAGATCCAGAGACTACAAAATCCATTCTTGCTTTAATAAAAGAGATAAATGAAAAATTAAATATAACTGTGGTAATGGTAACTCATCAAATGGAGGTTATTAAGGAAATATGTAATAAAGTTGCCTTGATTGAAGGAGGGAAAATAAAGGCATGTGGATTAGTTAAGGAGCTTTTCCTAAGACCAGAGGGGGAACTTAAAAAATTATTATGTGGTGATGAAGTACTTCCTTCTCATGGAGTTAATATAAAAATTTTCTTTCCAGGTGAAGTAAGTGAAAGTTCTATAATAACATCAATGGCTAGGGAACTTGACATGGATTTCTCAATAGTTTGGGGAAAACTAGAAAATTTCAGACAGGAAGTATTAGGAAGTTTAATTATAAATGTTGAAGAAGAGAAAAGAGAAAAAATATGTAATTATTTAGAAGAGAAATCCATAGGTTGGGAGCTGATATAAAATGATTAAAGAACTTTTAATTAAAGGATTAGAAGAAACGATTTATATGGTAGGGTATTCTACCTTATTTGCGGTAATTTTAGGTTTTATACTTGCAATTATACTTATATTAACTGATGAAAAGGGGCTGAAACCTAATAAGTTTGTATATAGTGTATTTGATTTAATAATAAACGTGTTAAGATCTTTCCCATTTATTATACTTATGATTGCAATTTTTCCTTTAACAAAATTAATTGTAGGTAAAAGTATAGGAAATACTGCGGCTATAGTACCTTTAACCATTGGAGCAGCTCCTTTTGCAGCAAGAGTTATAGAATCTGCATTAAAAGAAGTTGACCCAGGACTTATTGAAGCGGCTAAATCCTTTGGAGCTACTACACCTCAAATACTATTTAAAGTTATGATAAAGGAAGCCTTTCCTTCTATAGCAAGAGGAATAATTTTAACTATAATAAATTTAATTGGATATTCAGCTATGGCGGGTGCTATTGGTGCAGGTGGCCTTGGAAATGTAGCTATAATGTATGGATATAATAGATTTAAATCAGATATCATGATTTACACTGTAATTGTATTAATAATAGTTGTTCAAGTAATTCAAAGTTTTGGCAATGTTTTATATAAAAATTTAAATAAATAATTTTAAGGGGGACTTTAATATGAAAAAATTATCATTATTATTATCAGCAGTTTTATTAACTGTAGGATTAACAGGTTGTGCTGGAGAAAAATCTCAGAGCACAGGGGCAAAAAATGAAGTGGAAAAAGCTAAAAAAGAAATAGTAGTTGGAGCCACACCAGTACCACATAAAGAAATACTGGAAAAGGCTGCAGAAGTACTTAAAAAAGATGGATATACTTTAACAATTAAAGAATTTTCAGATTATCAAATACCAAACACAGCTCTTGCAGAAAAAGAGTTAGATGCCAACTTCTTTCAGCATGTTCCGTTTTTAAATAAGAGCATTGAGGAAAAGAATTTAGATTTAACTTATACAGTTAAAGTTCATATTGAGCCAATGGGATTATATTCAAAGAAGATTAAAGATTTAAAGGAACTTAAAAATGGAGCAGAAATTGCAATTCCTAATGATCCAACTAATGGAGGAAGAGCATTGAGAGTATTAGAAAATGCAGGTCTTATAAAATTAAAGTCTGGAGAACTTGTAACTAAACTTGATATAACTGAAAACAAAAAGGGATTAAAAATTACAGAACTTGATGCACCACAACTTCCAAGAGTTCTTGGTGATGTAGATGCAGCAGTTATAAATACTAACTTTGCTGTAGAAGCAGGGTTAAATCCAACTAAGGATGCTATAGTTATTGAATCAAAAGATTCACCTTATGCTAATATCTTAGCTGTAAGAAAAGAGGATAAGGATAAGGATTATATAAAGGCATTATCAAAGGCTTTAACTTCACAAGAAGTTAAAAAATTTATAGAAGAAAAATATAAGGGAAGTATAGTACCAGCTTTTTAAAAAATTGAATAAGGATTTTTTAGTGAATGATTAAAAATTAATAAATGAATAAAAATTAATAAATGAATAAAGGAAACTATTCTGATATGTGCCCCTTGTGGTAGACAGTTAAAATAGCTTCCTTATTTTGTTGTATAATTTTATGTAAATAGCTATAATTGAATTGATTATATAACATAGTAATCACATAAGAAAAACTAGTATTGGAGAGGATGATATGAGAACAGTACTTTGTTATGGAGATTCAAATACTTGGGGATATAATCCAGCAAATAGCAGTAGATACCCAAAAGAAATAAGGTGGACTACAATTTTACAAAAAGAATTAGGGGACAATTATGATATAATTGCTGAAGGATTAAATGGAAGAACTACTGTATGGAGTGATCCCATAGAGGGGGAATACAAAAATGGAAAAACTTATCTAATGCCTTGTCTTCATACACATAAACCTATAGATTTAGTTATAATAATGCTAGGAACCAATGATTTAAAATATAGATTTTCTCTAATGTCTTATGATATAGCAAAAGGTGTGGACACATTAGTAAAAATGGTAAAGAAAAGTGAGTGTGGGGTGGAAAACAATTCACCAGAAATATTGGTAATAATTCCTCCTAATGTAGGGCCTTTAGATGAATCAAGCAAGATGTTTACAGGAGGAATAGAAAAAAGCAAAGAATTATCACAGGAGTATAATAAAGTATTAAATGGACAATGCTATCTTTTGGATGCATCAGAAAGAATAAAAGCTAGTGAATTAGATGGAGTACATTTATCTAAAGAAAGTCATAATATTTTAGGAAAGATAGCTGGAGAATTTATAAAAAATATAATTTATCCGATGACTAGCCGCTCTAATACTCACATAAAGAGCGGCTACGTCTCTGGATAACGATTTCTAAGCTTAAGAGGGAGTAAAAACTCCCTCTTAAGCTTAGAACTCTGTTTACAAAAATTAATATAATTTTCAAGGAGGAGTATATATGTATTTTGAAAATCCAGGTAAAGAAAATACTGAAAAAACCGTTGAATTAGCTATAAAGTGCGCAAAGGAAAAAGGAATAAAACATATAGTAGTTGCTTCTAATGAGGGAAATACTGCAAGACTTTTAAAGGATTGTAGTATGGAGGTAGTAGTAGTTACTCATGCTTTTGGGCATAAGGAACCAGGTATGCAGGAAATGAAAGAGGAAGTAATGAAAGAGCTTGAGGGGTATGGATTTAAAATATATTCAGGAACTCATGTGCTTTCAGGGGCAGAAAGAGGAATATCTAAAAAGTTTGGAGGAGTGTCACCAGTAGAAATAATAGCTCAAAGTCTTAGAATGCTTGGTCAAGGTGTAAAAGTAGGCGTGGAGATTTCTACTATGGCTTTAGATGCCGGATTAATTCCTTATGGAGAGGATATTATAACTATTGGTGGGTGGAAGAATGGAGCGGATACAGCTTTGATAGTAAGACCTGCTTATGCCAATGCTATTTTTGATACAAAGATTAAGGAAATAATTTGCAAACCTCATTAATACGTTGATATATTAATTTTAATATGGTACAATTTTGGTAAATAGGTAAACTTAGATTTTCTTGCAACTTAAGGGGATCTAAGTTTTATTTTTTCGAATATGAGGTAATTTAGCACTAAATTAATATAGAAAGAAGGTGAGTAGTTATGGATGCAGAGTCTGGACCCAATTTGTTTGACAAAATAATGTATGCCATAACTAGTAAAGGTATGGTGATGCTTAGGAGATGATGTAGTTGAAAAAGGAATTAGAAGAAATATTAATACTTATTAAGGAAAAAAAGTTTACAGAAGTTAGGGAGAAAATTATAAATTTTAACCCTGTGCATATAGCAGAGTTAATAGAAAAACTTGAGATCTCGGATACTATTTTAGTATTTAGAATGTTGCCTAAAGATTTAGCTGTAGATGTATTCAATTATATAAGCAATGAATCTCAAATAAATATTATATCTTCAATTACAAGTAAAGAACTTCAATATATTTTAGATGAACTTTTTTTTGATGATAGGATAGATCTATTAGAGGAAATGCCTGCAAAGGTTGTAAAGGAAATTTTAAAATACTCTAATATAGAAGAAAGAAAACTTATAAATGAATTTTTAAACTATCCGGAGTATTCAGCAGGAAGTTTAATGACTATAGAATATGTGGATTTAAAGAAAAATATGACAGTAAATGAGGCCATAGAGCATATAAAGATAACAGGAGTTAATAAGGAAACTATATATACTTGTTATGTTATAGATGAAAAAAGAAAATTACAAGGGACAATATCATTAAGAAACCTTATATTAAGTGACTATAACTTAAAAGTTGGAGAAATTATGAGAAAAGATGTAGTGTATGTAAACACTCATCAAGATCAAGAAGAAGTAGCTAATGTATTTAAAAAGTATGATCTTATAGCATTACCAGTAGTAGATATGGAGGACAGGCTTACTGGTATTATAACTATTGATGATATTGTGGATGTAATGGAACAAGAGACTACAGAAGACTTTCAGAAAATGGCTGCTATGTCACCCTCAGAGGAAGAATATTTAGATACAGGAGTATGGAAATTAGCTAAAAATAGACTTTTGTGGCTGACAATATTAATGATATCAGCTACTTTTACAGGAAATATTATAAAAAGGTTCGAAGATGTATTACAATCAGTGGTGCTTTTAACTGCGTTTATTCCAATGCTTATGGATACGGGGGGGAATGCAGGTTCCCAATCCGCTACATTAGTAATAAGAAGTATTGCTTTAGGTGAAATACAAGGAAAAGATGCATTAAAGGTTATATGGAAGGAATTAAGGGTAAGTTTAATAGTAGGAAGCGTTTTATCACTATTAAACTTTATTAGAATATGTTATATTGAGAAAGTTTCATTTTATATATCTTTAACTGTTAGTATAACGTTATTTTTTACAGTGATTTTAGCTAAAGTTGTAGGAGCAATTCTTCCTATGCTAGCGAAAAAATTTAAATTAGACCCAGCAATCATGGCAAGCCCATTAATAACTACAATAGTAGATGCCACTTCACTTATAGTTTACTTTACTGTAGCTAAATTTTTATTAGGAATATAAATTTGGTGTAGCTATTAAAGAAGGTATAATCACTTTAATTTAGGATAATCTATAATATGATAACTAATTTGAGGAGTGATATTATGCCAACAAAAGGTGAGAAGAAAAAGAAAAATGATAATAAAGGTAAAAATCCTAAAACAGCAAACCCTATAACAATGGATGTAGATCCAAATATGCATAAACCAACAAAGGGAATGCCAAGGGTATAATTAGTGTTTAAAATTTATAAAGATATAGTTATTGTTTTTAAATTAATCCCTATATATTAATTTAGTATATAGGGGTTAATTTTTTTATATTATAGGAAATTATAAAATTTAAAATGGTTTTCAGAATAATAAAGAATGAAAAACTGTGATAGTTGATATATATGGAAATAAGATGTAGAATGTTAATAAAAAATACGTTATTTATTTCACAATTATGGGGGGAAGGTATATGGAATTTATTGAAGACTTTGAATATGATTATTTAGATGAGTGTACAAATTTATATATATCAGCATTCAATAGAGAACCGTGGAATGACAAATGGGATTTTAATACTGCTAATAAAAGATTACGAGATATATACAAAGCACCTAGTTTTAAAGGATTGGTTTTTAAGAAAGATGATAAAATTGTAGGGGTTATTATGGGAAATTACGAACAATGGTATAAAGGATTACATTATAATATTAAGGAATTTTTTATTGACGTAAATAATCAGAAAAGTGGAATTGGAAGCAAAATGTTAAGCTATTTAGAAAGATATTTAAAAGAAAGAAATGTGAATACAATTCACCTTTATACAGCTAAAGGTTATAAGACAGAAGGATTTTATTCAAGAAATGGTTATGAAATACCTAATACAATAACAATGATGACTAAAGAAATATAAATGTAGTTAAATGCTTTTTGTAATAAGTAAAGATGATATATAGAAAGAAGGATAAATATGGGGTTATTTGGGCCAGGATTAGATGAAGTATGGGAAGAATTAAGTGATGAAATAAATGGACAATTTGTAGAAGGTGGATTTTTTAGTACGCCTAAAGTAATAAAGAAGTTTGATTATTGGACAATTACTTTAGATACTTATGCTGTATCTACAGGCAAATCTACCATAACATATACAAGATTAAGGGCTCCTTTTATAAACAAAAAGAATTTATATTTCAATATATATAGAGAAGGCATATTTAGTGGATTAGGAAGACTATTAGGAATGCAAGATATTATTATAGGAATTGAAGATTTTGATAATGAGTTTGTTATTAAAGGTAATAATGAAGACTTAATAATAGAACTTTTATCTAATGAAAAAGTAAGGAATTTAATAGAAGCTATACAAGATATAGAATTAGAGATAAAAGATAATGAAGGCATTTTTGGAACAAATTTTCCTGAGGAAGTAAATGAATTATATTTTTCTGTTTGTGGAACTATAAAGGATATTGAAGAATTGAAAAAGATTTTTAATCTTTTTCAGGTGATTTTAATTGAAATGAGCAATTTAGATATAATAGAGAAGAAAAGAGTAGATATACAGTTGAAATAACACTTATATAAGTGTTGTTTCTAATACTTTTCCTAGCGTGTCATTAAAAGATATTATGAGAAAAAGTGAAGAAAATCGAGTATTTCTAATTTAAATTTATTTTAATGGGATTATAAATGAAAATAGAGTATAAGTACCGTGGTATGATATATCTCGTTCCCAAGAAAACACATACATCAGCAATTAGTTGATGAAAAATAAGTTTAAAAAATGTGTTGACAAAGGAACACAGAAATGATAATATATACAAGCTGTCTAGTGCAGCGACATGGTCTTTGAAAATTAAACAGAGAAGAGAAACCAGTCAATTCAAACAGGAAACTGTTTAAAATAGCGATGAGCTA
>NZ_JHVC01000012.1 GCF_000619945.1 Clostridium lundense DSM 17049 | reverse complement strand
AATAAGGCCCCTTGGTCAAGCGGTTAAGACACCACCCTTTCACGGTGGTAACATGGGTTCGATTCCCGTAGGGGTCACCAATTTAATGTGGGCGCATAGCTCAGCTGGGAGAGCATCTGCCTTACAAGCAGAGGGTCACAGGTTCGAGCCCTGTTGTGCCCACCACATTAATTATGGCCCAGTGGCTCAGTTGGTTAGAGTGCCGGCCTGTCACGCCGGAGGTCGAGGGTTCGAGCCCCTTCTGGGTCGCCATAATATTTATAAAATATTAATAAACAAAAGAATAAGGCCCCTTGGTCAAGCGGTTAAGACACCACCCTTTCACGGTGGTAACATGGGTTCGATTCCCGTAGGGGTCACCACAATTAATGTGGGCGCATAGCTCAGCTGGGAGAGCATCTGCCTTACAAGCAGAGGGTCACAGGTTCGAGCCCTGTTGTGCCCACCACATTAATATATGGCCCAGTGGCTCAGTTGGTTAGAGTGCCGGCCTGTCACGCCGGAGGTCGAGGGTTCGAGCCCCTTCTGGGTCGCCAACAAAAAACATACATCTATATGATGTATGTTTTTTTTATTTCTTTATTTCTTTTTATTCATATTTATTCTTACTCTTATGTCTTCACCATAAAATTTACATAATGTAAAGTTACCTAAAAGTCTAGAAGAAATTCTTTCAGAATAATTTTTTAATAAAGTTTCTATAGTAAAGTTAGTTGATATAATCATCTTTTTTCTTTTTAGCAACTTGCTATTTAATAAATTAAATAATTCCATTTTAGAGAATTCAGTTAAAGGTTCTGTACCTAAATCATCAATTATTAAAAGATCACAGTTTATAAGAAGATCTTCTAAATCCTCTTGGGAGTCAAATCTAACAGACTTAAGATCTTTTATTAAATCAACTGCAGTTTTATAGATTACCATATATCCTCTGTCTAATAACTCTTTTGCAATACAGTTAGCAAGAAAGCTCTTGCCTGTACCTGATTCCCCAAAGAAAAGTAAGTTTTCATGTGTGGAAGTAAAGTTTTCGATGAAACTCCAAGATATACTAGCTATTTTCTCCATATTTTTTCTAGGGCTTTCAGGTTCATTACCATTTTTATAAGGAGAAAAGTGCTGAAAGCTAAAATTTGAAAAGTTATCTCTTTCAAGTATATAATTTATTTCTGAATTTTTATATAAAACCTTAATTAAGTTCTTTTTATAACACTCACATTTTATGCTTCCTATAAAACCTGTATCTTTACACTTAGGACAATTATAATGCATTTCTAAATAATCTAATGGATATCCTGAAGCTACTAAAAGTTCGGATTTTTTCATTCTTAAATCTGTAATTTTTTCTTTAATGCTACTTATATATTCATCAATATCTTCTCTTTTTCTTATTATGTTTATTGAGAGATCTAGTGAGAGTTTAGCTATATTTTTTTCTATTTCTATTACTTGAGGAAGTTTATTTTCTATTTCTTTTCGTCTATCTTCTAAAGTTTTTTCTTCAATGGTACGTAACTTGTCGTATATTTTTAAAACTTCCTCCTGGTAACCTTTAATCATTACTATCCCATCCTAACAATTTTTTCTCTAATTCTTCAAAATTATAATTTCTTTGTTCATAATTATTAAAGCTATCTAATTTAGGTTTAAAATTACCTGGTTTTTTAAATGTTTTTTTATTATCCTTTTTTTCAATATCCTCTAAATTTTTTAGGCCTTCTTTATACCAGCTATTTAAAATACCATCAATGTATCTAAAATCAGCTTTGTTTATCCTTTGAAAGCATATTTCGCAGGCCTTAAATATAATTTCTAAGGAAAAATTATAAGTAGATAACCATTTAGTTAGCATATCTTCTTGAGGCTTCATTATTTCTGCATCTTTTATTCCTATATAGTTTAAAATTTTCCTAATGTTAGTCCATTTATCTTCGTGTTTTTTAATAAAACTTTGAGCATCTGCTACTGTTTTTATTTTAGCATCATACCAAGCAATTGCGATTGTTTCAATGTATCTACAATCAGTTTTTCCTTTAGATACACAATATTGAATTAGTAGCAGTATAATTTCAGGAGGAAAATTGAAATCCTTAATCCATCCTATGTACATTGTCATTTCTTTAGTAGACAATGGTCTTCCTAGTAATTTTTCAATGTCTTGAAGCATATCTTTAGTAGAATTATTATTTAGCTCTTGTAAAAGATTTATGTTATTAGAAGATGTCTCAATAGACTCATTTATGTTTAAAAATTCTATGGTAAAATTACCCATATTATCTAAGGGTATCATCTTTATGACTCCTTCATCATTCCAATAAGACCACGCATTTATAACATCTGTTTCAAGAAGATGTAGTGTGCTTGCCATTATGGATGAGTTAACTCCAAGTTCACCAGATACACAATACTTCAATCCTAATAAATATACTTTTACATATTCTCCTCTTGCCCTAGGCATGTATTTATCAATAAAAATATTACTAACGGGAGTATAATTCCAATCTCTATTTTTAAATACAAAGGTACTCATTTTAAAACCTCCCTTTATAATAAAATATCTTAATAATTTAACATCATTTAATTATAGCAAAGTATATATACTATCTCAATAAATCATTTTTTTAAAATAGGTATTATAATTTTTAAAATTATGTATAGAATATATAAAAATGACTTTTGTTGCTTAATATATACATTAATGGTGGATTTAATAATATCATACCACAATAGTAATAATATAAAAGGGGAAGTAAGTATGTTAAAAGAAAGAAATAAAATAATAGCATCTGTATTTTGTATTGTTTTTACTTTTGCTGTTTCTATATATTCACTTGAAGATATAGTTTGTTATAAAAACAATAGTATAAATCAGGAAGAGATAAGAGTTGAAAATAAAACTAAGACCAATTTAAAGGAAGGTATAGCCGTAAAATCTGATGGAAAGGAAGTGGCAATTTTACAAAAAGAAGAGGAAATAAAAAAGTTAATAGATAGGGTAAAGGCACAATATATAAAAAATAGTTCACCAAAAGAAATAGAGGACATAAGGTTAAAAAGTAAAATTACATATTATAAAACAAAAGTTTCAGCAGATGAATTAAAGGGTATAGAGTACTATGCATCTTCAATAGTTAATGGACATGATGGAAATATGTCAATAAAGTTCAATATAAAGGAGAAAGATTCGAAAAATAAGCCACCTATCTTATCAAGAGGTACAGTATCATCAGGCTTTGGTGAGAGGTGGGGAAGAATGCATAATGGTATAGATATAGCTGCGCCTTTAGGAACCCCAATACATTGTGTTTCATCTGGAAAAGTAATTTACTCTGGTTGGGAAGATGGGTATGGGAATGTTATAAAAATAGATAATGGTAATAACATGGTGACTATATATGGGCATTGCAGCAAATTGATCGCTAAAAAGGGGAGTTCTGTTAAGAAAGGTGAAAAGATTGGAGAAGTAGGGAGTACAGGGAGAAGTACAGGACCCCATGTTCACTTTGAGGTAAGAAAAAATGGAGTTCCTCAGAATCCTGAACCTTATTTGAAGTAAAGCCAAAAAATATTTCCTCTTTCACACATTACCACTTTACAAATTTAACGAGCTAAAGTATAATGTGAAATATAATATTTGTAAAGAACAAAGGAGGAAGTAAAAAATGAAAAAGAAAGTTATTTTAGCAATGATGTCATTGTTTATGTTAGGTTCTACTTTAATAGGATGTGGAAATAGTCAAAATACGGCTAGTAAAGATAGATCATTAGAACAAGTGAAAAGCAAGGGAGAATTTGTAGTTGGGTTAGATGATACTTTTGCACCTATGGGTTTTAGGGATGAAAAGGGAGAAATTGTAGGACTTGATATTGATTTAGCAAAAGAAGTTGGAAAAAGGATGGGGGTAAAAGTTGTTTTTAAACCTGTTGAATGGGATGGAATAATAATGAGTTTAAATAATGGGGATATAGATGTAATTTGGAACGGTCTAAGTATTACTGAAAAAAGAAAAGAACAGATAGGATTTAGTAAACCATATATAAATGATAGACAAGTAGTTATGGTACAAGCCAATTCTTCAATAAAAAGTAAAAAAGATTTAGCAGGGAAAGTAGTAGCTATTCAAATGGGAAGTACTAGTGAAGATGCAATAAAATCAGAACCAGAGGTAATGAAAACTTTCAAGGAAATAAAAAAGTATGGTAATTACGCTGAAGCGTTAATGGACTTGAAAGTTGGTAGAGTAGATGCAATTGTTATAGATGAAATTGTAGGAAGATATTATGCAAATAAAAAAGTAGGAACTTATAAATTTTTACAAGACAACTTTGGAGAACAGCCAATGGGAGTTGGAGTAAGAAAAGCAGATACTTCTTTTAGAGAAGAACTAGATAAAACGTTAGATAAGATGAAAGCAGATGGAACTACAGCTAAGTTATCACAAAAATGGTTTGGAAAAGACCTATTTATAAAATAGGAGTGATTTAGATGTCTAATTTTGAAGGTACGGTTCTTTTTATACTAAAGGGAAGTATTGTAACAATAAAATTATTTTTCGTAATATTTATATTATCAGTACCATTAGGTATAATATTATCTCTGGTTAAAGTATCTAAAAACAAATTAAGTAATAGCATTATAGGATTTTATACTTGGATATTTAGAGGGACGCCTTTACTATTGCAATTATTTTTTATATATTTTGGATTACCTGTTATAGGTATAAAATTAAGTCGTTTTACAGCAGCAGCAATAGCGTTCACTTTAAATTATGGTGCATATTTAACTGAAATTTTTAGAGGGGGACTTCAGTCTATAGATAAGGGGCAATATGAAGCTTGTAAGGTCTTAGGAATGAGTTATTCTCAGACTATGAGAAGAGTAATAATACCTCAGGCATTTAGAAGAGTTATGCCGTCTACATGTAACGAAGGTATAAATTTAGTGAAGGATACGGCATTAGTAGCAACTATAGGAATGGAAGAAATATTAAGAGCTTCTAAAGAAGTACTTACTAGAGATTTTACTATAACACCTTTCTTTATTGCAGCAGCAATATATTTGATGTTAAATTCAATAATAGTAATATTATTTAAAACGTTGGAAAAAAAATATTCTTACTTTGAATAGATTAATAAATTTTAGAAATGTGGTAGAAGAGTTTTTATGAGTAAAATTCTTCTACCATTTCCTTTTTAAAGTATATATTATTGACAAAAATTATTTTTGAGTATATACTTTGACTATCAAAATATTTGATAGTCAAAAAATGAGGAGGAGATTATATGAAGATATCTCCTTTGCAAATTGGTAACTTAGAAATAAAGGTCCCTATTATACAAGGAGGAATGGGTATAGGAGTTTCACTTTCAAGATTAGCTGCAGCAGTAGCTGAAGAAGGTGGAATGGGTGTTATATCAGGAGCTCAAATTGGGTTTAGGGAACAAGATTTTCAAACCAATAGCAAAGAAGCTAATATTAGAGCTTTAAAAAAAGAAATAAAAAAAGCAAAGGAATTAAGCCCAAATGGAGTTATAGGATTAAATTTAATGGTAGCTATGAACAATTATGAAGAAATGGTTGCTGCAGCTGTAGAATCTGGAATAGATGCAATAATATCTGGTGCTGGACTACCAACAATATTGCCTAAGCTAGTAAAAGGAAGTAATACTAAAATAGCTCCTATAGTTTCTTCAGGGAAAGCTGCTAAGCTTATGTGTAAAGTATGGGATGAAAAACATTCATACATTCCTGATTTTATAGTAGTTGAAGGTCCGAAAGCAGGAGGACATCTGGGATTTCACTCAGAAGAACTATTAGAAGGAAAAGAAAGCAGTTTGGAAGACATAGTGAAAGATGTAATTGAAGTAGTAAAACAATATGAAGAAAAATATAAAGTAAAAATACCTGTAATAGCAGCAGGAGGAATATATACAGGAAAGGATATAGGAAAGTTTTTAAAATTAGGAGCCTCTGGTGTTCAAATGGGAACTAGGTTTATATGTACAGAAGAATGTGATGCAGATATAAAATATAAAGAAGCTTTTATAAATTGTTCAAAAGAGGATATTCAAATAATAAAAAGTCCTGTAGGTCTTCCTGGAAGAGCTATAAAAAATCAATTTATAGAAAGAATAACAAAGGAAAAAGATAAAGTAGATAGATGTTTTGGATGCTTAAGAAAGTGTAATCCTAATAATACAATTTATTGTATATCTAAGGCATTAATTAATGCAGTAGAGGGCAACATAGAAAATGGATTACTTTTTACAGGAAGTAATGGATATAAAATGAATAAAATTATCACTGTGAAGGAACTTATTGAGCAGCTTGTTGGGGAAGTGATAAATTATGAGTAGGGCAATTTACGTTTTAAACGAACTATTGGTAGATATATTTAATGACATACTTATTATAGAACAAAATGCTCTTCAAGAGGGAGCACTTAAAGATTTATCTGTAACAGAAATTCACACTATAGATGCAATAGGAATGTACCAAAAAAGAACCATGTCAGAAGTTGCTACAGATTTAAAAATAACTGTTGGTACTTTGACTACAGCTATAAATAATTTAGTAAGAAAAGAATATGTACAGAGAAGTAGGTCTGAAGAAGATAGAAGAATTGTATTTATAAGTCTTACTAAAAAAGGTAAATTAGCTTATAGAATTCATCAAAAATTTCATTCAGATATGATAAAGGAAACTATATCTGGTTTAACAGAAGAAGAAGAAAAGATTCTTATAAGTTCTTTGGAAAAGTTAAACCAATTTTTTAAGAATGAATATAACTTAGAGTGTAATAAAAAGGAGACTTAATAAATGAAAGAAGTTCAGATTTTGGCTACTGGAAGCTATGTACCTGATAGAATAGTAACAAATGATGAATTATCCACTGTTATGGATACAAATGATGAATGGATAAAAACTAGAACAGGAATTTGCGAGAGAAGAATAACTACGGGGGAAAATACTTCAAGTATAGCAGCTAAGGCAGCTTTAAAGGCGTTAGAAAGTTCATATATAAAGCCAGTAGACTTAGATCTAATTATAGTAGCTACAGCTACCCCGGATTGTTATACTCCTTCAACAGCTTGCATTGTTCAAGATATAATAGGCGCAACAAATGCCACTTGTTTTGATATATCAGCTGCTTGTTCAGGTTTTATATATGGGTTGAATATAGCTTATCAGTTTATTAAAAATGGTGCTAAAAAAAATGTGCTTGTTATAGGTGCAGAGACTTTGTCTAAGATATTAGATTGGAATAATAGAAGTACTTGTGTACTATTTGGAGATGGAGCAGGAGCAGCTATTTTAGGCTGTGGAGAAGAAAAAGGATTAATTGAGATACACACAGGCTCAGATGGTAGAGGAGCTAATCTTTTAAAATGCAATGCAGCATCTGTAGATATAAATAATAAGGATTTAAAAGAAAAAATATATGGCAATACTGAAGATGTAGATAAGTCCTATTTAACCATGGAAGGAAGAGAAATATTTAAATTTGCTGTGAAGGCAATGGGAGAAACTATAGATACTCTCCTTAATTCATCTGAATTAACTATAGAGGACATTAAGTATATAGTTCCTCATCAAGCAAACTTAAGAATAATAGATTATATGATAAAAAAGTTGAAGGTAGATAGCAAAAAGTTTTATACAAACTTACAATATTACGGAAATACTTCAGCAGCAAGTATACCTATAGCTATGGATCAAATGAATAGAGAAGGTTTACTTGAAAAAGGAGATAAAATACTTTTAGTAGGTTTTGGAGGAGGACTTACTTGGGGTGGAACAATTATAGAATGGACAATAAATAAAAATAAATAGGCATGAAAAATTTTGGAGGTATGAAAAATGATATTTGAAAAGATAAAAAGAATAATAGCAGATCAACTAAATATAGAGGAAGAAATACTAACATCAGAAACGTCTTTTGAAGAATTAGGAGTAGATTCATTAGATCTTTTTCAAATAGTAATAGAAATAGAAGAAGAGTTTGATATAGAAATAGAAGATGCAGAGTCAATAAAAACAGTAGGAGATGCAGTTAAATTTGTAGAGGAAAGAACTGCTGAGTAGGGGGAAAATTTATGAAAAGTAATGTTTTTTGCAATATGGTAGGAATAGAATATCCTATTATTCAAGGAGCTATGGCTTGGATTGCAGATAGTTCTTTGGCAGCTGCAGTATCTAATGCTGGTGGTTTAGGTATTATAGCTTCAGGGAATGCCCCTGTAGAGGTGGTAAGAGAGGAAATTAGAAAAGCGAAAAAATTAACTGATAAACCTTTTGGAGTAAATATAATGCTTTTAAGCTCTAATGCTGAAGAAGTAGCTAAACTTGTTTGTGAAGAAGGAGTAAAAGTAGTTACTACAGGAGCAGGAAGTCCTGGAAAGTATATAAGCATGTGGAAAGAACACGGAGTAAAGGTTATCCCTGTTGTAGCATCTGTAGCTTTAGCAAAAAGAATGGAAAAGGCAGGCGTAGATGCTGTAGTAGCAGAAGGATGTGAATCAGGAGGACATGTAGGAGAACTTACTACTATGGCTTTAGTTCCACAGGTTGTTGATGCAGTAAATATACCTGTTATTGCTGCTGGTGGAATAGGCGATAAAAGAGGAGTAGGTGCAGCATTTATGTTAGGAGCTTCAGGTGTTCAAGTAGGAACTAGATTTTTAGTAGCTAAGGAATGTACAGTACATCAAAATTATAAAGATAAAGTAATAAGTGCTAAAGATATAGATACTGTAGTAACAGGAAGAACTACAGGTCATCCTGTAAGAGTACTTAGAAATAAATTATCAAGAAAATATCAAATACTTGAAAAGGAAGAAGCATCAATTGAACAGTTAGATGAACTTGGTAAAGGTGCTTTAGTAAAGGCAGTTAAAGATGGAGATACAGATAACGGTTCTGTAATGGCAGGACAGATAGCAGGACTTATTTCTAAAGAGGAAACTTGTAAAGAAATAATAGAAGAAATGTTTGACTTAAAGTCTTTATTAAATAAATTTGATTCCATTATATAGCTTTAATATTTCTTTAAAACTAAAGAAAATATGAAGATTGGAGAATGGTTATGGAAAGTACGAAGAAAATTGCTTTTATTTTTCCAGGACAGGGTGCTCAATATCTTGGCATGGGAAAAGAATTATATGATAACTTTTCACAGTGTAGAGACACATTTAATGAAGCAGATAAAGCTTTAGGATTTAGTATAAGTAAAGTATGTTTTGATGGACCTGAAGAAGAGTTAAGTAAAACAGAAATAACTCAACCAGCTATTTTAACTACTAGTATAGGGGCACTTAGAATATTAGAAGATGAAGGCATAAAACCCGATTTAGTTGCAGGACTGAGTCTTGGAGAATATTCAGCTCTTGTATGTAGCAAAAGATTAGATTTTGTGGATGCAGTTAAGTTGGTAAAAAAGAGAGGAAGATATATGCAAGAAGCAGTACCTCAGGGAGTAGGAGGTATGGCTGCAATAATCGGATTAAAAGAAGATAAAATTTATGAAGTATGTAATGAAGCTTCAGTGTTAGGAGTAGTTGAACCAGCTAATTTTAATTGCCCTGGCCAAATAGTTATAGCTGGAGAAATAGAAGCATTGAAGCATGCCTGTGAAGTTGCTAAGGAGAAGGGAGCTTTAAAGGCAATTATGCTTAATGTAAGTGGACCATTTCATAGTTCTATGCTAGTTAAAGCAGCAGAAAAGTTAGAAGAAGAGTTACTTAATATAAACTTTATGAAATCGGATATTCCATTAATAACAAACACAACTGGTGAATATTTAGAAGAAGATAAAGTAAAAGAAACATTAAAGAAACAAGTAATGAGCTGTGTTAAATGGGAGCACACAATAAATACTATGTTAAGGGATGAAGTAACTACTTTTGTAGAAATAGGACCTGGAAAGATATTAAGTGCATTTGTAAGAAAGGTTAATAGAAAAGCAGAAGTATATAATATAGAAGATATTAAGTCATTAGAGAAAACACTAATAGCGTTGAAAAAATAAAATAATATTTAGTTGGAGTGGATAATTAGTATGTGTAATAAAACATTACAAGGTAAAACAGCAATAGTTACAGGTGGAAGTAGAGGAATAGGAAGAGCCATAGCATTAAAACTTGCAGAACTTGGCGCAAATATAGTAGTTAACTATAGAAGCAGTGCTAATGTTGTAGAAGAAATAATAAAGGAAATAGAGAGTAAAGGATCAAAGGCTATTGTAGTTCAGGGTGATGTTAGTAATTTTGATGATGCAGAAAGAATAATAAAAGCTGCAGTAGATGAATTTGGATCTTTAGACATATTAGTAAATAATGCTGGGATTACAGCTGATGGGCTTTTAATGAGAATGAAAGAGCAAGATTTTGATAAGGTAATAGAAGTTAATTTAAAAGGAACTTTTAATTGTATAAGACATGCTTCTTCAATTATGGTTAAACAAAGAGCTGGAAAAATAATAAATATATCTTCTGTTGTGGGTATTACAGGAAATGCAGGTCAGGCAAATTATGCAGCTGCTAAGGCAGGAATTATAGGACTTACTAAGTCTGTAGCAAGGGAATTAGCTTCAAGAGGAATAAATGTAAATGCAGTAGCTCCTGGATTTATAGAAACAGATATGACAGATTCCCTTTCAGAAAAAGTTAAGGAAGGTGCATTAGCAAATATTCCTTTAAAGAGATTTGGTAAAGCTGAAGATATAGCTGAAGTTGTAGCCTTTTTATCCTCAGACGATTCTTCTTATATTACAGGTCAAATTATAAATGTAGACGGAGGAATGGTTATTTAATTATTCAAAGAAAGGTTGGTATATAAAGTGAAAAGAAAAGTAGTTGTTACAGGAATGGGTGCCATAACTCCTGTAGGAAATAATGTAGGTGCCTTTTGGAATAGCCTAAAAGGCGGAGTTTGTGGTATAGATTTCATTAAAGCATTTGATACAGAAAACTTTAAAGCTAAGCTTGCTGCAGAAGTTAAAGACTTCAATCCAGAAGATACAATAGACAAAAGAGAAGCAAAAAGAATGGATAGGTATTGTCAGTTTGCTGTAGCAGCCGCAGTTGAAGCGGTTAAGGATGCAAATATAGATTTAGAAAACATAGATAAAGAAAGATTTGGAGTAGTTGTAGGTTCAGGAATAGGTGGAATAGGAACTATTGAAAAACAGCAACAAACGCTTTTAGAAAAAGGTCCTAATAGGGTACATCCATTATTTATTCCTATGATAATAAGTAATATGGCAGCAGGAAATATAGGAATAAAGTTTGGTGCTAAAGGAATATGTACTACAGTGGTAACAGCATGTGCTACAGGAACAAATTGTATAGGTGAAGCCTATAGAATGATTCAAAATGGTGTAGCTGATATTATAATAGCTGGCGGAACAGAGGCTTCAATAACACCTCTTTCTGTGGCAGGATTTATATCATTAACTGCATTAAGCAAGAGTACAGATCCAAATAGAGCATCTATTCCTTTTGATAAAGAGAGAAGCGGATTTGTTATGGGAGAAGGGGCTGGAATTGTTATACTTGAATCATTAGAGCATGCTGAATCTAGAAATGCAAAAATATATGCAGAAGTAGTAGGCTATGGATCAACTTGTGATGCTTATCATATTACATCTCCAGGACCAGAAGGAGAAGGAGCTGCAAGAGCTATTAAAATTGCTATAGAAGAAGCAGGCATAGAACCAGCACAGGTTTCTTATATAAATGCCCATGGAACAGGAACAGAAGCTAATGATAAGTTTGAAACAGCAGCTATAAAAACTGTGTTTGGTGATTCCGCTAAGGAAATACCTGTAAGTTCAACAAAATCAATGACAGGTCATCTTTTAGGTGCTGCAGGAGCAGTAGAAGCTATTGCTTCAATTAAAGCTATGGAAGATAACTTTATTCCTCCTACTATTGGTTACGAAGTAGCAGATGAGGAATGTGATTTAGACTATGTACCTAATAAGGGTAGAGAAAAGGAATTAAACTATGTTATGTCTAATTCTTTAGGATTTGGTGGACATAATGCAGTTATTCTATTAAAAAAATGGAGTGAATAAATATGGATTTTAAAGGCATTGCTGAATTAATAAAGGTAATGAGCGATTCTAAAATTACAGATTTAGAAATTCAAGAAAATGGTGTATCCATAACAATGAAAAAGGATACAGAAAAAGTATATGTAGAAAATTGCGAGAATAAGAATAAAACTATAATTTCTATGGATAGGGATATAGAAAAAGTGCAAGGTATTGAAGAAGATGTGGATAGTGAGAAGTTAGAGGAAAAAGTTATAAGAGAAGATAATAATGATTTAATTACAATATCTTCTCCTATAGTTGGAACTTTTTATATTTCACCTTCGCCAGATAAAGAGGCTTTCGTTAGTGTTGGAAGCAAAGTGAAAAAGGGAGATACTTTGTGCATTATAGAAGCTATGAAGTTAATGAATGAAGTAGATAGTGAAGTTGATGGTGAAATAGTAGAGATAATAGTTAAAGATGGAGATATGGTAGAGTATGGTGAACCCCTATTTAAAATTAAGCCTTAAAATTTATTAATGAAGGTGATTTTATGAATAAAGAATTAAATGTAAAAGAAATTATGGAAATACTTCCTCATAGATATCCTTTTTTACTAGTAGATAAAATTGTACAGTTGGATCCTGGTAAAAAAGCAGTTGGATATAAAAATGTTACTATGAATGAATACTTTTTTCAGGGTCATTTCCCTGGAGAACCTGTAATGCCAGGAGTTTTAATTGTAGAAGCATTAGCACAAACAGGAGCGGTAGCAGCATTAAGCCTTGATCAATTTAAAGGCAAAGTAGCATATTTTGCTGGAATTAACAAAGCAAGATTTAGAAAAAAAGTAGTACCTGGGGATACATTAAAGTTGGAAGTTGAATTAATAAAATTAAGAGGATCAGCCGGAATAGCTAACGCTGTGGCAACTGTAGATGGAGAAAAAGCAGCAGAAGCAGAAATAATGTTTATGATAGGGTGATAAAATGTTTAAAAAAATATTAATTGCCAATAGGGGAGAAATTGCTGTAAGAATAATAAGGGCTTGTACAGAAATGGGAATAGAAACAGTAGCGGTATATTCAACAGCAGATAAAGATTCTCTTCATGTTGAAATGGCAGATGAGGCAATATGTATAGGACCAGCATCTCCTAAGGATAGCTACTTAAATATAAAAAATATATTGAGTGCTACTGTACTTAGTGGAGCAGAGGCTATTCACCCAGGTTTTGGATTCCTTTCTGAAAATAGTAAGTTTGCTCAAATGTGTAATGAATGTAATATAACTTTTATAGGACCAGATGCGAATATTATAGATAAGATGGGGAATAAATCTAATGCTAGAAGTATGATGATAGAAGCTGGAGTGCCAGTAATTCCAGGATCAAAAAAACCTATATTAAATGATGAAGAAGCATTAAAAAATGCAAAAGAAATAGGATATCCTGTAATGATTAAAGCTTCTGCAGGAGGTGGAGGTAGAGGAATTAGAATAGTAAGAAATGAAGAAGAACTTCTAAGTTCTCTACACACTGCAAGAGCAGAAGCTAAATCAGCTTTTGGTGATGATACTATGTACATGGAAAAGTATTTGGAAAATCCAAGACACGTAGAAATACAGATATTAGCTGATAACTATGGAAATACAGTTTATCTAGGGGAAAGGGATTGTTCTATTCAGAGAAGAAACCAAAAGGTATTAGAAGAAGCTCCTTGTCCTATAATGACATCAGAGTTAAGAAAGAAGATGGGAGAAGCAGCTATAAAAGGAGCAAAAGCTGTAGGATATAAAAATGCTGGAACCATAGAATTTCTATTAGATAAAAATAATAATTTTTATTTTATGGAGATGAACACAAGAATCCAGGTGGAGCATCCTATAACAGAGTTAGTTACAGGAGTAGATTTAATAAAAGAGCAAATAAAAATAGCTTCAGGAGAGAAATTAAGCTTTTGCCAAAAAGATGTTGAGATTAAAGGGCATGCTATAGAATGTAGAATAAATGCAGAAGATCCTGAAAAAGATTTTAGACCATCACCAGGAAGGATAGATGGTGTGTTTATGCCAGGTGGACCAGGAGTAAGGATAGATTCACTTATTTACGATGGATATAAAATTCCTCCAAATTATGATTCAATGATAGCAAAGCTCATAGTGTATGGAAAGGATAGAGAAGAAGCTATAAATAAAATGAGAAGAGCTTTATGGGAGTTTTCTATAGGTGGAATTAAAACTAATATTGATTATCAATTTAAGATTATAAATAATAGTGATTTTATAAAGGGAAACTATGATACAGGCTTTATAGGCAGAAATCATAAATAGGAGGTGATTAGATGTTTAAAGGGCTTTTCAAGAAAACTAAATATATTACTGTTAGTTCACAGAGCTTAAATACCATAAGAAATAGCGAAGAAAAAGTAGAAAAGCCCAATATTCCAAATGGAATGTGGGTTAAATGTAAGAAGTGTGGACAGATTATCTATACTAAAGATTTGGAGGGGAATTTAGGGGTTTGTGGTTTCTGTAAATACAATTTTAGAGTACCAGCCTATAATAGAGTAAAACAGATTATAGATGAGGGAACTTGGACAGAAATAAATTTAAACCTATCTACATTAAATCCCATCCAGTTTAAAGACTATGAAGAAAAAATTAAAGCTTTAAAAGATAGTACTGGTCTAAATGAAGCTGTGGTTACAGGCATAGGAGAAATAAACGGAGAAAAAACAGTACTTTGTATTATGGATAGTAGCTTTTTAATGGGAAGTATGGGTTCAGTAGTAGGAGAAAAAATAACTAGAGCTGTGGAAAAAGCTATAGAAGAAGAGATACCATTAATAATATTTACTGCTTCTGGTGGAGCTAGAATGCAAGAGGGAATGTATTCGTTAATGCAAATGGCAAAAGTAAGTGCAGCTTTATCAAGATTAAATGAAAAAGGGCTATTATATATATCTGTACTTACAGATCCAACAACTGGAGGAGTTACAGCCAGCTTTGCTATGTTAGGAGATATAATATTGGCGGAACCAGGAGCTCTTATTGGTTTTGCAGGAAAGAGAGTTATTGAGCAAACAATAAAGCAAAAGTTGCCAGAAGAATTTCAGAGTGCGGAGTTTTTATTAAAACATGGTTTTGTAGATAAAATAGTACAAAGAAAAGAATTAAAGAATACATTAGGAGTAATATTAAAGTTACACAAGAAAAAAGATATAAAAGAAATTGAAGCTAATTGTAATAACATTGAAAATAAAGAAGAAGTAGATAAACGTAAAACCACACATCCTTTTAGTCCATGGGAAAAAGTTAATATGGTAAGAAAAATGAATAGACCTACTTCTCTAGATTATATAGATAGAATATTTGACTCTTTTATAGAGTTCCATGGAGATAGATATTTTGGAGATGATGGCTGTATAGTTGGTGGATTAGCATTTTTAAATGGGGTTCCTGTTACAGTTATAGGTCAACAAAAAGGAAGAGATTTAAAAGAAAATATAACTAGAAACTTTGGTATGCCTAATCCAGAGGGCTATAGGAAGGCTCTAAGGTTAATGAAACAAGCAGAAAAATTTAATAGACCTGTAGTGTGCTTTGTAGATACTCCTGGAGCTTATTGTGGACTTGGTGCTGAAGAGAGAGGCCAAGGTGAAGCTATAGCAAAAAATCTTATGCAAATGGCTTGTCTTAAAACTCCTATTATATCTATAGTAATAGGTGAAGGTGGTAGTGGTGGAGCCTTAGCTTTAGCTGTAGCAGATAATGTTTGGATGTTAGAAAACTCTATATACTCTGTACTATCAGTAGAAGGATTTGCAAGTATATTGTGGAAAGATGCATCAAGGGCAGAGGAAGCTGCAAAAATACTAAAAATAACAGCTCAAGATTTAAAAGAATTTGGCATAATTGATAAGGTGCTAAAAGAGCCTTTAAAAGATGCAAGTAAAGATATAGAAAAAATGTCTAGGGAGATAAAAGAAAATTTAATAAACACTTTATGTAATTTTAGTAACATATCTATAGATGAATTGTTAGATAATAGATATAATAAGTTTAGAAGAATTGGTGTTTATTCTGAATAAGTTAACAGGTATTTCCTGTTAACTTTTTTATAATTAACATAAAATTAATAGTAAAATATGATAAAATTCTTTTGGTGATAAATATGAATGAGAGAAAACTTAGGATATTTTATGAAGTAGCTATGAAATTAAATATGACCGAGGTTGCTGAAAGTATGTATATAAGCCAGCCAGCAGTAAGTCAAACTATACACGAATTGGAAAAGGAATTGAATGTAAAACTCTTTGATCGAATAGGTAAAAAGCTACATTTAACTTATGAGGGAGAAGTGTTTTTAAATTATGCTAGAAGAATACTAAATATATATGATGAAGGAATAAACAGAATCAAAGATATAAACAGCTTATCAGAAGGAAAGATAAGAATAGGTGCAAGTACTACTATAGGTATATATGTTTTACCTAATATAATTGGTAAGTTCATGAAAGAGTATAAGAATATTGATATATCTATAGCTATAGAAAATACTAAAATTATATCTGATATGATATTGGAAAATAAGATAGATTTTGCTTTTGTGGAAGGACCAGTGTGGGAAGACGATATAATAGTTGAGGATTTTTGTGAAGATGAGCTTGTAATAATAACTTCTAAAGATCATAATTGGTCAGAATTACAAGGAATAAATATGGATAAAATCAGTGAAGGTAGAATTATAATGAGAGAAGAAGGTAGTGGTACAAGAGAAGTTTTTGAAAGTATATTAAATGCTAAGGGAATAAGTTATAAAGTTGCTTTTGAATTAGGAAACACTGAAGCTATAAAAAAAGCTGTAGAAGCAGGATTAGGAATAGCTTGTATTTCAAAGAGATGTGTAATAAATGAAGTATTGGATAAGAGAATAGTCACTATAAAATTATTAGATGAAACTATTAAAAGAGAATTTAGTCTAATCTATCATAGGGATAAGTTTATGTCGAATTTATTTCAAAACTTTATAAATTTTGCTAAAAAGGAAGTTAATGATATATGACCCCTATATAAAAAATAGGGGCCATATACTTATGGCAATAATTTATTTAAATCTAGTATACCACGCCCTTGAAGCCACCTTGACATATTAATAAGTTTGCAAGAGATTTTAAGCAAAGAAGATATATCTTTAAAAGTAAGGCTAGGATTATTCTCGTATAGTAGAGCACATACTCCACTTATATAGGCAGCGGCACAAGAGGTGCCAGTATATGATGTATAGGGTATATCTAAAGTTTGAGGATATATTTTTATACCATTTTTTTCTGAGATGTAATTTGTATTTGAGTTTAAAGAACAAATATCTACACCAGCGGCAGATAAATCAGGCTTATCTATTTTATTTGCTGGTCCACAAGAAGAATTTATATAGGGTTTAATAACTGCAGAAGTTGTATCTAAGGCACCCACAGTTATGCAATTATCTAATATAGCAATTCCCCTCATAGAACATTCATTGTTTCCATTATGTCCTGCAGGTACTATAACTGTCATTCCTTTATTTGTAGCCTCTTTAAAAAGTTTAGAAAATAGTGAAAGAATAAAATCGTTATTTTGTGTTATTTCAAATGGAAGACATATAACCTTTATGTTAAATTCTTCTCTTTGCTCTATTAATCTTTCTATTGAATATAATATGTCTGATACAAAGCCTCTTCCTAGGTTATTAAAAGCTTTGATGCAATAAATACCACTATTTTCAGCTATCCCTTTATACACTCCTTTAGAGAGATAACCACTACCGCATATTACACCGCTAATAAAGGTGCCATGTCCATTATCATCATAAGGATATTTATAGTTATTAATTATATCTATGAATTTTTTTATTTTGTTTCTTGGGGTAAGCAGGTCAGGATGCGGATATACTCCGCTGTCAATTAATCCTATACATATACCATTTCCAGTGAGCTTATATTTTTCTTCAAATCCAACCCCATTAGATTCCATTACTCCTTGACCACACAAAAAGGCATAAGAATCAAAAGTTATATAGTTTATATTAGGATATTCTAAGATTCTATCTATTACGTTTGGTGAGGCAGTGGCACATATGCAATTGATAGAAGAAATGGTTCTGATAACTTTACCTCCATAGCTTTTTATTTTATTTTCGGTTTTCTCTTGTAAGGTTTTGCAGTGAATTAATATTCTTATATTTTTATAGGATTTATCTTTAACTATTTTTTTTAAATCAGGATCCAATTTACTTTTCAGTGTAAACATTTAGCACTCCTTAAAATTAATTCCATTATATATTATAAGCAGGAATGTGGATAAATGTGATATAAATACAAAAATTAAGAAAATTTTAACCTTAATTTGGATAGTAATTATATGGTAATTATTATAAAAATTTAGTATAATATACATGTAAGTTTTTTTTATATATTATAAGTTTCGATGAAATAAAAATTAATAAGGTAGAGGGGGAGGATTATGGAATATGTAATAGGGATAGATGGAGGAGGCACAAAAACAGAAGCTATTGCTTATGATTTTCAGGGTAATGAGCTATTTAGAAATTATAGTGAGTTTGGTAATTTAGCAGTAGATAAAGAAAAGGCTTTATTTAATATAGAAAGTACAGTAGACAAGTCAATAAAAGTGCTAGGTAGTGATTGTAGATATATATACTTAGGATTAGCAGGAGTAGAGTCCGGCAATAATAAGGAATTTATTGAAACTTCATTAAAAAATAGATTTAACACTAAGGTAAAGGCTGTTAATGATGCGGATATAGCACTATCTGCAGTATTAGAAGGTAAGGACGGTATTTTAACTATAGCAGGTACAGGATCTATAAGTTATGGAGTATATAAGGGAATAACGGCAAGGGCAGGTGGCTGGGGTCATCTTTTAGGTGATGAAGGTAGTGGTTATTATATAGCTATAGAAGCTTTTAAAAAGGTGATAGAAGAAAGAGATTTGGGAATAAAGGAAAGCTTGTTAAGTAGGCAGTTATTAAAAGGAATAAATATATGGAGTGATGAAGACATAAAAGATTTCATATATTCAAATACAAAGGGGAAAGTTGCTGGAGTGGCTCCAATAGTTATTGAAGCTGCTAATAATGGTGAAGAAAACGCAATAAATATAGTAAAAAAATCTACTAACGCTTTAGGGGATATAACTTTTAAAGTATATAAAAGATTGGGAATAGAAGAGGATGTTAACATAGGAATAAAAGGAAGTATACTTACAAAGTCAAAGCTTGTAAAAGGTTTATTTGAAGACTATATAAAAGAAAATATAAAAGGTTTTAGACTAGTTGACAATGAAATATCTCCAACAAAGGGAGCATATTATCTTGCCATGAAAGAATTAAATAGTAAGTAGATTAGGAAAGGTGATTTTATGGCAAAATATGTAGTTGGACTTATGTCGGGCACTTCTTTAGATGGTATAGATGCGTCATTGGTGAAAATAGAAGGTTACGGAAAAGATACAAAGATCAATCTTATAAAATATATAAAAAAGGATATGCCTGAAAATATAAAACAAGAAATTATGAATTGCTGTGATGTTGAAAAGTCTGATGTAAGAACTATATGCAGTTTAAATTTCAAGTTGGGATATATTTTTGCGGATGCTGTAAAACAGGTTTGTGAGGAAGCTAACTTTTTTATTAATAAGTTAGATTTGATAGGATGCCATGGACAAACAATATATCATATACCAGATAAATATGATGTTTTTTATAGATCAACTTTACAAATAGGAGAACCAGCTGTAATAGCTTATGAAACGAGAACAAAAGTAGTATCAAATTTTAGAACAATGGATATTGCAGCAGGAGGGCAAGGAGCCCCATTAGTGCCTTATACTGAATTTATTTTATATAGAAGCGATAAAAATACACTCCTTCAGAATATAGGGGGCATAGGGAATGTAACCGTTTTACCGGCCAATTGTAATTTAGAAGATATATATGCTTTTGACACAGGCCCAGGAAATATGATTATAGATGAAATAGTAAAAAGGTTAAAAGGAATACCTTTTGATAAAAATGGAGAAATTGCGGCTAAAGGAAGGCTAAATGAAAATCTAATAGATGAACTTATGAATATTGAATATATAAACAAAATCCCACCAAAAACTACAGGAAGAGAAGGTTTTGGTAAAGAATTTGTTAATAAACTCATAGATAAATGGGGGAGTATAAAAACTGAGGATTTAATATATACTGTTACAGCGTTTACTGCAAAATCTATATGTGAAAATTATAGAAAATTTATATTCCCTAATTTAAAAGTAGAAGAAGTAATACTTGGTGGGGGAGGCAGTTATAATAATACTTTAGTGAATATGATAAAAGGGTTATTACCACATTGCAAGGTTATGTTACAAGAGGATTTGGGATATTCATCAGATGCTAAGGAATCTATAGCCTTTGCCATATTAGCTAATGAAACAATAAATGATAATTTTGGAAATGTTATTAAAGCTACAGGAGCAAATAATAGAGTGATATTAGGTAATATCACTCCTGTCCCTATAAATGATTAGGATTATTATATATGTATACACATATTAAATATTTTAAATAATATAAGGGGGATTTTTGTATGTTAAATTTAAAAAGGATTTGTGCAGTAGCACTGACAGGGGTTATGATGGCCGCTGTATTAACAGGTTGTGGTGGAAAAACATCAACAACTTCTGGAGAAAAAGAGGGAAAGAAGGATGTTGTTAAAGTTTGGACATTTCCTGTAGAAAAAAATTATCAAAAAACCTTTCAAGAAATAAAGAATGATTTTGAGAGTAAAAATAAAAATGTAAAAGTGGAAGTAGAAGAACTTTCTTGGTCAGAAGGAATGAAAAAATTTGATACTGCAATAAATGCAGGGACGCCACCAGATATAATGTTTGTGGGTCCATCAGCAAAATATGTACAGACAGGTCTTGCTGTATCAGTTGAAGATTATATAAGTAAAGAAACATTAGCAGATTATTACGCTAACATAGTTGACTATATGAAGATTGGAGGAAAACTTTATGGACTTCCACTATATATGGAGCCTCATACTATTGGAGGAAACAAAAAGTTATTAGAAGAAGCAGGTATTGATTGGAAGAAAATACAAAAAGAAGGTTGGACTTGGGAGGAATTTAAACAGCTAGCTAAAAAAGGAACAAAGAAAAATGCAGATGGAAAACAGCAATATGGTTTAGTATTCCATGGGGCAGGTGGTCCATCAATGTCATCAGAGTTGTTTGATCATATGATTAAGAATAATGGATTACCTTACGCTGTTGATGAAAAGAACAATTATATGTATACTGATTCAAAATTTTTAGAAACAGCTAAATTTATAAGATCACTTATAGATGAAGGAATTATGCCAAAAGAATCAAATCAAATTACTCCAGCCAAAAGAATGGAATATTTATATTCAGAGCAGGCTATGATAATTGGAAAATCTATGGCTTATTATGAAGTAGTTATTGGAGATAATAACGAAAAAGTAAAGGACGGAAAAGCCCCAGCAGGACAAAAGGAAGTGGAATTTGTTTTATTGCCAGAACCACATGGTAAGGGTCAGAAGTCTGTCACAGCTGGTGGAGTGGATGGATATTCAATGTTTAAGCAGAAGAATTACAAGGGAGATGTTTCCCAGGAAGAACATTTAAAAAATACAGCTAACCTATTAGTAGCTTTAACTTCAGGAAAAGCAGGAGCTTCAGCAGTAGTTTTATGTATTCCACAAGTAACAAAATCAGGGGAAGCTATGTGGAATGATAAATATACAATGAAAGCAGAAAATAAGGCAGTGGTAGATACTTTATTTAAGAATTTTGTACCTCCAGTACAATGTGATCCAGCTGCATCTAAAAAAGCAACTAAAATTAAGGATGAAGTTATAATTCCTAAATATTCAGGTTTGCTTGGTGGAGATGTAACGCCTGAACAAATGTATGATGCAGTTAAAAATAGAGCAAAAGAGGAGTTTAGTAAGTAGTGAAAAAAATTTTAAAAATATAGCCAATATATTGAAAATTTGTTTAATTTGATGTATGATGTTAATTAAAAGGTAATATATAGAAAAAATGTTTTTAGGGGCAGGAATGATAATTAAAATATAGTTTAGGGAAGGGGGATATACAATGAAGAGCGTTAAAAAAGTAGTTGGAGTAATTTTAGCAACTGTAATGTTAACTTCAACTTTTGCTGGCTGCGGAGGGACAAAGCAAACTAACGGACAAACTGCTGAAAATAAAAAGGATATAGTTAAGATTTGGACTTTCCCAGTAGAAAAGGACTACAATAAAAACTTCCAAGCTATTAAAGAGGATTTTGAAAGTAAAAACAAAAATGTGACTATTGAAGTAGAGGAACTGTCTTGGCAAGAAGGAATGAAGAAGTTTGATACTGCAATAAATGCTGGTTCACCACCAGACTTAATGTTTATGGTTCCTTCAGCAAAATATATACAAACAGGTCTTGCAGAACCAGTAGAAAAATATATAGATAAAGCAATCTTAGATGATTATTATCCAAATGCACTTCAGTATATGAAGATAGATAATAAATTATATGGATTACCTCTTTATATGAAGCTTCATAGCATTGGAGGAAACAAAAAGTTATTAGAGGAAGCGGGAATTGATTGGAGAAAGATACAAAAAGAAGGTTGGACTTGGGATGAATTTAAACAAATAGCTAAAAAGGGAACAAAGAAAAATACAGATGGAAAGCAACAGTATGGTTTTATATTTCATGGTGCAGGTGGACCATCGATGTCAGCAGAATTATTAGATCACATGCTTATAAATAATGGATTAGAAAATGCAGTTAATGAAAAGAACGAGTATACGTATAAAGACCCTAAATTCTTAGAAACATTAAAGTTTATAAGATCTTTAATAGATGAAGGAATTATGCCAAAGGAATCTAACCAGATAACTCCTCAAAAGAGAATGGAGTATTTATATTGTGAACAGGCTATGATTATAGGAAAAGCTATGCCTTATTATGAAGTAGTTATTGGAGATAATAATGCTAAAGTAAAAGAAGGAAAGGCACCAGCAGGACAAAAGGAAGTAGACTTTGTATTATTGCCAGAACCACACAATAAGGGACAGAAGGCTGTTAGTTCTGGTGGAGTAGATGGATATTCAATGTTTAAACAAAAAAATTATAAGGGGGAAGTGTCACAAGAGGAACATTTAAAAAATGTTGCTAAAGCTTTAGTGGCATTGACTTCGGGAAAAGCAGGAGCATCAGCAGAAGTATTATGCCTTCCTCAAGTTACAAAGTCAGGAAATGACATGTGGAAAGATAAATATACAATGAAACCCGAAAATAAACAGGTTGTAGATGGTTTATTTAAAAATGTAATGGTTCCAATTCAAGTAGATCCAGATACAGCTAAAAAGGCTTCAAAAATTAAAGACGAAGTTATAATACCAAAGTATTCTGCTGTTTTGAGTGGAGAAGTAACTGCCGATGATATGTATAAAGCGGTTCAACAGAAGGCTAAAGAGTTATTTGGTAAATAAATAAGAATGGCTTAAGGGCGTTGCCCTTAAGCCATATTAAAAATTAAGGGGAGTTCGGTATATGGAAAACGCAACAAAGCTAAACAGGAATTCAGGAAAATTTAAAAGGTTCTTAACTGACTATGGGTGGTGTTATATATTTATAGCACTTCCAGTAATGCTGTTTACATGTTTTACATTATATCCGCTAATAAGAGCTTTTATAATGAGTTTCCAAGAATATAATGTTTCTCAGTCAACCTGGGTAGGCCTTGATAATTATAGACAAGTTTTTACAAGTGCCTTATTTAAAAAGTCATTAATAAATACATTAATATATACTGTGGGAACAGTTCCTATTAACATACTTATATCTTTGGGATTAGCTGTACTTATATTTCAGCTAAGTAAAAAATCACAAACATTTTTTAAAGCCGCATTTTATCTGCCAGCAGTAACGTCAGGTGTTACTATGTCCTTAGTTTGGTTATGTATGTATGATCCTATGCCAGAAGGATTAATAAATAGGTTAATAAGTTGGTTTGGATTTACGAATGTTAATTGGTTAGGACAGAAAAGTACAGCACTTTTTTCTTTGATGTTTATGACATATTTGGGTGGACATGGAGGAGGAATAATACTTTATCTAGCTTCTTTAGGAGGAATACCAAAGACTATATATGAAGCAGCAGATATAGATGCTGCTGGTACATGGTCAAAGTTTAAAAATATAACATGGCCATTATTGAAACCTACTACATTATATATGTTTGTAACAGGTATAATAGGATCTTTTCAAGTATTTATGAATGCATATCTTATGACAGGTGGAGGACCAGATCATGCTACTACCACCATTGCCCTTTTAATATATGATCATGCTTTTTCTTATTTTGAATTTGGTGTAGCAGCTGCAGAATCTTTTGTTCTCGCAATAATTATTGTAACAATATCAGTATTGCAATTTAAATATTTGGGTTCGGATGTTGAATATTAATGGAGGTGAAAATATGGCTGAAGTTAAATTAAAAAATGAAAATGTACCTGTGTTTGTGGAGAAGAAAAGTAAAGCTGCTAAAGTAAAAAAGTGTATAACATATGCTATTTTAATATTGTGGTGTATATTTACCATTTTACCTTTATATTTTATGTTAATAACCTCATTTACAGATCCAAATTCTTCGGCAAACCTGCAATTTACTTTAATTCCAACTGAATTTACATTAGGCTCCTATAAATACTTTTTTACTTTTAATAAGAATGTGTTAAGATGGCTTTTAAACTCACTTTTAGTAGCATCCATAATTACATTATCTAATGTATTATTTGCTTCTATGGCTGGATATGCTTTTTCTAAACTTAGGTTTCCAGGAAAAAACGCAATATTTTGGATGTTAATGTGTGCAATTATGATACCTGGGCAAGTAACATTGATACCTCTTTATATATTAGTAAAAAATATTTTTAATATGACAGACTCGTATTTTGCGCTTATAATACCTTCGCTTGTATCAATATATAACATATTTTTGATGAAGCAATATATGACATCAATACCATCTACCCTAATAGATGCGGCTAGAATAGATGCTTGTAGTGAATTTGGTATTTATGCAAAAGTTATATTGCCTCTAGCAAAACCTGGACTAGCTGTTATGGGCATATTTAGTTTTGTTGCCCATTGGAATGATTTTTTCTGGCCTTTGCTTGTAACAGAGTCAAGTACTATGAGAACAATACAAGTTGGACTTGCTTCTTTTAAGTTTGTAGATTCAACAATGTATGGTCCATTGATGGCAGGTTCAGTTATTGCATCTATACCAATGTTCATATTGTTCTTCTCGTTGCAGAAGTATTTCTTACAAGGTATAACCATAGGTGCTATTAAAGGTTAAGGGGGAAAAATAATGGCTAAGATAGTATTTGAACATATAACTAAGGAATTCGTAGATGAAAAAAGAGGAAAGGTTAGGGCTGTAGATAATGCTAATTTTACTATAGAAGATCAAGAATTTATGGTATTTGTAGGTCCTTCTGGATGTGGAAAAACAACTTCTTTAAGAATGATAGCAGGACTTGAAAAGCAAACCATGGGAAATATATATATAGGTGACACATTAGTAAATAACCTTCATCCTAAGGAAAGAGATATAGCTATGGTTTTTCAGGACTATGCTTTGTACCCACATATGACTATATATGAAAATTTATCTTTTGGTCTTAAGAATTTAAAGGTTCCAAAAGATGAGATAGATAGAAAAGTTAAGAGAGCTTCTGAAATATTAAGTATAGGAGATTTATTAGACAGAAAGCCTAGGGAGTTATCAGGAGGACAAAGACAGAGGGTAGCGGTTGGAAGAGCCATTGTTAGAAACCCTAAGGTATTTTTATTTGATGAACCATTATCTAATTTAGATGCAAAGCTTAGAGTTCAAATGAGAATAGAGATAGCTGAACTTCATAAAAAGCTAGGAACTACTATAGTTTATGTAACTCATGATCAGGTAGAAGCTATGACATTAGGACAAAGAATAGTAGTAATGAATAAAGGAGTAATTCAACAGATTGCTTCTCCAGATGAATTATATAATAATCCAGTAAATATGTTTGTTGCAGGATTTATTGGGGCACCATCTATGAATTTCATTCAATGTAGAGTTGAAAATGATAAATTCATAGCAGAAGATGTATCTTTAGATATACCTGAAAAATATTTGAATGTTATGGCACAATATCAAGGTAGAGATATAATTATGGGAATAAGACCTGAGGATATACATGATGAAAAATATTGTCATACAGTAAAAAATAAGGCTGAAATTATGGCAAATGTTAAAGTAGTAGAAAAGTTAGGATCAGAAAATTTGGTGTATTTTAATAAATGGGGTAATACAGTTACTGCTAGAGTATCTCCAGAGAGTAAGATTGTTTATGGAGATAAAGCTAAATTAGTTTTTGATATGGATAAAATTCATGTTTTTGATAAAGAAACAGAAATGGCAATATAGATTAGGCACATTAAAATAAATAACAAGTCAAAGATGCAAAATAGCCTAGCATACTGACTTATTTATTTTTTAAATGTGACTTATATGAAGTAGGCTTAGGCTTCAAAAATTAATATCTGTTTATATTAAGGGATATTATGTTTTTGAAGCTTATTCTATTAATTAATGTAGGAGGAATTTATGAATAGTTTAAGCAGGGTTCTTAAAAAAAGTGGACATGATATTTTTGAAAATATTGTAGAAATATTAGAAATAAGTTTGATGGCATCTATACCAATTTTGCCAGCTTTTTTTGTAGTGTTGCCTATAGGTATAGTATATTTACTTTTATTAGCTATGCCATGTTTTATTGCAGCATTTTATGCTTTAAGGCAAAGAATAGATAGGAAGCCCTTTAAATGTAAATTGTTTTTTAAAGGATTTAAGAAGTATTATTTAAGAAGTATGGCTTATGGATTAATAATTGCATTATTTTTATTAATAGTCATATCTTCATGGTGGTATTACCTAAAAGTAAAGACTATGGTATCATTTACCATAGCTATGTTTCAGAGCTACTTTTTTATTATGATATTTGCATCACAAATGTATACTGTATCAATTCTTGTAACAGAAGATATAAGTTTATTTAAATCTATAAATTCATCTATAAAACTTTTCTTAGATAATCCTGGCTATACTATGGGGACGCTAATTCAGATTTTGGCTTTAAGTGTGTTGCTAATTTTAACAGTAGTAAGTGTACCATTGCTTTTTGCGGGGATGGTGTCTATATTCTCCATAAATATATATGATAATTTATTATTAAAATATAAGGAAGAAAGGGAGGAACAGTTAATTAGTCAAGAATAGGGGTGTCTTTATGATTAATAGTAATTTTATTATAAGTGAAATTAATGATTTGCATATTCCCAGAGTAGTAGAATTATGGAATAAAACTTGTAATAAGAATTTTTTGTATAAGCCATTTAAGGAGGAAACTTTTAAAGAAAAGTTTGTAGACAGTTCTTATTTTAGGTGCAGTAGAAATTATGTATGCTTATTAAATAATGAAGTTGTTGGATTTGCTAATGGTGTATATAGAAAAGAGTTATTACCAGGAGAAAAATATGAAGATATACCTGGTTATATAACTATAATAATTGTAAAGGATGACAAGAAAGGACTGGGAATTGGAAGAGCTTTAGTAGAAAAGCTAGAAAAGTATCTAAAAAATGAGGGGAAAAATAAAGTACGTGTAGATTTTTTTAATCCAACAAGTCTACCTTGGTATATACCAAACTCATTAAGACATGATCATCCTAACGCTCCTGGGGTAGATATAGAAGGAGAGGGTTACGAATTCTTTAAAAAGTTAGGGTATATAGAAAGAACAAAAGAAGTATCTATGTATAGAACTTTAAAAGAATTTGTATTGGGAGAAAGAATAAAAGAAAGGGAAGAAGAGCTTAATAAAAACGGGATTGTAATCCAATATTATAATAAAAGTAAACATTATGGATTAGAGGAATTCTTCCATAACTTAAAGAATGAGTATTGGAGAAAAGATATATTTAACAATTTATCTTTAGAAAAACCATATCCATTTTTTATAGCAGCTCATAATGGTAAAGTTTGTGGTTTTGCAGGTCCACTGCAGGTAGAGAAAAGTGGAAGAGGATTATTTTGTGGTATAGGAGTAGAGCCAAATTATGAAGGAAAAGGAATAGGAAAGCTGCTCTTTTTTAAACTTTGTGAAGGTTTTAAAAAGGAGGGAGCAGAGTTCATGTCTCTTTTCACTGATATTAATGGGAATGCTAGAAAAATGTATGCTGATGCTGGATTTAAGGTAATAAGAACTTGGGCATTATTTGAAAGGGAGGTATAAAAAATGGACAAAAAAGTTCACATAATGGCTATAGGTGCTCATGCAGGAGATATGGATCTTACATGTGGAGGAATTTTAGCCAAATATGCTATGGAGGGACATAGGGTTACATTGGTTCATATGACCCCAGGAGAAAAGGGACATCCAATTTTAAATGATGAAGAATATGCGAAACAAAAGCTTGAGGAAGCTAAAGAATTTGCAGATAAGATAGGAGCAGAGGCTTTAATGCTTCCATATAGGGACGGAGAGTTAGAGGATACTGATGAAGTGAAATTTCATGTTTGTGATATTATTAGGCAATACAAGCCAGATATTTTAATAACTCATTGGAAGAATAGTATGCATAAGGATCATGCAGCTACTTATAGAATTGTACAAGATGCTTATTTTTATGCTGGTATTAAGTCTTTCAACAGAGATTTGCCAGAACATTCTGTAAGCGGGTTGTATTTTGCAGAAAATTGGGAAGATCCATATGATTTTAAGCCTTATGTTTATATAGATATATCCTCAGCTTATGATAAATGGATAGAAGCTATAAAGAGCTATGAATTTGTTTCTAATAGTCCTTACTTTAAGTATTTAGAGTACTATAGTGCTCTGAGTGTGGTAAGAGGGGCTGAATGTAGAAAAGATAAAGCAGAGGCTTTTGCAGTAGATCCACTATCAATGAAGCAAATTTTTGAATATTTTCCTGTGAAATAACTGAGTTTAGAAATTATGAAAAAGCTTATAGGGAAGGTAATGTTATGAAAAGTGTATTAAACGATGCTAGCAAATTATTAGACATGGGAGTAGAAGAAGAAATTTTCCCAGGGGCTGTGGTTATAGTTGGAGATAAAGATAAAGTTTTATTTAAAAAGGCTTGCGGATTTAGAGAACTTTATCCTGATAAAAAAGCTATGAATATAGATACCCTGTTTGATTTAGCATCCTTAACTAAAGTAGTGGTTACTACTCCTTTAATTATACTATTAGTAGAAAAGGGTGAGATTTCGTTATATGACGAAGTAGGGTATTATTTACCTCAGTTTAAAAGTTACGAAAATTTAAGAATAATAAATTTACTTACACATACATCGGGATTTAAAGACTTTTTTCCCTTGCACAAATTTTGTAAAGGTTTGAAGGACAGTTTGGATTTTATAGGTAAATCCAAGCTTGAATGCAAAGTAGGGGAAAAGGTAATATATAGTGATAACAATTTTATAATACTAAGATCAGTAATAGATAAGATATTAGGTAAATCTTTTGAAGACAGCAGCTATAAGTATATATTTAAGCCTTTAAATATGAAGAATACCTTCTTTAGCCCTAAATATGATGATAATATAGCAGCAACAGAATTAGATAATACAACAGGAACATATATAAAAGGAGTAGTTCATGATGAAAATGCTAGGTTATTTAATGGAGTATCTGGGCATGCAGGACTATTTTCTACAGCGTTAGATCTAAGTAAATATTGTAGTAGCTATTTAAACAAATCTCTTCTTAGGGAGCAAAGTATTAAAGCTATGACATATAATTATACTAAATGTTTAGGTGAAAGTAGAGGGTTAGGGTTTTGTATTAAGTGCTATGGGGAGAATTCTTCAGGTGGCGAATTAATTAGTGATGGTGCTTTTGGGCATACAGGCTTTACAGGTACCTCAGTTTGGATTGATAGCACCTTAGGCATATATATAGTACTCCTTACAAATAGAGTGCACCTATCAAGGGATAACACAAAAATAATTAGATTTAGAAGAGTATTTCATAATGCTGTAATAAGCCAATTAAGTATGTAAAAGAAAAAATAGTTGGAGTTAGTCATTAAATTTTGCTATTACTTTTTCAGTATGCTTTAAATAAAGAAGGGGATAAAAATGGGTAAGGTAAAGTTAGGTATAGATAATATAGATAAATATATGGATATATTTGAAAATAAGAAAGTGGGACTTATCACTAACCCTACAGGTATGGATAGTAACTTTAATAGCACTATAGATTTATTAAATGAAAGAACTAATTTGGTAGCACTGTATTCTCCGGAACATGGAGTAAGAGGAGATATTCAGGCAGGAGAAATGGTAGATAACTATATTGATGAAAATACAGGATTGAATGTATACAGCCTTTATGGAAAAAGCAAAAGGCCATCCTATGATATGTTAAAGAATATAGATGTTTTAGTATTTGATATTCAAGATGTTGGATCAAGATTCTATACTTATTTGTATACTATGGCGTATGCTATGGAAAGCTGCAAAAAGTTTAATAAAATATTTGTAGTATTAGATAGACCTAATCCCATAGGTGGAGAGGAAGTAGAAGGAAACATTTTAGATGTAAACTATAAATCATTTATAGGGCTTTACCCCATAACTCAAAGATATGGGTTAACTATTGGAGAGGTAGCGTTACTTTTCAATAATGAATTTAAAATAGGATGTGATTTGAAGGTAATAAAAATGGACGGTTGGGAAAGAAATATGTATTTTGAAGATACCAATCTTCCATGGATAATGCCTTCACCTAATATTCCAACAATTGATACTGCTTTAATTTATAGTGGAACATGTATTTTTGAAGGTACAAATATTTCAGAAGGCAGAGGAACCACTAAGCCTTTCGAAGTAATAGGGACCCCATGGCTAAACCCTTATACAATATCAGAGGAAATGAATTTAATAAACTTACCTGGTGTAAAATTTAGACCAGTATATTTTACTCCTACTTTTTCTAAGCATAAGGGGGATTTATGTAAAGGGGTTCAAGTTCATATAACTAATAGAAAGGAATTTAAACCAGTAAGAACAGGATTAAGCTTGTTATTTAAGATTAAGCAACAAAGCAAGGATAAATTTCAATTTAGTCCTCCATATACGGAATTTGGAAAACATATGATAGATTACAATACTGGTGGAAGTAGCGTTAGGGAAGGTAAAGCTACATTACAGCAATTAATTTCAATATGGGATGAAGACAGAAGAAAATTTACAAATATTAAAGAAGCATATCATATATATTAGTGTAATTTTGAAATAGGTTAGGGGGGTGTGATTAGTGAAATTAGAAAATATGACTCTACAGCAAAAGATAGGACAGATGTTAGTTGCAGGGTTTAGTGGAACTGAATTAAATGATCATATAATAAAGGCAATCAGAGATTATCATATAGGAAACGTAATATTGTTTGCTAGAAATTTTAAAAATCCTAAACAGCTTTATAACTTAAATAAAGAACTTCAAGAATTAGCATTAAAAGAAAATGGAATACCTTTATTTATTACTATAGATCAAGAGGGGGGAATGGTTACTCGGATAACAAATGGAGCTACTTTTTTCCCAGGAAATATGGCATTATCTGCTGGAGGAAATGAAGAAGATGCTTACTTATATGGTAAGTATTGTGGAGAAGAATTAAAGGCAATGGGCATCAATTTTAATTTAGCACCTGTATTAGATGTAAATAATAATAAGGATAATCCAGTAATAGGTATTAGAAGCTATGGAGAAGATCCAGAAAGGGTAAGTAGATTAGGATCAGCTTATATTAAAGGTATCCAGGAAAATGGCATTATTGCAACAGGAAAGCATTTTCCTGGGCACGGGGATACAAAAGTGGATTCTCATCTAGAATTGAGTAGTGTAAGCCATAATGTAGACAGGTTAGAAAAAGTGGAACTTTATCCATTCAATGAAGCTATAAAGAATGGTATAAAAGCTATTATGTCAGCTCATGTAATGTTTCCAGCATATGAAGATAGAAAACTTCCAGCTACATTATCAGATAAAGTCCTTACAGATTTATTAAGAAACAAACTTAACTTTAAAGGATTAATACTTACAGATTGTATGGAAATGAATGCAATAGATAAGTATTTTGGTACTATAGAAGCGGCAGCTATGGCTGTTAAGGCAGGAGCGGATATGATATTTATTTCTCATACTAAGGAAAAGCAAATAGAAGCTTTAAATAGAATAATGGAAAAGGTTGAATCTAAAGAAATAGAGGAAGATAGAATAAATGAATCAGTAAGAAGAATAATGGAAACTAAATCCAAGATTCATACGGAAAGCTTCATAAATTCTTCCTTTAAAGATGTGGAACATATAATAGATAATAGTGAACATAAAGCTTTTGCACAAAAAATAAGTAATAATAGCATTACTATAGTACGAGATGATAAATTATTGCCTGTAAAGGCAGAGGAAGAAATATTAATAATATCCACTAATGCTCAAGCAATTACTGGCATAGAGGATTCTATAGAAAAGAGAAGCATAAATGATTATTTTCAAATAGAATTCCCTAATTGTGATGCTGAGATTATAAGTTTGAAGCCTAGCGAAGAACAGATGGAGTTATTGAAAGAAAAATCAAAAGGTAAAGATAAAGTAATAATATGTACTTATAATGCTAATTTAAATATTGAACAAATAGATTTAGTAAATAGAATATATAAATGCAATAAAAATATTATAATGATCCCTATGAGAAATCCTTACGATGTGGTGAATTTAGATTATATACCATGTTTAATCTTGGCATATGAATATACACCTATATCAATAAAGAGTTTAATAAAGGTTGTTAAAGGAGAAATAGAAGCTAAAGGAATATGTCCTGTTACCTTATAATGATGAAAACCACAAATGGTACAACTTATTTTAATGAGGTGATATTATGGAGGTTTACTATAGATTTGTTCGTGAAGAAGAATTAAAAAGTATAATAAGAATTTGGAATGATAATATAGGATGTATTTTTCCTATGGACAAAAAATTACTTTATCAAAATATTAATTTAGATAAAAACTTATTAAAGAAGGATATTTTAGGTGGGTTTATTGAGGAAAACTTAATAGGTTTTATAATATTTAAGCAGCAGCTAAGAAATTTAGGACTTGTAGAAGCTAATAAAAGTCAGGGAAATATAAATTCATTAATAGTAGATTTTAAATATAGAAATAAAGGGATTGGAAGTAATTTATTATATCAGTGTGAAAATATATTGCAGTCTAGAAGAGTAAGGCATATAGAGGTTGGTAGGGATACTTTTCACTTTTTTCCAGGAATACCTTTAGAGTTCAAGGAAGGATATGAATTTCTTAAAAAAAGAGGATATGAAGATGGTTATATTTCTACTGATTTAATATGTGATATAAGTAAGGTAGATTTATCATATTTAAAAGATAAAAAAGGACTATATATAAATGAAGAAGAAAATTATATAATAAGGCCTTTGGAAGATGGAGATAAAAAAGGACTAATACAATTTTTTGAGAAGTCTTTTCCTGGTAGGTGGCTAGAAGAGGTGAAGTTTGCTTTAAACTATGCAATTAATGGAGAGGATATGATTGTAATTAAGGATATTAAAAATGATAGAATAATAGGATTTAGCAGAATATATCATAAAAAAAGTAGCATAATAGGTCCTCCAATATATTGGAGAAAACTTTTAGGTGGAAATTATGGAGGATTAGGACCTATAGGTGTAGATTTAGAATATAGAAAAAAGCGACTAGGGTTAACTTTGCTTTTTAAATCCTTAGAAATATTAAAAAATAAGGGAGTACAACATATGTGCATTGATTGGACAGATCTTTATAAATTTTATGGTATGTTTAATTTTATGCCATGGAAATCCTATATGCATATGGGAAAGGATTTTAATTAGAAATTGTTGACAGTTAATGGGAAAACCTTGATTAAGGGAAATTTTGAAGTTATAAAATAGCTTTAAATGATAAAAAGTAATAAAGAATAAATATTGGATTAATTATCCTTATTTATTCTTTATTATTCTTTATCCAGCAACTACATGCCCTTTATTTTCACATTCTTGAAAGTATAAGTAAAGAACAGCTACTTTCATGGATAACGATTTCCAAGCTTTAGCGAGAGCAAAAACTTCTTCTAAAGACAAGAAATTTGTTTATTTAAGTTTTTGCATGGTGGTAGGTGAGGAAAAATATATTTAGTTGTAAATTCATAACTAAAAAGTTAAATATAGGTTTTAACATTTCCATTTGAAAATTATTATGCCTACAATCATAACAGCTACTCCTATAAGTTTTGTCATACCAAATTTTACTTGATCAGAGCCAAATAGTCCAAAAGCATCTATTAATGCGGCAGCAGTAAGTTGAGCTACTAGTATTGTGGCAATAGAGTATGTAGGACCAAGTGCGGATATACCTTTCATTACAGTATATATTATTATAACTCCTAAAACTCCCCCTAGAAGATATATCTTATTAGATTCTTTTATGTTTTTTAAGTTACCGTCTCCAGCAAAAAGCAATATTATAAATGTTAATACTAATCCTGTAAGTTGAACTACTAGATTAGTTTCCCATGCTCCTATTTTTTCACCGAGTCTTGTATTAAAAACACCTTGAAAGCTCATAGCAATTCCTGCTACTATGGAAAAAATTATACCAAGCATACAACCAACCACCTTTCTTACTTTATTTTATCCATGAAAAAAATAATTATTAAAAAAAGATAGAGATAAACTCTATCTTTAATGATAAAATATGTAAAAATTAATAACCACTTACCTGTCTATTATGGTTTATAGTGTTCTTCCTATAATAAGCAGTTTCGATTTCCTTTTCTGTAAACCCTAAACTATTTCCTAACAATAAAAAGTCCTCAAAAAGTGTTTCATAGTGATCTTTTGAAGAACATATTATAAAATCATTTATATCAATATAAAGATTTAAAAATTGTTCAGTTATATCTGTATTAATGTCTTCTTTTGGAATTGTAAAAATAGCGTCTGTGTAATTTTTCTCTAAGCCAATAGTAAGTATAAAATGTAGACAATCAACATATTCCTCTAAGATAGATTCTTTAGAAGATGGGCCTTTATTACTCCAAAATTTAAAGCAACGAGTTTCATTAGCTAATTCTGCAATTTCTACTTGAAGGGCCAATAGTTTTTGGGAAAAAAGGGTTTTACCGTAAAGATCATGTTGTTCTATAATATGATGATCTAATTTCTCCTGCATTACAAAAAGATTTTGAAGATTCATATGATAGATCCGCCTTTCTGTGTACTTTTTATAAATATTAAAAATATAAATACAATAATATAATTATATTCTATCTAAGTTTAAGAAAAATTAAAAGATTTCGCAATCGGTTACATTGAAAAAAAGTAATATATGATAATAAATTGAAAAAAAAGAGAGATGCAAACGATTTATGTTCGTTTAATGACGTAAAACATTCAATAACGGCAAAATAAGATATGTTTAAAATTGAAAGAAGATACAAAGTAAAAACACCTTTCATAAATTTATGAAAGGTGTTTTTATGTATGTTAATGTTATTAATATACAATCACTTTATAGGATTATAATAAAACAACATTAGCAGCCTGTGGTCCTTTAGTTCCTTCTACTACATCGAATTGAACCTGTTGACCTTCTTGTAATGATTTGTAACCATCAGCCTGTATAGCAGAGAAGTGTACAAAAACATCTTCTTCACCTTCTACAGAAATAAATCCAAAACCTTTAGTTGAGTTAAACCATTTAACTGTACCTGTTTTCATTTGTCTAAAGTCCTCCTAAAATAAAAAAAATATTATATTTGTTATTATACTCTTTAAATTTAGTATTATCAATACAATTATAATTTAACAGCAAAAAATGAAGGTAAAAGAAGAAAAGGGGAGCATTACTAAGATAGAATAAAGTATTTTAATTAATTAGAAAATTTTACCTACAACTTAGTGTGCAGGGTAGAAGTTGTAGGTTGATAAATGTAATGTAAGTACCCTATAATAGTATATAAGATTAAAAATTCATATATAAAAGTAACAACTTAAAACTTTATTATGGTTGTTAGATTGTTACTTTATAGATAAATATAAAAATATTATCAAGGGGATGGTTTTGGTGAGAAGTATTGGATTTTTAATTAGCCCAAAGGAAAATGAGAAAAGGAGAGCGATTCTCCCAGAGGATGTTGCAAAATTAAAAAATCCAAATATGCTTTATTTTGAAAGAGGATATGGGAACGTTTTGGGGATAAAGGATGATGAATATTTAAATGCTGGAGCAAATATAGAGGATAGAAAAAGCATATTGAGAAAAGATGTAATATGTGATCCTAAAATAGGTGACAGCAATTATTTAGGGGATCTAAAAGAAGGTCAAATTATATTTGGTTGGGTACATGCAGTTCAGAATCGAAAAATAACAGATACTCTATTAAATAATAAATTAAAGGTTATAGCATGGGAGGATATGTATGAGGAAGGCAGACATGTTTTTTGGAGAAATAACGAAATAGCAGGAGAAGCAGCTGTAATACAAGCCTATGAATTATATGGAAAGCTTCCTTATGAAACTAAGGTAGCAATTTTAGGTAGGGGTAATACTGCTAGGGGAGCATATAGAATATTAAATGGACTAGGAGCAGATATAACTGTATACAGTAGGAATATGGAATCATTGTTTAGAAGAGAAATAGGGAAATATGATGTGATTGTAAATTGTATTCTTTGGGATACAACAAGAAAAGATCATATAATATATAGAAAAGATTTAAAGAACATGAAAAAGAATTCTTTAATAATAGATGTAAGTTGTGATGCTCATAAAGCTATAGAAACAAGTAAAATTACTACTTTCACTAATCCCATATATTATGTTGACGGAATAATGCATTATGTTGTAGATCATACACCTTCCATATTCTATAAGACTGCTAGTAAAGATATAAGTAACCTATTAGTAAGATATTTGGATTATATAGTAGAAGGAAAAGAAAATAAAAATAGTGTATTAGCAAATGCCATAATAATAGAAAATGGTGATATTTTAGATGAAAAGATAGTAAAATATCAACATAGAAAGTATGAACAGATTAATATTGCATAATTTTAAAAAATTATTATACAAAAATATTTTAAATGATTAAGTTTTTAAATAAAATTTGGATATAAAACAAAGAAGGGACTTCTCATATTGCATTTTTATGCATTGTGAGATAGACCCTTTTATTTTATAATATAAGTTTATATATTGGAATTATTATAAGGCTTAATATAGTAGTTATGGTTACCATAACAGCAGCAAACTTATAATCTGCATCATAAACTTTAGCCATTATAGCAGTGTTTGTCATAGCAGGCATAGCTGCTTGTATAACAAATACATTTTTCATTAGTTCAGGTAAAGGTAATGGACGAGCTATTAAGATAACTAAAAGAGGAGAAACTATAAATCTACCTACTAATAAAGCTATCATATCTTTATCTATTTTTATGTCTTTAATATCTATTGTATAAATAGTATGTCCTATAAATAACATGGATAAAGGAGTGGTAAGGTTGCCTAAGTATTTGCAAGTGTCAAAAACAAATTTCGGAAGCCTTATTTCTAAAAGAATTAATAAAATAGCAAATATAAATCCAAGCAATGGTGGAGATATAATACGCTTTAAAGTATCTTTAGAAAATATGCTTGTACTAGAGCCAGTACCATCTTTACTAATTTCATAAACTCCGATCGTCCAAAAAAAGGTAGTGTTTACTATGTAATACAATAGTACATAAGGAACGCTTGCGTCTCCAAAAAGAGCTAGATTAACGGGCAACCCAATGAATATAGTATTAGAAACAAAAAATATAGATTGAAAGATTCCTCTTCGTCCAGGTGATACCTTAATTAGTTTAGTAACAAGTTTCCCTATTAAGTAAGCTAAAGCTATTGAGGCAAAGGGCACATAAAGCCCCTTACCTAAACTAAGCAATTTATTTTTATCAAAATTGGCCATCAAATTTGTTATCATTAATGTTGGTAGTGATAAATTTAGAACAAGTCGTGAAAAAAGTTTTGCATTTCCATCATCTATCCACTTTTTTCCTGTAAGTATATAGCCTATTAAGATCATTAGAACTATGCTAAATACACTACCAAAGGCATTTAAAAGAGCCATCAGCATATCTCCTTTTTATTGTTTTTAGAATTCTGCTGAACCAGTTGTTCTTGGGAATGGTATTACGTCTCTAATGTTGGAGATTCCAGTAAGATACATTAATATTCTTTCAAATCCTAAACCAAAACCTGAATGTTTAGTTCCACCGTATTTTCTAAGTTCTAAGTACCACCAGTAATCTTCATTTTTAAGATTAAGTTCGGCCATTCTCTTTTCAAGTACATCAAGTCTTTCTTCTCTTTGGCTTCCACCAATTATTTCACCAATACCTGGTACCAAAAGGTCTGCTGCAGCAACTGTTTTCTTATCATCATTTAATCTCATATAGAAGGCTTTTATGTCCTTAGGATAATCTGTTACGAAAACAGGTTTCTTGAATATTTTTTCTGTTAAATATCTTTCATGCTCTGTCTGAAGGTCAATTCCCCATTCAACAGGATATTGGAAAGCCTCTCCTGATTTTTGCAAAAGTTCTACTGCTTCAGTATATGGAATTCTTACAAAGTCTGAGTTTAATACATTATTTAATCTTGCAAATAATTCTTTATCAACAAAGCTATTAAAGAAAGTCATTTCTTCTGGTGCATTTTCCATAACATAATTAATTACGTATTTTACCATATCTTCTGCTACATCCATATAATCTTTTAATTCAGCAAAAGCCATTTCAGGTTCTATCATCCAGAATTCTGCTGCATGTCTTGCAGTATTTGAATTTTCTGCTCTAAAGGTAGGGCCAAAGGTATAAACGTTTCTAAAAGCTAATGCATAAGCTTCTGCTGATAACTGACCACTTACTGTAAGATTAGCATCTTTTCCAAAGAAGTCTTGAGAAAAGTCTATTTTCCCTTCTTTATCTTTAGGCACATTGTTTAAATCCAATGTAGTAATTCTAAACATTTCTCCAGCACCTTCACAGTCACTACCTGTAATTATTGGAGTATGAACATAAACAAATCCTCTTTCTTGGAAAAATTTATGAATAGCATAAGCAGCTAATGAACGTACTCTAAATACTGCAGAAAAAGTATTACTTCTAGGTCTTAAATGAGCTATAGTTCTTAAAAATTCAAGAGAATGTCTTTTTTTCTGTAAAGGATAATCGGAAGATGAAAGTCCTTCTATTATTATGTTTGAAGCATGAATTTCAAAAGGTTGTTTAGCTTCAGGTGTAAGAATTACCTTACCTTCAACGGTTAAAGATGAACTTATGGATAACTTAGATATTTCCTCAAAGTTACTTAATTTATCTTCAAATACTATCTGAGTGTTTTTGAAAAAGCTTCCGTCATTTAATTCGATAAATCCAAAAGTTTTAGATACTCTTTCTGTTCTAATCCATCCAGAAATACTTATTTCTTTGTCTACAAACTTATCAGTTTCTCTATAAAGTTGCTTAATAGATATTTTTTCCATTGTTAAATCCTCCCTAGTAGTATTTATTTTTATAAAAAACAAAAGTCTTTCGTCCTCATAAAGGGACGAAAGACTATATTCGCGGTACCACCCAATTTGCCAAAGTTTTGGCCACTTAAAACCCGTACAGTTAAATTCTATACTTACCAAAAGTAAGGCTTTGGCAACCTCTAAGCCTACTCTCAAAACTTTGATTTCGGTTAGAAACTCAGAGATGTTCTTCAACAAAGTTATCACATCGGTCTTACACCATCACCGACTCGCTTAAGTTACTTACTTTATCTACTCTTCTCATCATAGTTTTTATAAATATATCTATGTTTAATTATTATAATATTTTAAATTTTTTATGTCAAGGATATGAATTATAATATAAATTTAACTAGGCATAAATAATTAGCCGAATTATGTAGAAAAAAAGTTTGCAAATGCACAATAAATTAATAAAAAATATATATGAAAATTTAAAATTATAATATATAATCATTATGCTAAATATGTTACTTATAATTTGCCTTAAAGAGAATTAATTATAGGAGGTAAAAAATGCACATAGTTTGTGAATTAGGTGAATTTTTAATTACTACTGATCCAAATAAAGTTGATATTGATGCAGTAAATGAGCTGCTAGCTAGATCTTATTGGGCGGAAAAAAGAAATAAAGAAATAGTTAAGAAGTCAGTGGAAAATTCTCTTTGCTTTAGCTTGTATGATAAAGACAAGCAAGTGGGATTTGCAAGGGTTGTAACAGATTATATTACTTTTGGATATGTAAGAGACGTATTTATACATGAAAATTATAGAGGAAAAGGACTTGGGAAATGGTTAATGGAATGTGTAATTTCTCATCCTGATATAAGAAATATTGAGAGGCTTATGTTAGCTACAAAGGATGCACAGGAATTCTATAAATATAAAGGATTTTCTCAGCTCCAAAAGCCTGAAGCTTTTATGGAAAGACTAACTGTATTAAGTAAATAACTTAGAAAATATATATTACTGAATTCCAAATTTATGTTTTAGAATTCAGTAATAATTTTATTTTAAAAGAAAAGGATTTCATAGATTGACAACAATTTTTTTCTTCATAGAACATTCATAATGATTTGATACAATAAACGTTACTATAAAATAAAGGGAGGAGAAAATTTGAATAATAATATATCGTTGATTTTTGCATTTTCCTCTGGAGTGCTTTCATTTTTATCACCCTGTGTTTTGCCATTAATACCAATATATTTAACTTATTTGGCAGGGACTACAGTGAATGAAATAGATAAAAATAAAGTTACAGTGATTTATAGGGCTATAGGCTTCACTGTGGGCTTTTCTATTATATTTATTCTTATGGGAATTTCAATAACATCTTTAGGGATGATGTTCGCTAATAACAAGCATATATTTAGGCAAATAGGCGGGATTATAATTATAATTATAATATTTGGGATTCATACTACAGGTTTATTAAAAATAAAATTGTTTTACTATGAGAAAAGATTATTTGATTTTAATAAATTAAGCTCTAGTATAAGTTCCTTAATTATGGGGATGGCTTTTGCTATAGGATGGACACCATGTATAGGACCAGTATTAGCTTCCATACTAATATATGCGGGAAGTGTAGCAACATTTAATAAAGGCTTATTGCTTTTAACATCATATTCGTTAGGCCTTGCAGTTCCATTTATAGTTTCAGCATTTCTGATTGATGGTATTTCAAAATATATAAGAAGGATCTCCCAATACTTTAATGTTATAGCTATTATAAGTGGGGTAATACTAATAATTATGGGAATTATGACTTTTACAGATAAAACTTATATATTGAATAACTTATTTAATTAATAATTAGGAGGAATAGTATTGAGAAAGAAAGTATTGTTTATATCATGTATGCTACTTATAGTTTTAGCATTTGGTGTAATTAAATATTATAATAAAGATTTAAGCAATAAAAAGGTAACCATTGAATCTAAAAATGAGGAAGAAGCTAAAAAAATAAAAGCAATAGATTTTAAGCTAGTTGACATAAATGGAAAAGAGAGAACACTTAGTGAATTCAAAGGCAAAAAAGTATTTTTAAATTTCTGGGCAACTTGGTGTGGATATTGTAAAACTGAAATGAAGGATATACAAAAACTATATGATGAAACTAAGGATAAAAATATTGTTATACTAGCTGTAGATGTTGGAGAAAGTAAGGATAAGGTTAAAGATTTTATAGACAATAATAAATATACTTTTACAGTTTTATTGGATAAGGATCAGGAGATAACGAAGGCTTATGGAATTCAAGGATTTCCCACCACTCTTTTTATAGATGAAGAAGGATATGTATACAGCGGAATACAGGGTGGAATGAGTATAGATACAATGAGAAGAGAATTATTTTTAAAATAATAATAAAAACTTTTGATAAGGTTAAAAAATCTAAAAGTCCATGGAAAGTTACCATGGACTTTTAAGTATTAAAAAGCAGGAATTGCAGAATCCTTATAAATATCAGATATTAGTTTTTTTGTTTCTTCGCCTTGATATATTTCTAATAGTTTTTTCAATGCAGGGTTATTCTTATCTTTTGTTCTTACAGCTATTATGTTAAAGTAGTTTTTAGTATCTGGATTTTTAGTATCTTCTATATATATTGAATCTTTCAGTGGAGAGTAGTTAGCATCTACTGCTACTCCGTTGTTAATTGCTGCGATATCTACATCTTTAATGGAACGGGGAATTTGTGTAGCTACTAATTCTGATATTTTTAAATTCTTAGGATTGGCTACTATATCTTTTACTGTTGGTGTAATTCCAGGATTATCTTTAAGTTTTATAAGTCCTGCACTTTGGAGTAAAAGAAGGGCTCTTCCACCATTAGTAGGGTCATTTGGTATAGCTACTTTTCCATTATCTTTTAAATCTTTTATATTCTTTAATTTATCGGAATATATCCCCATAGGTGCAAGTAAAGTATATCCTAGGGAAGTTAGGTCTAACTTATGATCTTCCTTAAATTTATTAAAATAAGCAATAGTCTGGAACGCGTTAGCATCTAGCTCCCCTTCAGATAGAGCCATATTAGGACGTATATAATCGCTAAAGGTGATTATTTTAAGTTCTATATTTTCTTTTGCTAATCTTGTTTTAATATTATCCCATAATTTATGGTCATCACCAGTTACACCTATTTTTATTACCTGCTTTCCACTCTTGGGTTTAGTAGAAGTTTTCTTTTCACCACAAGCTGTTAATGATGTTATTGCTAGTAATGCTGATAAAATAATTGCTGATAATTTTTTCAATTTCATTTTAAAATCCTCCTCAAATAATTAATGACTTAATTTTTTTAATAGAATGTCTCCTATACTTTGAATTAAATTTACTATAACAAGAAGTATTATTATGGTTACTATCATTACATCAGTCTTAAAATATTGATATCCATATCTTATAGCAAAATCTCCAAGTCCGCCCCCTCCAACAGTTCCTGCTACAGCTGAAAAACCTATTAAACTTATAGTAGTTATAGTAAGGGAATAAACTATTCCAGGAAGTCCTTCCAAAAGAAGAACTCTAAAAATTATTTCTAAAGGACTAGACCCCATAGCTCTTGCAGCTTCTATAACACCTGGATCTACTTTAAGCAAAGCAGATTCTATTTGGCGTGCTACAAAAGGAGTGGCTCCAAATATTAGTGGGACTATAGCACCTTTTGTACCTATGGTTGTACCTACAAAGAATCGGGTAATAGGGATTATAGCTGTTAGTAATATGACAAATGGTATAGACCTAAATATATTTACTAACTTGCTAACTATATTAAAAATGAATTTATTTTCTAATAAGTTATCTTCTCTTGTTACAATCAAAATAATGCCTAAAGGTATACCTATTAAGGAAGAAATTATGCCAGATATACTAACCATATTAATTGTTTCTAATAAAGCTTGTATCATGTCAGGAAATAGTTCCACTACATTTGGAATTATTGAATTCATCAGTTTCATCATCTTCTATCACCTCTACATTGATATTATTTTCTCTTAAATAATTTATGGCTCTGAATACTTTATCATCAATTCCACTAAACTGGACAATTAAGTTACCTACAGGTACACCTTGTAAGTATTCAATGCTGCCAAATAAGATACTAGCAAATACTTTATATTCCATTGAAATTCTAGATATAAAAGCTTGACCAGTAGTCTGACCAATAAAAGAAATTTTAGTAGTAATATATTTCTTATTTGGATATTTAATAAATTTATTCTCTTTTAGCATTTGGACAACATTATCACAGTGCATTGTATTAGCTATAAAGTCTTTAGTAATTTTTGTTTTAGGATTTGAGAATATATCTACAATACTTCCTTCTTCTACTATTTCACCATTCTCCATAATAGCAACTTTATTACAAATATCTTTAACTACCTCCATTTGATGAGTTATTATTACTATGGTTAAGTTAAGACTATTATTTATTTCTTTTAGAATATTTAATATAGACTTTGTATTTTCTGGATCTAGTGCTGATGTAGCTTCATCACATAAAAGTACCTCTGGATCATTGGCCAGTGCTCTAGCAATTGATACTCTTTGTTTTTGACCACCACTTAGCTCCGAAGGATAAGCAGTAGCTTTATCTTTTAAGCCTACAATCTCTAATAAATGCAGTACTTTTTCTTCAATCTGAGTTTTGCTTAGGCCTTTACCTTTTAGTGGATAAGCCACATTTTTAAATACATTTCTACTACTCATTAAATTAAAGTGTTGAAATATCATGCCTATTCTTTGTCTATATTTTCTAAGTTGTTTTTCATTTAATGATGTAATTTCAGTACAATTAATAAAAACTTTACCTGAAGTAGGGGTTTCAAGTAAGTTTATGCATCTAATTAAAGTGCTTTTACCTGCGCCGCTATATCCTATAATTCCAAATATGTCACCCTTATTTATTTTTAAGTTTACATCGTTGAGTGCATTAACAGTATTATTATTACTTAAATAGGTTTTTTTTACATGTTCTAATAATATCAATTTCCTATTACCTCCTATTTTCTAAAATAAAAAATCCTCTTCATTCTAAAAGAAGAGGATTTTGAAAATAAAAAAAACCCTTGGAAGGGTATATAAATTATATTATTCCTTCCCCCATCTTTCAGAACAAAGTTCTGCTGGATTTAGCACCGTGCACAATATATGCGGTTGCTGAAACGTCATAGGGCCAGTCCCTCGGTTTCTCTTGATAAGGATACGTATTTAATTTTAATGATTTAACAAGTTTTGCCTTGCTTGTATGTTATTATAGGATTTGTTTTTTAAAATGTCAATAGGTAGATAAAAAATATTTAAGTTTATTTATGTATTGACAAATTTAAGTAATGGGAGTAATGTTTTAAGAAATGAATATTAAAATTCTTATCTAGAGAGGTGGAGGGAATGGCCCTATGAAGCCTCGGCAGCGGGTTCCTTTTATAAGGAATACTGTGCTAATTCCAACAAGAATTAAATTTCTTGAAAGATGAGGAGAGCAAATGTCTTTAGGATAACACCTCTTCTTTTCGAAGAGGTTTTTTTATTTATTTAAATATAAGAGGGGGATATTTATATGTGTGAATTTAAGGATTTAAGGGATACTGTTTTGGAGGATATTGATAAGCAAAAAGAAGATTATATTTACATAAGTCATGCTATTCATAGTAAACCTGAAATAGGTAATAAGGAATTTTTTGCTTCAGAAACTTTGATAAAAAAATTAGTTGAAAATGGTTTTATTGTAGATAAAGGGTTAGCCAGACATGCAACATCATTTATTGCTAGTAAAAAGTCTAGTAAAAAAGGCCCTACTATTGCATATTTAGCAGAATATGATGCTTTACCTAATTTAGGACATGCATGTGGTCATAATATTATAGGAACCTTGAGTATAGCTTCAGCTATAGCTGTAAGCAAAGTTATAGAAGAAACAGGGGGCGAAGTTAGGGTTCTAGGAACTCCTGCGGAAGAAGGCGGGGAAAATGGTAGTGCTAAAGCTAGTTTTGTAAAGTATAACCTATTAGAAGGAATAGATGTATGTATGATGATACATCCATCAAATGAAACTTCTATAACAGCGGATTCTTTAGCAGTAGATCCTTTGGACTTTGAATTTATAGGAAAAGCGGCGCATGCGGCTGCATGTCCTGAACAAGGAATTAATGCATTAGATGGGGTAATTCAACTTTATAATGGCATAAATGCTTTAAGGCAACATGTAACAAGTGATGTAAGAATTCATGGAATTATAACTCATGGTGGAGATATGCCTAATATTGTGCCCGAATATGCTAAGGCTAGATTTTATATTCGTGCTAATACAAGAAAAACATGTGATGAGGTTACGAGAAGAGTAAAGGATATAGCAGCAGGAGCTGCTTTGGCCACTGGAACAAAATTAAATGTAATAGCATACCAAAATTCTGTAGACAATTTACTTATAAATAAGGAATTTGATTCAGTGTTTAAGGAAAATATGCAGTACTTAGGTTGTGATGTTAAAGAGGAAAACGTAAAGGGAATTGGATCCACGGATGCAGGAAATATAAGCCAAGTTGTTCCAACAATACATCCATATATAAAGATAGGAGGCAGTGAATTAGTAGCACATACTAAGGAGTTTTGTAATGCGGCAGTATCCAAAGAAGGGGATGGAGCTTTAATTCTAGGAGCTAAGGGACTTGCTCTTACTGGATTAACTTTGCTTACTGATAGAAATAGACTAGAAAAAATAAAGGAATTATTTAAAATTAAAAAAGATTTATAATAATAATCCCCTATGTATTGTAAACAATACATAGGGGGGAATTACTACTTTTTATTATTTGCTTTTTCATCTTTTATTTCTTTTGTATGTGATTGTTCATTTTTTTGTTTTTCACGAATATTTTCAAGAGAATTAGTTTTTTTACAATTATTGTTCTTATTAGTATTATCTTCATTTACAGTAGTGTTATTTTCTTCAGTATTTGTATTTACAACATTTGTATCAACAGGATTAGATGTAGTAGTGTCTTTAGGTACATTGGTTACTTTTTCATCATTATCTTTTACAGGTACTTCTTTCTTTATGTTATTTTTTGATTTTTTTGAATCTTTAACAACATTTTTCTTATTTTCTACTGCAGATTTATATTCCTCTTGTGCCTTTTGTAATGTAGTTTCTTTGTCTTTTAGTAAAGATTCAGCATTCTTTATATCTTCTTCACTACCAGATTTTTGTACTTTTTTCAATTGAACAGCTGCATCCTTAAATTCTTTTTTAGCAGCATTTAATTCATGTCTTTCTTTAATCATATTTGCAACTGCTTCTTTTTTCTTTGTTTGCATTTCTATAACTTTTCCAATTACTTCTTTAGCATTTCCGCTAACTTTTTCTTGAACTTTTTTTAGTACTTCAATAGAGTTCTTTTGTTTCAATTCTAATTCTTTATTAAGATTATTTGCTTTATCTAAATCTTCTTCACTATTTTCTTCATCGGTTTTACTAATAACGTTTTGTACCTCTTGTGAAGCTTGCTCCATTTTATTATTAAAGTCCTCAATAGCTGTTTGTGCTAAATCACCCTTTTCTTCACTTGCTAAAACTTCACCTTCACCAAGTCTTTCTTCAGCAATATCTGCTAAAGTTTGTACTTTGCTATCAGTATTTTGTGCAAGGCTTATTTTAAGATTGTCAATAGCTTGATCTACAGGGTATAAGATACTATCTGGAGTTATACCAGCCTTATCCTGCAATGAAGTAGGATCAGCAGCAAGAACACTTCCCCCTAAGTTAAATATTATAGCAGCTGCAGCCACCAATGTAGTTATTTTTTTCATTTTAAAATCCTCCTTTAAATCTTCTCACCAATATATACAAAAGCAGAAATTTATTTTGAGGGGGAACGCAAAAAGTATTTTTTACCATAAATTTGCCCCTTCAAAAATATTAGTGGATATTGTATATAATATATGAGGTGATCATATGAACCTTAAAGAACGGTTGAATAATGACAGAAATAATTTTATTGAGGATAATAAAAATTTTATATATACAACAACATATAATGTTTGCAAACGTAGACTTCAATGGGAAAATGATGATGAACTTAGTATTGCTATGATAGCTTTTAATAATGCTTGTAATAGTTATGAAGAAAATAGAGGTAATTTTTTTAGTTATGCAAGAGTTCTAATAAAAAACTCCTTAATAAATTATTTTAAGAAGATAAGTAATAAGACTTATTTAATGTTTAGTGATGATGACGATGCCACACAATATATAGAATTAAAAAAATCCATGGATAATTACGAAACTCAAGTTGAAAATGAAAAGAGAGCAGAAGAAATAAAATTATTTAGTCAAGAATTATTAAAGTATAAAATAACTATTAAAGATTTAATTAAATCATCTCCCAGTCATAAGGATACTAAGAATTCCCTATTAAATATAGCTATAAAATGTTCAGCTAATGAAGATATAATTAGTTATATTAAAGCTAAGAAAATGTTACCTATAAAACAAATATGTATGGCTACTGAAGCAAAGGTAAAGTTTATTGAAAAGTGGAGAAGATATTTAATTTGTATTATTTTAATTATGAACAGTGATGATTATATATATTTAAGATCTTATTTAAATATAGAAGTAGGTGATGAAAGTGGCAAATAAAAAAGGCATTGTTATGGAAGTAGCCAATAAAGAGGTATATATACTTAGTAATAATGGTGAGTTTCACAAATTAAGGTTAAAAGGTAGAAAACCTAATATAGGTGAAGAATATTTTGGCGAAGAAATTAATGAAAGAGGTATATTCAATTATTTTAATAAGGTAGCAGTAGCGGCTTGTTTAACTTTCACTATTTTTTCGTCTACAGCTGCGTATGCATATTATAAGCCTGTATCAACAGTTTTGTTAACAGGTAGCTCAGCTATAGAGTTAAAATCCAATAGATTTAATAGGGTAATAAGTGCAAAATCTTTGGATAATAAGGGTACAAATTTATTAGACAAGGTAAAGATTAATAATAAATTAGTTGATGATGCATTAGTAGAGATATTAAATGAAATTCCTAAAAGTAATGATGAGACTATGGATTTAAAGGTAACTGGAAAGAATATAAAGGTTGACAAGTTTAAAAATAGTATTGTAAATAATAATTTAAGAGTAAAAGTAACACAAAATGATAAAATAGAAGAGGTAATAGGGGAAGAAAAGAAAAATTCTAAAATTAATATTCATGAACAACCTAATAGCAATATAAAGAAGAATAATGATAATAAAAATGACAATCAGAATTCAAATGGAAACAAAAAGAATGTAAATCCTATAATCTCAAATAAGAGCACAAATAATAAAACAAATAACAATGGAATAACTAATAAGCAACATAATAATACAAAAGAGGATATAAACAATAAAAATTATTTGAATAAATCCAATAAAGATAATAAAGGTAAAGGCAATGAAATGAAGAATGAAAAGAATCGTAAATAAATTTTTAGGCTATCTTAATTTTAAGATAGCCTTAGTACTTTTTATGAACTATATTAAAAGAGTGGTTTTATAATAAATAATAAATATTCAAATCAAAACCATTGAGAAACTTCATTTAATATTTTAAAGTTAGTTAAATCGTAATGAAGAGGAGTTAAAGTAACATAGCCTTGTTTTAAATAGTACACATCTGTATTGATTTTGTGGTTTTTGTTAATTCTACCAGTTAATTTAAGAACTGTATCCCCAGCTTCATTTATGTCTTCAATAAAGAAATTATCATAAATTTTGTCACCCATTCCGCATACCTTTATTCCTTTTATATCTTTTTCATCTAAGCAAGGAACATTTACATTTAAAACCAAGTCATTCTTGATTAAGTTATCTTTTGAAGTTTTTATTATATTAGATACAAATTTAGCAGCAGAATAATAATTAGCACAGTTTTCTTTTAATTCAGATGATATAGCTATAGAAGGTATTTTATAAATGGCAGCTTCTATAGCAGCTGATACAGTTCCAGAATAGATTATATCCATTCCAAGGTTTGTGCCCATATTTATACCGGATATAACCATATCTACAGGTTTATCAAGGAGCTTATGAACAGCAACTCTTACACAATCAGCTGGCGTGCCAGATATACTATAGGCATCAGAGCTTATATTTGGTAAATTTACTTTCTTTATTATTAATGATTCAGCAATAGTTATGGAATGGCTACAGGCACTTTTTTGATTACTAGGTGCAGCAATTATAAGTTCATGTTCCTTTTCTAGTTCTTTTGCTAAAATATAAAGCGCCTTTGATTCAATTCCATCGTCGTTTGTTAAAAGTAATCTCATTATTAGTATCCTCCATATTAATTATTGATATAGCATTTTGTAAAATGATATACTTACATATATAGTTTAATCAATATTTTATAATAGTTGTATAATATTTTCAAAGAAAGTAGGGTTGTATATGTATATAAACAGAACAAAATTAAAAGTTAGATATGTAGAAACTGATAAAATGGGTATAGTGCATCACTCTAATTATTATGCATGGTTTGAAGTGGGCAGAGGGGAATTTATATTAGAATCTAGTATGAGTTATAGGGAATTAGAGGAAAAGGGAATAATGATGCCATTAGTAGAAACTTATTGTAAATATATAGAGGGAGCAAAGTATGAAGATAATATAATTATTGAGACTTTTATAAAGGAATTAACTCCAGCAAAGGTTATTTTTAATTATAATGTAATAAGAGAAGATGATAATAAGCTTTTAGCCCATGGTGCTACAACGCAAGTTTTTGTAAATGATAATTTTAGAATAATAAATATACGAAGAAAATATCCAGACATATGGTTAAAGCTAGAACAGTTGTATAAATAATGAAATATTGTAAATATAATGTTGACCAAAGTCGGAATATACAAAAAATTGATATATGATATATTTTTTGATACAATTTTAATGTGATTTGAAATATTAAATTAAAAGGAGATGTGGAATTATTGTCAAGTTTTATTTCTACAGTTAATAACATGCTTTGGTCATATATTCTTATTGCAGTGTTAATTACATTAGGGCTTTATTTTAGTGTTAGGACAAGATTTGTACAAGTAAGATATTTTAAGCAAATGTTCAAATTATTGGGGGAAGGTGCTAGTAAATCTATCACAGGTGAAAAAGGAAAAGGGGTATCGTCCTTTCAAGCTTTCTGCATAAGTACAGCTTCTAGAGTAGGTACCGGAAACTTGGCTGGTGTAGCTATAGCTATTTCTTTAGGTGGTCCTGGAGCAGTTTTTTGGATGTGGGTAATTGCTATAATAGGAGGAGCATCAAGTTTTGTAGAAAGTACACTAGCTCAAATATATAAGGTTAAGGACAAAAATGGATATAGAGGCGGTCCAGCTTATTATATGGAGAAGGCATTAAATATGAGATGGATGGGAGTAATGTTTTCCATACTTATAACAATTAGTTTCGGACTTGTTTTCAATTCTGTGCAAGCAAATACAATTTCATTAGCGTTTGAAGAAGCGTTTGGTATGAACACACTTGTAGTGGGGTTAGTTTTAGCAGGTGTAACAGCTATAATTATATTTGGAGGAGTTACAAGAATTGCTAAGGCAGCAGAAATGATTGTACCTGTTATGGCAGTTGCTTACGTATTAATAGCGTTATTTGTTATTACAAAGAATGTAACTTTAATTCCAACTGTATTTAAGCTTATTGTAACTAATGCTTTTGGTATAAATCAAGCTGTTGGTGGGGGAGTTGGAGTAGCTGTTATGATGGGCATAAAGAGGGGATTATTTTCAAATGAAGCAGGTATGGGAAGTGCTCCTAATGCTGCAGCTACAGCAGAAGTAACTCACCCTGTAAAGCAGGGACTTATTCAAACTTTAGGAGTATATACTGATACCCTTTTAATTTGTAGTGCTACTGCATTTATAATATTGTTATCAGGGGTATATACAAATAAAGATTTAACAGGAATACAGCTTACTCAAAATGCTCTTAGTTCTCAGGTTGGATCATGGGGAAATACTTTTATAGCTATGTGTATACTTTTATTCGCTTATAGCTCCATAATAGGTAATTATTATTATGGGGAAACAAATATAGAATTTTTGAATTCAAGTAAAGGTTGGTTATTTAGTTATAGAATAGCTGTACTAGCTATGGTTGTAGTTGGTAGTGTAGCTAAAATACAAATAGTATGGGATATGGCAGATTTATTTATGGGATTAATGGCGTTAACTAATTTAACTGCAATATCAATGCTTGGGAAAATTGCCTTTGAGGCTTTAAAAGATTATTCATATCAGAAGAAGCAAGGAAAAGATCCAGTATTCAACGTAAATAATATTAAAGGATTAAATAATGTTGAATGTTGGGGAGAAATTGAAAAAGAAGCCATGAATGCTTAAAAAGATTTAAAAAAGCCCTTTTGGGCTTTTTTTTTAATCCAATTCTTCTAAAAGATCTTTATTATCTTTAGAAGTGGTTTTATTTATTTTCAAAAATTCTAATTTAGTTTCAGCAGTTATTATAGCAATAAATATAGTTATACATCCTACGAACATTTTATAAGTAAATCTTTCTCCAAGTAGGATAGTAGATAATAAACTTCCAAACACAGCTTCTAAGCTTAATATAATAGCAGTGTGGGTTGCAGTTGTATACTTCTGAGCTACATTTTGTATTAAAAATGCTATTAAGGTACTAAAAATAGCCAAATACGCAATAGGCATAATTGCGTCCTTTGATATAGAACTAGGAGTACTCTCAAATACAAACATGGAGATTAATGAAAGAACAGCTGCTACTAAAAATTGAAGAAAGGTTAAAATAATAGGGTCATGTTTTTCAGCAAAATAACCTACAAAAACTATATGACAAGCAAAAAATAGTGCACATATTAAAGTTAGTGTATCTCCTAAATTTATATACAATGTTCCATCTAAGGTTAAAAATGATATACCTAGTAAACATAAAAAAGCTGAAATAAGATTATACATATCTGGCTTTTTTCCTGATACAAGCCAATAAATAAATGGAACCATTACTACATTTGTTCCAGTTAAAAAAGCTTGTTTTCCAGCAGTAGTGTATTGTAGCCCTATAGTTTGAGCAGCAAATGCTATAAATAAGAAAAAACCAATGATGCATCCAGCTCTTAAATCTCTTATATTAATTTTAATTATTTGTTTAAAGAATATTAACCCCATTAAAACACAAGCTAAGATAAACCTTAAAGACAGAATAAAAAAAGGAGAGGAAGTATCCAAAGCGTTCTTTGTTGCAACAAAACCACTGCCCCAGATTATTGTTACAATTAACAAAGAAAGATCAGCCACAAGGCTTTTTTTGCCTAGTAAATTTTTCATGTTATCAGCCCCCATAATAAAGTAATAATTTTATATAAATAATATTACGTATGAGTTTTATTATAGCATGTATTTTTTGCAATTGTAACCTATGTTACATACCTTAAATTATTAATGAAATATAATTAACTCATAAATTTAAAAGTTAATCACAAAATATAATATATAAAATAATTTAGGAGGATAATTATGAGTTTATTTTTAGGTAAAATTCATTATTGGTTATTTAATAAGATAAAATGGTTTGAAGGGCTAGAGGGTGATATTGTAAATTGGGCTGAGAAGAAAGGAAATTTTCCAATTGAACAGTGGAAAAGTGAAATATATGAGAAATATGATGAGCCTGTAGGAGATAAAATGCTTGAAGAAGTTATTGATACCTCAAATATTCACGGTTGGCTGCAAGACAAAATTTCTAGAGCAGAAGGAAGGCAAGCAGCTTGGGTTACAAAGATACTAAATGTTTCACTAGAATATAAGGATGAATTAATAGGTATTTTTAATGAACAAGGAAACAAACTTGGAATGGAATATAAAAAGAAAGTTCAACCAGAACTGCCAGTAGAAGTATTTAATGTATTAAATGATTTTATATTAGAGGGTATGCCTTGTGATAGAGTAAATGAAGAATTACAAAATGATAAAGAAGCATATGTATGGAGAGCAAGAAAGTGTTTGCATGTGCCTTATTGGGAGGCTGAATATGGAGATGTAGAGAATTTTTATATGTTAAGAGAAGCTTGGATAAAATCATTTATAAGCGCATTAAGTGAGGAGTTTACTTATAATGTGGAAATAGTAGATGATAAGAAAGTTCATGAAATAAGAAAAGTTATGTAAGGGAGAAGATATGTATGAATGCTATAGAACTTATGGTAGAAGAGCATAAAAATATAAAAAGAATGCTTAAAGTTATAAGGAGGTATTGTTATAAAATATTAAAAAACGAAAATGTAGATTATAAAGATTTTTATAAAATAATAGATTTTGTAAGAAACTATGCAGATAAACATCATCATGGTAAGGAAGAGGATATATTATTTACACTAATGGATAAGCAATTTAATATGATCAAAAGTGGCCCTATTATGGGAATGCTTATTGAACATGACTTAGGTAGATTGTATATGCATAATCTAGAAAATGCATTAAAGGAATTGGAAAATGGAAATGAGGAAGCTAAATTAGATATAATAGCAAATGCAGTTTCTTATACGGATTTACTCAATAGGCATATAGATAAAGAAGATAGTACTATCTATAAGTTTGCAGAAAGATCTTTGTCTGAGGAAAACAAGAAAGAACTAAATGAGAAATCTGGAGAGATAGAAAGGGCTGCAATGGATAAAAATATTCAAGATAAGTATTTATCACTTATTCAGGAATTAGAGAAAAAGGCAATTATGTAAAAAGTGGAGATAATTTATTATCTCCATTTTTATATTTTAAATAGAAAACTGTTGCTTTTTAGAAAAATAATGATATACTTATAATAAATTAAAGCATACTATTCATATAGGTATTATATGAATAGTAAAATAAGACATTAGGAGGAATAATATGGTTTTATTAGTTTCATTAGGATTATTACTATTTTTGTATTTATTAAAGATTAAAAAAGTTAGCTTTGGAAACAGAGTTTTAATTGCAATGGTATTAGGAACTGTTATGGGCGTAATTTTTAAAAGCGATGCTAAAATTATAGAGCCTATAGGTAAGGTATATGTAAGCTTAATAAAGATGTTAGTAGTACCACTTGTTATATCAACTATAATTTCTAGTATTACTTCATTAGAGAATCCAAGTAAGCTAAAAAAAGTAGGAGTTAAAACTGTGGGATGGTTAATGTTTACTACTGCCATGGCTTGTGTTATTGGAATAATAGTAAGTACAATAATACAACCAGGAGTAGGTATACAGTTTACTAAGGATGCTAATTTCAAGGCTAGGGAAATACCTACTATTACTAGTGTTATATTGGACATGATCCCATCAAATCCAGTTTCTGAAATGGCTAATGGAAAAATTATACCAGTAATCATATTTGCATTGCTTGTAGGAATTGCTATAACTATTGAAGGGGCCAAGAATGTTGCCACAGTAAAGCCTGTAAAAGATTTTTTTAAATCATTTTCACAAATAATGTTTAGAATTACTAAGATGGTTCTTAAGATAACTCCTTATGGAGTATTAGGGCTTATGGCCTCTGTAGCTTCTAATTATGGCTTAAATACACTTCTTTCCTTAGGAAAAGTAATTTTAGCAGTATATATTGCCTGCGCATTACAAATATTGTTAGTTCATGGTAGCCTTTTAGCTTTTATAGTTAAAATTAATCCTTTTAAGTTCTTTAAGAAAATATATCCTGCCCAGGCAGTTGCTTTTACTACTAGAAGTAGTTATGGAACATTACCAGTAACATTAAAATCTTTAACAAATAGGGTGAAAATATCAGAAAATATTGCAAGTTTTGTAGCACCAATGGGAGCTACCATGGGTATGAATGCTTGCGGAGGTATATATCCAGTAATTGTATCAATTTTTGTAGCGAATATATTTAATATTCCTATGACTATATATAGCTATGTATTACTTGTGATAATAACTACTATGGCTTCAATAGGAACAGCAGGAGTGCCAGGTACCGCTTCTATAATGGCAACAGTCGTACTTTCAAGTATGGGACTTCCAGTAGAAGGAATAGCTATGGTACTTGGAATTGATACTATTTTAGATATGGCTAGAACAGCTACTAATGTTACTGGAGCTTCTGTAGTAGCTTTGTTAGTTGCAAATTCTGAGAATGAATTTAATAGAAAAGGTTTTGAACTTGAAAATACAGATGAGCTAGAGTTAAGTGCATAGGTTAAAAGGGATGAGAATACTCATGATTTTTGGAACATTTATATTTTTAACACATAATATATATTGTTAATATTTATTAGGAGAGTATATATGTATTGCCCATATTTTAACTATTTACAGGATATGTATCGTCAGTATTCACCACCGGGAGGACCACCACCATTTGGAGGAGGAGGACAGCCGCCATTTGGAGGAGGTACTCAAGGGCCAGGTGGACCAGGAGGTCAAGGAGGACAAGGAGGCCCAAGCGGACCACCACCATCATTCACTCCGTCTAAGTCTAGTCCACAGTTAAAAGCTGTAGATCCAGGAGCAGTTAGACCTTGTAGATATAGATTTATATATATATGGTTAGATAATGGCAGGTCATTCTGGGCTTGGCTTACTTATGTTGGAAGAACATCTGTTGCAGGATGGAGATGGAATGGACGTAGATGGGTGTACTTTGGAATAGATACTAGAAGAATTGAAAGTTTTGTATGTTATTAAAGTTTATTAAATATTGCGGGAGATGCTATTAAGCATCTCCTTATTTTATTTATAGATATATAATTTGGGAAAATATTATTGAATATTAAAACAGATAACGTAAAGAATATTTATATATTAAAAAGATAAGGAGTTTGAAATATGAGTGGTGAAAATAAGATAAAGAACAATAATTTAAAAACCGAGTGGGCTAAAGAAATAGGTATAGGAGAATCGGAAAATATAACATCTAGTGTATATGGAAATACTGGTGGAAACGAGATAAGAAATGCTGTAAAAGAGTTTGAAAAGAAGCTTATAAAAAATAGCTAAAAAAATGCAGAGAATCTAAACTTCTCTGCATAAAAAATTTATAGGTAATTATTTCATAAAATCTGGCTTTGGCATTACAAATAAGCGTGGTTCTTGTAAATAATCCTGAACTATCCTAAGTGCTTCACCAAATCTTTGATAATGTACAACTTCTCTTTCCCTTAGGAATTTTAAAGGTTCTAATACATCTGGATCATCACCAGCGTTAATTAAATATTCATAGGTAGCTCTAGCTTTTTGCTCTGCAGCTAAGTCTTCAGTAAGATCTACAATTGGATCACCTTTTGACTGTACATATGAAGCGGTAAATGGAACACCTGCAGCACTTACAGGATAAATTCCCCTACCATGATCTACATAATAAGGGTCTAAGCCTGCTTCTTTAATTTCTTCAAGGCTTGCATTTTTAACCAATTGATGAACTATTGCACCAACAATCTCTAAATGAGCTAATTCCTCTGTTCCTATATCATTTAATGTAGCTATGGCTTGAGGAGTAACCATAGAGAATCTTTGACTCAAGTATCTCAAAGAGGCTGCTAATTCTCCATCTGGTCCTCCATATTGAGTTATTATTATTTTTGCCATTTTAGGATTTGGATTTTTAATTTTTACTGGATATTCTAGAAACTTCTCGTAAGTCCACATGTATTATCTCTCCTCCCCACAAAGCTTAAAATTGGCCTCATACTCCCAAGGCCATGGCTCGCATATCCATTGCCAAGGATAAGGACTTTGGGAACTATGCTCAGATAGCATTCCATAACATCTCTCATAGGTTTGTTTTAAGGCATTAGCTTCTACAACACAACAATTGTATTTGGCTAGAGCCTCACGATCCGTTGGATGAGTATTAAGATAGAGAGAGAGATCCTCTAGTACAAAGTTTACAGAAGTAATTCTTCTTAAAAGGTCTACTCTATTCATTTCTTTAGTCATCACAGTATACCTCCCTTTGTTTACACCCACATGATTTGTATTTTTTATCTCTTCCTTCATATGGACTGTAGAGCTCAGGGAAAACAGTTCCTCGTCTAAGAGCTTCTAATGGAGAGAAAAGCGTGCATAATTTTTGATAAGGAACATATGCAGCTGCTAATCTAACATTTGTTATTACAGTTTCTTGTGGAATACATTTGCCCATAGATGGACAAGTTCCTGGGTTTACAATATGAGCCATAATTATATATCTTATCCTCCTTGATTTGTTGCTCACGTAATAACATTATATTATGTTTGCAAAAAATTGTTACAAATCATTGGAATATATAATTAAATAAAAATCCAACTTAACTGTAATTAAGTTGGATTTTTATTAATATTGAACATTTATTTTTATTTATGGTACGGTTCACCACTATTTATTCTAAAGCCTCTATATATTTGCTCTAGTAATATTACTCGCATAAGCTGATGTGGGAAAGTCATTTTAGAAAAGGATAACTTATAGTTGGCTCTGTTAAGGACATCAGATGATAAACCTAAAGATCCACCAATAACAAAAGCTAAATTACTATTTCCATTTATACCTTGGGCTTGAATAAAATTAGCCAATTCCTCAGAGGAGAACATTTTTCCATCTATAGCTAAGGCTATTACAAAGAAATTATCCTTTATATTTTTTAGAATTTTTTCTCCTTCTTTTTCTTTTATTAAGAGTTCTTCTTTCTCTGAAGCATTTTCAGGAGTTTTTTCGTCAGACACTTCTATAATATCTAATTTGCAATATCTAGTAAGCCTTTTAGAATATTCTTCTATGGCAGCTCTTAAAAATTTTTCTTTTATTTTTCCTACAGTAATAAGTGTTATATTCATTATATATCTCCTATTTTTTAATTTAAATAAGAGTCTATATCTAAAATTTAAGATATAGACTCTTAATAATTGCTTTTAAAACTTATATACTAGTTTTTTCCACAGCACTTTTTGTATTTTTTACCGCTGCCACAAGGACAAGCATCATTTCTACCTATTTTATCGTTGTTTACAACAGTTTTTGAATCTCTCCATTGTCTGTGTATTTCTTTTCTTTTTTCTGGTGAGAATATAGCTTCCCATTGTGGTAAATTATAAAGATAATCTGCTTTTGCATCTAACATATTAAAATAAAGTTTTTCAAAATCTATAACTAGATTTAACTCAGTATCTTCTTCAGTCTTTTCTAGATCAATAGGGTTTACAAGACTCTCATTTATACCATCCATAAAGCCCATAAAGAATATACTAGTTGTTCCATATTCATCTGCCAATTTTTTAAGGCTACCTTTTATTTCATTTTTGTGATTAGCTAATACTTTAGTATAGATGCTTTTTTCAATAGAACCATACTCGTTCCAAAACGCAGCTTCTCCTTTTGTCTTCACATAATCAATAACCATGTCTGTCCAATCTTTATATAAACTCATAATCAATTCTCCTTCAGTAAAAAATTTGTAATTTATGTTATATATTATAAATTATAATAAAATTTTATCCTATATTCAATAAAAAACTAAAAATCTTTATCGATATTAGGAATTTCTAGTATATAAGTAGCTTTACGAGTACAATATTGGCATTTAGTATTTATGCCATATAATTTATCCAATACTGGGAAAATTTCATTATCTAATATGAAATCATCCATAGCAATATCAATATGTTCTTCGCAACTAAAACTACTTCTTTTTTGCATTATCTATATCTGCCCTTCCTAATGGTTTTGAAATATCAAAGTTGCCATTCAAGGTTTTTGTATCCTTATTTTCTATTAATATTTTAACTTTCTCAACTGATGGTAAAGATGTTAAGGACCAAACTATACTTCTAACACAAGCTTCTTCTTTGTTAGAGGACATTCTTGTAATAGCTTCCTTGCTTAAGTTAACATATGCAATCTTATCTTTTATAGAAAAGCTTAAAAGTCTAGTATCTTTTGGAAGTATGGGCATTAATTTGCTATTTACAGTAGGACCTTTTATTAGTTCATGAACAATAAGTTCTCCTAAAAGTTCGTCCTTTTTTATTAATCTTTCTTCTTTGGCTATCTCTAACTTTTTGTTATTTTTTGAGGAATCAAAATATAGTTCTAGATCTATAATGTCATCTTTGGAATCCGGCAAAGCTACTTTTACAATCTTTTCCTTATTCTGCATACTTAGTTTATCTTTTTTTTCACACCCACTTAAAGTCATGGTAAAAACAAGCATAAGTGAATATACACATATAACAACCCATTTTTTCATTTCTTCACCTTCCCTAGAGTTCTATATACTTGCTTGGCATATCCCTTTTAGCCATAAATAATTCTATATCCGCGCCTATTTTAACTCCATTTTCAGTTAATACATTTGCTACAGTTTGGTATGCTAGTTCAGGATAATTATTTGTTTTACTTAAATGACCTAACATTACTTTTTTAGGGCCATTACTTAATATGCTTAATAGGGCTTTACCACAATCTTCATTAGATAAATGGCCTACATTACTTAAGATTCTTCTTTTTAAAGGATAGGGATAAGGTCCAAATTTAACCATTTCAACGTCATGATTACTTTCAAGTAGAATAGCATCTGCATCCTTTAAAATATATTCTACTTCCTTAGAAAAATAACCTAAGTCTGTAGCTAGGCAGAATTTTTTATTTCCATTACATACAGCATACCCTTGAGGGTGAACAGCATCATGAGGAATTACATAACTAGTTATATCTATATCTTTAATAGTTACAGATTCATTATCTATAATTCTAATGTTATCCTCTTTTATTTTGCCCACTGTAGAAAGTATAGCTTTCCAAGTTAAAGGGTGTGTATAAATAGGAATATCGTATCTTCTAGATAGTACACCTACACCTTTAGTATGATCTGTATGTTCATGGGTTACAAATATGCCATCAATTTCATTAGGATTTTCTCCTATACTAGCTAAGGCTTTTTCAATGCTTTTGCCTGGAAGGCCTGCATCTATAAGTATTTTTGTATTTTTAGAAGAGACAAAAATACTATTTCCGCTACTTCCACTATACAAAGAACAAAAATTCATAATAATTCTCCACCTTATTAAACAGTAGCTCTTTTTATATTAGCACCTAGTTCGTTAAATTTATTTTCGATATTAGGATATCCTCTATCGATATGTTCTATATTTAAAACTTCTGTATTACCTTCTGCAATAAGTCCAGCAATTATCATGGCAGCTCCTGCTCTTAGATCAGTAGCTTTTACCACTGCACCTGTCAATCTATCAACGCCGTCTATAATAGCTGTTCTACCTTCTACTTTAACAGTAGCACCCATTTTCTTTAATTCATCTACATGTTTAAATCTACTTTCCCAGATGCTTTCATTTATTATGCTTCTGCCTTTAGAAACACATAAAAGAGCACTCATAGGTTGCTGCACATCTGTAGGGAATCCAGGATAAGGTAAGGTCTTAATATTTACTCCTTTTAGATTTTTATTTGATTTAACAGTAACGGAATCACCATTTTCTATAACATCTGCTCCCATTTCTATAAGTTTTGCAGAAATGGATTCTAGGTGTTTTGGAATAACATTATTTATAGTAACTTCGCCACCACATGCAGCTGCTGCGATCATATAAGTACCAGCTTCGATTTGATCAGGGATAACGCTGTAGGAACATCCTTGAAGTTCTTTTACACCAGTTATTCGTATAACATCAGTTCCTGCTCCTTTGATATTAGCGCCCATTGTATTTAAAAAGTTAGCTACATCTACTACATGGGGCTCCTTGGCTGAATTTTCCAATACCGTAGTACCTTCTGCAAAAGTTGCTGCTAGCATAACATTTATTGTAGCACCTACGCTAACTACATCAAAGAATATATTTGTACCAACCAATTTGTCAGCTTCAACTATTACTACACCATGTTCGATTTTAACATTAGCACCTAAAGCCTCAAAACCCTTTATATGCTGGTCTATAGGTCTTACACCAATAGGACATCCTCCAGGCATCTCAACTCTAGCTTTTTTGAATCTACCTAATAAAGCACCTATAAGATAGTAAGAAGCTCTCATTTTTCGCACGTCTTCTGTATTAGCATCATAGCTTTTTAAAATAGAACTATCTATAGTTACTGAGGTATTAGTCACTTTAACTTTACAGCCCAAACTTTCTATAATTCGTTCTATACAATGTACATCTTCTATATTAGGTATATTATCTATAACACAAGTTCCTTTACCAGCCATTATAGCTGCTGGAAGAATTGCTACAGCAGCATTTTTTGCTCCACTAATTTCTACTTTTCCATATAGGGGTCTACCGCCATTTATAATTAATTTTTCCATTCCCCGCATCCATCCTTATCTATAGATTTATATGTTAAAATTACTTTCGTAAGTTAAATTCTTAATAAAATAATTACAAACTTTATTATAACATAATTCCATATTATTTTAACATTAATTTTAAAAATGTGAATACCATATGAGAAAATAAATAAAAAAATCCAAAGGGATTTTTTTATCCTTTTGGATTTTTAGGAAAATATTTATCTTTTTTCAAAACTGTTGCAATCAGTGCATTCTACTGTACTTGCTACTGGTTCATGTTTTGCAACCTGAATTTTGGCAAGAGTACAGTAATCATCATCTTTGCAATGAAATTTGCACTCGGCAACTGTACATGCTATACTATCATTATGACCATGATTATTTTTCATAAATGTTCCCTCCTAATATTTAATAATTCTTTTTATTTATGAACATTTTTATGTTTCCACGTATAGATTTTAATATGCATATAATTTAGAAAAATTACAATATATATTTAAATTACGAAAATTGGGGGATAGAAATGAAGTATTATTTAGTTGCTCTCTTTAATGAGGAATCTTACTGTTATATGGAACAAATTCAAAAGAAGGTATGTAAAAAGTATAAAATATATAAAAATTACCCTATGATTCATATAACCTTAGAGGTTATAGAAGATCCAGAAATAGAGGAACTAAGCAGATTGATTAGCAATATTTTAAAACCTTATAAGAAATTTAAAGTAATGATAGATGGAACAGCTTGCCTTGAACCTCCATATAAGTCTATAAATCTAAAGGTAGAGAGTAAAGGATATATAATAAGATTAATGAGACATATAAATGATAAATTGAAGATAAATGGATTTAAGGTAAGAGAGAATATAGATAATTGGAATATGAATGTTTCATTAGCTAATACTAATTATGCAATAAGAGAATGGAGTAATAGAGAGCATTTATCTACATATCAAACCAATAAAGATGACTATATAAAAATGATGGCTACTATAGAGAAGTTAGAGCTTTGGAAATCTATAAATAATAGAAAAGAAATGGTGGTAAAAAGTTTTCCTTTAAGGGATTTTTAAATTTAGTACCATAATTTGAATAAACTTATAACATAAAAAGTCTAGTAGATGTTCTACTAGACTTTTTACATTATATATCCAATAAATTTTTCTTATAACAAGAATATAAACCTCTTAGTTTACTCATTTGGCTATCTAACTCTAATTGTAAATTGGAAAGTTCTGCGTAATTTTTCTTATTTGCAGCTTCTCTCATTTTTGTAAATAAGCTTTTACTAGTATAGCTATCCTTCATAATATAATGTCTTAATTCATTTATTGACATCCAATTTGATATATCTAAATCCAATGCTCTGTCTATGGAATGTAGCATTTTATAGCTTCTTATCTCTTCTGTATAGTTATTTATAAATCTATTAGTAATCTCAGTAATCCATCTACTTATAGCCGCTAATCTGAAACTATTTATAATTTTGTCAGTAAATATGTTACCATCTTTAATAACTTCTAATTTTTCAGCATACTTATCAAAGGCTATTAAGTTTTCATATACAGTTGCAGGGGCTTTACCGAAATATTCTTCTCTTTCAGATTCAGTAAAGTCTTCAAAAACATCTTCTTCTGTTCTATATGCTCTACTTTTTTCTAAGTAGTCAGCATCTTCACCAGGTCTCTTTGAAAGCTCATTTAAAAGACTATCTGCAGACTTATTGTTTAATATTGCATACTTTATACCATCTAACATAGTTAAATAAAGCGTTGATATAGCTAGATAAGTATTTGTATGAGGATTAGGTGATCTTAGTTCGAATCTAGTAGCAAAAGGATTTTGTAAATCTCTTATAACCCCAACAAGTATTGTTCTATTTCTTGATGGAATTTCGACAGTGTGTCCTATAGATGTAACTATACATACAGGGGCTTCAAATCCAGGTTTTAATCTTCTAAAAGCATCATTTGTGGAAGAAACAAATGGATTTATTACTTCATAATTTTTTAGAATACCCATTAATGATGCATATCCTATAGAACTTAAGAAGTGATGCTCATTGGTTGAAAACAAGTTTACTTTAGATCCATTTTTTAATCTAGCTGCAATACCCACATGGATATGTTTACCGCTTCCTGCTACGCCGTCAACAGGCTTAGCTAAAAAGGTTACATCTAAGCCATTTCTTCTAAAGGTTTCTTTAACTAGTGTTCTTGCTAATAATTCATTATCTGCAGCTTGAAGAGGAGTTGAGTATTTCCAATCTATCTCTAATTGCTCCATAATGTGTGTCAATTTTCCAGAGTCGTCTAACTTAGCTTTTACTCCACCTACTTCTTTATGCCCCATTTCTGCACCTAGGCCATAAGCATCTAGAAGTAATAATGATTGTTCTAAAGATGTTCTTACTACACCTTTTGTTCTAGTCCAGTATTGTTCGTGAAGGACTTGAGATGTTGAAAGTTCTTCTATTTCAGCTTTATCATTAGGAGTTTTTACCCAAAATTCTAATTCTGTAGCAGAAGTAACTTCTAGGTGGTCTATATCATTATATTTAATTCCAAATTGGGATAAATATTCATTATTAGATTTAAATAAATTCATAAGAGAAGTTTTAAAGTGTTCAATGGAGTTTTTAAGAATAATTCTAGAATCTATAGGTTTATTGTCATGATAGAGGTAGCAAGGAATACGAAGAGTACCAATAGGTTTGTTAGTCTCCAAGTCTATATGCTCGTAATTATAATCTACAAACCAGTTTACGTCTAAGTCTGCAATCATATCTACTTTTGCATTGTTTAAGGTAGCTATTCCAGGAAATGAAACAGATGAACCATCAGTTTGTACAGCACCTTTTAAAAAAGTGGATATGTCTTCTAAAAAAAGAGCTACTGGTATCTTCTCATCAGTATCATTTCCTGATAAGTCAACTCCTACGAAGGATACAAATTTTATTTCAGGATGTGAACTAAGTAGAGAGTGAAGCGCTTCTTCTGAGTGCTTTTCTCTTGGTATCGTGTAGATTAAGTCTTTTAGCATGTTAAACCTCCTTAATAATAAGAAAATTAATATACCCTAAATTCTATAGTTATTATAAATCATTGTCAATAAGAAAATGAAAGGTTTTAAAATATAAATTGCAAATGAAATATATTTTTATATTAATTGAAAAATGCTGTATAATTAGTATGGTAGGCGGTAATAAATGAAAGGAAAGGGTGTGATTCTATATTGGAAAATAACGAGGTAATGTTGATATATGGGTTTTCTAAAAAAGATATAGATAAAATAGATAAATTAACCAAAGCTAATAATCTTCCTAGGTATATTTTATTAGAAAAAAGCATGGCTAATATGACTATACGGGATATTTTAAATGGTCTAAATCTAAGGGTATTTAATAATATGGATATACCAGAAGATAAGGTAATATTATTTAATAATTTTACTGACAAAAATCTAGATAAATCAATAACCATACTCAGAAAAAATTTAAAAGAATCCCCTATACTTGCTGTAGTTACACCTACATCAATAGAATGGACATTTAAGAGCTTAATAGAGCACTTAATGGAAGAAAGAGAATGGTTTAAAAGTCAGAAGATGAAATAAGTAATATAAAATATCTAAGAGGTGAATAAGATGAGTAGATTAGGAGAAAAAATAAAAGTACTAAGAATGGAAGGGGGACTATCCCAGAAGCAATTAGGTAAAAAGTTAGGGGTCTCAGAAAGTTTTATAAATGAAGTAGAATTAGGAAGAAAAGTTATAAATCAAAATTTAATTGATAGAATAGGAAAAGTTTTAGGAAAAGATTTAAATGATCTTACTTTATCATTTGAAGAACAAGCTTACAAAGAGGAAAAGGAAAATAAGTTTAGCTATGAACCTAAGAAGGAAAAAGTAAGTGAAGTATGGAATGAGGCTTTTGGATCAGTTCTTAAAAATGTTCCTATTTATAAATATGATTTAAATAAAGCTGTAGGCTCAAAGCAGCTTCCATTAGTAGGAAATAAGATTGAAGGATATGCTCAAGATAAAGTGTTCTATGTAGAAATACAGGATGATGATATGATAGGGTTTAGAATAACTAAAGGTGATTTAGCTTTTGCTCATATAATTCATGAAGTTGAAAACAACTCTATATGTTTAATTGAGTATGGTAATGAAAGAAAGATTAGACAGGTGAAGAAGTTAGATAGTAATAAGGTACTTCTTATAAGCAACCCTAACAGTGTAAGAGCAGAAACTATTGAGCTAAGGGATATGAAAGTTATAGCGAGACTTGATAAACTTGAAATAATTTTATAGACATGAAACAATAACTGAAAAGCCATGATGCTTAAAAAATCATGGCTTTATGATTAATATATTTTATCTATACTTACGTCTTTATAAAACTTATTCAATATTTCGTTGTATTTTTTACTGTTTTTTGAAAGTTCTATGGCCCCAAACTGGCTCATACCAACACCATGGCCATATCCTCCACCGTATATTTTAAAGCCATCCTTAACCTTGTCTACAGAAAAAAATGATGAGGGAAGAAAGTTGTTATTCAATAGGGGATCTTTTTTGTGCCTTACTATTGGAATTGTTTCTCCAGAGAAATCTTTGTTACATCTTATAGCATTTCTTATGTTAAGATCTCCCTTTACATTTACTGTAGCATTGGAAAATTCAAAGGATATACAAATTATATTACCAAATTTACTTCTTTCTGCAATAGATATGTTTTTTAAATTACTTAGTTCAGGTACATTATCTATTTTTTTATTATTTTGAATTACTTCAATAAAATCTTTTCTTTTATTAAATATCATTTTTAAGGACTTATTTAAGCTTTTTTCCAAGTTCTTTTTAGGGAAATAAGCATACCATCTAAAATAAGGTGAGTCACTATCTATTGTTTTTAAATCTTTGTTTTTATAGAAATTTAACCAGTCAGCTTCGGATGCAGGAATTTTATTTTCTCCATAAACATAACTTCCATTAAAATAATATTTTTTGTTTTCACTAGTACCATCAGAATTAAACCAAACGTCCTCATAGGCAGTAGCCATGCCACTAGAAGATGAATAGTATTTTGCATCAATTGGGGTGTTATTATAAGTCATTATAAGCCCAGAAGTAGTCCTTACTGCGTCATTAGCTAGTGTATTAGTTTCTATGTTATTATAAACTTGACTTTGTGTGCTATCATCAACATAAAATCCTAAGTTAGAAAATCTATTTTGAAGCATATCAGATATGGCATATGTTCTAGCAGCGATAGCTTGACATTTGAGAGATTCAATGCCTCCAGAAGAAGGCATCTCAGAAGGAACAACTTTGCATAAATAATCTTCAATGTTAACTTCATTAGTCATTAAAATTCCATCTTTAGATGATGTAAATTCTATAATTCCAGAGTAACAAGGTATAAAGTGAGGATTGCCTCTTTTTAAGCTATCTATCTTAAGATTATTACCTTTTAGATAAGATCTAGATTTTAAAACTTTCTTTTCATTATGAACAGTAAATATAATTTCATCATCAGTCTTTTTTAAATTAACTTTAGAGCTTTTAGGTAATTTTAAAGAAAAGTTCTCTCTAAAGTTATAAAGTAAGGAGTCTTCCATACAAGTTATTTCTATATCATCATGATAAAGAGAATTAAAGTTATTATTAGAGATTCCTACTCTCATATATGAAAAATCTACAGGAGTAATTATAAAAGTTTTTAAATTATTTTTTTTATCTGTATAACTTTTTATATTATTTTGACCTACTATTAATTTCTTATCTGTGCAAGTTGTAAGTCTATTATTTTTATCTAAATAATAGTAATATGGATGCTTTGATAATTTTAGTTGCCCTAGTTTTTCCAAATCGTAAAAATCTCTATTCTTTATCATAATTCTTTCTTTTAAAGGAGAGACCTCTGTTACTTTTAATATCCTAAAAAAATTATATTTATAATCGATAATTGTACCAATAGGATATTGTTTTTGAAGTTTAATTTTATATAATTTATCTCCTAAATATACTTTTGAATAATCGGAAGAACTCTCGCATATTACTGCATGTTCTTTTGTTGTAGGTACAAATAGTATAAATAGTAGTAGTAAGGTAAGAAAAAATACTATGGTATAAAATTTTTTCATAGATATATCCCCCTTATTTTATTATATCTTTAATTTAACAATATTTAACACTTGTTTAAATTATAACATTTTATATTTTAAAAAACACATATAATGAGGTATAATCAAAATGTACTTAAATACTCCACAATATAAAAAATAATCTAAATTATAATAAAAATGTATTATTAAAGGAGGAAAGATGATGAAGGGAACAGTAGTTTCTACATGGCTAAGAACATGTAGAAAGCTTTATGATGATGACACAGTAAGTAAGGCTATGGAATCTATAGGATGGGATAGAAATAGGATATTTACTCCTATAGAAAATGTAGATGATAAAAGTGTAAAAGAAGTAATGGGATATATAGCAAAACAAAAGAATATAGATATAAAAAATCTTTGGAGAGAAATAGGAAAGGATAATATAACTGCTTTCCATAGAGATTTCCCTGCTTTCTTTGAACATGAAAATTTATATTCTTTTTTAAAATCAATGTTTGATGTACATGTAGTTATGACTAAAAAATTTCCAGGAGCTAAGCCTCCTTTGGTAACAATTGAACCAATATCTAATAGAGAAGCTATTTTTTCTTATAAATCTGACAGGGGAATGTTTGACTATTTTCTAGGTTTATTGGATGGTAGTATAAATTACTTTAAAGAAAATATAGATTTAGAGGAAGTGGAGAGAACAGGAAATTCCCTTAAGTTAAAACTAAAATTTCAAGAAAATATATATTTTAAAAAAGTATTTAAATTCAATAAGATAATGTCTTTGGGATTCATAAAAAGTGTAGGTGGAAAAATAGCTGTACTTACTTTTTTAATATCATCTATTTTTAATATTAGCATTATGGGATTGGATGATATTATTAAAGCAATTGCATCTTCTTTGGTAACAGCATTAGTAGCATATATATCAAGTTCTTTATTAATGAGGCCAAATGAATATATAAAAACTGAACTAGAAAGAATTCTAGAAAATAAATACCAAGAAGATGGAGAAATTGTAACTGGAGATTTTTTTGAGGAAATATTTAAATTAGTAAAAAGTCATAAGGATATTATTAAAACAGATTTTGTTGGATTTAAGGGTGTAACTGATGAAATGAACACATTTGCGGATAATTTAAATGTAATATCGGCATCAATGAATCATACATCAGAAGAAATATCTGGAGTAGTAGAACAGGTAGCAAATTGTGCAGTTAATCAAGCAGAGAATACAGAACATGCAGTTTCTGTTTTGAATAACAATATAGAAAACTTAAAGAATATAGTTAATAGTGAAAATAGTAATAAAGCGGAGTTAGAAGAGGCATTAAATAAAATAAATAATAGTTATCAATATGTTAAAGATACTAGTAAAAATATAATGGACACTCTTGTAAAATTCCAGGAAGTAAGAGATAAGGGCTTAGATTTGCAAAATAAGGCTAAAGATATAACTAACATAGTTTCCATAGTGTCCCAGATTTCAGAACAAACAAATCTTTTAGCATTAAATGCTTCTATAGAAGCAGCACGTGCTGGAGAACAAGGCAAAGGGTTTGCTGTAGTTGCAGAAGAAGTAAGAAAACTCGCAGAACAAACTAAAAATGCTGTAGAAGAAATTAATTCAAACTTAATAACTTTTGCAGAAGAAACAAAAATATTATCAAATAGAATAGATGCCCAGTATGACGTATTAGAAAATGAAACTAAGAGTCTTGAAAATGTTAGAGATATAAGTTACGAGGCCACCACTTCGGTACAAGCTGTTGCTGCTTCAATGATTGTTACAATAAATGATTTAAATAAGGAGGCAGACTCTATATCAAGTATATTTGGAAATATAGAATCCTTAGCAGCAATTGCAGAAGAAAATTCAGCTTCTTCAGAAGAAGTAAGTGCTAATGTTTCAAATTACACCAATGAAATAAAGAAGTTAATGGTTAACATAAATGAATTCAAGAAAATAACTGAATCATTTAAAAATGAATTAGGTAAGTATAAAATTTAATGTCTACATGATAAAAGGGCTTTTTTAAAGCCCTTTTATTTAAATTCCATTTAAATTGAATTTAGGTATAAAACTCTCTTTGACTGTACCATCTTCCTGTATGAAGCCATTTTTAATTCCAATAGATAAACAATAGTCAATAAAGGCCTCGTAATGTTTTGGATTTACAGGTTTGTTTATCTCCGGAAAGTTGGTTGCTTTATTTAAAGGAGTATACTGATTCATAATACTTACATATACAGTATTTCCAAAGGTAGTATAAATATAATCAACTACTTTTTTTGAATCAAATAGTAACCCAGGAAGCATCATATGTCTAATTATTACTCCTTTTTTCATCATACCATTGCTGTCGAATTTGCAAGGACCTACCTGACAAACCATCTCTTTTATGGCATCTGAGGCATATTTAAAATAATTTCTTGCCCCTGAATATTTTTCAGCATATTTATTATTATAATATTTAAGATCAGGTAGATAGATATCTACATATCCTTCTAATAATCTGATAGTATCAATATTTTCATAACTATTTGTATTATATACTATTGGTAAAGTTAATCCATTATCTTTAGCTATTTTTAGTGCTCCTATAATTTGAGGTACATAATGAGAGGGTGTAACTAAATTTATATTATGAGCTCCTCGTTTTTGTTGTTCTAAGAAAATTTCAGATAATCTCTCTATAGAGACTTCTTTACCAATATCTTCTTGACTTATCTGATGATTTTGGCAGAAAACACAACTTAAATTACAATTTGAGAAGAATACAGTTCCTGAACCATTAGTTCCAGAAATACAAGGCTCTTCCCAGTAGTGCAATGAAGCTCTAGCTACTTTTATACTTTTTCCACTTTTACAAAAACCTAATTCTCCATTTAGTCTATCTACCCCACAGCTTCTAGGACATAACTTACATTTGGATAGAATATTTAGCAAAATAACACCTCATTTGTTTAAAGGATAATTGGCCAAAACATGGTCAAAAAAATTTTTATTAAATTCCAATCATTATTTTATTCCATATGCCTAACTCTAAAAAATAATTATACAACTATATAGGTTCTTTCTCAATGAAATTAAAATAATGATTATCTATCTTTGATATAAAATATAATACATTGTATTATAAAAATAAAACTTATCAATCCAAAAGCAGGGTATAAAAATGTAATTAGATTTACAAAACCTACTTGAGATATAGGAATTGCTATAGCAAGTATTAAAATACAGCCCACTTTGTAAGATATTTTAAAAGTTTGCTCTAAGGTTTTACTTACACTAAATATATCAGAAACCTCTGTGGAGAACATTTCAAGCCAAATTATAACTAATAGCATAATTTGAATTAATCTTCCAAATCTGTTTGCTACATATAGTAAAGGTATTTCATATTCAAAAATATAGGGAATGTTTAGAAGTAATAGTAGATTTATTATAAGTGATAATATGGTTAGTCCTATAGAACCTAATGTTATTCCAGTAAAAATATATTTTTTGTTAGGGATTTCTTTAGTTAAAGGAACTATAACGCCAGTAGAAGAAAGAATGTTAAAACTGGAATATAAAAAACTAGAAAAAACCCAATGATTTTTATGATAGGGAACAGTTTTTACATAGGCAAAGCTCATATTTTCATAAAAAAATATATACAAGATAAATAAAGTAACAATAACTATAGTTAATGTAGGAACTATAACAGAATTAATTTCTATAAGACCTTTTGTATCTCTAAAAAGAACTATAAGTGATATAGTACTCATTACAAATATACCTATCCACTTATTTAATCTAAAGTATTGATGAATTAGAGCACCACTTCCAGCTAAAATTATGGCAGAGCTACTTATCAAAAACATTCCTGTTACTATGTCAGTAACTTTTCCTAGAAAGCCAGGACTAACAAGAGCAATAAGATCATTATAGGAATTTAGTTTGTATTTTATACTTAAATGAGCAACTATGTATCCTGTTACTATATAAAGAATACAGCAAATTATTATGCCTAGGAAGCTTTTGTATCCATATGTTGTAAAAAATTGAGTGATTTCTTGTCCAGAAGCTAGTCCAGCTCCTACAATTGTACCAATAAAAACCGCTGCAATTTGGAAAGTTAATCCTATTTTCTTTAACAAAATAATTCTCCTCTCAATCTTAATAAAAAGCTATTCTTTATAAATATATAAAGAATTTAAGAAATAATGATTTTACAAATTAAAAATTTATTTTTGTGACAAACTATATTTAAATATAGAATGGAGGAGTTAAAGATGAGAGGAAAGAAATTTTTGCTATATATTATATCATTATTATTAGTAATAAATTTTGCTGCATGCAAAACGGAAAATAAAAAACAAAGTGAAGAAAAGAAAACAGAAAAAAGTTTTGATATAAAGGCAGCAGAAAATATAATAAATGGATATATGAACTATTTAATAAAAGAAGACTATGAAAATGCAGCAAGATTTTATTCAAAGGAAATAGTAAAAGATGCACCTAATATAAAAAATCAACCTTTAAAGATAAAAGGATTTAATATTCAAGAAATAAATGAGATTGGTAAATCAGGCCTTTTTAAAGTAAAGGTAGCTAGAATGAATACGAAGGAAGCATATGCTTCGTTAGAAGAATATACAATAAAGGTTATAAAAGAAGATACAGATTATAAAATAAATGATGTGAATGTTATTGTTGATAAAGAGTCATTTGTAAAAAATAATAAGTTAAGGATAAGGAGCAAGAATAATGTAGATACAAATTTGCTTATAGATCCAAGTGGAATTCCAAGTTATGCTTTTTCTAAAGATGATAAGACAAAAACAAATAAAATGATAGTTCCTAAGGAAAAGTATGGTCCAATGATTTTTTCATATGGTGGATATACTATGGCAATAAGTACTCATAGTAAGGATGCTTTTGCAGGAATTGTGAAGATTGATGAAAGCATGGCAGTTCAAGGAGGAGGAAAAAGTGGAGGGTCACAAGAAGAAGGAGCTGGGGGAGGAGGAGCAGCTGGAGGAGGAGCAGAAGGTGGTGCACCAAGTGGAGTGCTGAAAGAGAAGCCTGTAGGCAAAGAATTTACTCAGTTGGACTTATTAAAAAACTCTAAAATTGAATATATGGTTTTTTCATCAGATGAAAAGTTTGTATTAATTCAATACACAAAAGAAGGTGAAGGTAAGTGTATTAGACTTTATAACTCAGAAGGTGGGGATATTATTCCTTATGAGTTCGATAAAAAGTTCCCAATAGGAAAAGTAGATGTAGTGTTTTCTTCATTTGATAAGGAAATTTTAAATTTTGAAGTGATTCCTAAATCTGCATCAGATAAAAGTGTGGGAGAATATATAGGTAGATGGCAAATGGACTTAAAGGAATTTAAGGTAAAGAAAATGTAGATATTTCATAGGTTGAAAGAGAAATACCTGTAGACTATAATGTTTATGGGTATTTCTAATTTTTAAAATAAAGGAATGGAGTTAGATACATGATAAAAAAATGGGGAGATAAAAGATACTATAGTTTAAATTACTTTTTAAGAGAAAAGTATGGATCAAAGGTTTTTAAAATATCATTAGATGCAGGGTTTTCATGTCCTAATAGGGATGGAAAAATAAGTAGTGGAGGATGTGTATTTTGTAGTGAGAGAGGGTCTGGAGATTTTGCTGGTGATAGGGAATATTCTATAACTGAGCAATTTAAAGATATAAAATTTATTATGAAAAAGAAATGGAAGGAAGGAAAGTACATAGCTTATTTTCAAGCATATACAAATACTTATGCTCCAATAGATATATTAAGGGAAAAATATGAGGAAGCGCTAAGTCAAGAGGGAGTAGTAGGAATAGCTATTGCGACAAGGCCAGATTGCTTAGAAGAAGAAGTGTTGGATCTTTTAGAAGAGCTGAGCAAGAAAACGTACTTGTGGGTAGAGCTAGGGTTACAAACAGTTAATGATAAAACAGCTAGAATAATAAATAGAGGTTATAAACTAGAAATTTTCGAGGAAGCATTAAAGAATTTAAGAAAAAGAAATATAGATGTAGTAGTACATAGCATATTTGGGTTGCCTGGAGAAAAGGAAGAGGATATGTTTAATACAATAAAATATTTGGCAGCTAATGATATACAGGGGGTAAAATTTCATTTGTTACATCTTATGAAGGGAACACCTCTAGTCAAGTTATATGAAGAAGGAAAGTTTGAATTTTTAGAAGAAGATCAATATGTAAAAATAATATGTAAAGCCATAGGATTATTAAGGGAAGATATAGTGGTTCACAGGCTTACAGGAGATTCGCCAAGGAATCTTTTAATAGGACCTAAGTGGAGCTTAAAAAAGTGGGAAATATTAAATTCCATAGATAAAACATTAGAGGAGAAAAACATATATCAAGGATTGTATTATTGAACAAATTATCTTACACAATATTGTGACCTATGTAAATAGAAATAAGATTATGGAAATGATACAATATTGGTATAAATATTGTATTAGGGGGAATGTTAAATGGCAAGCTTATCATTAAAGCATATATCTAAAGTATATTCTGGGAATGTTACAGCAGTAAAGGATTTTAATTTGGATATAGAGGATAAAGAATTTATTATTTTTGTTGGACCTTCAGGTTGTGGTAAATCTACGACCTTAAGAATGATAGCTGGCTTGGAGGAAATAAGCGATGGAGAATTATATATTGGTGATAATCTTGTAAATGATATAGCACCAAAGGATAGGGATATAGCAATGGTTTTTCAGAATTATGCTTTATATCCACATATGACTGTTTACGATAATATGGCATTTGGATTGAAGTTAAGAAAAGTATCTAAAGATGAAATAGATAAAAAAGTTAAAGAAGCAGGGAAAATACTTGATATAGATCATTTATTAGATAGGAAGCCTAAGGCTTTATCAGGAGGGCAAAGACAAAGGGTTGCATTAGGAAGGGCTATAGTAAGAGAACCAAAGGTGTTTTTGATGGACGAGCCGTTATCAAACTTAGATGCAAAACTTAGAGTACAAATGAGAACAGAAATATCAAAACTTCACAAAAAATTGCAGACCACATTTATATATGTAACTCATGATCAAACTGAAGCTATGACCATGGGAACAAGAATAGTAGTTATGAAAGATGGACTAATACAACAGGTAGACACACCTCAACAAATATATGAACATCCAACTAACATGTTTGTAGCAGGATTTATAGGAAGCCCTCAAATGAATTTTATAGATTCAAAATTACAAGAAGAAAGTGGAAAGGTATGTATAGTATTTGGAGAGGATTCCATATTACTACCTGAAGAAAAAGCTAAGATGGTAAAGAAAAAAGGGTATTTAGGTAAAGAAGTGATAATGGGTATAAGACCAGAAAATATCTATGATAAAGATGAGTTTATAGAACAACATAAGGAGGCTTCTTTAGAAGCAGATGTAGAAGTAACAGAACTTATGGGAGCAGAAACATATATATATCTTTCAAAGGATAAAATTAATTTAACTGCAAGAGTTAATGGAAATTCTAAAGCAAAAGCAGGAGATAGACTGAAGATAGCAATGGATTGGAATAAAATACACATATTTGATAAGGAAAGTGAATCTACGATTCTATAGGGGGCTAGCGAAGTGTACAATTTTTTAAATTATTTGCAGGGATTAAATGCAGAATCTAAAATTAACTTTAAACTAATATGGGAAAATGGAGAATGTATATATAATAGTTTATCAAAGAATGAAGATGAAGAAAACTTATGCTTTCAAGTAGAACTAGGAAATAAAGTAGCTAATATGTATGTGCCAGTAAAATATGAAAATTGTACACTTCTCTTGAAGTTCTTTTTAGAAAGTAAATTTAAGGAGTTAAATTCTGTTGAAGAAGAAATTTTATATAGTTTGTTGGACAACAAGGAAGTATTAGAAGATACAATAAAAGAGAAAATACCTTTTTTATATAATGATAGTAATATTTTTTTGGTAAAAGTTGAAGGTAACTCTATAGAAGCGTTAAATATAATTAAGGAATTATATTTGAATGAGGAGGCATTAAGTATAATTTTTGAAGATAACATAGTAATAGTAGGATGCTTTGATGAGCCGATAGAACATGCAAAGAGCATTAAAAATTCTATAGAGACAGATCTATATTGCAAGTGCATAGTAAGTGTCAATGGAAAGATAAATAATACTTTTGATTTGAGAAAGTGCTATAGTGAAGGAAAAGAAGGTTTATTTTTAAGTGAAAAGTTTTCATTAAAGAGAGATATATTATATTATGACAAAATACTATTTGAAAAGATAGTGTATAATATAAAGCCACAGGTAAAAAATGACTTAATGGGAAGATTTAGTCCTAAATTTAATAATTTTGATGGGGACATAATAAATACTATAGAAGAGTTTGTTAAATGTGATTTAAATATAAGCAATGCAGCAAAAAAATTATTTATTCATAGAAATACTTTAATATATAGACTAGATAAAATATATAAGGAAACGGGATGTGATATTAGAAACTTTAAAGACGCATCTGTGTTTATAATAGCATTTCTTGTATGGAAAGAAATAAATAACAGATAGCAGTATTTGTTTGTATAACAATTTTTAAAGTGTTAATATAATTATTAAAGTACAAAGTCTATTTAAGATGGGGGAATAATTATGAAAATAGATTTAATAATATCAGCAGATGATATAAAAAAAGAAAAGGTAATAGATAAATCTGTAGTAGTAATTGATATGCTTAGAGCTACATCTGTAATAGTAACAGCTATGAATAATGGATGTAATGAAGTTATACCTGTTATAACTATAGAAGAGGCATTAGCCATAGCCAATAATGAAGATAAATATATACTGGGTGGAGAAAGAAAGGCTTTAAAAATAGATGGCTTTCATTGTTCAAATTCACCATTAGAGTATACACCTGAGGTGGTACTAGAAAAATCTTTAGTAATGACAACAAGCAATGGAACTAGAGCTATAAAAGGTAGTGAAGGTGCTAGAAATATAATTATAGGAGCATTAATTAATGCTAAAGCTGTAGCAAAAAAATTGATAAAGTTAAATAATGACGTAGTAATAGTAAATGCAGGTACTTATGGAGAGTTTTCTATAGATGATTTTATATGTAGTGGATATATTATTGATTGTTTATTAAAGAAGCAAAAGGTGGAACTGAGTGATATAGCTAAAACTGCTCATTATATATATACTCAAGGACCAGACTTGAAGTTTATAGAATCCGCATCTCATTTTAAAAGAATAGAAGAATTAAATCTTTATGATGATTTAAAATATTGCTGTAAAAAGGATATAATAAATATAGTTCCAGAGTATAAAGAAGGAACAATAAGGCTATTTAATAATTTAAGTGAATAGATAAGAATGAAAAATAAAGAGAAATTTTTAAATAATAAATAAAAAAAATAAGGAAACTTTGTTTAAAAACAAAGGTTTCCTTATTTTTTTATAATTTAAATTTTTTTGTAGTTCTAACAGAAAAAAGTACAAATAACTATCAATTTAAAAATGTAGATTACTTTTTTAAACCACTTGGAATATATAGAATTTTAAATAATATGACTCGTCTGAATTCCATAGTATAGGATGATCAGAAGATTGAGTTCTAAATTCAACCTGTCTTAAAAGTCGTCTGGCATCCTTTGCAGCATCTGCAATGGTATCTCTAAAAAGCTGAGGATTCATAAAGTGAGAACAAGAACAAGTAACAAAGTAACCACCGGGTTTAACCATCTTAATTCCTCTTAGATTGATCTCTTTATAACCTCTGACAGCATTATTTATTGTAGATCTAGATTTAGTAAAGGCTGGTGGATCTAATATTACTACATCAAATTTTCTGCCTTCTCTATCCCACTTATGAAGTACATCGAAGGCATTATGACATTCAAATTTTACAACATCTGAAAGACCATTTAACTCAGCATTTTTCGTAGCATCTTCTACAGCTAGTTCTGAAATATCAAGACCTAATACACTTTTAGCCCCAGCAATACCAGCATTTAATGCAAAGGATCCTGTATGGGTAAAGCAATCTAAAACATCTGCATCTTTACATATTTTGTGTATAGCGTTTCTATTTTGTTTTTGATCTAAGAAAAATCCAGTTTTTTGTCCGTTTTCTATATCCACATGGTATTTAACACCATTTTCAACTATTTGTACTTTGGTGTCAAAAGGCTCTGTTAAGAAACCTTTAACTTGTTCCATTCCTTCTAATTCTCTTACAGGAACGTCACTTCTTTCATAGATACCTTTAGCGTTATATTCTTCTTTTAGCAATTTAACTATTATATCTTTATATTTATCAATACCTAAAGCAAGAGATTGAATAACATAATAATTTTCGTATTTATCGATTATTAAACCTGGTAAAAAGTCAGCTTCACCAAAAACAAATCTACAGCTAGATGTATCTATTATCTTTTCTCTATATTCCCAAGCATTTCTTAATCTCTTTCTAAAGAATTCTTCATCTATTTCCTCATCTATATTTCTAGTCATTATACGAATAGCAATTTTAGAGGCATCATTAATATATCCTTTACCAATAAAATCGTTTTTAAAATTATATACTTCTACTATATCTCCGTTGGTATATTCACCATCGTAGCCCTCTATTTCAGTAGAATATATCCAAGGGTGACCACCTTCTGATTTTCTTCCCATACCTTTATATAAATAAAATTTACAAGTCATTAAAATACCTCCTAAGTTTTTTCATCATGTAGTATACCACATTTAAATATTTAATAATACAATTTATATTAAATAAAATTAGGGGCTAGTAGAGTCATTCTCGTTACTGATCCATTGGATATTATTTCCTTCAATCCATCCTTTTGAATTTATTTTATCTAAAGAAGGTATTGAAATTTCAAACCATAGTTTATCATTTATTTCTGCACAATCTTGTACATGAACAAACATGTCTTTTTCTAAGTTTAAAATAGTAATAGCATTATCCAATGGATATAAATATAAATTGCATTTAAACTTAATTGATCCAGAAGTATATTGGGGAACTATATATTTTATCTTTAAGTTACTATATAGGTTATTTGTTTTATTAACTTTACATTTTAGTTCATCGTATTGTTTTTTTAAAATAACAAATTGTCTTCTTTGTAAAGATAATTTGTTATTAAAGTAATAAGTAACATATAGGGAAATACATATAAGAATTATTATGAGAAATATTATCAAGCTAATCTCCTCCGAGAAAGTATTTATTACTATTTTATTCATGATTTATATAAAATTACACAAATAAAGGGGATTAATAAAGATTTTATCTTTATTAATCCCTAAAATTATGGTATTAAACTGCTTTGGTTAATTCATCGTATTTAAAAATATATATATCTGCTAAACGTTCAATATCTTCTTTTTGGCTGTCGGAATATAAATCATGAACTCCAACAACTTTCATACCTGCTGCCTTTGCACCAACTACTGCAGGTAATATATCCTCAAAAACAATGCATTCATTAGGATTCACCTCTAATTTCTCTGCACATAACAAATATACATCAGGAAAGTTTTTGCCTCTGTCAACTTCGTTAGTAGTAGTAATACAATCAAAATAATCATATATATTGTTATTTTTTAAGGCTACTTCTAATAACATATTACAATTGCTAGTAGCAAGTCCAATTTTTATTCCATTAGATTTAAGTAAGTCTAAGAATTTTTTAGCGCCAGATTTTAATTTTACATTAGAACTATATTCCCTTAAGGCTATGTAATTCCACTCGTTTGTGATTTCATCTATACTTTCGCTTAAATTAAATCTTTCTTTAAAGTATTTAGCTGTTTCACTAAAACTTAGATGTTCTATATTTTCTTTTAAATCACTTGGAACTTCAATATTCCTTTTCTTTAAGTATTCCACATCTACAGTTTTCCAAACCCACATTGAATCTATGAGAGTTCCGTCCATATCAAATATAGCTGCCTTTATATTTTTTAACATAAATTTATACAATCCTTTCTTAAAAAAATTGTGATCAATCTTTTAGAGTACAGATAAGGAAGATTTTCTTTTTTAACATCATAGAAAATCTTAAATTTAATATTAATTTATTATAGCAAATATTAAATTAAATTACTAAGTTATTTAGTTTGCAATTTATAGATTGAAATTCTAGTATCTGTACTCTTTTTCTTTTGTTCTAAAAAAATTGATCGAAATGCTTTAAAACTCTCTCTCGAATATTTTGATCTTATCTTTATTTTTAAAGTCTTCTATAGAATTAATTCCAATATTGGATAGCACATCCTTCATGCAGTTACTATCTACAGCAACTTTTATGTGTGCTTTATCAGCAAAACTATCTACAGCATCTTTACCTATTTCTTTTTTTATGATAGCTTTAGGACCACCAACGCAACCACCAACACACCCCATACCTTCTATAAAATTAGCAGTGATTTCTCGACTTTTAATTTTCTCCAGCATATCCTTACATTCTTTAACTCCGTTGGCCTGAGTAGTTTTCAATAGTTTATATTTGTTTGGAAATAACCTTTCAATAGCCTCGCTAACTGCTATAGAAACGCCGCCTGTTCTACCGTAAAGTCTTCCTCCTTTAGAAGCGTATTCCGAAAATAAATCTTCTTCTAGTTCTTCTGGACAAATACCCAAAGAATCAAATATGTCTTTAATTTCTGTAAAAGTAAGAACGAAATCTATATCTCCCAATAGATCTTTTTCTTTTGCTTCACCTTTTTTTGCTACACAAGGTCCTACAAATACAACTTTACAATCAGGATTAAGCGTTTTTAATACCCTTCCAGAAGCTATCATTGGTGATATTGATGGAGATACATGTTTTATGAGGTCATTATAGACTTTTTTTAACATTCCAACCCACATAGGACAACAACAAGAAGTTATCATAAAGTCATCTTCACTTTTTACAAAGTGATCATATTCAACAGCTTCCTTCAGAGTTAGCATATCAGCAAAAAATGCCACTTCTACCATGTCAGAAAAACCTATTTTCTTAAAAGCTGTTCTTAGTTGATTTATAGTTACATCTTGCCCAAATTGCCCAATTATTGCAGGAGCTACAGCAGCAACTACTGTAGATTTACCTTTAAGTAAATCCAAAAGAGGTAAGAATTCAACCTTATCTAGTATGCCGCCATTAGGGCAGCTTTCAAGGCACATACCACAATCCATACATAATTCATTGTTAATGTATATATTGTTATCCTTTGGGTTTCTAAATATGGCGTTTATTGGACATGATTTTTGGCAGAGAGTTTCACCAGATTCTTCTACACAACTCCCTGAACAACAACTAAACTTATTAACTACTTTGTGATCTGGAGTATATTTTTTTATGGCTTCTTTTAAATTAATTGCAAAGTTTTCACTTGACTGAATATCAACCCCACAAAGGGAAGAGATAACATAGGCAAGTTTATCCTTATCAAAGTCCTTATGTGAAAATAAATCATTAACCTTTGCATCAAAGTTATCTTCATAATAAGCTTTTACAAGATCTTTGAAGATTTTTCTATAATCATCCCTCATGATTAATCTCTCCTTTTTTATCTATAGTTAATAATTATTGCTATTATATCATAAAAATAAATAAAGTGAATGTATAGTCCATTCACTTTATTTTGTAGAAGATTTATAAAAAATATTCAAATATTTTGGTCGGGGTAACAGGGATTGAACCTGCGACCTCATGGTCCCGAACCATGCGCGCTCCCATCTGCGCTACACCCCGTTACCAATATTATACATAATTTTGCCATTAACTTCAATACAATGATAATAATAGTGGAATTTATAATAAAAAAAAGCTACTATTTACATAGTAGCTTTTGGTCGGGGTGACAGGGATTGAACCTGCGACCTCATGGTCCCAAACCACGCGCGCTCCCATCTGCGCCACACCCCGAAGAACAAGTACAATTATAAATTATTTGTCCAAAAAAATCAATAGCAAATTTAATTTATTTAATAAAATAAAAAAGGGGCATCACCAAAAAGTAGTTACCCCTTATTTTTATTGTTGTTTTTATCACCACTACCTCTAGTTGGCACAGTAGACATTACAAACCCGACTAATATAGATACTAAGGCTGGTGCAACTACGTTCACATATGCTATGAATCTAGTTTTATATAGTGCAAATGCCGTTAAGCCAGTTATTAGTACTGTAATGATAAAAAGATATATTATAAATTTTGCAAAAGAGCCAAAAAAGTTCTCGTATAACCTATGCCTTGTAGGCCCACTAATTATACCTTTAAATACAAAATAAGATGCAAAGATTAATACGATGTTTGCAGCTGATGAAATTAAAAAATTTCTCACAAAAAACACCTCCAATAATACTTGTATTTAGTGTTACCATATTGAAGGTGTTTTACACAGGTAATATAAAAAATATATATTAAAAAATTACTCTTTAATAAACATTTCGCCTACTTTATATATGTCGCCTGCACCAACTGTTAATAATAAGTCTCCTGATTTCAGAGTGTCTTTTAAATATTTTACTATATCATCAAAGCTATGAAGATTTATACAATCTAAGTTTTTTTCTCTTAAATTATCGCCTAAAGTATCAGAACTTACTAATCCGGTATCTTTTTCTCTAGCAGCATAAATATCTGCAAGTATTAGTTTATCTACTCCAGAAAAACATTCAGTAAATTCCTTAAATAAAGTATAGGTTCTTGTATAAGTATGTGGCTGGAAGACACAAAATATTCTATTATGTGGATAGTTTTGGGAGGCACTTAAAGTTGCTTTTATTTCAGTAGGATGATGGGCATAATCATCTACAACAGTAACTCCATCTTTGATGCCTTTAAGTTCAAATCTTCTGTGAGTTCCATAAAAGCTTTCTAAACCATCTACGATGAATTCTTCTTTTATATTAAGTGTCAAAGCAATACTAATACTAGCTAATGCATTTAATATATTGTGATTTCCAGGAACATTGAGTTTAATTGAAAATAGTTTTTTGGTATTTTTAATTACATCAAATGAAGAACAACCTTTATCATCAAAAGTTATATTTTCTGCTCTTATATCTCCATGGTTTATGCCATAAGTAATTATGTTGCAGTTAGCTTCTGATAAAACTTTATCCATTTTATCATCTTCTGAGTAGGCTATTAAATATCCATCTTTAGGGATAATTTTTGCAAATTTTATAAATGTATTTTGTATATCATCAATATCCTTATAATAATCTAAATGATCTGCATCTATATTTAGTATTACACCAATATAAGGGAAAAATTTAAGGAAAGAAGCTTTGTATTCGCAAGCTTCAGTTATGAAATATTCACTTTTGCCAGTTCTAACATTACCATTTATAATATCAAGTTCTCCACCTACTAATATGGTAGGATCAAGATTTGCTTTTATAGTTATATGAGAAACCATAGATGTAGTGGTGGTCTTTCCATGGGTTCCTGAAATTGCTATGTTAAATTTATGGCCTTTCATTAATTGTCCAAGAAAATCTGCCCTGTCCATAATTGGAATATTTGCTTCTAAGGCCTTTATAAGTTCAGGATTATCTTTTGATATGGCTGCAGTATAAACTATAAGATCTACATCTTTTATATTTTCACTTTTATGGCCAATATAAATTTCAGCACCCATTTTTGAAAGTTTATTAGTTATTGGGGATTCATTCATATCAGATCCAGATACTTTGTAACCTCTTTCTAGTAAAATCTCAGCAAGTCCACTCATACTTATTCCGCCTATACCAATAAAATGAATTTTGCTATTTGCATTCTTTATAAAATCAAATGACAACATAATCAACTCCTTATAAATTAACTCCATTTAATAATTATATACAAAAAAGAAGTAAAAAAACACTTTTATATTATTTATATTATATTTTTTGCTAAGTATTGATTATAATTATGTTTTAGAATAGAATATGAATAATAAGATTATTTGACTATAAAATAATTCGTAAATTTAATAGATAGGTGATTTGAATGGAGAAGTTTACAAGAAACCAAAGGATATCTGCTATAACTAAAATGTTAATTGAAAATCCCAATAAGATAATTAATTTAAATAAGTTTACTGAGATGTTTAATGCTGCAAAATCTACTATTAGCGAAGACTTAATCGCAATAAAGGATATTTTAATTAAGCTTTCTATAGGTAGAATAGAGACTATACCAGGGGCTGCAGGTGGAGTTAGGTATGTATGTGGTATATCAAAAGAAGAAAGTATAAAATTTGCAGAAGAATTATGTATTATTTTACAAGATAGAGAAAGAATAATACCAGGGAACTTTCTCTACGTTACAGATTTGATGTTTAACCCAGAAGTAATACATAAGGCAGGAACTATACTAGCCGCAGCTTTTAATAAATTGGATGTAGATTATGTAGTAACTGTTGAAACAAAAGGTATTCCATTAGCTTACGAAGTTGCCAGAATGATTGGAGTTCAATTAGTGGTTGTAAGAAGGGAGAACAAAGTTACTGAGGGACCTACTGTTAGTATAAATTATGTATCAGGATCTACTAATAGAATACAAAATATGTCTCTTTCTAAAAGAGCTATTAAACCTAAGAGTAATTGTATATTTATTGATGACTTTATGAAAGCAGGAGGTACGGCTTTTGGCATAATAGATCTTTTAAAGGAATTTGATAGCCAATTAGTAGGAACAGGAGTACTTGTAGATAACATAGATATAAAGCAAAAGCTAGTGAGTGATTATGTATCTATTATCGAGTTTAATGGATTAGATGAAAATAATAATGCTGTTCTACAACCATCTAAAAAAATCAAATTATAAAATTTTCGAAAAATTTAATAATTTTTTTAAAATAAAGAAGGAAAAAGCAAAAACGTAGAGAATATTATATGTACATAAGCATCTCGGAGGTGGATTAATATGGAAATAACAGATGTAAGGGTTAGAAAGATAACTGCTGAAGGAAAAATGAAAGCCATTGTTTCAGTAACCTTTGACAATGAGTTTGTTGTTCATGACATAAAGGTTATAGAAGGACAAAATGGTCTGTTTATAGCTATGCCAAGCAGAAAAACTCCTGATGGAGAATTTAAGGACATAGCTCATCCAATAAATACTCAGACAAGAGAGAAAATACAGAAGGCCATTTTAGATGAGTATGAAAAAGTAAAAGATGAAGTGGAAGTAGTAGAACAGAATCCAGAACAATAAAAAGGAGTAGAAATACTCCTTTTTATATTTGGGGAATTTTCTGAAAATGCGCTATAAGGTTGCAAATATTATACATATAAAATATAATATTATAGAATGATTTTGAAATGAAAAAGCAGAATTATGTAAATAAGTGCCTATGAAGAGGTGGTAAAATGTATAATTGTGCTGTATTATTAGCAGCCGGTGAAGGAAAAAGAATGAAATCTGCTATACCAAAAGTTCTGCATAAAGTATGTGGAAAAGAAATGGTTAATCATGTTATTGATGTTTTACGTAGAGCTGATATTGATGATGTGAATGTAATCGTTGGTAAAGGAGCAGAAAAGGTAAAAGAAAGTACAAACTCTAGAAATGTATCATATTCACTTCAAGAAAAACAGTTGGGTACAGGGCATGCAGTTAAATGTGCAAAGGAATTTTTAATGGATAAAAAAGGAACCGTTGCAATATTTACTGGGGATGCACCTTTAATAACTGCTGACACAGTAAAAAAACTAATTGCTTTCCATGAGAGCAACAACTATAAAGGGACAATGCTCACTTCAATAGTCGATAATCCCTATGGATACGGAAGAGTAATAAGAAAAGATAATGGTGAAGTAAATAAAATAGTAGAACATAAAGATTGTTCAGAAGAAGAATTAAATGTTAAAGAGATAAATGCAGGTATGTATTGCTTTGATATAGAGGCTCTTTTAAATAGTATTGATAAATTATCTAATAATAATGCTCAAGGTGAATATTACTTAACAGATGTAATTGAAATACTAAAAAGTAATGGCAAAAAAATAGGTGCTATTTCTGTAGATTTTGAGGAAACTATGGGAATTAATTCTAGACTTCAACTAGCTGATGTAGAAAAAATTATGAGAAAAAGAATAAATAATCAGCATATGGAAAATGGAGTAACTTTGATAGATCCAGAAAATACCTATATTGATTCAGAAGTCCAAATAGGAAATGATACTATAATATTTCCTGGAAATATTATAGAGGGAAAAACAATTATTAGAGAAAATTGTATGTTATATCCAAATTCTAGAATAAAGGATAGCGTTATAGAAAAAGGAGTTACAATACAAAGCTCTGTTATATTGGAAAGCTGTGTAGGAGAAAATACAACAGTAGGTCCTTTTGCCTATATAAGGCCTGAAAGTGTAATAGGAAAATCAGTAAGAATAGGTGATTTTGTAGAAATTAAGAAATCAGTTATCGGAGATAATACAAAAGTATCACATTTAACTTATATAGGTGACGCAGAAGTAGGAGAAAAGTGTAATTTTGGTTGTGGAACCGTAGTAGTTAATTATGATGGAAAAGTAAAAAATAAAACTATTATTGGTAATAATGCTTTTATAGGTTGTAATACAAATTTAATTTCTCCTGTAAAGGTTAATGATAATTCATATATTGCAGCAGGGTCCACTATTACAGAAGAGGTTCCTGAGAATTCTTTAGCTATAGCAAGAGCAAGGCAAGTAAATAAAGAGGAATGGGTAACAAAAAGAGGATTGAAAAAATAGTACTAAGGAGGTTGATGTAATGATAAGCCATGGAAAAAGTATTAAAATTTTTACTGGTAATGCAAATAAGAAGTTAGCCCAAGATATAGCTGATATATTGGGAGTACCACTAGGGGATGCAAAGGTTGGTACATTTAGTGATGGAGAAATATGTGTAGATATTAATGAAACTGTAAGAGGAATAGATGCATTTATAATCCAATCAACTAATGAACCTGTTAATGACAACTTAATGGAATTACTTATAATGATTGATGCATTTAAAAGAGCATCTGCTGGAAGAATAACAGCAGTAATTCCTTACTATGGATATGCAAGACAGGACAGAAAAGCAAAGGCAAGAGATCCTATTACTTCAAAATTAGTTGCAGATCTTTTAACAGCAGCAGGTGCTGATAGGGTTTTAACTATGGATTTACATGCTGCTCAAATTCAAGGATATTTTGATATACCAGTAGACCACTTATTAGGAGTACCTATATTAGGAAGATACTTTGCTGAAAATGGTTTTGATCAAAGAGAAGATGTAGTAGTAGTATCACCAGACCTTGGAAGTGTTACAAGAGCTAGAAAGTTTGCAGATAGAATTCATGCACCAATTGCTATTATAGATAAAAGAAGACCAAAGCCAAATGTATCAGAAATCATGCACATAATAGGAGACATAAAGGATAAAACTTGTATATTAATCGATGATATGATAGATACTGCTGGAACTATAACAAATGGAGCTAATGCACTAGTTAAAATGGGAGCTAAGGATGTATACGCTTGTTGTACACATGCAGTTTTATCTGGTCCAGCTATAGAAAGAATTAATGAATCAGCTATAAAAGAACTTATAATGTTAAATACAATTGACTTACCAGAAAATAAGAGAAGCGATAAGTTTAAGACTTTATCTGTAGCACCTGTTTTCGCAGAAGCTATAAGAAGAATATATGAAGAAATATCTGTAAGTAAATTATTTGACTAATAGATAAAAAGCATGGAGGAATTAGAATCCTCTATGCTTTTTTATTATAAAATATTAAATTTCATCTAAGTAGTAAATAATTTGTAACATTTTGAGAATATACTATTAAAGTAATGATAATATGTGATAAATTAAATGTGAATGTTATTTAAAATAAAATTATATAATTAAGTGGGAGGGTTATAAAATGGAAGGAAAAATAGGTAAAATATTAATAGTAGATGATGATGAGAATATATGTGAAGTAATAAAAATGTATTTGGAAAGTGCAGGATATGCAACTAAAGTTAGTAATGATGGAAAAGAAGCACAGGAAGAGTTTTTAAAATATAAGCCAGATTTAGTATTGTTAGATATAATGTTACCTCACATAGATGGCATAGATGTACTTAAGTGGATAAGAAAAGATTATGGAACTCCAGTTATAATGCTTACAGCGAAAGGAGAAACTTTTGATAAGGTTTTAGGATTGGAGCTAGGAGCAGATGATTATATGGTAAAACCTTTTGAACCTAAGGAATTACTTGCAAGGGTAAAGGCAGTTCTTAGAAGATATAATACTGATAATGAGAATAGAGAAATTTTAAAATTTGAAGATTTAGTTATAGATATAAATTCCTATATTGTAATTTATAATGACCAAGAAATAAAAATGCCTCCAAAAGAATTCGAATTACTATATTATTTAGCAAGTAATAAGAATAGAGTATTTACTAGAGAACAGCTTTTATGTGAAGTTTGGGGGTATGATTATCCAGGCGATTCAAGAACAGTAGATGTGCATATAAAAAGATTAAGAGAAAAGTTGGAAAAGGGATCAAATTGGCAGATAGAAACAGTTTGGGGTGTCGGTTATAAATTTGAGGTGAAATAAAAAATGAGGAAAGGTTTATTCTCAAAAATGGTAGCCACATTTACAGCTATTATTGCTATAAGTTTTGTAATCACAGCTGCAGTACTTTCTTATTGGTTTGAAGGATATTATTTTGAGCAAAGAAAAACTCAGCTAATAAAGGAATCAGAATTTATAAGTGTAGTAGCTGTAAAATACTTAGATGGTAATATGTCTCATGAAAGAGTTGCAGAAACATTAACTAGTATAGGAAATTATCTGTCAACTAATATTTGGCTGGCTGATAATTATGGAATTGTATATGCAGTATCTAATAATAAATATAAGAATTTAATAGGAAAACAAGTTTTAACTGATGAACTAGGGGACCTTAGGTTTGGTAAGGATATTGAGAAAAGAGGAGTATATGCAAATATACTCGCCGCACCGGTTCATACTTTTGTAGTACCTATATTTTTTAAGGATATGTTTAAAGGTGCCATAATAATGCATACTTCGTTAAGTGAAATACGTGAGCCATTAAAGAGGGTTTATAGCATTATCTGGATATCAGCTATATTGGCTATAATATTATCTTTTTTTGTTATTTATTATTTATGTCAAAAAATAATAATAAATCCATTAGGAAAAATTAATCACGTGGCGGATAAAATTTCAAAAGGAGAAGTGGATAAAAGAGTTTATATTCAATCAAAAGATGAAATAGGGGAGCTTGCAAAATCTTTTAATTTAATGGCTGAATCTTTAGAGACAATAGAGGATAATAGAAGGCAATTTATATCAAATGTATCACACGAAATTAGATCGCCATTAACTTCAATAAAGGGATTTGTAGGTGGAATATTAGATGGAGTTATTCCAAAAGATAAGGAAAAGTATTATTTATCCCTAGCTTATGATGAAACTCAAAGATTAACTAGATTAGTTAATGACCTCTTAGATTTATCTGCTATTGAAGCGGGACAATTGAAGCTTAGAATTGAAGAAGTAAATATAAATGAAATCATAAGGCTTGCAGTGATTAAATTTGAACAAAAGATAAAAGAGAAAAAATTAAATGTAGATGTGTGTTTACAGGAAGATGATTTATATGTAGTAGGTGATAAGGATAGGTTAATACAGGTAGTTACAAATCTAATTGATAATTCTATAAAGTATGCTAATGAAGAGGGAAATGTGAAAATAAAAACCAAGATAAGGGGAAACAAAGTATATGCATCAATATATAATAGTGGAGCGTTAATAAGCGATGAAGATATAAAACACATTTGGTCTAGATTCTATAAAGCAGATAAGTCAAGATCATCCAAAGTAAGTACAGGGCTTGGGCTTTCTATCGTAAGAAGCATTTTAACACAATTAGGAGAGGACGTATGGGTAGAAAATAAGCAAGAAGGAGTTATGTTTACGTTTACTTTAAAAAAAATATAAAAAATAGTAATGGAATAATTACATTTTGTTCACAACTATATAAAATTAGTATTATATAATTTTTATAATAAGTTCAGGAGGTGCTGAAATATGGATGAATTCAAATTTAATGAAGTAAAAGATGTAAAATGGGAGAGTATAACCCCTGAGGATGGAAATATAAAGTTTAGGAAAAATAGGGGTGGAGGTAGTAGAAATTTTTTAAAAGCTATAGCACTTATACTTGTATCAGCTATCACTGGGGGATTGTCAGGAGCTTATGTAGTAAAAAAATATAATACTCCAAAAACAAATTATTATCAAAATGCAAATTTAACACAAAATAATACACCTACTACAGAGTCTCCCAAAAATGCCATTAATAAAGTCTCCGAAACAGTAGGTCCCGCTGTAGTAGGTATAAACAATAAAGGGGAAAGTTTTTGGGGAACTGTTGAGCAAGGAAGTGGTTCAGGAATAATATTTGATGCCAATGGATATATAGTAACAAATTATCATGTTATAGAAGGAGCAACAAATGTATCTGTTAAATTAGCTAGTGGAAATGTGTTTCAGGCAAAGCTTGTAGGTGCAGATAAAAGATCAGATTTGGCAGTTATTAAAATAAACGCTAATAATTTACCAACTGCAAAATTTGGAGATTCTTCTAAAGTAAGAGTTGGAGACTTAGCTGTAGCCATAGGGAATCCTCTTGGAGAGGAATTTGCTGGAACAGTAACTTCTGGAATAATAAGTGCTTTAAATAGAACAATGCAATATGATGGAGCTATATATAAGGTTTTGCAAACAGATGCAGCTATAAATCCAGGTAATAGTGGAGGAGCTCTATGTAATGAGAATGGTGAAGTAATAGGAATCAATAGTCTTAAAATAGGACCAGAAGCTAAAGCAGAAGGAATGGGATTTGCTATTTCTATAAATGAAGCAAAAGGAATTATAGATTCTATCATGAATTATGGTAAAGTAAAAAGACCTGGTTTAGGTGTAAAAGGACAGTCTGTAAGCTCCAAAGATGGAAGTATAAAAGGATTTTATGTAAATGAAGTTATTTTAGGATCTGGTGCAGCTAGTGCAGGAATAAAGCCAACAGATATAATAATTGAAGTAGATAAAACTAAGATAAATAGTTTTGAAGATTTAGCAGAAGTATTAGATAAACATAAGATAGGAGATTCAGTTTCTTGTAAAGTATGGAGAAATGGATCAGAAAAAAGTTTTAAAATAGTATTATCAGAAATGAAAGAAACTGATAAGTAATTATAATTATATAAAAGTGTATAATAATAAAGAGACTTTAAAGTCTCTTTATTATTTGGCCTTTATAGTATAATATATAATTGTTGCATTATTTTATTAGTGGAGGAAAGAGAAAATGTTTCTAATAGTTGGACTAGGTAATCCAGGAAAAGAATATGAACATACACGTCATAATATAGGCTTTGATGCAGTAGATGTAATAAGCCATAAGTATAATATTGATATAAATAGGGTAAAATTTAAAGGAATGTATGGCGAGGGAAACATAGACGGACAAAAGGTTATATTATTAAAACCTTTAACTTACATGAATTTAAGTGGTGAAAGTGTAAGAGAAATAGTTAATTTTTACAAAATTAATAGTAAGAATGTTATAGTAATATATGATGATGTGGATTTAGAAATAGGACGATTAAGAATTAGAGTAAAAGGCAGTTCAGGGGGACACAATGGAATTAAGAGCATAATATATCAACTTGGCACAGAGGAATTTGTAAGATTAAGATTAGGAGTTGGCAAGGCAGAAAGAGATATGGTGTCTCATGTGCTTGGCAAATTTTCTAAGGAGGATAGAGATAGTATAGAAAAAGTGCTTAATTCTGCAGCAGAAGCTACAAGTACTATAATAGATCAAAGTCCAGAAGTTGCTATGAATAAATTTAATAGTTTTAAAGCAGAGTAGTTTAATGAGGTGAAAATAAATGAGATTAAGGGGTATCTTAAAGCCACTAGTAAATAGTTCGGAATTTAAGATAATAAAAAGTAGCATTAAAAAAGACAAATATCCTTTAGGTATATTTGGACTATCTGAATCTTCTAGAAGTTATGTAATAAAGGGAGTGTATGATGAAATAGACAAGCCTTTATTGATTTTAACATATAGTGATGTTGAAGCAAGAAATATATATGAAGATTTGTCTTTGTATATAGCAGAAGTTTATTATTTGCCAACTAAAGAAGTGGTTTTTTATAATATTGATGCTATATCAGGAGATTTACGATGGGAAAGACTTAAAGTAATAAAAAATATGTTGCAGCCAGGGAAAAAGGTAATAGTAGCGTCTATAGAGACAATTGCAGCAGCATACATACCTATGGATTTATATGAGAAATACTCCTTCAAACTTCAAGTAGGAGATATTTTAGATTATAAAGATTTAGGAGAGAAACTTATACATTGTGGATATGAGAGAGTAGATTTAGTAGATAGTAAAGGACAATTTTCTATAAGAGGGGGGATTTTAGATATATACCCTCCTACATCTATAGAACCATATAGAGTAGAGCTTTTTGGAGATGAAATAGATTCTATACGAAATTTTAATCCAGAGTCTCAAAGAAGTATCGACAAAGCAGAATTTTTAGAAATATTTCCGGCTAAGGAAATTATAATTAATAAGGAAAATATAGAAAAGGCATATAATAATATAGAAAAGGACTTAAAAACAGTTCTTGATAATTTAAAAAATGTAAATAATAAGGAAGCAGCTGACAAGTTGCAAACCATAATAAGTAAAAATGTGGAAGGTTTGAGAGAAAGTTGGAATTTTGAAACTATTGATAGTTACTTGCCTTATTTTTATGATAATCCGTCTTCTCTTTTAGATTATTTTAAAGAATGGTTTGTAATCATGGATGATGTGCAAAGATGTGAAGGAAAGTTAAATAGTGTATATTTTGAATTTGAAGATAACTATAAAAGTTTTCTTCAGAGGGGAGATATATTACCTAAACAAGCAGAATTACTTATACCTAAGAATAGAATAATAAATAGTTTAGAAGAAGGTAAGTTAATAATATTAAGTTCAATCCCTAAAACAGTAAAAATATTAAAACCGCAGTCTATAGTCAATTTTCAAGAGATAACTTTACATAACTATCATGGTCAGATGGAATTGCTAATGGAAGATATAAGAGGGAAGAAGGCTTTAGGGTATAAAACTGTAATACTTTCTGGTACAAGGCCTAGAGGGGAAAGGCTCGTAAATACATTAAGGGATAATGATATTGAAAGTGTATACAAGGATGTAATAGAAGATATTTTACCAGGTGAGGTAATAATTACCTTTGGGAGTCAGATAAAAGGTTATGAATATCCAGAATTAAAAATATGCATAATATCAGATAAAGAAGTTTTTGGGGAAGCTAAAAAGAAATCAACTAAAAAAGCAGCTAAAAAGGGATTAAGTAAGATTAAAAGTTTTACAGAGTTAAAGCCTGGTGATTATGTAGTTCATGTAAATCATGGTATTGGAGTATATAAAGGAATAAAACAGTTAGATATAGCCGAACATAAAAAAGATTATTTAGAGCTAAGTTATTATGGTGATGATAAGCTTTATGTACCTGTAGAACAATTAGATATGGTGCAAAAATATATAGGTAGTGAAGGAAATGCACCTAAAATAAATAAGCTAGGCAGTGCAGAGTGGACAAAAGCTAAGAATAAAGTAAGAAAGTCCATAGAAGAAATAGCTGAGGATTTGGTAAAGCTTTATGCAGTTAGATCTACTTTAAAAGGATATAAGTTTAACAAAGATACTGTGTGGCAAAAACAATTTGAAGAAGAATTTCCATATGAGGAAACGGCAGATCAAATAACAGCAATAAATGATATAAAGAATGATATGGAATCTGATAAAGCCATGGACAGGTTGCTTTGCGGTGATGTTGGCTATGGAAAAACAGAAGTGGCAGTAAGAGCTGCGTTTAAAGCTGTTATGGATGGAAAACAAGTTGCTTTTTTAGTACCAACTACTATTTTAGCGCAACAACATTACAATAATCTAGTACAAAGATTTTCAGATTTTCCTGTTAGGGTGGAAATGATAAGTAGGTTTAGAACTCCTGCGCAACAAAAAGAAACTATAAAAGCAATTAAAGAGGGAAATGTAGATGTTGTAATAGGAACTCATAGGATACTGCAAAAGGACATACAGTACAAAGATTTAGGATTACTTATTGTTGATGAAGAGCAAAGATTTGGAGTAAAGCATAAAGAAAAAATAAAGTCTTTAAAGAAAAATATAGATGTTCTTACTTTAAGTGCTACACCTATACCTAGAACCCTTCATATGTCCTTGGTGGGAGTTAGAGATATAAGTGTCATCGAAACACCACCAGAAGAAAGACATCCGATTCAAACTTATGTAGTAGAATATAATGATCAATTAATAAGGGATGCTATATTAAGAGAAATAAATAGAGGTGGCCAGGTTTACTTTGTATATAATAGAGTAGAAAATATAAAAGATATAGCTGCATATATAGCTAATCTTGTTCCAGAGGCTAGAGTTGGAATAGCACATGGACAAATGCAAGAAAGAGAATTAGAAACGGTTATAATGGATTTTATGAAGAATGAGTATGATATTTTAATAGCTACTACCATAATAGAAACGGGAATGGATATACAAAATGTAAATACAATGATAATTTATGATGCAGATAAGATGGGGCTATCACAATTATATCAGTTAAGAGGTAGGGTAGGCCGAAGCAATAGACTAGCTTATTGTTATTTAACTTATAAAAAGGATAAAATTTTAACAGAGGTAGCAGAGAAAAGATTAAAAGCTATAAAGGAATTCACTGAATTGGGTGCAGGATTTAAAATAGCATTAAAGGATCTAGAAATAAGGGGAGCTGGAAATATGATGGGATCATCCCAACATGGACATATGGCTTCTGTAGGATATGATTTATATTGTAGGATGTTAGAGGATACTATAAGTAAATTTAAAGGTGAAATAGATAAAGAACCTATAGAAACAACAGTAGAATTAAAGGTGGATGCATTTATTCCTGAGAATTACATAAAGGATGAAACTCAAAAGATAGCAATATACAAAAAAATTGCAGCTATAAATTCATATGAGGACTTTATTGATGTTCAGGAAGAGTTGGAGGATAGATTTTCTGATATTCCACCTTCTGTGCAGAATCTCATGGATATTGCATATATAAGAAGTATAGCCAAAAAATTAAGCATAGAAGATATAAAGGAAAAGGGTAGTGAGGTCTTAGTTCAATTTGAAAATATTGATGCTTTAAATGAAGCTATAAGAAATGGAGTAAAAAGTAAGTATAATAGAATTATAGCTTTTAGATTTGGAAGTAAACCAATATTAGCATATAACTTAAATAATATTAAAAAGGAAGAACTATTAAATAAACTAAAGGAATTTATTCTATTTATAGAAAGTATTTGCAAGGGGTAGACATATTAAATTTATATTAATATGATTCTAGAAGATTTGCAATAAATTGAAAACATTATTATAATTATTAAGAATAAATATAGAGTGGGGGAATAATAGTGAAGAACATAAGAAAATTAATTATTACATCTATTATAGGTATGTTTGCAATCTCAACAGTAGGATGTACTATGATAGAAAAAACACCGGAGGCAATAAATAAAAGTACAGTTGCACAAGTTAACAATGAAAAAATAACTAGAGGGGAATTGGATTCCTATCCTATGTTAGTTGGACAATTACAACAAATGAAACAACAGTATGGAGAAAATTATGCTAGTAACCCAGAAGCAAAGGAACAACTTTTACAAATTAAAAAGCAAGTACTTGATCAAATGGTAACAGAAAACCTAGTATTACAACAAGCTAAAAATAAGAAGTTAGTGGACGATAAAAAAGTTAATGAAGAAGTAGAGAAGGCTATAAATAATGTAATAAAAACTAATTTTAATAATGACAAAAATAAGTATCAAGAAGAGTTAAAAAAATCAGGAGTGTCAGAAGAAAACTTGAAAAATTATTATAAGACTCAGCTTATAATAACAAAAGTAAGAGATGAATTAGTAAAAAGTGTAAAAATAGATGATACAGCAGCTAAGAAACAATATGACAGTAGTATTTACACATATTTAGAAAAACCAAGTAAATTCCATGCTTATCATATATTAGTTAAAACTGAAGATGAAGCAAAGAAAGTAAAAGAAAGATTGAATAAAGGTGAAGATTTTGCTAAGGTTGCAAAGGAAGTTTCTACTGATCCAGGTTCAAAGGATAAAGGTGGAGATCTAGGAGCAGTTGAATACGGACAATTTGTTAAGCCATTTGTTGATGCTGTAGTAAAATTAAATAAAGGTGAAGTATCTGAACCAGTTAAAAGTGATTATGGTTATCACATTATAAAAGTTATAGATAAAGAACCTTTTAAAATTAAAAGCTTTGATTCTGTAAAAGAACAGATTAAAAAGGATTTATTACCACAAGAACAGCAAAAGGTATTTAATGATAAGATAGAGCAGTGGAAAAAGGAAGCTAAAATAGAAACTAAAAAATATGAAAAGAATCTTATATAGATAAAAAATCCCGAAATTTTAAATTTCGGGATTTTTTTAAATTACAAATGTGTATAAAATTTCATAAATAGAAAGATAATATTAATACAAGTTGTATTAAACAAATATTTATTTAAGGGAGGAAAGCTTTATGAAAGCAACAGGAATTGTTAGACGTATAGACGACTTGGGAAGAGTAGTTATCCCAAAAGAAATAAGAAGAACTTTAAGGATAAGAGAAGGAGATCCTTTGGAAATATTTACTGACAGAGAAGGTGGAGTAATACTAAAGAAGTATTCACCAATAGGAGAATTAAGTGAGTTTTCAAAAGGTTATTCCGAATCTTTGCAGCAGACAATTGGGAACATAGTGCTTATATGCGATAAAGATAGTATAATTTCTATTAGCGGAGCACAAAAGAAGGAATATGTAGACAAAAAAATAAGCCCAGAATTGGAAAAAATAATAGAAGATAGAAGAACAGTATATTTTGCTGATGCTTCAGAATTCATTCCACTTTATGACGATGAAGAAGTAGAAGGAAAGTATAAAGCAGAAGTTATATCACCAATAATAGCAGAAGGAGATGCAATTGGAGCTGTTATTATAGTATCTAAGGAAGAAGGGAAGAAATTCGGTGATGTAGAGATAAAATTAGCTGAAACTGCATCATCCTTCTTAGGAAAGCAAATGGAACAATAAATTATTTATATAAACAAATTTTAAAATGGCAGCATGTCTGCCATTTAATTTTTTTGTACTTTAAAATTATTGACGTATGTATGGAAAAATATTCGATAAAAGGTAATAATATTTCCAAGTTTTAAATAAATAATACTTAGAAGCATTTCGGAGGTATTAATAATGAAAAAACAATCCCTTATGAAAGGTACCATTATTTTAGGTGTGGCGGGGGTCTTTGCTAAGTTTCTTGGACTTTTTTTTAGATGGCCATTGATAATGCTTATAGGTGACGAAGGTGTAGGATATTATCAAATGTCATACCCCTTATACATGTTTTTTGTGGCCATAGCTTCTGGAGTTCCAGTAGCCATATCCAAACTAGTGTCTGAAAGAAGAGCTGTAGGAGACAATGAAGGAATTATTCAGGTTTTTAGAAAATCTATGTTACTGATGATTATGTTAGGTGGAGGATTTACATTTATTATTTTGACATTTTCAAAAGGATTAATTGGATTTTTTAGATGGGATAACAAGGCATACTACTCCTTAATAGGTATTGCTGTAGCGCCAGTATTTATTTCTGTAATGAGCGCATTTAGAGGCTTTTTTCAAGGATTACAAAATATGAGTCCAACGGCAGTATCCCAAATTATTGAACAGATTGGAAGAGTGATTTTTGGTATAGGACTAGCTTTTATCTTATTACCTAAAGGAATAGAATACGCTGCAGGTGGAGCTGCTTTTGGCGCAGCTGCCGGAGGGATACTCGGAGGAATATATTTATTTATAAAATATATATCAACAAGAAGAGAAATACATGTGAGAAATGTAGGAGACAATGTAGAGGTGTTAAGTAGGTTAATATATATATCTATACCTATATCATTAGGAGCAACAGTAGGAAGTATAATGAGCTTAATTGATTCAGCTTTGGTACCACAAAAACTTTTAAAGGCAGGATTTGATTTTAAGGAAGCAACTATATTATATGGACAACTTACTGGTAAAGCTTTTGTACTTGTAAATGTGCCTCTTACTGTTTCTATAGCATTATGTTCCTCACTAGTACCTATAATAGCTGAATGTTATATATTGAATAGAAGACGTGAATTAGTTGAAAAAACTCATATGGCTATTAAATTTGCTATGGTTATAGCAATTCCATCATTTTTAGGATTATTTTTTCTTGCATATCCAGTATTAAAGTTATTATTTCCTGGGCACAGCGAAGGGTATAAAATATTAAAGTATTTATCTATTTCAATACCTTTTATAGTTCTTTGTCAAACTTCAACTGCTATATTACAAGGAGTTGGAAAATATATAAGACCAGTAATAAATCTTTTAATGGGATGTGTAATAAAAACAATATTAACAATTATACTTGTTCCAATACCAGAAATAAATATCTATGGAGCAGTAATAGGTTCTATAATAGGCTATTCTATAGCAGCCTTGTTAAATATGAGATCATTAAGGAAAGTTCTTGGTGTATCTATAAATTATTATAATATATTAATAAAACCTTTGTATGCTGGAGTTTTAATGATAATAGGAGTAATGTTGATTTTTAATTATATCTATGATAATACTTTAAGTAATATGGTAGCATGTTTAGTATCAGTATTTTCTGGTATGTTAATATATAGTATACTAATTATAGCAATGCGTATATTCAGTTATGATTATTTTAAAAGCAAATTTTTAAAATACAAAAGGAGAGGTATAAAATGATAAAAGTTGTAGGTTTAGGACCTGGTTCTAAAGAAGCACTTACTTTAGGTACTATAGAGGTTTTAAAAAGTACTAAAAAAGTTTATTTAAGAACGGAAAAACATCCTACAGTGGAAGATTTAAAAGGATTTAATATAGAATTTGAAACCTTTGATAAAAAGTATGATAGTATGAATAGCTTTGATGAGGTTTATGATTCAATTGCAAGGGATATAATAGGGAAATATAAGGAAATAGGTGATGTTGTATATGCCGTTCCAGGGCATCCATTAGTGGCTGAGAAATCTGTAAATAACCTGATAAGGCTTTGCGAAGAAAGTTCTATAGAATTAAAAATTTATCCAGCAGTAAGTTTTGTAGATGCTATGATTGAGAGTTTAAAAATAGATCCTATAGATGGTATCAAGATAATTGATGCGTTTGATATAAAAAATCAAGTATTAGATAAAAGATTAGGAACTATAGTAACTCAGGTTTATAATGGATTTATAGCTTCAGAGGTTAAGTTAGCTCTTTTAGAGTATTATGGAGATGAGGAAGAAATTTATTTTGTAAGGGCTGCAGGGGTAGAGGGATTAGAAAGTATAAGAAAAATAAAATTATACGAATTAGATAGGCAGCCAGATATAGATTATTTAACATCAATATTTATACCTAAAAATTTAAATAACACTAAAGATTTCTATGACTTGTTAAGTATAATGGAAAAGTTAAGAGGAGAAAATGGATGTCCGTGGGATAGGGAACAGGGTCATGATTCATTAAAAAAATATCTTATAGAAGAAAGTTATGAAGTTTTGGAAGCAATTGACGAAAAAGATGACGATGCGTTGATAGAGGAACTAGGAGATGTGTTACTTCAAGTAGTGTTCCATGCTCAAATTGGAAAGGAAGAAGGATTTTTTAATATAAATGATGTAATTAAGGGAATTTGCAATAAAATGATAGAAAGGCATCCTCATGTATTTGGAAAGCTTCAAGTTAATTCTTCTGATCAAGTGTTATATAATTGGGATAAAATAAAAAAAGAAGAAAAGGGATATACTTCTTATACAGAGGAGTTAAAACATGTAGCAAAAACTCTTCCGTCTTTAATCAGAGCTGAAAAAATACAAAAAAAAGCTGCCAAGGTTGGATTTGATTGGAAAAGGGTAGAAGATGCATTAAATAAAGTTTTAGAAGAATTTTATGAGGTAAAAGATGTATATAAAAATAATAATAGGGAAAAAATATTAGAAGAACTTGGTGATTTAATATTTTCCGTGGTAAATGTAGCAAGATTTCTTGACATAGACCCCGAAAATGCATTAAATTATACTATAGATAAGTTTATTAATCGCTTTGAATACATAGAAAGATCTGCTAAAAATATAGGAGTGAAAATTGAGGAAATGACTCTAGATGAAATGGATCAGTTGTGGGAAAAAGCGAAAAAAACTAATTAAATTTCTTTTATAAAAATTAACAAATAAAAAAGAGGAATTTTAAAATCAGTGAAGAATATGCTATTCTATAGAAAATAAGCTATCTTATAGCATACTCAATATTAAGGAGGTAAACAAAGGTGAACAAATCAGAATTAATTACAAGCATGGCTGAAAAATCAAAACTAACAAAGAAGGATGCTGAATTAGCTTTAAAGGCATTTATAGAAAGTGTTCAGGATACACTTGAAAAAGGAGAAAAGGTTCAATTAGTTGGATTTGGAACTTTCGAAACTAGAAAAAGAGCTGCAAGAATAGGAAGAAATCCAAAGACTAAAGAAGAAATAACTATTCCAGAATCAACAGTTCCAGTATTTAAACCTGGTAAGGAATTTAAAGATAAAGTTAATAAATAAGGGATCTTTTGTATTCATTCGAAAAACCTAGGTGTAAATCTAGGTTTTTTGTATTTTAGGAGGTGGAGAGATTATGAGATTAGATAAATACTTAAAAGTGTCAAGAATAATAAAAAGAAGAACTGTGGCAAAGGAAGCTTGTGAAAGTGGACGTGTATTTATAAATGATAAGGTAGCTAAACCAGGTACAGAAATAAAAGAAAATGATATTATAGAAATTAAATATGCCGAAAGATCTCTAAAGGCAAAAATAATAAATATATCAGAACATGTAACTAAAGAAAATGCAAAAAATATGTATGAAATAATATCTGGAGTAGAAGACAGTGAATAAAAAAGATAGGCTGAAGATGAGACAATCTTCAGCCTATCTTTTTTATGTTTGTACTATATAAGAACTATAAAGCATATAATACTATAAGGTTAGGGGGGATATTATATGGAAAAAAAGGAGATTAAAATAGAGGAAAAAAGTACATTGACAATGGAAAATAGGAAACGACTTTTTTTAAACGGAGTCGTTGAGGTAGTTAGTTTTAATGAAGGGCAAATAATATTAAATACAAATTTAGGCACATTACATATAAAGGGAGAAGAATTAAAAATGAATAAATTAGATGTGCAAAATGGTGAAGTTATTATAAACGGTATGATAAATTCTTGTGTTTATGTAAATAAAGAAAATAAAAAAGAAAAAGAAAAATTATTATCAAAGTTATTTAAATAGGTGGGATTATGTTAATTTCTATAAATCATCAAGTGAAGTTATTAGTGTTTAGTTTAATTTCTGGAATTATGATTGGTGTTTTATTTGATATATACAGAATAATTAGAGGATTTGAAAATCCTAATAAGGTTATAACTTTTATTGAAGACACTTTATTTTGGATATTAACAGGTATAATAGTATTTGTATTTTTATTATATACAAATTATGCTTATATAGGTTTTTATGTGTATTTATTTATTATATTAGGCACATATTTTTATATGAAATTAATAAGTAATGTATTTATAACTGTTCAATACAAAATTTTAAAAGGTCTTGGAAAGTTACTAAGAATGCTCATAAATAATATAGTTTTCCCTATTGAAGTTATAATATATAGAATTAGAAGAAAAAAGTAAATTAAAATTTAAAAAATCACTTGAACAAAGTTAGAAATCACATTAGAATATAACTAAAGGATAAAATGAATTCGAAAGGAATTGTTTTTATCATATGAAGAAGATATTGAATTTTAAAAAAGCATTTTTTATTACACTGATCTTTTATGTATGTTACGTATTTGTAAATCAACAAATAACAATTAATAATATAAAAGCTCAGATAAATGAAAAAAACGTTGAAATGGAAAAATTAAAAGAAAAGAACAGAAAATTACAAGACGAAGTAAATATGTCTAAAACCGACTTGTATATAGAGAAACTAGCTAGAGAAAAACTAAAATTAATAAAGCCAGGGGAAAATCCCGTGGTGAACAGTAATTAAATAAAGGTTTATTATTTTAATATTAATATACATTTTTAAGGAGGAATTTTTTTAATATGACCTTAAAAGCAGGAAACATACTAGAGGGTACAGTGGTGAATATCACGAATTTTGGTGCTTTTGTTGATATCGAAGGCAAAACAGGTCTAGTGCATATATCTGAGGTATCAGATAGTTATGTAAAAGACATAAGAAATTTTTTAAAGGAAAAAGACAAAGTAAAGGTAAAAGTAATATCCGTAGATGAAAACGGAAAAATAAGTTTATCAATTAAACAAGCAACGCCTCAGAAAAAATCAGCAAAACCTATCGAAATTGATTGGAGCAAGGAAAAGGAAAAACAATCACCAAAGGATTTTGAAGACAGAATGCTTAAGTTTTTAAAGGAAAGTGAGGAAAGGCTTCAAGACGTAAAAAAACACCAAGATTCAAGAAATCGTGGGTATAGAAAAGGTTCAATGTAATAGATAATAAGAGGCTTTACGCCTCTTTTTATAAATTATAAAAAAAATGTTGACATATGATAATAGTTAATATATAATAGATTATGTCGTTAAGACGTAGCAAGTATTTGGAGAACTTGCCGAAGTGGCGGAACTGGCAGACGCACAGGACTTAAAATCCTGCGGTGCTAAAACACCGTACCGGTTCGATTCCGGTCTTCGGCACCAATATCGCGGGGTGGAGCAGCTGGCAGCTCGTCGGGCTCATAACCCGAAGGTCGTAGGTTCAAGTCCTATCCCCGCAACCAAATTAAAAATATGGCGGAATAGCTCAGCTGGCTAGAGCATTCGGTTCATACCCGAAGTGTCGTAGGTTCAAGTCCTATTTCCGCTACCATATAAATTTTGCCGAAGTGGCGGAACTGGCAGACGCACAGGACTTAAAATCCTGCGGTGCTAAAACACCGTACCGGTTCGATTCCGGTCTTCGGCACCAATATCGCGGGGTGGAGCAGTTGGCAGCTCGTCGGGCTCATAACCCGAAGGTCATAGGTTCAAGTCCTATCCCCGCAACCAAATTAAAAATATGGCGGAATAGCTCAGCTGGCTAGAGCATTCGGTTCATACCCGAAGTGTCGTAGGTTCAAGTCCTATTTCCGCTACCACATAAGTAACTCACAGAATGTTCTGTGAGTTTTCGTTTTTTTATCTCTAATTTTGCATTTCTAACATAAACTTATATAATTTCTTATTTATCTCAATAAAATATAAATCTTTCCCTTAAAATTACTTTTATGAGTAAATAGGAGAGATAAATGTCCTAAAAAAAAATTACAACATCCCCAGCAAATGACAATAATTTCCAGTTGTGTTTGTTATAATTATTACAAATAATCTATAAGGGTGGTGGGGTTGTTATGCAGTATGGAGCAGAAATATTTCCATATGAAAGAATTAAAAAAGTTGATAGAGATCAACGTAATAAGAAAGAGTACAATATGGTGATAATACGTAAAACTATTTTTTATTTTTGTACAAGTTTTCTAATTAGTAGAGTAATTATGGTTAATTTAATGGCGCCTTTTGGATTGGCATTTTTGATGACTAGTATTAATAATAAAGAGAAAAGAGTTTCGCTAATTGTAGGTGGGGGTTCTCTTTTAGGGTATATATCATTATATAGTAGCATCAAGAATGTATGGATATATATTATAGGAGTGTGTAGTATAACAGGTATAGCTTACATATTGGATAGAGTTAATGCGAATAAAAAGTTGTATGCTGCATTTGGAAGTATATTTTTAGAAATAATACTTTATAATAAGTTCTTACTTCATATTACAACATATGTAGCTCTTTTTAACGCTATATTTCAAATTGCTTGTATATTTCCAATATATTATATTCTTAATTATTCTATAATATGTTTAAAAGAATATAAGACAAAACATATATATAGTAGTGAAGAAATAATAAGTATGGCAATAGCGTTATCTTTAGTTATTGCAGGAACTTGGGGAATTAATATATTTGGTATGGCATTTAGAAATATATTAGCTTTAACATTTATAGTTGTAATAGGTTATATTAAAGGAAGTTCGGCAGGGGGAGCTTCTGGGGTAGCTATGGGAGCTATAATAGGTATTTCTACAAATAATATGGTTACCTTTATAGGAACTTATGGTATATGTGGTTTGATATCAGGAATATTTAAGGAAACAGGAAAATGGGTGAGTGGAATTGCGTACATGATTATGTTTTCTATACTAAAATTATATTCAGAGATAGGAGTTCAATTTCAAATAAAAGAGGCATTAGTTGCATTGATAATATTTTATATAATACCTAGTAAGGTTTATAGAAAAATGGAATTAGAATTAGATTGGGAAATGAAAGGAGAGAATTTAAGGGAAAACTATATTGATAAAGTAAAGGAATTGTATAATGGTAAGCTTAATGATTTTTCTCAATTATTATTGGACATGAAGAAAACATTAGTAAACTTGGCTGATAACGATAGATTAAGACTAAAAACCAAAAGCAGTGGAATAATAGAAAATCTAGCGGATAGGGTTTGTAGTAACTGTAACATGAAATCTATGTGTTGGAAAAGGGAGAGCTTTTATACCTATTCAGCATTTTCAGAGCTTATAGAAAATTATCAAAGTAAAAAGGAAGTTATTCCTTATGAAATAGAAAGAAAGTGTATAAAGAGATCAGCATTAATAAAGAATACAGAAGATATAATAAAGAATTATATAATAGACGAGATGTGGAGAAATAGGTTAAGTGAATGCAGAGAATTTTTAGCTACTCAAATAAGTAATATTTCTCTTTCTGTAGATGAAATGATAAAGGACTTTGGATCTGATATTCAATTTAATAAGTATATAGCAAATGATATAAGGAGAATATTAAATAAAAATAATATAAAATATAGAGATATTTTTTGTTACAATGATAAAAAGCAGAGGCTTATAGTGAAATTATCCATGGATGCTTGTGGAGGAAAACAGAAATGTGTAAAAGAAATATTGCCATTAATAAATTCTGTTACAGGTAAGGTCATGAGTGTAGGTGATGAGGGATGTAATTTAAATATGGATACTAAGGTTTGTAATATAACCCTAGAAGAAACTCCTAAATATCATGTGGCGTCCTATGCTGGAAGAATTTGTAAGGAAGGGGAAAAATATAATGGCGATAGCTATAGTTTTAATAAATTAAAGGACGGAACTTATATAACTGTTATAAGTGACGGAATGGGGTCAGGACCTGAGGCAGGTCAAGAGAGTAGTGCTGCTGTAGAATTGATTGATGGGTTTGTTAAAGCTGGTTTTAGTAAGATCACAGCAATAAATACAGTGAATTCTCTTATGACTATTAAATTTTCTCAGGACGAAAAGTTCTCTACATTAGACTTAAGTAGTATAGATTTGTATACAGGTGAAGTTGATTTTATGAAAGTAGGAGCAGTGGCTAGTTTCTTAAAGTCTAAAGATAATGTAGATGTAATTAAATCTAAAACATTACCTATAGGTGTTTTAGATAAGGTGGATATAGATGTTATAAAAAAGGAAGTAAAAAACGGTGATATGATTGTAATGCTAAGTGATGGTATATTGGATTATGATAATAGTGAGGCTGGAAAAGTCGATTGGCTGGTAAAATATCTACAGCAGTGTAATGAAAACAATCCAGAAGAATTATGTAAAGGAATTATTAATAAAGCACAGGAACTATGTAAAGGTAAAGTTAAAGATGATATGACTGTGGTTGTTTCAAAAGTTTATGCACTATTTTAGTTTTTATACCAGAGATCAGTATTTATTATTTGATTTCTGGTATTTTAATTTTTATTTATGTTATAATAAAAACTATAAATTTTTTAGGTAATAAACATTTTAAGGAAGTGGTCAATTACAATGATGGAAAAAATTTTAAATACTATAGAAGAAAATAATATGATAAAAAAAGGTGATAAGATAGTAGTTGGAGTATCCGGGGGTCCAGATTCCATGTGTTTATTACATATTCTAAATTCTATAAGTAAAGAATATTGTATAGAAGTAGTGGCAGCGCATATAAATCATTGTTTACGAGGAGAAGAAGCAGATAAAGATGAAGAATATGTAAGGGAATTTTGTAAAATTAATAACTTAGATTTTTATTCTACTAAAGTAGATATAAATAAATTATCAAAAGAAAAGAATTTATCATGTGAAACTGCTGGAAGAGAAGCGAGATATTCCTTTTTTAAAAAGATAATGAAAGATGTAAATGGTACTAAGGTTGCATTAGCCCATAATGCTAATGATCAATGTGAAACAATTCTTATGAGAATTATGCGTGGAACAGGGATTGAAGGTCTTGCAGGAATAAAGCCTGTAAGAGATAATATATATATTAGACCATTAATAAATACCACAAGAAGTGAGATTGAGGAATATTGTATTTTAAATAAATTAAACCCTAGAATAGATAAGACAAACTTAGAGACTATATATACTAGAAATAAGGTAAGGTTAGAACTTATACCTTATATAAGAGAAAATTTCAATAAAGACATAATCGGGGTAATTAATAGATTGTCTATGAATGTAGATGTAGATAGAAGTTATATAGAATCTATGGCAGAAAAAAGCTTTAAACAGTATACTAAAATGAAGGAAAATAGGATAATAATATTAAAAGATGCTTTTTGTGAACATAGGGCTATTGTTACTAGAATTATAAGGTATAGTATAAATTATATAAAGGGGAATTTATATAATTACGAAAAAGTACATATAGATGGAATTATAGATTTGCAAAAGAATGAAACAGGAAAAGAAATATTGTTACCTGGAGCTATAAAGGTTATAAATAATTATGGAGATATTCATATTTTTAAGTATTTCCCAAGAAATGATATAAAACAGAAAGATGAGTATATACTAAGGCTAGGGAATAATTATATAAATAATGATTTCACAGTAGAATTAGAGTTATTAGATGCTAAAGAGATAACTGAATTAGATAAAAATGATAACATTAAATATTTTGATTTTGATAAAATTAATGGTAATATAGTGTTAAGATATAGAAAGGATGGGGATAGATTTACTCCTATAGGAATGAAAGGAAGTAAAAAGCTGAAAGACTTTTTTATAGATTTAAAAGTACCTAAGGAAGAAAGAAATAAAATACCACTTATTTGCTTTAATAACGACATTGCATGGATAGTAGGTTATAGGGTAAGCGAAAATTTTAAAGTTAAAAAAACTACAAAAAATATATTGAAAATTAAAATAGAAAGAGAGGAAATAAAATGAGGGAAGATATTAAAGAGGTTTTATTTGACGAACAGAAATTAAGAAGTAGAATTAAAGAAATAGGTAAGCAAATAAGTAAAGATTATGCTGGAAAGGATTTATTTTTAATTGGAGTATTAAAAGGTTCAGTGCCATTTATGGCGGATCTTATGAAAGAGATAGATATTCCTTGTACTATGGATTTTATGGCGGTATCAAGTTACGGAAACTCTTCAAAGACTTCTGGAGTAGTAAGAATTTTAAAGGATTTAGATTTTGAAATAGAAGATAAACATGTTCTTATTGTAGAGGATATAGTAGATTCTGGAGTAACTTTAAGATATTTAGTAGATTATTTAAAAGGAAGAAAGCCTGCAAGTATAGAAATTGCAGCATTATTAAATAAACATGAGAGAAGAATGGTAGAAGTAAATGCTAAGTACATAGGCTTTGAGGTGCCAGATTACTTCTTGGTAGGATATGGGTTAGATTATGCAGAAAAATATAGGAATTTACCTTATATTGGTATATTAAAGGAGAAAATATACGAATAATTAGTATTAAATAATATTGTAAAGAAATATTTCATATGATACAATTTTACAGTATAAACTAGAAAGAGAGGGGGGCCAATAATGAATAAAAAATTTTCAAGTGCAACGGCCTGGGTTATTATATTTGTATTTGTTATTTTTTCAGCATTATTTTTAGCTCGAACCAATGAAAGTGCAACAACTATAAATTTTAACCAATTTCAGAAGTATTGGATAGGTAACGAAATAAAGAGTTTTGAAGTTAAGGAAGATAAAATGACGGTAGTAGGTACCTTAAAAAATGGCACTCAATATGAAACAATAGTTCCATTTGAAAGATTGAATCAATTTATAAGCACTCACGATAAAAATGGAGAGGTTGTTGAAACATATGTATTACCAGCAAGAACTCCTATGTGGCTAAATTGGTTACCTACAGCCTTATTAATATTGATGTTTGTAGTATTTTGGTTTATGTTTATGCAGCAATCCCAAGGTGGAGGCGGCAACAGGAATGTAATGAATTTTGGAAAGAGTAGGGCTAAGATGGCCACTCCTGATAAGAAAAAAGTAACTTTTAACGATGTAGCTGGTGCGGATGAAGAGAAGGCAGAGTTGGCGGAAATTGTTGATTTCTTAAAACAACCTAAAAGATATATAGAGATGGGAGCAAGAATTCCTAAAGGTGTTCTTCTTGTAGGACCTCCAGGAACAGGTAAAACATTACTTGCAAAAGCTATAGCAGGAGAAGCAGGAGTACCTTTCTTTAGTATATCAGGTTCCGACTTTGTTGAAATGTTTGTAGGAGTAGGTGCTTCAAGAGTTAGGGATTTGTTTGATCAGGCTAAAAAGAATTCACCTTGTATAGTATTTATTGATGAAATAGATGCGGTAGGAAGACAAAGAGGTGCAGGATTAGGCGGCGGTCATGATGAAAGAGAACAAACTTTAAATCAGTTGTTAGTTGAAATGGATGGCTTTGGAGCTAATGAAGGAATAATAATGATAGCTGCTACTAATAGACCAGATATATTAGATCCAGCATTATTAAGACCTGGTAGATTTGATAGACAGATTTTAGTAGGAGCACCAGATGTTAAAGGAAGAGAAGAAATACTTAAAGTTCATTCAAAAAATAAGCATTTATCACCAGAAGTTAAGTTGGATGTATTAGCAAAGAGAACTCCAGGATTTACTGGAGCGGATTTGGAAAACTTAATGAATGAATCAGCACTTTTAGCTGTTAGAAAAAATAAAAAAGAAATAGGCATGGAAGAGCTAGAAGAAGCTGTAACGAGAGTTATAGCAGGACCTGAAAAGAAAAGTAGGGTAATAGACGAAGAGGATAGAAAGCTTACTGCTTATCATGAAGCAGGGCACGCAGTAGTTATGAAATTATTGCCTCATGCAGATCCTGTTCATCAGATAAGTATAGTTCCAAGAGGTATGGCAGGTGGATATACTATGCATTTGCCGGAGAAAGACAGTTCATATATGTCAAAATCTAAACTTGAAGATGAAATAGTTGGACTTCTTGGAGGAAGAGTTGCGGAAAAACTAATTTTAGGAGATATAAGTACAGGTGCTAAAAATGATATAGAAAGAGCAACTACTATAGCAAGAAAAATGGTTATGGACTATGGAATGAGTGAAAAGCTAGGTCCAATAGCATTTGGTAGCGGACATGAAGAAGTTTTTATAGGTAGAGATTTTGGAAAGGCTAAAAACTTTAGTGAGGAAGTAGCTTCAAAGATTGATGAAGAAGTTAAAAGGTTTGTGGATACAGGATACAATAAGGCACAAAACCTTCTTACTGAAAATGTAAATAAACTTCATGCAGTTGCTCAAGCTCTTTTAGAGAAGGAGAAACTTGAAGCGGAAGAATTTGAACAAATATTTGCAAATAGTTAAAACAGAGGAGATTCCTCTGTTTTTTCTTTTTATTAGCTAAAAAGTATTATTTAATGATATAATAAAGTCGTAGTGTCAAAAACTTAGTAGAAATGGGATGATGTTATGGAGTTTAATTTAAAAGAGGGAATAAGTTCCGTTATGGAAATAAAGGTTACAGAAAAAGAAACTGCTATTAATTATGGCTCTGGAGATTTACCAGTGTATGCAACGCCAGCTATGATAGCGCTTATGGAAAATGCAGCTAAAAGTTGTGTAGGATTACATTTACAATGTGGTTATACTACTGTAGGTATAGATGTTAATGTCAAACACATTAAAGCTACACCTATAAATATGAAAGTAAAGTGTGAAGCAACGCTTACTAAAATAGATGGGAAAAGGCTATTTTTTGAAGTAAAGGTTTGGGATGAAAAAGGTAAAATAGGGGAAGGCACCCACATAAGATACGTAGTAAGTAATGAAGAGTTTATGAATAGATTAAAGTAACACCAAAAGATATGGTTTCATGTAGGACCGTATCTTTTTTTTAATCACTATAACTTTCGTAAGCAATATACAATTTTGATAAAATATGGTATTATATCATTAATACTTCATTATGAAAGGGGTGCAAAGAATGAGCGAAAATTTAAAAGTTCATGATAAGTTAATACAGCATAATTTAGTAAAGTTAACGTCAGTAGAAAGAATAAAATTACTTTTTGATGAAGATTCCTTTGTGGAACTAGAAGGGTTAGTGGCTAATAAAAGTTCTGGAGTTATAATAGGGTATGGTACAGTAAATGGAAGATTAGTTTATGCTTATAGTATTGATGGAGGAGCAATAAATAAAATAAATAGTAAAAAGATATGCAATATTATAGATATGGCAGTAAAGATGGGTGCTCCCCTTGTACAGATATATGAATCTATAGGCGGAGAATTGTCAGAAGATTTAAATATATTTAATTGTTATGGCGATATAATTAATAGAAATGCTAAGTTATCTGGAGTTATACCCCAAATGTCAATAATATGTGGAACATGTACAGGATTATTAGCTTTAAGCGCTGCTATAAGCGATTTTACAGTAATGGTTAGTGGACAGGCTGAAGTTTATATAAATGAACCAGAGGACATTATAAAAAATGAAGGTAAATATGTAGATATAGATATGTATGGTTATAGTAAACATTGTGCTAACATTGGTAACGCACAGATAATTGCACAAGATGAGAAGGAAGGCATAGCAATAACTAGAGAAATCTTATCTTATTTGCCATCAAATAACATTGAATTGCCTTATAAAGATTCAGATATAATAGAAAGTTTAGATCTAATAAATGATGAAAATGGACAATATAGCTTAGAGAAAATTTTAGGTCATTTATGTGACAAAGAAAGCATTATTGAAGTAAATAAGGATTTATCTCAAGGTATGAAAACATTTATAGGAAAAATTAACGGTTCGGTAGTTGGAATAGTTGGTAATAGTGAAAATAATAATAAATTGACTATAAAAGATTTTAATAAAATTACTAAGTTGATAAAGATATGCGATTGTTTTAATATTTCAATTATATCTTTGGTCAACTGTGAAGGATTTATGGAAAGTCTAGAAGAAGAAACGGGAGGAATACTTTTAGAAGGGGCAAAGACATTAGCTTTAATATCTCAGGCAACAATTCCTAAGATATCATTGATATATGGCTCTTGTTATGGAGCTATTTATACTATGTTAGCTGGGAAAGGAAGTAGTTTTGATATAGTATATGCATGGCCTAGTTCAAGAATATGTGTTACTAGACCTGAGAAGTTATTAAAGATTATTTATAGAGAAGATATATTAGCCAGCGAAATTCCTTCTAAAAAGGAAGAAGAAATAATAAAGGGAAATATAGATAATATAACTAGTCCACATAAGGCCGCAGATGAAGGTTATGTAGATGATATTATATTACCTAATGAAACAAGAAATAAAATTTCTAATGCTTTAGAGATGCTTCAAAGCAAAAGAGAATTAAGTTACCCTAAAAAACATGGCAGTGTTTTGATTTAAGATTTAGGAGGGAAAGTTATGCTTGATTTACTTTTAGAAGGGTTAAAGGTAACTATATTTTCAATGGCTATAGTCTTTTTTGTTCTAATAATACTAATGTATATCATTAAATTTCAAAATAGATGTTTGAAAAATATAGGAAATAAGAAAACTACAAATAATATAGAAAAGAAGAAAGTAGAGAAGGAAACAATAACCCAAGAAGTTGAACAGCCTTCCTTACAAAATGATAAGGAACTAGTTGCAGTAATAGCTGCTTCATTGTCTATGTATATGGATAGGCCTATTAGTGATATAAAGATAAAGAGCATAAAAAGGATAGAAAATAGTTTAGATTGGAGAAAATCTGGTATTAAGTTTATAAACATATAGGGGGAATGCTTTGTGAAAAAGTTTTACGTTACCGTAAATGGTAATAAATATGAAGTGGAGGTAGAAGAGGTAGGGGGAAGTTTTAAGGAAAGTCATGGTACGGAAAGTGTTAATAAAGAAATGCATAATAATACTTTGATAAAAGAAGTTAATAACAGTAAGCTAGAGGGAGCAAAAGCAACATCAGCTAAAGAGGTTGCAGGAGAAAAAATAGAAGCTCCTATGCCAGGAACTATACTTAGCATAAATGTTAATGAAGGAGATAAGATTACTAAAGGACAAATAATGTTTATATTAGAAGCTATGAAAATGGAAAATGAAATTATGGCCCCAAGGGATGGAAAGGTATTAAGCGTTGATATTGGTAAGGGTGGTAAAGTTGATACGGGAGATTTACTTGCAATTATAGAATAGGGCTTAATACACAAAATTTAAAGGGGTGTTAATGAATGGATTTGGCTAAGTCGCTTGAAAATTTATGGCTTTCATCTGGATTTATGGCAATCACTGGTAAACAAGTTATAATGATTTTAATATCTTGTTTTCTCATATATTTAGCTATAAAAAAAGAATTTGAACCTTTATTATTGTTAACTATTGCTTTTGGAATGCTTGTAGCAAATTTACCTCTTGGTGGATTGGAGAAACCCCCCATATACGAATTTAAAAATGGACAACTTATTACTAAAGAAATAGGAGGACTATTTTATTATTTATATAAAGGAGTAGAGTTAGATATCTATCCTCCTCTAATATTTTTAGGTGTAGGGGCTATGACTGATTTTGCTCCATTAATTGCAAATCCATCAAGCATATTAATGGGGGCTGGTGCTCAGTTTGGAGTTTTTTTCACTTTTATATGTGCTCTTCTTTTAGGGTTTGACAGCAGACAAGCAGCTTCAATTAGTATAATTGGAGGAGCAGATGGACCTACAGCTATATATTTAACATCACAACTGGCAAAAGAATTATTAGGACCTGTGGCTGTGGCAGCGTATTCCTATATGGCATTAGTTCCTTTGATTCAGCCACCTATCATGAAGGCATTAACCACTAAGGAAGAAAGAACTGTTAGAATGGGACAACTTAGACAGGTGAAAAAGGTGGAAAAAATAATATTTCCTATAGTGGTTACAATATTAGTTACACTTTTTCTTCCTTCAATTGCTTCATTGATAAGCATGTTGATGCTAGGAAATTTGTTTAGGGAATCCTTAGTAGTAGATAGGTTATCTGATACAGCGCAAAATGCTTTAATAAATATAATAACTATTTTTTTAGGTCTTACAGTAGGTGGAACTGCAAGAGCAGAGATATTCTTAAGAGCAGATACTATTAAAATAATTGCTCTAGGAGTAGTTGCTTTTTCTATAAGTACTGTAGGAGGAGTAGTTATTGGTAAAATAATGTACAAATTAAGTGGAGGAAAAGTAAATCCTTTAATAGGTTCTGCAGGAGTATCGGCGGTACCTATGGCAGCTAGGGTTTCTCAAGTAGTTGGACAAGAAGAAGACCCAGGAAATTTCCTTCTTATGCATGCTATGGGACCAAATGTAGCAGGGGTTATTGGTACGGCGGTAGCAGCAGGAGTTTTGCTAACTTTATTCAAATAGTTTATTATATAAGAGTATCTGTATTTTTTAATTTACAGATACTCTTTTTTAACTTATAATTGGTGGTATGTAAATATTTATGAATAAATATTATTATAATTTACATAATACAAAGATATAAATACATTTTATATATGAATAACGTTTAAGAAAGTGGTGGTATTGTGATTTTAGTTCTAGATGCTGGTAATACTAATATTGTTCTTGGATTGTATGAAGGTAAGGAGCTTATAGCAGATTGGAGATTATCTACTGATCCAATAAGAACCGCAGATGAATATGGTATTCAAGTTATACAGTTATTTTTACAAAATAAACTTGATCCTTCTGATGTAGAAGGTGTTATAATTTCTTCTGTAGTACCTAATATTATGTATTCAGTAGAGCATATGATATTAAAATACTTTGAAGTTAAACCTATAATAGTTGGACCTGGAGTAAAAACAGGTATAAATATTAAATATGATAATCCTAAGGAAGTGGGAGCAGACAGAATAGTTAATGCAGTATCTGCTCATGAAATATATAAGAAGCCTCTTATAATAATAGACTTTGGCACAGCTACAACCTTTTGTGCAGTAACTGCTGCAGGTGATTATTTAGGTGGCACAATTTGCCCAGGGATAAAGATATCTTCTGAAGCTTTATTTCAAAGAGCAGCAAAACTTCCTAGAGTAGAGCTTGTAAAACCACATACGGTTATATGTAAAAATACTGTATCAAGTATGCAGGCTGGTATAATATATGGATATGGCGGTTTAGTAGATTGTATAATCAATAAAATGAAAAAGGAAATGCAGGGGTTAGGAGAAAGCGAACCATTTGTAGTTGCTACAGGCGGTTTGGCAAAACTTATAAGTGAAGAAGCAAAAAGTATAGATGTAATAGATCCATTTTTAACATTAGAAGGCTTAAGAATTATATATGAGAAAAATAAGGAGCAAAGCTTTTAATGAGGATAGCTAATTTAGAATTTGAAAACAACGTATTTTTAGCACCTTTGGCTGGAGTTACAGATATAGCTTTTAGGGGTATTTGTAAGAGAATGGGTTGTGGATTAGTATATACCGAGATGGTAAGTGCTAAGGCACTTTATTATAATAATGATAATACAAAATCTATGTTACAATTCTCAGAAGAAGAAGTACCAGCAGCAGTACAGATATTTGGAAGTGAACCAGAAGTTATGGCTAGGGCTTGTGATTACTTTAATGATGATCCTAATATATGTTTAGTTGATATTAATATGGGATGTCCAGCACCTAAAATAGTAAAAAACGGAGAAGGATCAGCCTTAATGAAAAACACTAAGTTAGCTGCTGAAATAGTGAGAACTGTAAAAAGAGCAAGTGTTAAGCCTGTAACGGTAAAGTTTAGAAAAGGCTTTGATGATAATAATATCAATGCTATAGAATTTGCTAAAGCGTTAGAGGATGCAGGAGTAGATGCAATAACAATACATGGAAGAACAAGGCAACAAATGTATGAGGGAAAGGCAGATTGGGACATAATAAGGAGAGTAAAAGAGGCAATAAAAATTCCTGTAATAGGCAATGGTGATGTTTTTACTCCAGAAGATGCTATAAGAATTGTTGAAGAAACCAACTGCGATGGAATAATGATAGGTAGAGGAGCCTTAGGGAATCCGTGGATATTTAGGCAAATACAACAAAAATTAAGTGGAGCACCTATAAGTTATCCAATGCCAAAGGAAGTAATTGATGTTTGTATTGAACATTTTAAAAGAGCTGTCTCTTATCATGGAGAACATAGAGCTGTTAGAGAAATGAGAAAGCATATAGCTTGGTACATAAAAGGATTAAAAAATTGCACTAAGATAAAGAATATGATAAATTATGAGCAGCAAGCAAGTAAAATTATAAATATACTAGAAGAGTACAAAGAGGAGTTAACAAAGATTTGAATTTATTAAATTATGGAGCATATAATTTAATAATATTAATTTTCAGGATGTAAAGATGAATCCTATTTTATATGTAACGCCCTCAAGTAAAAGCAAGGTTTATAATAAATATAATATTATAAGTAAGGTTAAGGATAGATTTAAGATTAATATATTGGAGGAAAACTTTATTAAGGATCTTAATGTTAAAATAACTAGAGTAAGTTTTCCTCTTAATTTAAATAAAGCTGCTTATATTAATAATATAGGTATTACTAAAAGTTTTATAAAAGATAATAGTATGTATATGGCACTAAAGGTATGGCGGAAGATAGATTACAATTTTTTTAATACATTTCAAAAAGAACTATTCGGTTATAGTCTAGCAAAAAGTGTTCAATTGATACTAAGGGTAAATAACAAAAGTATTAAGAATAGCTGTATAGTAGTATATGATGCAGCAGATGATGAATTATTTGAAGGGATTTTATATTTATGTAAATTAGCTAAGTATATAGTGTTTCTAACTGATGATATAGAAAAAACTTCAATAATTGCTGACTATGTTATGGCTAACTATGGAGTATCTCCAATTGTTACTAAGGATAAGAATTTTGCATTAAACAATTGTGACTTTATATTTACTTCTAGGGAAATTGAAATAAAAACTTTAACTCCTATATGGTATTTTAATAATTTATACACACCAAAAGAATTTAAGGCAATAAAGATAAATGACATAGAGTATAGTGTACCTGGATTAGACCAATTAAAAGAAGTATCCCTAGAATTGTTAGGGGCTATTTTATGTCAAATGAACGAGAAAGATGTTGAGAAATCAATTAAGTACAATGGCGTTATTTTAAGCAGTATAAAGTATAATGATGATATTTTACATTTTAAAGATCTAAAAAGTTGACATTGAAATTATGCTGTTTTATAATAACTTAAATGATTAATGGGGAAAGTATATAATTAGTGCATAAATTTTTAAGAAATATAATAATATATAAAAAGTAACCATAGCAAAAAGATTTTAAAGGGGAGAAAAAAATGAGCGATTCAAAAAAGTATGTTATGACTTGCGAAGGAGTTAAAAAACTAGAAGATGAGTTAGAATACCTTAGAACAGTTAAAAGAAAGGAAATAACTGAGAAAATAAAGGTTGCTCTTTCCTTTGGAGATTTAAGTGAAAACTCTGAATATGATGAAGCTAAAAATGAACAAGCTTTTGTAGAAGGAAGAATAATTCAACTTGAAAATATGCTAAAAAATGCTACTATAATAGATGAAACTGAAATACCAGCGGATACAATTAATGTTGGATCAACAGTAAGGGTTAAAGATTATGATTTTGATGAGGAAGTTGAGTTTTATATAGTAGGTTCAGCAGAAGCGGATCCTATAGAAAATAAAATATCTAACGAATCACCAGTTGGTAAAGCGCTAATAGGTAAAAAAGTAGGAGATACAGTGGAAGTAGCTGTGCCAGATGGCGTAAGCAAATATGAAATACTAGAAGTAAGAAGAGATTAATGGAGGAATGCAAGTATGTCAAATGAAGAAAAGAATTTGATAAATGAAGAACACCAGTTTAATCAGCTAATCAAGGAAAGAAGACAGAAATTTTTTGATCTTCAGGAAGCTGGGAAGGATCCTTTTGATGTATATAAAGTAGAAAGAACTCATACATCAAAGGAAGTAAAAGAAAATTATGAAGAACTTGAAGGAAAAACAGTTACTGTAGCTGGAAGACTTATGTCTAAAAGAGTACATGGTAAGGCTGGATTTTCTGATATTCATGATAGATATGGTAAAATCCAGTTATACATAAAGATTGATGATGTAGGAGAAGAAAGATTAAAAGAATATAAATCTTTTGATATAGGAGATTTAGTTGCTATAACAGGTAGAGTATTTAAAACAAAAACAGAGGAAGTTTCAATACACATCACTGATTTTGAACTTACAGCTAAGTCTTTAAAACCACTTCCAGAAAAGTGGCATGGTCTTAAGGATCCGGATTTAAGATACAGACAAAGATATGTTGATTTAATAATGAATCAAGATGTTAGAGATACATTTATGAAAAGAACTGCTATAATAAAAGCCATGAGAGAGTTTTTGGATCAGAGAGATTTCTTAGAAGTTGAGACACCAATATTATCTCCTATAGCCGGTGGAGCTGCAGCAAAACCATTTACAACTCACCACAATGCACTAGATATAGATATGTATTTGAGGATAGCAACAGAATTGTATTTAAAAAGACTTATAGTTGGTGGATTTGAAAAGGTATATGAAATTGGTAAAAACTTCAGAAACGAAGGTATAGATGTAAGACATAATCCTGAATTTACTGCTATAGAATTATATCAGGCTTTTGCTGATTATAATGATATGATGGAGATTACAGAGAATATGGTTGCTTATATATGTGAAAAAGTTCTTGGTACTACCAAGGTAACATATCAAGGAACAGAAATAGATTTCACACCACCATGGAATAGAGTGACTATGGTTGAGGCTGTTAAAAAATATGCAGGTGTAGATTTCGATGAAGTAAAATCTCATGAGGAAGCAAGAGAAATTGCTAAAGAAAAGAAGATTGAATTAAAGAAGGAACTAAAAGATTGTGCAAAAGGTGATATATTAAATGCTTTATTTGAAGAATATTGTGAGCATGAATTAATTCAACCTACATTCATAATGGATTATCCAGTAGAAAATTCACCTCTTACTAAAAAGAAGAGAGGAAATGAAGAATATACTGAAAGATTTGAAGGATTTGTTTTTGGTAGAGAAATATGTAATGCTTATTCTGAATTAAATGATCCAATTGTGCAAAAAGATAGATTTGTACAGCAGTTAAGAGAAAGAGAATTAGGTGATGATGAAGCATATATGATGGATGATGACTTCATAAATGCACTAGAAATAGGTATGCCACCAACTGGAGGATTAGGAATAGGAATTGACAGACTTATTATGTTCTTAACAGATGCTTATTCTATAAGAGACGTAATTTTATTCCCAACTATGAAACCAAGTAATAATAATCAGTAGTTAGAATTATATTATAGTAAAAGGTATTATGCATGCATATGTATAGTACCTTTTCATTTATAACAAAAAAATAAAAAAATGCTTGCATTTATAAAATTAAGTGATATAATAATAAATGTAGCAAACGTTCCGTGGTAGCTCAATGGTGGAGCATTCGGCTGTTAACCGAAGGGCTGGAGGTTCGAATCCTCTCCACGGAGCCATTTTTATTTTTTGTTTTATATTGACAATTTAAATTTATTTGGTACAATATATGTTAAAACGAATAAATCGCGATGATAAAGAAGAGTAGTAATAATACTTTTTAAGAGAGACTATGGGTGGTGAGAATAGTTAAGGTTTTATTATGAAGGGAGCTTTTGAGTGTAATATATTGAGAGTAGGGCTGTTGCCAAAAAGGGTGGAACCGCGGAAGTTATCTTTCGTCCCTTGTGGTAACTGCTTTTTTTTTATAAAAAATTATAAAAACAACTAAATTATACATAAAAAAGGAGGAAACAATAATGGCTTTTGAAAAGACTATGGATAAAATAGTTGCATTAGCAAAGAATAGGGGTTATGTTTTTCCTGGATCAGAGATCTATGGTGGATTAGCTAACTCGTGGGATTATGGTCCACTTGGTGTTGAGTTTAAGAACAATGTAAAAAAGGCATGGTGGAAAAAGTTTATTCAAGAAAGCCCATATAATGTAGGTCTTGATTGCGCTATACTTATGAATAGCGAGGTATGGGTAGCTTCAGGTCACGTAGGTGGTTTTTCAGATCCATTAATGGATTGTAAAGAGTGTAAAGGAAGAGTTAGAGCAGATAAACTTATAGAAGATTATATGACTGCTCATGGAGCAGAAGTTGCAAGCGCAGATGGTTGGACTAATGAGCAATTAAAAGATTATATAGATACTCATGAAATAGTTTGCCCAAAATGCGGTAAAAAGAACTTTACGGATATAAGAAAGTTCAACCTTATGTTTAAGACTTTCCAAGGAGTTACTGAAGATGCTAAGTCAGAAATATATTTAAGACCAGAAACTGCTCAGGGTATTTTTGTTAACTTTAAAAATGTACTTAGAACATCAAGAAAAAAATTACCTTTCGGTATAGGACAAATTGGTAAATCATTCAGAAATGAAATTACTCCTGGTAACTTTACATTTAGAACAAGAGAATTTGAACAAATGGAATTAGAATTTTTCTGTGAACCAGGAAAGGATTTAGAATGGTTTAAGTATTGGAAAGATTATTGTTGGAAGTTCTTATTAAATCTTGGTATGAAAGAAGAAAACTTAAGATTTAGAGATCACTCTAAAGAGGAATTATCTTTCTATAGTAATGCAACATCTGATATAGAATATTTGTTTCCATTTGGATGGGGTGAATTATGGGGAGTTGCTGATAGAACAGATTATGATTTAAAACAACACACGAAGCATTCAGGAGAAGAATTAACATATTTAGATCCTACTACTAATGAAAAATATGTACCATATTGCATTGAACCTTCATTAGGAGCTGACAGGGTAACTCTTGCGTTCCTAGCAGATGCTTATGATGAAGAGGAATTAGAGGGCGGAGATGTAAGAACAGTATTACACCTACATCCAGCTCTTGCGCCATATAAAGCTGCTGTACTTCCTTTAACTAAAAAGCTTTCTGAAAAATCTACAGAAGTTTATGCGATGTTAGCAAAGCATTTCAATGTAGATTATGATGAAACAGGAAGTATAGGAAAGAGATATAGAAGAGAAGATGAAATAGGAACTCCTTATTGCATAACTATAGATTATGATACACTTGAAGATAATACAGTAACTGTAAGAGATAGAGATACAATGCAACAGATTAGATTAAGTGTAGATGAGTTAGTTAAGTTTATAGAAGGTAAATTAGAGTTTTAATAAAAAATAGGTTTTTACCTAAGGGTAAAGACCTATTTTTTATTCTATACTTTATTCTATATAAAAAAATCGCCGGATGAAATCATCCGGCTTAAATAGGGTTTAATCATGGGGATATGTTATATGTTCAATTAAAACTTGGGGAATTATATTAATGTTTCCTTACGGCACACATAAATTATAACATATATATGTATAATTTTGCAATAGACGATAATAAAGTCTTTAAATTAAATATATTCTCACAATTTCGACCTTATTACACACGACAAATAAAGATATTTGTAGATATTTAAATATTAAAAAACTTTGCAATTTTTGATGTGGAGATGGTAAAGGTGATATAATAATTTATATTTAAAGTTTATATTTTTATATAGTGGAGGTAGTAAATGAATAAAGACTTTAAGGAATTTAAAAATTTTATAAAAGGAAAGAAGACTGCCGTAGTTGGTATAGGTATAAGTAATAGGCCGTTAATAGATTTTTTGGTTAAGCTGGGAGCAGAGGTAACTGCTTTTGATAAGAAAAATAAAGAACAGTTGGGAGATGCAGCGTTAGATTTACAAGGTAATAGTGTAAAATTAGTGTTAGGAGAAGATTACTTAGATAAGCTTAATGGATTTGAAGTTATATTCAAGACGCCTTCTATGAGAATAGATAGTCCAGCGTTATTAAAAGCAAGAAAGGAAGGAGCCTATATTACTTCCGAAATGGAGGAGTTCATAAAATACTGTCCAGCAAAGGTTTTTGGAATAACAGGAAGTGATGGCAAGACCACCACAACTACTTTAATCCATCGTATATTAAAAGAAGAAGGATATACTACTTGGATAGGTGGAAACATAGGCAATCCATTATTTTCAAGGATTGAAGATATGAAGAAAGAAGATAAAGTTGTATTAGAGTTATCTAGCTTTCAATTAATGACTATATGTGAACCTATAGAAATTTCTCTTATAACTAATTTATCTCCTAATCATTTAGATATCCATAAAGATATGGAAGAGTACATTGATGCAAAAAAGAATATTTTTAAATATGGAAGAAAAGAAGATTTACTTGTGATTAATAGGGATAATGATATAACTAATTCTATGGTAGGGGAAGCAAAAGGTAAAGTTCTTCAATTCAGTATAAAAGAAAAAGTTGAAAATGGAGCTTACTATGATAATGGTGAGTTATATATATTAGGGAAAAAGGTATGCAATATAGATGAAATAAAATTAAAGGGAATGCACAATGTAGAAAACTTACTAGCTGCATTCTGCTGTGTAAATGAAGATGTATCTATAAATAGCATGAGGAATGTTGCTATATCATTTGATGGAGTAGAACATAGAATGGAATTTATAAGAGAAGTAAATGGAGTAAAATATTATAATGATTCTATAGCATCAAGTCCTACGAGAACTATAGCTGGACTTAAAGCGTTTAATAAACAGGTTATATTAATAGCAGGAGGATATGACAAAAAGATTTCTTTTGTACCATTAGCAGAAGAAGGGTATAAATATGTTAAAAGTTTAATACTTTTGGGATTGACTAAAGACAAAATTAAGGATGCTTTTGAAAATGTGGCAAATGAAAAGGGAATTAATATACCTATTTATATTGTAAATTCTCTTGAAGAAGCAGCTGAAAAGGCAAGGTCTATTGCAGAAGACGGCGATATAGTTACACTTTCACCTGCTTGTGCAAGCTTCGACATGTTTCCGAATTTTGAAGTTAGAGGAAATAAGTTTAAGGAAATAATAAAAAAACTGTAGGTTATTTAAGGAAGAGGATTCAAAATGAGATATCCTCTTCTTTTTTAATTTTGTTTTAGTATATTAAATAAGGAACTAAAGTAGAGTAGAGTGCCATATAGTGTTTAATATACTGTTACATTCAACTGTATCTGGTGTGTCTTTATGAGGTAGAAAAAGAAATTTTAAGAAAAATAAAGGTGGAGTGAGATAAAATAAAAATTTAAAATGTACAAGCCATGATAGTGTAATAAATTGTGATAAAATAACACATGTCGCTGAGAGATGCGACAGCACAACAGTTTAAAATTGCATTAGTAAGATTTGATTTTTTAATAATTCTAAAGAATTATTAAAACAGCTTTAAAAAATATAAAAAAGTTGTTGACAAAGAAAAACTGATGTGATATTATGAATAAGCTGTCAGATGACAGCGACATGGTCTTTGAAAATTAAACAGAGAAGAGAAACCAGTCAATTCAAACAGGAAACTGTTTAAAATAGCGATGAGCTAAAAAGATTAAACTTTTAAATTGAGAGTTTGATCCTGGCTCAGGACGAACGCTGGCGGCGTGCCTAACACATGCAAGTCGAGCGATGAAGTCTCTTCGGAGATGGATTAGCGGCGGACGGGTGAGTAACACGTGGGCAACCTGCCTCAAA
>NZ_JHVC01000011.1 GCF_000619945.1 Clostridium lundense DSM 17049 | reverse complement strand
ACTCCCTTCCATTCACATAACGTTCTCAGTATTTTCCCTATTTCTTTTCTCCATATATTTCTTTCCTTCTATATTTGGGGGCAAATACTATATGATATTTACATCTCCACTTGGTATGTGCTAAACTATTATTGTCCATTTTGGGCAATACCTCCTTTGATTTTAGATTGGCTGACGAAACCATATCTATTCTATCAAGGCGAGGTATTTTTTTTCAACGCTTAAGCTTTTCTGAACACACCTGCATAGCAGGTGGTTTTATTTATAGACAAAAATGCAGTCCTAAATCCACAATGTGGCTTTTGGTCTGCATACATACAATTTGGAAACATTCATATTAAAGACATAGTTAAATAAAGGTATAGTTTAATAACCTATATCCTCACCGTAACTAATGAATGCTCAATATCGTATAAATAAGCACAACAAAAAAGCCTATCATCGGGGATAGATTCTGCTTTTTTTATTGCCAGCTTATCTTAAACGCATTGAGGCTGTCATAGTTTCGGTTCCTCCTAAATTCTTATTTGGATCATCATATATTTTAACACAATAAGTCATTTTAAGCAACTTTTAAATTAAAAAAATCCATTAAAAACCGCCAAAGGGTGTTAGCCCTTAATTGGCGGTTAATATTCTATATCTCTTCGTCAATCTCAATCCCAGACTTGAATTCAACGGTGAGCTTATCTTCATATATCGTTACTTTTTCAATAAGCCGCCTTACCAACTGCTCATCATATTCCTCCAACTCTGCGGATTGTTTATTCAAGAAATCAGTCATTTCAGCGATTCGTTGCCTTTTTCCTTCTCGCTCTGCATTTTCAACAAGTGCATTTTGCTTCAATTCTCGAAGGCGGTAAATTTCATCAGCCACATCTTCATAGTCATTCTTGGATTTTGCTTGAATAAGAAGCTGTTGTTGTAATTCTTCCAATTTGCTATCAATGTCATCAGTGGCATTATCATTTTCTCCATTAAATACAGTAGCTATATTTTTCTGTAGCACCTTGAGGAATGAGTCTTTGTTAGCCAAAAGTTCGTTAATAGCCTTAACAACTGCTTTCTGCAATGTTTCCTCATTTATGGTAGGGGCAGTGCATTCAGACCCTTTTTCCTCCAATCGGCTGACGCATCTCCAAACAATAGATTTGTAACCTCGGTTATTCCAATGTACTCGTCGATAAATATCACCGCAATGTCCGCAGTAAACAATACTCGATAAAGCATACTTACTGCTGTAAACTCGCTTTTTACAGCCCTTGCCACCGCGAAGATTTGCTCTTCGAATCATCTCTTCTTGAACCTGCATAAAAAGGTCTCGTGGAATGATAGGCTCGTGGCTATTTTCTACATAATATTGGGGAACGATGCCGTTATTCTTGACTCGCTTTTTAGAAAGGAAATCAACCGTATATGTTTTTTGTAGAAGGGCATCACCGATGTACTTTTCATTCTGCAATATCTTTTTCAGTGTTTCCGGTCTCCATTTGGCTTTGCCTGCCGCTGTAAGGATACCGTCAGCTTCTAGTCCTCTTGCTATCTGTAAAAGACTAGCACCTTCAAGGTACTCTCTGTAAATCCGTTTAACAACCTCAGCACCCTCTGGCTCAATCACTAGTTGCTTGTTTTCATCCTTGGTGTATCCAAGAAAACGCTTGTGGTTGACTTGGACTTCACCTTGCTGATATCTATACTGAATACCCAGCTTTACGTTCTGGCTTAAGGACTGACTTTCCTGTTGGGCAAGGGATGCCATGATGGTCAGCAATACTTCACCCTTAGAATCCATGGTGTTGATATTCTCTTTCTCGAAGAATACCGCGATGTTTTTATCCTTTAACTGACGGATGTATTTAAGGCAATCCAACGTGTTTCTGGCAAATCGGCTGATGGATTTTGTGATAATCATGTCAATTTTTCCTGCCATACATTCTTCAATCATGCGGTTGAACTCTTCACGCTTCTTGGTATTTGTACCTGTGATGCCGTCATCTGCAAAAATACCTGCCAGTTCCCATTCCTTGTTCTTCTTAATATATTTTGTATAATGCTCGATCTGAATTTCATAACTTGAAGCCTGCTCTTCACTATCCGTTGAAACACGACAGTAAGCAGCCACTCGTATTTTGGGTTTGCTTTCACTATTTTTATTATTTCCAACCCGTTTAATTGCCGGAATCACTGTTACATTCCTACTTACCGCCACTTGTTACACCTCACTTTCTATCAGACTGTAAGCATATTCCGCCTGCTTGTATGGATCTTCATATTTTTGCACCAGAGGTTTTACTTTGAACTTTACAGGGTAATCCCTTACCGGTTCATCTTTAGGCTCCCATATCCTTCCGAGCTTTTCTGCTCGTTTTCGTTTTTCTACTCTGGCTTTTTCAAAGGTCTCTTCATCAATAATTGGAGGGTAGAATTCATCGCCCAAGTAATGCTTGTTCTGCAACATCTTACTTGCTGTGGCATGGTAGCAGTCTATCCCAGCTTTTTTAGTAGCACCCTTCAAAGAAAGTCCTGCCAAGTATCCTGAAAATAATTCTTTTACTTGTTCTGCTGCTATTTCATCTACAACAGCCTTTCCATCTTCAATTCTATATCCATAGGGTGTGTGACCCATCTAATTCACCAACCTTTCCTTCAATGTGATTCCACATTTTAATTCAAATCCAACTTCCTCTCGTGAAAATACCATAATCTTTTCTACGTAATTTTCAAACAGCTCATCCTCATAGGCTGTAAGCATTTGGGACTTAGTTGCAAACTTAAGCAGACGGTCAACCTCTTCAACTTTTGTAAAATTCCCATTGACGGAACGAGTAAGTTGATCCTTTTCGACAAGAAGCCTTTCTCTTTCTGCTTCCAATGAATTCTTTTCTTTATTAAACAGAGCAGGTTCCAGATATCCTTTGGCCATTAAACCCGTCAGCATCTGACTCTGCTCCATGTTGTTTTCAATCTTAGTTTCCAACTCTTCAATTCTACGAAAACTCGCTACATTATTCTGGTTACGTAACCCATTCAAAAGTGGTCTTAATATGAACTTCTGACCGTAAATGAGTTTATTCATCATCGTAACAAAAGCAGTCTTTATATCTTCATCTCGAATGAACTGCATAGAACATTCCGTTATATTGCCTATATGCTTACTACAGCACCAAGCGACGTATTTTCTTCCAGATGAATGAATTCGTCTTTTAAAGGTACTGCCACATTCCGAGCAAATAATTTTGCCAGAAAAGGAATATCGGTTTTGATATTTACTGTTGCGCTTTTCGATGCCTTTTTCCTTTGCTCTCTGATTGAGAACGACATCTACAGCTTCAAAATCTTCATGGCTAATAATTGCCTCATGATGGTTTTCTACTAAGTACATATTTTTCTCACCGTAATTGGTGTGCCTGTTAAAATGGCTGTCAGTATAGGTCTTTTGCAAAAGTACATCACCAGTATATTTTTCATTGGTCAAAATTCCTCGAATGGTAGTAGCCGTCCAACGGCCACCTCTTTTTGAAGGGATACCCTTTTGATTAAGATCATTTGCAACTTTCTGTGTACCTTTACCCGATAACACTTCTGCAAAAATATACTTTACAATTTCAGCCTGCTTAGGAATTACTATCATTTGACCATCCATGTTTTGATAGCCATAGGGTGGATAGGAAATTTTAAAGGTTCCGTTTTGAAATCGTCTTTGAATGGCCCACTTCGTATTTTCTGAAATGGAAATCGATTCGCTTTCTGCAAGTCCGCTTAAAATAGAGAGCATCAACTCGCTTTCCATTGTCCCCGTATTGATGTTTTCTTTCTCAAAATAAATATGAACCCCAAGGCCGATCAGTTTGCGAACCATCTCCAAGCAGTCTGTAGTATTTCTCGCAAATCGGCTGATGGACTTTGTAATAATTAAGTCAATCCTTCCAGTTTCACAGTCTGATAACATTCTAAGCAAGTCAGAGCGGTTTTCCTTTTTCGTGCCACTGATTCCCTCGTCATAATATAAGCCTGCATATTCCCATTCTGGGTTCGCCTTTATGTAGGTCTCATAATGAGCCTTTTGTGCTTGCAAGCTGACTAGCTGTTCATTACTATCTGTGGAGACTCGGCAGTAGGCAACTACTCGTGTTTTTGGCTTAATAAAAGAGTTGGCAAGATTTCCTTCTATTTTCGTTATCTTTTTCATCCTCTCACCTCCTTCTTGGTAGGTCACATATTACCTCTGAAACCCTTATATATCAACGATTTCAGGGCATTATCTCTGCCAAATAAGGGGAGAAAGTTTGGCGGTTGAGTGCGTCTATCTTGTTGAATTCTACTTCAGTTATTAAGCCTTTTTCGAGCATCTTTCTCAGCAATTTTTCTGCCTGAATATAATCAAACTCACGTTGTAACTGTTCCTGTGACACTCTCTTAAGTGCGGTGGTGCTTTTGTCTATAACCTCATCCGAGATCTTCGTAACTTTTTTATCCTCGTGCAGATTCACTAGGAATCACCTCCTACCTAATAGCCGTGGGAACAGGTCGAAGTTGAGGATTTGTTAGAATTTAATAAAATCAAGGCATAAAAAAAGGGCCTGCAAGGGAAGAACCCCACAGGCTAGATAAATTAATAGTTTAATATTTTATTTGAGAGACTTTGTGAAAATCAAGCAACACCGTTTTTAACTCGCCCTTTTGATTAATCATACTTAATAAATGCATCCGTAAAGCCTGCCTTTTTAGCTTTGGCAAGCTGTGCATCAGCATTTGCTTTGTCCGAATATGCACCAATCTGCACACGGTAATATTTCTTTTTCACTGGCTCTGCTGACTTGTTTTCAGCACTTAATAGTTTCTTCACATCCGCTCGAAAGGTGTCCATACTCTTCCCATGTTTAGGAAACCAGTGCATCACATCCCCATGGTTGCTGGCAATGTCTCGTTTATAACCTTCGCTATGGCAGATGATATCCTTCTCACTGAACCCAAAGAGTTTACAAAGATATACACAAAGCTCCACAGCTTCCTTATAAACGGCAGAAAAATACGAGGCATCAGTTAGACTGTCCTCGCAGATTTCAAATCCTATATGAGTATTGTTTGCAGTTCCGCCAGCATGCCAACCTCGATGATTCCAAGGCAATGTTTGATAGGTGGCAATGGAGCCATTCGCTAATTTACCAATAAAGGCATGAACACAAACTTGACGACCTCCAGGTCTATCTTGATTCCAATGGTTGTTGTATTGATTCTTTCCGAGCAAGCCATCGTCTGGGCCAACATATCGCTTCAACCATGGGTTGTTTGCACCAGTCGAGTGAACCATAATACCCTTTGGCGTTATGGTTTTACCCGCTTTATAGCAGGCATTGTTCGTAAGTAATAGTTTGCGTAACTTCATTAAAATCACCTCTAATCGAATATTAAGTCAATCATCTTCCACCACCAGGCTTAGGCGGTTCCCCATCACGTCCATGTAGTTGCTGTAAAACCGATTTTAGGTTTTCTGGAATAGGCAGTCCAATATGTCCAGCGTTCTCTAAAATGGATACTCCTTCATTACTTAGGTAGAAAAAGATTACTGCTGTTCGTAAAATGCCACTATTTTCTCCAATACTAACCAAAATTTGTGTATCGATAATATGAGCGATGCCTACCATTATAAAGATGAGTACCTTTTTGAAAATCCCCTTAGCACCGATTTCGCTACACAGTTTTTTGTTTGCAATTGCACAAAAGACACCTGTCAGGTAGTCAATGATTACAAAGGCTACCAGTGCATAGAGAAATCCGTCATAACCACCGAGAAACCACCCAAGAAATCCACCGACTGCGGCAATAGCCAGCTGTATCCAATTCCAAATTTCTTTCATTAAAGACACCTCCGTTTCGTGTATTTCCATATAGAAAAGCGCCCCTGCAAATGACAAGAGCACTGAATTTTATTTTTACATTATTTTTATTAGGTCATGAATTTGTTGCATCACATCTGCCCTAGGTCTTCCTGTACCAATAGGTAGCCATGTGACAGATGGTATATCGAATGCATGGGAAGAATCAAAACTATTAATTATCATAGTAATCGCATCAATAGCTTTACGCATTTCAACGATATGGAATGGCCAATTCTTAACAGTGGTCTTTCTTGCGATGATCTCCTCTTTCCAAGTTGCAGGGGACATATTGTAATAGCTACGTACCCTGTTTATAGCAGTTCGAAGCGTCTTAATATGCGCTGCCTTTACATGTGTCACATTAGCGGTGATGATTTCAAAAGGTAATGCTAAAATCGTGAAGGTACGAACAACTTCTGTGCTTGCTGACTCGATATCACTGTCAAGGCAACGAAAAGTAACCGTATGATTTCCTACAGAAAGAGGTTCTGCTTGGTAAACCGTCTTGACACCATTACCAAGATAGCCGCTTACAGAAAACCGCTCAGGATTGTCCACGCTATTTTGCCATGGACCAGAGTCAATCCTTACCTCCACTATTTGTGTTTGTCCATCTGGTTCAATTCCTGTTGTAATCATAAAACGTGGTGTAGAGTTATAAGTAAAATTGCCAGACATTGGACAGTCCACTACTGGTGATGCAGGTGGGCTGTTTTTCTTTACTATGTTGCTAACTACAAAGGCAGAAACTGCATCAAGTGCATCTGTAACACTGATTCGATAACGGGTATACCGACCAGCTATTTGTGAAGCATTTACCTGAAGGCTACCTGAGGTATTGCTTGAAATAATAGTCGTCAGTGCTACGTATGCCGACCAATTCACACCATCTGTCGATGTAGACTGTTGTATGACATACTGCTTAATCGCACTGGTTCCAGGTACCGTCCCACTCCATGAAAGATTTATTGTATTAGCTTCATATATAGGAGGGTTTGCGGCAAAAATAGTCGGTGGTATGGGCAGTATGTTTTTACGAACAGTATTGCTGGAAATAGTCCAGTCTGAGTAATAATCCTCACCAGCCGTACCACGAGTTCTTATTCGAAACCGACGATAATGGCCACGTATAGCAGGTGGACTGACATTTAAAATACTGCTTGTTGCAGAAGTATTGACTATAGCCAATGCCAACCAGGCACCCCAATTGATGTTATCATGTGAATCACTGTACTGTATTTCATAGGAAGTGATAGGGTTACCTGCACCGCCAGATGCTCCGCTCCAAGAAAGAGTGACATTTCCTTCAGATAATGTTGCACTTACCGTGCAAAGGGTCGGTGCTGCACAAGCTGTGACATTACAATAGATACTATTGCTGACTTTTTCTATTGAATAAACATCCAATGTATCAATTGTCCAAATACCAAATTGAGTATATGTTCCTGGAGTCCTTGAAACTATTGGGTTATAGCTCCCTCCGCTTGCCGCCAGTGTCAACGTGGTCAACACATTCCACGCACTCCAAGTACTATTATCCGTAGATGTGCGACTGGCAATTTGATATCCCTTAATTGGACTGGTACCGCTAGATGCTCCGCTCCAAGTAAGTGTGATAGTCTCATTACTATATGCCGCAGGGGAGGCAACAGCAGTCGTCGCTGGCTTTGGCCCATTATTTCTACGGACACTGTTTGTGGATACTTTCCAGCTAGAGTAATAACTAGCTCCTGCTGTACCACGGGTTCGTACTTGAAACCTTCGATAATTACCTCGGGTGGGAGGCGGTGCAACGGATACACTACCACTTGTCGCTGTGGTGGTCACCGTTGTCAGAGCTGTCCATGCTCCCCATGTGACATTATCGGTGGAATCGCTATATTGAATCTCGTAACTAGAAATTGTATTATTGATCCCCCCAGAAGCACCGCTCCAAGAAAGAGTCACATTCCCTTCCGCAAGTGTTGGAGAAACCGTACAAGATGTTGGGGCTCCACAAACTGTAGTAAGCAATGGAGAACTTAATACCGTATAGCTTGAATTGGTAATTACCCCAGAGGATAATGGCAATCGTCCATCAGATACCACTTTGAATGTGACTGGCTGTGTTGCATTACCTGTAGTAGAAGCACAGGTCACCGAAACATATCTGAGCCTTGGTGTGGTCCCTTCCCAGTTATCTCCGTCCGCCGCTTTAATACGTACCTGTGAAGAAGAACCATTTACAGTCATAGTGCAAAGCAATGCATAACCACTACGGATAAAGGAACCTGATGAACCCAACGCAGCGGATATGGTGAAGTTGTATCTCATCTGACTATTATTTAGACGGCTTTTGGTATAAGTAATTGTGTAATGGACGGTCGGGCTAGAACCCGCCTGCAGAGTGATGCCATTAATATCCGCCACTTACATTCACCTCCTCCTATTCATAAACAGCCGAAACTAGCGAGTTTACCAGCCCACAAAGGCTAGTATTCAATCGGGTATCTATAATGTTATTTGCTGAAATCGATGTGGCAGCCGAAGGTACTAAAACATCAGCGATGCCAAGTTCATAGACATCGCTTGTTCTTGTCAACTCTGGAGCTATGGGTGTTGCTGCGGGAGTACCCGTGACAATGGCAAGCTGAATGCTCCTCGTAATTTGACTTAAGCGAACCACAACCCGGTCTATGCGAGGATTGCTTCCGTCTGCTGTAGAAAGTGGTTTGTTTAAAACATCCGTATTTTCATATCGATAACCATTAATCCACGCACTGCCCGCTGCTATGCTCACTGCCAACCCAATCCCTGGAGACACCAGAAGGTTTGTTGGTGTAGAATAAAATACACCATTCGAGACAAGGCTTCCAAAATATGCAGCGAAATCTGTTGCGTCATAGATTCTATCTCCATCAGATGAGTTGAAAAATCCACTTTTCTCCATAAACTATTCCCTCCTTACTAAACGGTTTTTGTGTACTCTATAACTACATAGCCTGTATATGCAGTTCTATCATTGCCTGGTTCGACTACAATGTCGGTCATATTCACGAAGAGTCCGATTTGAGATGCAAAGTTGTTGTAACGAGCAAGGGGCAGTGGCAAGAAAACACTCCCATTCGTGACAAAACCGGTTAAACTGACAACAGTGCTGAGGTTTGCTATACCATGAGGTACATGTTTTGGTGTTGTATCCGTAAGCGAACCGAGATTTATCTCTTTACGATAAATCGTCTTGCCATCTATCCATAGCCGCCCTGTGTTTTGTTCTGTAGTTGAGTAGTCGCTAAAGGAAGAAGCCAGTTTAGTGGCTGTAATTGTACGGTCTGCAATTTTCAAGCCTGTGACTGCTCCATTGGCAATCCTTGCAGTAGTTACAGGTTCATTATTGATATTAAGCCAGTTTGCTTGACCAGAAGGGTTGTTAAATACGAAAACAGAAATCACATAAAATGTCATGGTATTACGAGAAATAAAGAAACCCATTGCCCGCTGATAGCCATTCCCCGTGTTATCCCCGTTATGCTTTACCAAAAAGACATGACCGTCATCACTTGGCTGGTCACTAAACTTATTGCCACTCCATGAGGTGAAATAAAAGGCATCCCCAGAGTTCATATGGTACAACGCATATTGTCCAATGGATATAGCACCTCCGCCCACATTGATTTCGAGTGCTGGTAGTTTACCATACAGATTATTGATAGTAGATGCTACGCTGTCTCCTTGAATCTCTGAATCTACCTCAGTCAAGTCACCTAAGGTTTCCTCCACGGTCCCTATAGCCTGTGCAATTTCGGATATGCCAGTTGGTGCCATTATTGCTGTTTTAACTTCACTCAAGTCGGAGCGTAATTTTTGTGCTATTGTCAACTCAGCTTTTCCGAACACTACACTGATACTCTGGCCATCTGCGTCATAGGTTTCTTCGACTTCGGTGATACGTGTCGTCATGGATACACCCCACGCTTTGGAAATAACTTTGACGGTCTGCCCAAGATCGAAGTCTATCTTATATGTTAAATTGCCGTGTGGATTGACCGATGTATCAAATGAATAGCGTATTGCCTGCTCACTAAGCTTACTTTGACCTCGAAAGATTAGTGTATCAATGTAATCCGAACCAAAGTCTTCCGCCCGCAAATCCTTAGCATCCACAAAAATTTCATGTCTTGTCTCACCTGAGCCACCTGTAATCGAAATAAAGGTTCGCTCTATGCCTTCTCCTTCACCAGCAACAAGGGCAGTGTTGGCATAATCTCCTGCACTTATCGTATAAATCTGTTCAGTAAGATTTTCATATTCCTTAGAAAATACTGCTTGTGATTCCTTTCCTCTATACAACGATATGGTAAATCCCCCTGTCGCGGGAGAGAACACGGTCTTAATGCCAATATCTGAGGCAACACATAGTCCTGTCACCGCATCCATCAAATTTCTATACGATATTTGTGTGCTGATGGGAACATTTAAGTTTGGAGCAGAAAAGGTTATGTTTGAAATCTTCCTTGCTGTATCAGAAGGATTGATAAGATTATTATTTATCAACTGCTCCACACAGACAGATATGTCACCAGACAGTTTCTCCGTTTGCCAAACAATGCGGCGGGAGAGGAAGGAGGTTGCAAAGCGACCACTTGCAGTAATAATTTCATGCTCGGTTTGAGAAAGTTCTAGATGCTCGATGATCCCGGCTTCCTCATCATCATTTTTCCAGATGATATTCCCTTCCTTTAAGAGTTCTGTATTCTTCGGAGTTGCTATCGCCTTTAACTCAAATGAGCCACACTGGGAGTAGCTTCTCGTCCAGCGCAAGTACTCGAAAGATTCCACAATGCCCGCAAGCTCTCGGTTTGAATTGTAGATATACAGTTCCATTTTCACACCCCCAGAAACTGCGGACGAAAGTAAATACTAACCTCTAACAGTTCCATATTGACAGAAGCATCGTAACGCAGTGTATTAAGACCCGCCGCTAGTTGAAAGAACACCGAATTCGTATCTAACAGTGAAAATGCATTTGTAACCGTTGACCCATCAATCTGGACTACACGCTTACCAGCGAAATGGGTATATACACGAAGTTCATCCCCAGCGCTCATTGTAGTGAGAAGTCGGATATATTCTCCCGTGTCTATGTTTAATAGTTCAGGGTTCGACACAGTACCTAAGGCCCTAAACACTATCTCGCATCCACAAGATACATCCCCTATATTTTCCACCGTAATGATTTGGCTAGGTTGACGCATTCCGAACTCCATCCCAGTCATTGGAATTTCCAATTCAAACTCAAATAGCGGTATCCATGATGCCAGTTCCTCTCGCACTTCATTTAATGTCTCAAAGAAAGGGGATGGGCAGAGCAGACTGACAAAGAAGTTTGGTATTCGTTGCCGATTAGAAACACTAAAACCTGCCTCCTCCACAACACAGGATATCTGTCGCTCGCGGTATTGAAGCGTCCCTAATAGCTTTGGACTAAATATTTGAAGGAAGCGTTGTCTCCTTTTATACGCCTCATCGGGAGTATCAGCAACAACCGTACCTTCAATCGTTATGTTTCGCATATCTAGCGTGGAAGAAATATAAAAAGCGCCATCCTGGTCTGGCGCCTTGAAAGTGTTGACGGTTTGACGCATATTGCCAGTACCATCTATCTTCATAAGAAAATACGGTCGGCTTTGCTTAAGCGTAATGCTCTCTCCATCTCTATTGGTGTATGTTAGCTCCATTTCCGTACCTCCTTTACAATTCAAGTGCCAGTTTACGGGATAAGTTCTTAAACTGCCGTGCTAGTTCTTTTTCTGATAGAGCCTTAGGTGTCACTACCGAGATGTTTTGAGTGATACTTGCACCAGTGGCATTGCCTTGCCCAGATATACCTCTGTAATTAAAATCAAAGCTGGTTGGTACTGCATTTTGCATATCCCTTGAAACTGCTGTCATTGCATCCTCAAACCCCACACCGATACCTTCACCCATGTTGCGGCCAATTCCAGCAAATAGAGTTGAAGGGGAGCGGATACCAAAGAAGTCTTTAATCTTCGATACAACATTTCCGAAAAATCCAGATATTTTACTCCATAGCCATGCACCTGCATCTGATATACCTTGCCATAGACCTTTAATCAAATTGCCACCCACTTGAGCCATTTGACCGATATAACCAGTAAAGGCTCTGACCAGTCCAGAGATGATCTGCGGTACTGCTTTAACAATCTCTACGATTATCCTTGGCAGATTTGCAATCAGTGCCACAAACAGTTGAACACCCGCTAAAATAACCTTATCGATGTTACCAATAATGGCATTGACCAGCGAGGTAACAATCTTGGGAATAGCACCTACAACAGTAGTAATAATCTGTGGCAATGCTTGAATGAGAGATACCAAAAGCCGGATACCTGCATCAATAATCAAAGGGATTGAACCAATAACAGCACTGATGATACTGTCGATAATTTGCGGGATTGCTTCCACAACTGCTGTAATAATGGTAGGCAAAGCTGTAACCAGTGAGGTCAATAATTGAATACCCGCTTCAATAATCTGCGGAATAGATTTAATGATAAAATCCACTATTGCTTTGATGATGACAGGCAATGCAGAAGTAAGCTGAGGTATTGCATCCACCAATCCTTTTGCTAATCCTATAATCAACTGCAAAGCGGCATCCAAAATGAGTGGTAGGTTATCCATCAATCCTTGGACAATCTGCGTAACAGCAGAAACTGCCGCAGGGATGAGTTGTGGTAAAGCGATGCCAATACCCTCCACAAGTGCTGTTACTAGTTCGATTGCTGCATTTATCAGTAGCGGAAGGTTATCAATTAACGCTCCGATAATCGTCATAAGAGCACTTACTGCAGCTGGGATAAGTTCCGGTAAAAGATTTAAAATGGTTTCCAGTACTTGCGTGAATATATTTGTAACTAATTCAAGAAGCATTGGTAGCAAGTCTGCAACCGCTGCTAATATTGCGCCTGTCGCCTGCGGAAGTGCCGCCACAATATTTTCAAGCACCGGCACAATGTTTTCCACCACTGCCTTAAAAGCATCAACAAGATTCTCAGTTAGATTCGTCATATCAGCATTGGCATTACCGAGTCCGGCTGTAAATGAACCAAGTGCGGCCTGTAGCAAACCAATAGAACCAGAAATCGTCTCGGTTGATTCTTTTGCAAAGTTACCTGCATACTGCTCCGTGTTCTCAAAGAACATCTGCATTGCGACTTCAGCCTTTTCCGCTTGTGTTGCAGTATTCCAAGTGAAATCCAGACCCTTTGCGAGAGCGTAGGCTTCGATGTTTGTAGCGTTCATCGCAACACCTAAGTTATCCATCATATCAAAGTTACCCTTTGCCGCCCCAGTGACCGCCTCCAATGCCGAGGACATATCAATCCCCATAACCGATGCCATGTCTGCCGCACGTTGCATGGCCTTTTCAGTTAGCTCAAGACTTCTCTGTTGCTGTATACCAGAACCTTGGAACAACGCACCCATTTTATTGGCAGTAGCAAGATACTCACTTTGAGAAACACCGAGATTTTTATAGGCTTCTTCACCGGTTTTTTGAATCGATGCAGCGTATGCTCCAAAAACCGCCTCCGATCCACCTAAGTTTTGTTCCAGCTCCCCAAATTGTGTGACTACTTCTTTACCTAACTTAATAGCAGCGGCTCCAGCTGCAACGGCAACTGCACCCATAGCCACACCAATTCCCTTTAGTAGACCGCCAAGCTTTTCAAACCTGCCACCTGCGTCTTCTGCACTTTTACCGGAATCCTCTAACTCTTCACCAAGATTCTCGGCTTCAACTGTGGACTCCTCAAGTTCACGCTCCATACCGTTCAGTTCTGCTTGTGCCCTGTTCAGCTGAATCTGCCAGTTCTGAGTGCGGCGGTCATTTTCACCAAAAGAGGAGGAGGCATTATCAAGGGCAGCCTTAAGGGTAGAAATCTTTTCTTTCTGTGCGTCAATTTCTTTATTCAAAACGGCATTACGAGCGGTAACTGACTGAATGGATTTATCGTTTTTATCAAACTGACTCGTTACAAGGGCCATTTCACTGCCCAATACTTTAAATGATTGATTGATTTCTCGCAGTGCGTTCTTGAATTCACGCTCGCCTTCAACACCTATTTTTAAACCAAAATTGTCTGCCATGCCTTCACCTCCTCCTAAATACCTGGTGGGATAATATCGTCAATGGTCCGTGTTTTCTTTGGCTTTTCAATACCATGCCATTGTTTATGACAAGTCCATAAATCAAAAAACAGCCCAATTGGCATAAGCCAGAATTCCTCTGTCTCCATGCCCATCTGAACTGTTCCATAATAAAGAAGCCGGGTAAAGACCTCATCGTCCGTTACCCGACTTCCACGTTTTTTGGAGTTTCCTCCTCACTTTCTACATTTCGCTTTGTACCTTTGAACATCGCCTCGGTAATTGCAGTTTTATATGCCGATAAATCAAGCGGTGAGGTAAGAAGCTCTACTTCTTCCTCTGTCAACAATTCTTCTGGTGCATTCTTATTCTTTAGGTTTCGAATCAAAATGGACTGGTTTGCAAGCAGCGTGATGAGCCAAACAATCTCATCCAGTGCCATCTCGAAGTTTTCTGATTTCATCAGTTTTTCTCCAAGGTTTTCAAGACCACCGTAACGACCGGCAATGGCCTTTGTAGCTCGTGTAGTTAAAACCAGTTCATACTCTTTGTCACCTATGTTGATTGAGGCACTTCTATCATTATCCATTATTTCTCCTCCTATGGTTCAGGTGTATAGACAGGTTCATAAACCTCAGTGAACCAGCCTGTTATGGTGGTCGATGAAACACCAGGATCACCTTCTGTAACTTCCGCTTTCCATGGGTGCTTGCCCAATCCATCCAGCTTATTCCTGCGCATAACGGTTCCTTCAATGGTGGGTGTAGAAAAGGTAATGGAATCAGCCTTTGTCTGTAAGTTGGTAGCTGGTAGTCCAAACTTAACACGATACAGCCAAAAATAGCGGTATGTTCCATTAGCCCTTTGCGCACGAAACCCCACTGCAACGGGTGTACCCACGTTTTCACTAGCAGAGATTAGTACTCCGTTGTCATCAGTAGAAGCGCCAGTTAAATCCGCTGCGACCGTCGGACCAATGTCGTCTACACCGAGGGTGAGAGTACCACTGTTAAAGTCTTTCACAACCTCCGCCGCACCGTCGTCAGCGTACAGAATGGCTTCCACTAGTTCTACCGAAAGTTCAGCAGTGATGGCTTTTGCAAGTACAGAAGGTTGGGCATAAGTTTCCTCACCGTTAGCGTCCTCGGTTATTTTTGAATAGTACAGTCTATCAAGACCGATAGTTGCCATGTGTTATTCCTCCAATCTATAGTTTTTCGCCACATCGATGGCATAATGGTGATATCCAGTATCATCCTCGTGACCGATATATCTTCGTTCAGTCACAGTAAAATCCGCATTTATTAAAGCAGTTGTGAGCTGCCGTTTCCGCTCTAGGTAATTATTTTTTGAAAACAGTGATATCCTCGCTTCCTGCACATCAAAGCCTGGACGATTATCCGCATGAACTTCAAAAATATCCGAAAGAGGGAGAATCACGACATACTCATCTGGTGCCAAACCTGAAAAAACCCCGGTTTCCACGGGGAGCGGTATGGCGGTCACAAGTGTATTAAGTTCCTCTAAGATATTCATATTTTGTCGATCTCCTCCTCCAGCTTGGCAACCATTGCGTTGATGCAGGGTTTCCTAGATGCATTCCTCGCAGGCTTTAGGAAGGGTTTTGCAGGCTGACCATGTTTGCCATATTCGATAATGCTGGCAAGTTTAGCATTGCTCACACCATCAGAACGTGGCTCTGCAAAGCCGACTTTTACATTGAAGTTACCGTTTCTATCCTGCTTTGCACTCGAGAGTCCTAATGAAGATAGCAGCTCGCCAGTACTTTTAGATGGATATTTCGTACCCTTGCCAACCACCTTACTTAGATTTCCTTTGACTTTATCCAGCACCACTTCACCGCCAACTTCCAAAACCTTAGGAAGAATCACATCGGTCTGGTCAGCTAATCGGGATACCTTTAAAAGGAATTCTTCTGGCATCTTTATATTCGCTTTTGCCATATCCATCACCTCACAGTTGGTTCTAGCTTTTCTGCTAAAACCTCGACATACATCCCTCGATTCCTTACATCCTCAACACTTAAAATCTGATATCTACCATCATCACAGACGATGACCATTTCATTCGTCACCTTAAGTTCAAAGATTTTCCTAAACCTGAATAGGGAAGTTGCAGATGAAAATGATGCCATATTCATCCACCGCTCACTGCCATGCCGATCTTCTTTGTAAGCAAGAACACTTGCGAGTATGTTGTCACCTTTTGTTGCGAAACCTGCCTCATCCTTTATTGGTACCGTGCTAATGATATCGATGAAGGTATTCATCTTTCCAAAGCTCATGCTAAACACCCCACTCCCGGTCAAGTCGTAAAAGCAAGTTCACCGTGTTCCATACTTGTTGCCCTGCCTGTACGCTGTCGGCAAAGAAGCCTGCCGTCGAGCCATCCCTGCTTTCATAGAAATGACTCGACAACATAATCACTGCTTGTTCTGTTGTTGGAGGCATGGCATGGGTTTCATAATAGTTTTCAGGAACGTGCTGATAGCTCTGTGCATATGAGACTGCAGCAGTGATAAATCCGATAAGGAGGGCATCATCCTGATCATGCGTTAATATTAAATTCGCTTTAACTTTAGGCAAAAGATTATCTGCCACTGCCATACCACCAACCTCCTCTACGTTCCACCTTAGTCAGCCTCCATAAGGCCCGCAGCTTTTAGTTTGGCAAGCAATGCATTAAAGTCCGTAACTAAACCAGCAACATCGGTGGCTGTGCTGTCTGCTTGGTTTTCTGCAACAGGAAGCCCCGTAACCGAGGCTCCCTCTTTAATTTCTAAAACACCGCCGATGACAGTTTTTTCTCCGCCTTGTTCGGTATAATTCTTCGTGTTATAACTCATAAAGCACCTCCGTTAGGCTTTCTGTTGGAGTACCTTAACGGCCTCCGGTAAGATAAGCTTTCCGTCAACCCGTTGAGTCGCAATAAATCCTACTTGGCCTGTAACAGCATAGAGTTCATTTAATCGTTTGAATACTCGCCCTTGACGGTCGGCCACCCAGTAATAACTAAAATCACCGAATACCACAGTCTTTGCACCTGCTTCAGCAGTAGGTACATATGAAGAGGTATACAGCGGGCGGTTAAGAATCGTATCAGGTGTTCCCGCTTGGATGGAAGGTTGCCATAGGTATTGCCCATTACCGTCTTTCAATTTACGAATAGCCTTTATAGTGGCATCGTTCATTACGAATACTGCCTTATTACGGTACGGTGCTTTTAAGCTGTAGAATAAATCTAATACCTCATCCAAAGTGATGGCAGTGGCACTTGCCGCAGTAACACCAACTTGACCGCCGCCTGTGGCATTTAGAATTCCTGTTGGCTTACCTGTGCCATCACCTACAAAGAAGGCTTCTTCCTCCTTGTTACCAATGCGACGTGCGAATTCTCTTGTGATGTAGCCTTCGAGATTAAACACGGAATCATTTAGCAGTTCCTCAGAGACTTTAATCATCGTTGCTAGTTTATAAGCACCGATGGATACTTGACCGAAGCTGTCATCACTCTCTGGAATAGCCCCTTCTTCATCGATCCAGCTTGCATTGCCTTTGCTTGCAACAACAGGAATCTTGCGGTCACCAGAAGATGTAGTGATTACATTGGCCAATCTACGGAAAATATTTTCTTCCTCTAGAGCTTCTACTAGGGTACGCTCAAACTCATCAGGTACAAGAAATCCACCTTCAGAATCAGTGCCAATCTTTAGAGCGTTCCTTACTTCATAGCTGACATTGTCACGCATCGCATTCCAGAAAGCTTTTTTGTATTCAGCACTTGCACGGCCGGTCTTTTCCTCTCCAGTTCTAGTAGGTTCGTTCGTAATTGGGTTACTGGTTGCTTTGGACAGTTCTAAGTCGATAGATGCTTGGCGTTCTAAACGCTCAATTTCCTTACCAAGAGCCACCACATCGGCTTCCATTTTTTCATAGGTTGTCGTGTCCTCGGCGGATAACAGTCCGTCACCGCCACGTTTTGAATCAAGGAATGCCTTTGCTGCGTCCCAAGCTTTAGCGCGTTTCTCACGCAATTCAAGAATTTTACTCATTGTTATTTCCTCCTTTAAATTAGTGCAAAATTAAAGAAAGCCGCTTATCCAGCGACTCAATGGGTGTACCTGTTTTCTGTTTTGGTTGTTTTGGCAATTTGCTGATAAGCGAGTTAGTAACCGCCATCCTGCTAAAAATAAGACTATCCGTCAGATCCGGTGTTTCACTTTCCATGAACATGATCTTGTCTGCAAAACCAAGTTCAATGGCTTTATTTGCATTCATCCATGATTCTGCATCCATCAGATGGGAGAGTTTTGTTCGAGAAAGACCCGTCTTTAACTCATAGGCATTAATAATGCTTTCCTTGACCTCATCCAATAGTGCTTTGGCTCGTAGCATTTCCTCACTGTCACCGATAGCAATCGTTGATGGGTTATGAATCATAAGCATAGATACAGGAGACATATATACATCTCCACCTGCCATTGCAATAACGGATGCTGCACTTGCAGCAAGCCCATCAATCTTAACAGTGACTTTTCCGGTATACTCCATCAGCATGTTATAAATCTGAGCTGCTGCAAACACATCACCACCAGGGGAATTAATCCACACCGTAATATCGCCAGTGCCTGCCAGCAATTCATCTTTAAACATCTTAGGTGTGACCTCATCGCCCCACCAGGTTTCTTCGGATATCACTCCGTTTAAATAGAGGGTACGTACTTCATCTGAATCTCGCACCCAGTTCCAGAACTTCCTCATTTACTGACCTCCTTCGGTTTTGGCAAACGCACCTGCGTCAGCCAGTTTTGTCATATTTCCGTTAACCAGATATAAATCGCCGCCTTCCTCAGCCGGTATTCGGTTCATATCCTCCAGTTCACGGATATCGTTGGCAGACATCCAGCCATTTTGTCGACCTGTAGCGTAGCCATTCATACGACTTTGGTAATCACCACGAAGCAGACCGTCCAAATTGAACTTGATAAACAGTGAAGTTTTCTCAGAAGGCAAAATAAGCGATTGCTGGAGACTTTGTTCCCATCGCACCACCCACGGATCGAGTGTGTATTTTACAAACTCCAAAGACTGCTGCTCAATATTGGAGAAACTAGACTTCTCAAGATCACCCACCATATGGGGCGGCACTCGGAAAATCCTCGCAATCTCATTAATTTGGAATTTCCGTGTTTCAAGAAATTGCGCCTGTTCCGGCGAGATACCAATGGCTTGAAACTTCATGCCTTCTTCCAACACAGCAATTTTGTGAGCGTTGCCTGTGCCTTGGTAGGCGCTATTCCAACTATCCTTGACCCTCTGTATATCTTTGATTACTCCTGGGTGTTCCAGAACACCTCCGGGATTAGCACCATTGGCAAAGAATGCCGCACCGTACTCTTCAGTAGCAAGTGACATACCGATTGCATTTTTCGCCATAGCGATTGGGCTATAGCCAATGAGTCCATCAAAACCTAAGCCAGGTATGTGTAGAACTTCATCTTTACGGAGTGTGACATAGCCACCTTTTGGGTTTAGGCCACTTTCATCAGTATCACGATAGTAGGTAAAGACCAGTTCTCCGTTTGTCGCTCGGCTAACTTCCATCTTGTTGGGGAGTAGGGGATAAAGTGCCACTGCCTGCCCACGACCATTTCTGACCACCTGTGCATAGGCATTTCCCCAAAGCAAAAGATGACTCATCAGTGTTTCTCGAAACACGAATGAAGTCATCTCTGGATTTGGTTCATCATGAAGAAGGTAATACAACGGGTGGAAAGGAATCTTCTCTTTACCTCCATCAGAACGATATCTATATACATGAAGTGGCAGTCCTGCAATCGCTTCAGCTAGTATCCTTACGCAGGCATACACTGCAGTTGCCTGCATTGCAGTACGCTCATTCACTGTTTTGCCAGATGACGTACCACCAAATAGGAAGGAAAATGCACTGCCCACACGGTTTTGCGGTTTGTCCCTTGACCGAAACAGTCCTTTTATTAGATTCATAGACCTCACCTCCGAATATAAACATTGTGCTAACCATTAAGGTTTAAAAGACAATCAAACCTCTCTCGTCATACACCGAATCTCCACTATTACCTGAGCCACAGCGTATAGCACGGTCAAGTGCCATGATAGTCGCTACTGCACCATCTATTTTTTCTGTGCTTTTTTCCTTGTCCGGCTTCACGTTCCCAGCCGGATCAGTTTTTATAAAGATGTTGTCCATCATCCAACGAAGCACTGGGTGCCCACCGTGTGCTATTTTTTCTTCTAATGTCAATTTCATCAGTTCTTTGGTTGGTGGTGACATATCTTTAAAGCCTTGACCGAAAGGAACGACAGTAAAGCCTAATCCTTCAAGGTTCTGTACCATTTGAACAGCTCCCCAACGGTCAAAAGCAATCTCTCGAATGTTATACTTTTCCCCTAATTCTTCAATAAACCGCTCAATGTAGCCGTAATGCACTACATTGCCTTCTGTGGTTAGAATATACCCTTGCTTCTCCCAAAGATCGTATTGCACATGGTCTCTTCGGACTCGGAGGTCAATATTGTCCTCTGGCATCCAAAAATACGGAAGAACAATGTATTTATCTGTTTCATCCTCCGGTGGGAAAACTAGTACAAAGGCTGTAATATCTGTTGTAGAAGATAAGTCAAGACCTCCATAACACACCCGTCCTTCTAGACTTTCTGGTATAACTGAAAATGCACAGGCATCCCACTTTGCCATTGGCATCCATCGGACAGATTGTTTAACCCACTGATTTAGGCGCAATTGCCGGAAGCTGTTCTCCTCAGCTGGGTTCTGCTTTGCACTTTCACAAGCAGCTCTTACTTTGTCAATCCCCACTGTAATTCCCAAGCTTGGATTTGCTTTTTTCCACACTTTTGGGTCTGTCCAATCATCCTCTTCTTTAGCTCCGTAGATTACGGGGTAAAAGGTGGGATCGTATTTTCTGCCCTCAATAATATCAACCGCTTTCTGGTGTGTTTCGTAGCAGATACTCTGGGTATCCGTCCCCGCAGTGGTGATAAGAAAATATAGCGGTTGGGTCCTCGCATCCCCAGATCCTTTCGTCATAACGTCAAATAGTTTCCGGTTTGGCTGAGTATGAAGTTCATCAAAAACAACACCATGTATATTGAAGCCGTGTTTGGAGTAGGCTTCAGCCGACAATACCTGATAGAAGCTGTTGGTCGGCAGGTACACCAATCGCTTAGTTGAAGCCAGCAACTTTACACGTTTATTCAGTGCCGGACACATCCGCACCATGTCGGCTGCTACTTCAAATACAATTGATGCCTGCTGGCGGTCGGCGGCACAACCGTATACCTCCGCCCGTTCTTCACCATCACCGCAAGTGAGGAGAAGTGCAATTGCTGCGGCAAGCTCGCTTTTTCCCATCTTTTTCGGTATTTCTACATAAGCAGTGTTAAACTGCCGATATCCATCTGGCTTTAAAATTCCGAATAAATCACGGATGATTTGCTCCTGCCAATCGATAAGTTCAAAAGGCTTACCTGCCCATAAACCTTTCGTATGGGAGAGTGCTTCGATAAAAGCCACAGCGTAATCAGCAGCATCCTTATCGTAATATGACCCATCAGCTATAAAGGCGGTCGGCTTATATTTCTTCAGTTTCCGCATAAACACCGCCCCTTTTATGAAAAAGGACAAAAGAAAAGAGCCTCAATCCTATAGATGAAGCCCTTCTCCTTATCCTAGTTAAATTTTATTTACTTCTTTTCATCCACTTCCCCCGTCAGTATGAAATGAGCATATTCCGTTTTATGGTCTATTAAATAGACTACCAATTCATAAAACCCTCGTTCATTTGCTTCATACTGAACTCGGTTTGCATCAAACATATTTGTGACTCCACTTTCTCGGATGGAAAGGATTTGTTCTTTGATTATCTCATTCATTTATTACCTCCTCCGATTCATGTTTACTCTTCGATTCTCTTGCATAAATCCTCACCAAAGGCCACTCCAAGGGAACCACCAGAATCCCAACTGACGTGAATCGTTCCTATGTCATCAACACTAGTGACCGTACCTTTCGCTCCAGGCTGAAGTTTGGTATAGGGGTCGTTCATTTTAAGTAGCATGACACGTGTCCCTGGAGTGTAATAGCCTCTAAGTTGCTTTAACATTTCTGGGTGAATGATATTCATTGTTCACTCACCTCCTGCTTTGCCGTTCCGCTTTTGAAAGCGGAGCTACCTGACAGCTTGGAGAGGAGAATCTTTCGTTCCATCTTATATTCTGGGCCGATAAAACCAAGCCTTAGCAGGAAGCAACGGAAAGCATACTTTTCATTTTCTACTGATTTCTCGGTGGTGTTGACACGGGTCTGTTTTTTCGCCATTTCGCAAAGTGCCGTGACAAAATGGGTGTATGCCTTAACCTCTTCTGAGGAGCACTCACCTTGAAACCAAGGGAAGGCGACATATTCCTCATCTTCAATGATGGGAATGGAGTCCGTATCAAGTGCTTTCTTTATAAGAGTAGCTTTACTTTCTACTAATCCTTTTAGGTTCTCGATTGCTGTGTCGGTAAAATCCGCCCTTGGCATTTGAATTATCAGATTGATAGATTCTTCCCTTTCATTTACTTCTGCTTTCGGAAGTGGTGTGTCAAATTCTTCTGAAATTGCTTTGAAGTCGTGAAGTCCCAATAGATCATCGACCAGTTCCTTATTATCTGGTCCGCTAAGTACCCCGTTTTTGTTAACATTGTAGTCTGCCACCTCATATGCAAATGTAGGTGCTCCGAGATATTTTACAGGGGCATTTAGTTCTTGGCTGATTGCGTTAACCAGTGCTTTTCTTTTTGGTCCTGTAACATTATAGTTAATCTGCATTTTCATACCGCCTTTCTACTTTCGGTACGTACATATGTCACTCTAAAAGCTGTTATTATCAAGTCATTTAGAGCATCTTTCTGATTCTATTAATCGGCGGTATTTTGTGTAGATAAATCAACATTTGGCAGGTCACCATATCTAAATTTCGAACCATCTCTTAATAGAAATACACCATCAGAATTTCCCACTTGCTCAATATACCTTTTTACAATGACATCGCAGTACTTTTCATCAAGTTCAATGGTGTAACAAATTCTATCGGTCTGCTCACAGGCAATCAGTGTGCTTCCTGAACCACCGAAGGGATCAAGCACAATGCAGTTACTAAGGCTTGAGTTCATAATGGGATATGCCACAAGTGCCACTGGTTTCATGGTTGGATGGTCGCCGTTCTTCTTTGGTTTCTCAAACTCCCAGATAGTGGTCTGCTTTCTATCGGAATACCAGTTATGCTTGCCTTTCTTTTTCCACCCAAAGAGAATAGGTTCATGCTGCCACTGATAAGGAGAGCGACCGAGAACAAGGGACTGCTTTTTCCATATACAAGTACCGGAAAGATAAAATCCTGCATCGGAGAATGCTCTTCTAAAATTGAGTCCTTCGGTATCCGCATGGAATACATAAATAGAAGCGTCCTTTGCCATCGCTGCTTCGGTGTTTTGAAATGCCGCAAGCAGAAAATCATAGAACGCTTCATTCGCCATATTGTCATTTTTGATTTTTCCAGCAGTGCCTTCATAGTTGACGTTATATGGAGGGTCCGTAACTACCAGATTGGCAGCTTTCCCATCCATCAAGACATCAAAGGTGTCTTTCTTTGTACTGTCTCCACAGACTAATCGATGCTGTCCAAGTAGCCAAACATCCCCTAAATGCGAAACAGCGGGCTTTTTCAGCTCACTGTCTACATCAAAATCATCTTCTTTTATATTATCCTTAAGGGAATCCTTGAAAAGATCGTCCAACTCTCCCGGGTCAAAACCTGTCAAAGACACATCAAAGTCTGAAGCATTTAGGTCCGTGATGAGAAGTGCTAATTTGTCTTTATCCCAATCACCACTAATTTTATTTAGTGCAATGTTCAGCGCCTTCTCCTTTTGCTCATCCATTTCAACTACTACGCATTCTATCTCATCTATACCCATACTCAGCAGGATTTTCAAACGTTGATGGCCTCCAATGACTCTGCCTGTGGTCTTATTCCATATTACGGGTTCTACATATCCAAACTCCTCAAGGGAGCGTTTGAGTTTCTCATATTCCGGATCACCCGGTTTTAAATCCTTTCTTGGGTTATATTCAGCGGGGATGAGTTGTTTGATTTTAATCTTCTCTATCAACATACTTTTCCACCGCCTTTCTAAATTCACTGTACTTATTTACATCCTCCCACGGGAATAGACAACTATTAAAGTGACCATAAGCGGCTGTATCAGAGTAAATCACATTCCTTAGACGCAACTTCTCTATGATTGCCGCAGGTCTTAAGTTGAAAACCTCCTGTGCAGCAAGAGTTAGTATTTCGTCAGAAACAATACCTGTGCCAAGGGTATTTACAGAAAAGGCTACAGGATTTGCCTTACCTATGGCATAGGATATACCAACTTCACATCTCTTTGCATAACCACACCAGACGATATGCTTTGCAATGTACCGTGCCATATAGGCACCACTTCGGTCAACTTTGGTTGGGTCTTTACCACAAAAAGCACCACCTCCATGAGATGCAAGCCCTCCATAGGTGTCGACCATGATTTTTCTTCCGGTCAAACCCGTATCGGCAGCGGGACCACCAAGTACGAACTGACCTGATGGATTGATGAGAATTTCTGTTTCATCATCAAAAGGGAAGTCTTCAAAGCACTGCCATAAGACATTGTTAAGGATATCTGCCTTAAGTTCTTCCTGTGTTTTATTTTTATCGTGCTGTACCGATATCACAATCGTCTTTATTCTCACTGGAGTGTCAGCTTCATATTCTACCGTTACTTGTGCTTTACCATCGGGAAGAATCCCTTTTATCAGCTTTCCTTTACGACAATCATCCAGTCTCTTTACGATTCTGTGAGAAAGTACAAGGGGTAGGGGAAGCATTTCCCTTGTTTCCTTTGTAGCATAGCCATACATTGTTCCCTGGTCTCCGGCACCTATGGAACCGTACTGTTCATTTATTCCATTTCGTGCTTCTAGCGCGGTATTCACACCAGCCGCAATATCTACACTTTGATTATGTACATATACATAAATCAAAAATTTTAAAGGGTTGTATCCCACATCTTTCAGTACAGTATTTACAATGTCTCTAATGTTCACTTTCTCGCTGCAGGAGATCTCGCAAGCCACCCTTGATGCCCTATCTTTACGTAAGCAAGCTTCCAAAATGCTATCTGCTATGATGTCGCATAGTTTGTCAGGATGTCCAGCACATACACTTTCTGCTGTTAAATATCTTTTACTCATTACATCATATCTCCTCATTTTTATTTTCCTCTGCGGGCAGATAGCAGTCGCTCCATCACATCGTCCTGTGGGTTTAAACCAGAATACTCTGTAGCACAGTTCTCTCTAACGATTTGATATATCTCCATCCATAGCCTGTTTGTCTGACTCATAAAGTTCTGACTCATCGCTACATAAGGACTTTGAATAGCATTGCCGGTGGTTGGGTGCTTGGCTAGAAAGCCAAACTCGGTTACTGCTTCCTCACACTGTATCCATCTGGCCGCACTCATGGCATATCGCTCTAGAAGCTGTGGAAGTACCAAATGGGCACAGCCACGTTCCTCAAGCCATTTCCATGTAATTTCATAGATTTCACTCGCTACTAGGGTTTTTCCATCCTTTTGCACTGCGGAGAGCATGGCCATTGGCTTTGGCATTTCCTGCCCCTTCAGGTCAGCAGTATTTTGGAACTCAACGACTTCAAGCTTTCTTTTACCAGGGTTTCCCTCTGCAATTTTGTCAGCAAGTGGTTTCTTCTTTTGACCGGAGCCTATACGGGCGCCGCCACGATTTGTTCCATCTTTGGCCATTCACTCACCTCTTTTCGTCGATGGGCCTATTACCCCGTTTGAAACCGCGAATTTTCACGCGTTACCCCACGCCCGTTACACAAATGAAAAGCTGTGGAGATTTGACTCCCCCTATCGGGTTCCCCAACGGTCTCCATCTCTTGCCGTGATTGCAGAGTGGCAAGGAGTACAAAGAGCCATCAGATTACTTCTATCGTGAGTCCCTCCTCTTGCAAGAGGGAGAATATGATGCACTTCGGTTGCTGGGGTCAGCTTTCCTTGTCGTTTACATTCCTCACAAAGAGGATGAGCTGCAATGTAACGGTCACGTATCCTTTTCCAAGCACGACCATAACGCTTACGGGTTGATGGGTCACGATCATACTTTTCATACCGTGCAGCTTCCTTCTTACTATGCTCTTCACAAAAGCGCTTGTCGGTTAGTTCTGGGCAACCAGGGTAAGAGCACGGTCGCTTAGGTTTCTTTGGCATACTGCACCTCCTTTTGCCCATAGAAAAAGCCCTCGCAGGAGTGGTTCTCCCGTGAAGGCTTCTGTTTATTAATATTCCATACTACCATTATATAACTTTCACTACAGACAAACAGTGTCATCGTATGCCAAACTGTGCCAAAGTGTGCCAACCTTTTGCGAGCATTCAGATTACTGCGTACAAAAACCACCAATAGATATTTTCAAAAATATCCAAAGTTATTGACATGTTTATTGTAATTGTTATAATAACAATGTCCAATATCTTTGACATAGGTGATACTGTTGAAAAATAAAATTAAAGCAATACGGAACAAATTGGGGATAACACAAGAGCAACTTGCTAAGAAGTGTGGAGTTGTTAGACAAACAATAAATTGTATAGAGAATGATAAATATGATCCCACACTGGAACTGGCTTTCAAATTATCAAAAACGTTAAAAGTAAAGGTAGATGAATTGTTTATTTATGAATAAATTTCATTCAAATTATATAATAACAATGAAAGATATTGTAAGGGAAGGTAATGATATCTTACATCGACCAACACTGGAAGTGATGGTACCTCCCCCTGAGGAAGATAAGGAAACATTAACTAGTATGATGAATTTCTTAAAAAATAGTCAAGACCCCATTCTATCCAAAAAATATAAATTACGTGGAGGAGTTGGATTATCCGCGAATCAGATTGGCTTGAATAAGCGAATGTTTGTAGCGTATTTCACTGACGAGATGGGGAAAGAACATGAATATACCCTTATTAATCCAAAAATTATTAGCCATTCCGTTTCTATGATTTACTTACCACCAAGTGAAGGGTGCCTATCTGTTGATCGAGATATAAATGGGTTCGTACCAAGATATGAGAGAATTAAAGTGAAAGGGTTTAATTTAGAAGGAGAAGAAATAATATTAAAACTCAATGGCTATTCCTCTATTGTTATTCAACATGAAATAGATCACCTAAATGGAATTATGTTTTATGAGCGTATCAATAAAGAAAATCCTTTCAAACTACCAGAAAACTGTAAAAGTTTATACTGAGATCATGCATTAGGTCGGTATTCAAAGTGGGTAAGCAATGAGTTGTTGTTTTGACAGCTCATTTTAATTTAATAATCATTAAAAAGGAGAAACTAATTATTTAAATCACTGTAATTTTCATACAATGACTAAGGTAATGGTGAAGAGGGCCTTTTAACCCTCTTCCTGCACTATTTTCCGGTTACTCCTTTTTATTTTGGAACCTTTAAATGTTGCAAAGCGGATGAGTGGAGTCTGTGTACGGTTCTCATAGAAACATTAAGGTTGACACAGATTTCTTCCCAGTTAAGAAAGTTAATGTATCGGTAGCGAAGAAGTAGCTTCTCATCCACGTTTTCCATCTGGTTAATCGCTTCACGGATATCTGATTTCAGCTTTACTAATCGTTCAACTTCTTGCTGTATTTGTTGCTCCAAATCTATTATTCTAATCACATATTTTTCAAAGGGTGGGTCAGTACTCTTAGTTCTACTCACTTTTTCCTCAAGAACGGGGGATGAAACACTTCTTGATAGATCCCTTAAGTTTTTCAACTCTTCAAGGTCGGAGTTAATCAATTCATTCAGGCGATAAGCTTGTTTTAAGAATTCCTTAGCTGTCATCATCGCACCACCTCCTCTTGTAGCTGTTGAATTAGTATGTCAGGGTTTAGAGAAGTGAGGACATTGAACAATCCAGAATGAAAGAAGCACTCAACCTCACGTTTTGTATATAAAGCAGAATCATTGCGAGGGTGTTTTGCTAATCTTTTCAGTGCAAAACGATAATCCTTGACTGCCTGTAGAATAATGGCATTTGCCAGTTTTTCAAAAGCATCCATCATACAGCATCCCTCGCTTTCCCAAGATTTGCTTTGACCGCATTGATAAGATCGGATTGTGTCTTTTCCTTTCGTTTCAAGGCCCTCATCACATCTTCATCAATCGTGCCTTTTGTAATAATGTGATGGATAACTACGGTTTCATTTTGACCTTGTCTCCAAAGTCTCGCGTTTGTTTGCTGATAGAGTTCCAGACTCCAAGTAAGTCCAAACCAGATAAGCGTTGAACCACCACTTTGTAAGTTAAGGCCGTGTCCCGCAGATGCAGGATGGATAACCGCTACAGAAATATCGCCGTTGTTCCAATCCTTGATATCCTTGGAAGTCTTAATTTCTCTGACATTGAATCTTGTCTTAATACGCTCTAAATCGTGATTATACCAATAGGCAATAAGCACAGGTTTTCCGTTAGCACCTTCAATTAAATCCTCAAGAGCATCTAGCTTGCGGTCGTGGATAATATGAGAGTTTTTATCATCATCATAGATAGCACCATTTGCCATTTGCAGGAGTTTGCCAGAAAGGACTGCTGCATTCATGGCATCTATTTCTTCATCAGCAAATTCAAGAACCATCTCTTCACGAAAGTGATCATATACGGATTGTTCCTTGTCATTCAGATACACGGGCACTTCATTGATCACGCACTCTGGCATTTTCAGAAAATCGACTGATTTCATGGAAATGGTGATATCCGAAATGAGCCGATATATGGCATCTTCAGCACCTGGCAATGGTTTATATGAAAATACGATTTGCTGATTACGTTTATCCGGTGTAAAAAAGGAATTGCGGTAGTGAGTTATGTATCTGCCGAGTCTTTTACCCATGTCGAGAATACGAAACTCTGCCCACAAATCCATTAACCCATTACTGGAAGGTGTACCCGTAAGACCCACAATTCGTTTTGCCCTCGGCCTTACTTTTAGTAAACTTTTAAATCTTTTTGCACCATAGGACTTAAAGGATGATAGTTCATCAATGACCATCATATCGAAATTAAAAGGGATACCACTTTTGTTTACCAACCAATCAACATTTTCTCTGTTTATAAGATAGACACTTGCAGGTTTCCTAAGAGCCGCCAATCGCTCCTGTTCTGTGCCGATGGCTACCGAAAACTCTAGCCCTTTTAAATGCTCCCACTTATTTATCTCAGCTGGCCAAGTATCCCTTGCTACTCGAAGTGGGGCAATGACCAGAACCTTTCCAATTTCAAAACTATCAAGACATAAATCAAATATAGCCGTTAGAGTAATGACGCTTTTGCCAAGACCCATTTCTAAAAACACCGCAGCGATGGGATGCTTAAGTATGAAGTTCGTTGCATAGGTCTGATATTTATGAGGATTGTATTTCACCAAGTATCCCTCCAATCTGCTTAACATCATCAATGACATAGCAGGTAAAGCCTAACTTCTGTAATTGCTTTATTCTTCTAATCTGTAACAGGCGAGGTTTCTTTCCGGGAGCCTTTAATTCCACAAAAGCCATCTTCCCATGCGGTAAAAGCACTAGGCGGTCTGGCATCCCATCTAAACCCGGACTAACAAACTTCGCAGCAATGCCTCCCATCTTTTTTACCTCAGCCACCAGTTTCTTTTCTATATATTTTTCAAGCATAAATACCTCCCATATAAAAAGGCTCGGAACAAGAAAACAACTTTGACCCAATTTTCCTATACGCGCGTGTATACGTGTATGCACAGGCTACTATTACTTCTTTTTACTATTTATAAATAAATAGGATACTTCTTGTTCCACTTGTTCCGAACCGTTGATTTTCCTTATCATTACTAACTTTAGGGAAAGAACCAGGATGGGAACAATGTAAGGTACAACTTAGCGTTGTTCCTCGACTCGGGAATAAGCTCGTTGCTTTCCGTAGACAGGAAACGTCACAACACCATTCTTGTTCCCAGTGTACTTGTTCCACTCACTGATCTTTCTCATAATGGCACCGATGGCATAGGAATCTGAAGGCTTTAGCATGGATGCCTCTTTACCGAAACACTCACACCAAATCTCCATATTGCAGACAAGGGTTCTTTGTACTGTTCCAACCCGGGTGCCGCCGCCAAATTCGCTACCGCCAAGGAAATTTCTACGCTCGTACAAAGACATCGTGTCCCAATCATCCGGCAAGAGCGTATCCAAGTAAGTACGAACCAGTCCTTCTCGTTCATCTGTTTCCATAGCATCTGCCTGTTCACTAGTTGCCATGGATACATCATCACCTTCAAGGTAGAGTTTTTCGCCCTTCTCATAAAGCTCTAGTGTCTCTGCCCAAATCTGCTGTACTTCCTCTTTGGTCATCTGCCAAGCTTTCTTTTTACTGTTTCCGCTAATACGGACTGGCCAGAATCTGCGGTTGCCTGTAATATCCCGAAGAAATCCGCTTTCTGCATTGGTAGAACCTACAATTACGCATTGACGGGGATGGCTTTCGACGTTGACACCATAACTGGCACGGTACTTATCATCCGCCCTCGAAATAAAGGACTTCACAATCTCCACATCCGTCTTACGCATTCCGGCAAGCTCACCCAGTTCCAACAACCAATATCCTTGAAGTTTTTCAGCACCAGATTTATCTTTCATGTCCGTAATGGTCAAACTATCTGAAAACCAATCTCCAGCAAGCTTAGCAAAGAAGGTTGATTTACCGATGCCTTGAGGACCATTTAAGATAAGAACACTATCAAACTTTGTGCCTGGTCTATAAATACGGGCTACCGCCGCAACCATCGTTTTGCGAATAATTGCCTTTGTATAGGAATTTTCTGTTGCACCGAAATAATCAATAAGTAGATTTTCCACTCGACAAATACCATCCCATTTTGGCAGGGAGTCAAGATACTCCTTAACAGGATGGTAGGCTCGTTCTGACGCTACCGCCAACACAGCATCCTTGGTCTTGGTAGGAGAATAGACTCCGTATTTGCTGCTTAAGTACACCTTCAGCAGTGCATTGTCCGAATCATTCCAACCACATTTAATCTGTTCCCAAGGCAGACCACCTTTGGCATCAATACCATCACGGTGGCAGTTGAAAGCGATATGCTGTAATTCCTTATCATGTCGAATAATTAAGACGATGTTGTCCAAAGTGTCTTTTATCCGACCTTGCTTATCCAATTCCAATCCCGTCTGCCAATCCTCTTCACTAAACTCCTCTTCAGCCTGGGCCTGCCTTTCCTTAGCAAACTCAGCTTTCACCGCTTCATCTTTTATAGCAAACTCACACATTGCCACAAAAGACGGCATCCTACTAGGAGCCGTTGTAGTGGAAGCTCTATCATCTAAAGAGCCGAATTTATGAATACGAACGAGGTCAAAAGCATTGAGGAGCAGGCCGCTTGCTGGGTCGGTGGCATGGTGGCTGTATGCGAATTTATCATCATAGATAATTACACCCGCACTACTATCAGCTGGAATATAGTCATAGCGCCCTTCCATAGCAGATGGCGCATAAACTGCACCTAAAAATTTATCAATTGCTTCACGAACGGAATAGGCACGACAGAAAGTTCCTACCACACCTTCCTTTAAAAGCGGATCGGCTTGTTCTCTAAGATTGCGATTAATAACCTCAGACTGCCTGCTTGATACTGGCCAAGTTGACGTATCTCGCCAGTTTTCATATTTTGCAAGATAAATATCCGGGTCAAGTAATGCTCCATCCTGCTCTTCGTAGACAAATTCACCATTAGAGGAAGTGGATGGCCAATACATAAGGCGATGGGCTTCATATGTCGTATCATCAAAAAGGTCAATACCGATTTCTTTTGCCACCATACGTCCAACGGCTGCATATTCTTCTTCACTGACCTCGCGGGCAAGAGGAACAATAAGTCTGAGTCTCGGATTTTCCGGTGTGTGCTTATGAGTGGAGTAAACGCAACATTTGAAGTCACAAAGCATGCTGATTTGTTCCCAGATATCCGGTCTACCGTAATCCATATCAAGGGTAAGAAAAGAACGACACAGAACATTGCCCTTCTTTCGCCTTCCTTCTTTTAAATGTCCCCCGACAAAGCCGCCCACGTCTTTGATATCATCTTGCTGGCCTTTTTTAAGTTTCCGATATTCTTCTACCATTTCTGTAGTACGTTGGGTTGTCTTTACACGGGAGCAAAAATCCTCCCAGGAGATATCTTTGTTTTTCCATTTCCTATCCATCCGGCTATTGCCCACTGCAATTTTCATAAGCTTTCAACCTCCTCATGCTCCGGATTAAAATACCTGACCGTTTGTCTGCGTTTCTTGGCTACTTCAATTTTCCTCGCCATACCGCTTGAGATGGTATTGCCCAGCACCCACACCTCGGAGCATTTACCCATAAGTACAATGTCCATAAATATGGCACGTTCTCGTTCCTCTGGGTTTTCATCATCCATAAACTGCGGAAACATAAGGTGGGGAGCAATTGGGATACAGTTTTGGTCTAAGGCAAACCTGCAAAAACTGCGAGCCTTTTTAATGTTTCCTTCTACATCACCGGAATAGGGAGAACAGATATATACAAGCGGCTTAAAGGCAGATTTTTTCTCTGCCTTTTCCTTTCTTATTATGTTAGTCAGTGCTTCATGGGGAGTTGGGTCATGGTATCCTTCATGGTTAAATTTGTTGATTCCCATTACACACCCTCCATTTCTATCTGAGGCAAAATACCGTCCGCCTTCATCAGTTCGTAAATGAAGAGTCTGCCTTTTTGAGTCCAATATGTATGGACCTTTGTATGCTGCTGCCCGTTACTGCCTAGGTAGCTATGTGTCTTAGTGCTGGTGTAGCCTTTTTCCGCATGCTTCTGATATAAAAGCCAAATGCCGCCTTGTTTAAACTGGATGCCCTTTTTATTAAGATAGCGGTTCATCCAAATAGCTGACTTGCCGTAATCTTTGGCAATTGCTGATGTGGAAATGAGGTCTTTGCAATTTAAAACCACATCGTAATAAGAGACTTTCGGTTTCATTTCTGCAATTTGCTGATTCTGAACAGCAACTGTACCTTCAAGCACTTTATTTTGTTTCCTTACTTGTGTTAGCTGTTGATTGGCAATCTGAAGTGCCCTTGCCATGATTGCTTCTGGGGAATTCCATCTTCTTTCTATTTCAAGAAAGTACCCGCGGCACTCTTTCCCTTTTGGAGTACGCTGTATCATGCATAGCTCTTTTGCCATGTCAATTGTTAACTGATGGTCTATGCTTGGTCTGCCTCCAGTACTTTCGCTCAAAAATGAGCTAAAGTCTGACCCTTCCTCAAATCCGTACTCACACATTCTTGGAAACCAGTCTTTATAAGCGGTCTTTACTTCCAAGGCTTCATGTAAATCACGACCGAGTACGGTTGGTCGTTGATTTTCATAGTTGATTTTTACTAATTCGTCCATACGAATTACCTCCTGCAATATAGTCAGAGAGGAAACCCCTCTACCTAATAGCCACAGGAGGTAATGATTGTTGAGGATTTTGAAAAAATAAATTAGACATCCGGATTGTTGTTCGAAATTTGTATATGTAAAATAGATTTAAAAGGTTGATTCAGTAATTTTCTACTTTAAGAAAAGAGAAAAACAGTCATTTTGGGCATCATCTTTGATCTATGACCTGGATGAGTAAGGTTGGTAGAGCCTCGAGGAGAATCAATTAAAATAAAAAATACAGAGCGAGAAATTCTCACTCTGTATTTTTTATTTACATCATTCACTTATCGTTTTTACTAGATGTTATTTTACGAGTGGCTAAAGCTATGATCCCACCAACTACAATAAATACAATGTCCAAAACGATTTCCAACCCTTGAAACGCATCAATATAATTTACTAAAAACCAACTTTTTCCTCCATTAGTCAAATGATTGATTAATCCGCCTACTCCCTGAATAATAAAAAGTAGACTGAGTCCACTGATAATTTCTTTCATGATGAACACCTCTTTAATATTTTTTCTAATTTAATATGCCCCTAAGACCGATATTAAAAAAAACTGCACCTATGACTCCTGTCGCTACCAAGAGTGAAGAGATTGGAGCTTCATTTAATTTTGACCTGATTTTAACAAGAAATTGTTGCAATCTTTCTTTAAATATAATATTAACCCCTAACAGTAACAGAGAAGGAAGCACCATTACTAGATTGTATCCAATTATTATTAAGATAGCAGGTGTAGCATCAATTGTTTGATGATTCATTAAAAAGATTGAATAAAAGTAAGGCAATGCCGTTACAAATTCAATTAGGAAAACAATGATTCCTAATATAATCATCCCTTTAATTGTTGTATTTTTGGGGATAAATGAAATTAAACGTTTTTTTGTAGTCTCTTTTGGTTTACTGAAGCTTATTAGAACAAGAACTGCTCCAAGTAGGATATAAAACCAATTGATAAAGTCAAACTGAGACAATTGTTCTATTCTCTTCAATAATGAATTTCCACCAGAGTAGAGTAATAAACCCGTGATGAAATAGCCTAACTGCGTGATGAATAAAAACACAAATAAACGAGAAGGTAACTGATTCGGTTGTGTCAGTAATAAATAGGCTGTTACAGTCAGTACACCGGGACTTAAAATATCAATTAAAGCACACAAAGAAATAATCATTAATGCTGAAGAAATGTCTAATGATGAAGAAGGCATCAATGCTTCAATAGTTTCGATCAAACAAACTAGTCCTCCTTTAAATGTTGTGGTATTATCTATTTAACACATCGTGCTATAAAAAGATAATAACACACTGCGCTAAATAAAGGAAGTGATTTTTATAATGCCAAAAATTGTTGATCATGATGAAAAGCGCAAACAAATTGCTGAGGCTGCATGGAATATTATTAGGAAAGAAGGGGTTGAGAAAGCGTCTATACGAAGAGTTGCAGCTGAGGCAGGGATATCTTCTGGTGCGTTAAGACATTATTTTTCAACTCAAGATGAAATGTTATTATTTATTATGAATTACTACTTAGAAGAAGGGAAAAAACGTTCTCAAAATAAAGAATGGTCAGAAAACCCAGTGCAGGCAGTAGAAGAAGTTTTATTAGAGCTAGTACCAATAGATGAAGAAAAGAAAATTGAAACGAGTGTTTGGTGGATTCTTGCATTACGTTCACTTACAAGTGATACAATAAGGGACAAAAAAGATGAAATGACGGACGGTACATATGAATTAGCAAATTCAATGATTGAAATCTTAGCTCTAAAAGGCGTATTATCAGATTCAATGAATGCAGAATTAGAAAAGAGTAGGTTAACGGCATTAATAGAGGGATTGTCGATTCATGCTTTATTAAGACCTGATGTATACTCTCCAGAAAAGGTGAAGGAAGTTATTCGTTATCATTTAGAGACACTCTGCAATAAAATCAATTAAGCTAATCGGTCGATGTATCAATTATTGTCCCATGTGTTTTTAATAGATTTAGTCTTACCCCTTGATTTATTATTAACTTTATAGAGAGAGGAGTCAAAATCGGTTCTTTCACTATATTTCTTCAAGATTCGAATTTTAACCCTTTATTCCACAAAAATGGAGCGTTTATTAAACAAACAAGATAGCACGTACCGGTCATAAAATAAGTGCTATCCTGTTTTCATTATTTAAAAATTGAAGGTCTTTTAACCTCCTCCCACACGATTACCAATTAATTTAATCTTTTTGATAAAACTGACACTCATAACCATCAGCACTAAGCAACAGGCCATTTGCCCATGTTGGTATCTTAGCCATCTGTTCACAGATAGCGGAAAGTGACATCCTCATGTCCGCTTCAATTATAATTTCATCGTGCACATGAGCCACAATGGAACAATTCTTTAACGTCTGCATGGCATGGCACAAAATGTCACGACTGATTGCCTGGACAATATTCTCTACAAATTTTGGCCCATAGCTGTCGATTCTTTCCCATTTCTTCGTCCCACCAACGCCTTCGTAAGTAACAGACTCACCGCCGAACACGTTCTCTCCCATACGAGGTTTCACATAAGAAAGCCGTCTGCCGGAAGGGAGGACAATAAAGAGCATCCCACTTTGATAGATAAATTTAATGCCATGTGTCTCTGTGGGAGTTTTTTGCTTAACACAGGTTTTTACTGCTCGGTCAACATCCCACCAAAGTTTTGTGATATTGGGATTGGATTGTCTCCAAGCCGTTACAAGGGGCTGAAGTTCCTCTTCTTCAATTCCCATCTCCAAAGCACCCATTGATTTTAATGCTCCAACAGATCCACCATAACCGAGGGCAAGTTCGGCTATTTTCCCTTTCTGACGAAGGTGACCGTTCACACCATGCTTTTCAACAGGTACATTAAACATCTGAGAGGCACTGGCACAGTAGATGTCACCGCCGTTTTGGAATACATCTATTCTCCATTTTTCACTTGCAAGCCAAGCAATGACGCGAGCCTCAATCGCTGAAAAATCTGCCACAATGAACTTCATACCTTCTCGCGGTATAAAAGCAGTACGGATAAGTTCCGACAGTACCTCTGGGATTGAATCATAGAGTAAAGTAAGAGCATCAAAGTTTCCGCTTCGAACTAAAGCACGAGCCTGTTCTAAATCGGGCATATGGTTTTGGGGGAGATTTTGCAACTGAATCAGCCTGCCAGAGAATCTGCCGGTTCTGTTGGCTCCGTAAAACTGAAGCATTCCTCTTGCACGACCGTCACTACATACCGCATTTTCCATTGCTGTGTATTTTTTCACTGATGATTTTGCAAGTTGCTGGCGAAGTTCCAAAACAGTGCCTAGTGGTTCAGGAGCCGTCTTTAACATCTCAGCAACTGCTTTTTTACCAAGAGTATCTGTTTCTAGCCCATTATCGGCAAGCCAATCTTTCATTTGTTGTACAGAATTTGGATTCTCTAAATTGGTTATTTCTTGCATTGTATCCATTAGCTTTTCACGGGAATGTTCATCTATTGCACCAGCCTGTTTTACGAAAGTCATGTCAATGGCAATGCCACGATCATTGATGACCTGGTCGAGATGATATTCCTCCCAGATGTTCTCAGGCATCGGAAACTTAGATAATTTCTGTTGTATAGACATCTCGGCTTCCACATCACGAAGGTTATATGCTTTAAACCGCTCCCATTTATCCATGTCATGTTCTGGCAGATTACGAACTCGACCACCATTTGATTTAGTTGGGGAGCAAGGTGTACAGAAATATTTAATGAGGTCTTTACCCTCTGCTAACTTTTGTTTCTCCAAACCTAGAACTGCACCAACTCCCTCCAAAGAAAGAGGTAATCCCATATATGCCGACCATATCATGGAACATTTCCAGGATACAGGAGCAAGATAATCTGCAAGGTTAAGCCATTTTGATAGACACACACGCTCAAACATTGCATTGAAAGCCCACTTGGTAACGGAATCATCCATAAGTGCGTTTATAATTTCATCGGGGATTTCTTCCCCGATGGCAAGGTCAACCACCTGTACTTCACCGCCATCCACCGAATAACCAAATAGTAGAATTTCAAAATCATCACTCTCTGCATAACGGTAAACTCCAGACTTTTGAAGGTTGGCACTACTAAATGTTTCAATATCAATAGAAATAGAATTCATGTATTACCGCCCTTTCCAATGCAAACGAGGTGGCAGAAGAACAACCTCCACCACCTCGTCTGTATTTATTCCTTATGCTAGAAAATCATCATCATCAATAGTTGTGAAGTCATCAGCTGCATTGGTTCTTCCCCCTAAAGGCTCTCCATCTCTTATCTTCTGGATGTTGCCAAGACCACATGCTACACCCTTATTGCCATTAGAGTTAAAAGCATAGAAATTTAGGGATACTCTTGCATAACAACCGCTGTAAACCTCGTTGCGATCCAAGATAGGTCTAACCGCTTTATCTACTATTTGGGGTGGCGTCTTGCTGTTGGCATTTACAAAGTAATGTCCTTTGTAAGCCTCGTCATCACGTTCTACGTCACCATCTCGAAGTGGCAGTTTAATAGCCGCCTTATTCGGCTTTTTACCACCAAACTTTGCAACGCCCTCTTCAATGGCTGCATCTACTGCTGCATTGATAGCATTGATGGTTTCCTTATCTGTTTTGGGAATCAATACGGATACGCTGTACTTTTCCGCTCCACCATTGATGGATACCGGCTCCCAGCCGTGAAAGTAACTAAGACGTGTGTTGACACTTGTAACAACCTTTGTTCTGTTTTGATTATTCATATTCCTATTCCTCCGTTATCTCGTTAAATTCGTTTTTTACGTTTGATATATTCATAGCCTGCCGCTTATCCGAAAGCGGAACCAGCGTTGGCTTCCCTGGTGGTTTATGTATGAGACCACCGAGGATTTCTTCAAATTTCTTTTTACCCATCAGCTTCTGCATTTCCGTAAGGGTAATGAGACTCTGACGATAGATATCCTTATAGCCGTTTGCCTTGGCTACTTCAGCCACAGCCTCTTCGTCCTTATATTTACGGATAGACCTGCCCTCGACTACCTTAAAACCGTGCCACTCTTTCCCGTGATTAACAGCAGCATCCGTGGCATAAGCAATGATTTCATTTGCCCACTTTGTAAGATCGGACAATTTAGAGAGAACTTCCTCAATTTCAGAATCCGTAAGCAGGGGTGGCAGTTTAAATTCCATCTGTGCTAATTTCAGCTTTTCTTCTGCTCTTGCACGGCATTTAACAGCCGCTCGGCAGAAAGTACACCACTCACCGGTCAGATATTCACCTTCACCGTCATAGGCCTTTTTCGCCTTTGGTTTCAGTTCATTTTCTGCCCAGTCCTTTAATTCCTTTACCGGGATTGTCCATGTGCTGACATTTTCCCTGCGGGGTTGGAAGATGGTCATGGAAACCTCCTCGATATCGTACAAGCTATCGTAGATTTCTAAAGCACCAAGGGCATACAATTTCATCTGCGGGTTTTCCACTGCATCTACTAACACACCCATGCCATACTTAAAATCGATAATATGAAGCTTTTTATCGCCAATAATGATGCAATCACCAGTTCCGAACCCCTGGGGTACATAGCAAGAAAAATCAAGACGTTGTTCAATAAGTATTAACGGGTCCGTACAGCTTTGCCTTGCCAGTTCCAGCTGCTCCATTACAAATTCCACATAGGCATCGCTGTGTTCTTCCATTTCATCAGAGTTATACACCGAGACTGGCCGTTTACTTCTCATGTGAAGTGCTTTTTTAAGTTTATGTTCACAGAGAGCATGAGCGGCGGTACCTTCAGCGGCTGCATTGGATTCACTATTTTCAAATTCCAGTTCCAATCTTGCAGAAGGAAGGCAATTAAGCCACCTATGGGACCCCGATGCGGAAAGTACTGCGTGATCACTCATTACCTAGTACCTCCGCATCTTTCAATATATCTGCATAATGTTTCGGGTCAACTTCGCTTAATTTAGAGCCACCGTATTTTTGGATAATTTCCCTCACTTGAGAAGTAAGACCGACTTGACTCTTTTCAGCGAGTTTTGCTCTGACTTCCTCCAGAGCGATCTCCTTTTTCTTTGGCGCAGGTTCTTTTACAGGTGTAGTCGGTTCTTTTGCTTCGACAGGTTCATTGCTCGCCATCGCATCAGCAACCGCTTGTACGCTGTCTGCCAAAGAGCGCATATCAGAAACCACATCAAGAAGTAGTTTGATTTTGCTCATGGTTTAATCCTCCCTCCTTAATCTCACTGATGGCGAGTTCTTGTACTGTGTCACCCGGAACAAGGATAGTCAGTTTCTGCTTATCACCAAGTAAGAAACGAAGGAAACGCTCCCTTATAGTGACATTACGGCAAGTTACAATCCCGCCAGTCTGTGGAGTTTTTGAAACACTGATTTTCAAGTTGTGTTTCATGTTCTTCACCTCTTTCCGAGAGCGTTTATGTGTTGCCCTCTATCTATTAGCCGTGGCAAGAGGGGAAAGTTGAGGATTCTGGAAAAACTTTTTTGAAATTCTTCTTAGCTGTATTTAAACGGTGTGAAATGGCGCTTTTACTAACACCCTCACGCTCTGCATACTCAGTCATTGACATGCCATCAAGATATACAGCAATAAAAGGTTCTGAATGTTTTGGCTTGAGAATGGAACGAATAATCTCACAGTAATATTCATAATCTTCCTTTTTATTTCGTTCCACTTCTTGGGAATTATCGGGGAGATAGTCCATATGATCCGTTGCATCCTCAGATTCGTCGTCCTTACGGAATGGTTTTTTGGGCATCCCTCTGTGTCTATCAAATTTATGCCAGTTATTGTACTCGGGTTTGTTATACTTATCGTTAAAAGCATCTTGAATTAAGCGCTCTTTATTTGATTTGGAAAGTCCTTCACCCACAAGGGACAGACTAACCCACATTTGTTCTGTTTCTTCATCATTAAGCTCGATTGTTTGAATTTTCTCTTCATACCTTACTGAAAATCTCATTAGATTCTCCTGTTCCCGTCTTGCAAGACGGCGGAGTACTAATGAGTCTTAGAAAAAATGACCAACAGAGTTACTTCCCGAAAATGTGCATAGGAAATAAAACGGAGGAGCATAAACTTTTCCAATAGCCCTTCATTGACTATCTTCGATTCATTTATGTATCCACCGTCTTCTACTGGCCAGCTTTAGACGTATTTAAATTTTTGTAAGACCTGAGCCTTACACTTATAAACATAAAAGATTTCAAAATTCAGCGACCAACTCATAGAGTTGGCTTTTGTTTCCTTATAAATAGGGTTTTTTCAATTTTGAGCAAAAAAAAAGAACCCCTTTCGGGGTCCAAAACCAACTCAACGAGTTAACGAACTTTTAATTCTTTATTTCACTACCTAGTTCAGGTATTCCAAACTGCCCTAAGACTCCATTGAAATCGTCAAGCGAGAGTCCCGGCATAGTATCCATTATACGAATATAGGTTTTATCAGGATCAGAATAATAATTTAATTTGTTATTTGATTTATCAAATAACTTTTGTGTTATTCTCGAACTTAATCTCATGGCTACACAAATCGCCATCAAAACATTAGTAGTCATGTTGTTATAGTTATTTTTCTTAATTTTACCGTGATAGTTTATGTGCAGTCCTGTCTCTTCGTTAAATTGCTTAGGATAGTTCCATTTTCTATTCTCCATCAAAAACCATAAACACTCGCACAGAGATTTAGTTGGGTCTCCTATCATCTTCATAAGTTCAATTTCTTCTTGTTCATCATAAGAAGCTAACTGTTTATAAAATGCTTGGTAAGCCTCTTCTGGTTCACACATTAAAGAAGACTGATACTTTGGATGGAATGTAAGAAGTCTATTGTCAATTCCTTCTACTTTTCTAAGTACCGCATAACCAAGAAAATCTTTATCGGCATTTTCATATGTAGTAAACTTTTGCTCACGAATATTAATAACACATTTTGCAAGATTTTTCTTTGCTTTAGCAGTTAAATGAAGTACTCCATCTTTTTGTTTTACATACTGTATGTCAGCGAGAACAAAGTACCCGTCAGCATAAACAAATCGTCCATCGCTTATCCATCCTTTAAGAACTGAATCTGTGTCAACAATCTTTAACGCTTCTACTGGAGTTAATTTGACAAAATCTTTATTGCTATTGATTTCTTCATAGACATCTTCATAATCTGAAAACCTTGAAATTGTATCTTTAAGACCAACCTCAATCAATCTATATTTTACTGATAACCGTGACGTTTTAAAGAAGATACTTAAATTTTCAATTAAAGTGTCACACGATAATATAACATTTTCTCCAGCCTCTTTATATTGTTGAATAAACTCCAGTGCCTTCTTTTTAAAGCTGTTTTTTGGCATAAGGACTCTTGGTGCTAATCTATGTGCCTGCCATTCCAACCACCTTACTTCATTTTCTTTTGTGTTCTTTCCCTCAGGTGGAGTATAGAAAGTCTCAGATTGACGGCATAAAATAGGGTATAGCTTTTCAGTTGCGTCTTTATTTTTTATCTCAAGGATTTCAAAATATCTTTTATCTTTTTCCCAATGCAGTGCCTCATGGATTAGTGTGTTTCTTCTCGAACCTTCACCAAATACAGCTTCAGATAATGGATCAATCAATACAGTTCCAGCATTAAAAGCGGTTGATGTATATTGCCTTGTTTCTTGGTCATAAACATCTACATGTGCGTCTAGTAGCAAACAGCAACCAAAAACATCTAAATTGCTAGATAAGGAAACTTCTTGTACTGTAAGTCCCATATCCTGAAGAATCTCCTCAACTGGAAGAGGCATTGGATTAACCAATGCCTGCTTACAATATTTTGTTAGAAATTTAGTTGCATAATCATCAAGTCGATTCTTTCCAAGTATCAATGCGCCCGATTTTTTATTAATATCAAAAATATCACTAGATGTTATTTTGCTCTTCATTCTCTACCCACTCCCCTTTTTCAATATAATCTAAAGGCAGCTCTGCTAATAGCTTTCTTGCCTCTTTCCAGGTAGGGTAGAACTCCTCAACAAGTGCATGGAATCTATGGGTGTGATTCTTTTCTATCAAGTGTACTAGTTCATGTATAACCACATACTCAAGACATTCGACTGGTTTTTTAGCAAGCTGCAAATTAATCCATATTCTTTTTTTATCAATATTACAAGTACCCCATTTTGTCCTCATGTTTTTTATTTTGTATTCATTAGCATAAAGATTTGTCTTTGCCTCGCACCTTGAAACCACACCATTCAATACTCGTTTAAGTTCTTCTCTGTACCATTCGTTAAAAGCCCTCTCCCTAGATTCTTTAGTTGATCTCTCGGGAGCAGTTAAAATTATTTTATTTGGTAGTTTAGTAATTTCGTATTTGTTTCCTTCATAAACGACCTGTAAACGGTAAGGCTTTCCCCATAAATAATGTGATTCGCCAGACACATATTCACGTTCAGTTTGACGTGGTTGTGATAACATTCGATCTCTCACCTTGGTAATCTCTGGCATTTTCTTTAAAACAAAAAGCCTTATTTCTTCATCAGGATAATCACTAGGAGTGCTGACGGTTACATTTCCTTCTGGGGGATTAACCCTTATATAAAGATTTTTTAGATTTTGCTTTTTGATAATCTCTATTGGCATACCGCCAATTATTACTTCATTACACATCGTATTCTCCCTGTCTTTCAGCTATTTCGAAGACGGCATTTGTTTTTTCAGTTGCTGCATCTTCGTCATAACCATATACCAATAAATTTTGATATATAGCAAGTCTTATATTTTGTTGTTTCTGGAAATTTCGCTTCCAATCAGGACGTATTGCATTACGGATAGTATTGTCACTATTTATAGCCAGTTTTTCATCTCTATCAAAGTAATCAAAGAAAGCTCTTCTGGCTTCGCTTTTCTTAATAGCATCTGGATAATCAGAATTTTCTTCCGGATGTAAAATTGCTTGTGCTAGTTCTACCACTTGACGCAGATACTCCTCATAACTCATAGCCTCAATTCGTCTTTGGTCAATAACTATTTGGAGCATTTCCGATAGCTTACCATAGTAGACTTTATTTGATGACATCTTCTTAACAATTTCATGTTGCAAGTTATTTTCAATTATCTCCGCTTTAGCATTATCGCTTCCTGGAAGTTCTTTCACTAATGCATCTATTGGTGTTGTAGTTGTATTATTTAATAGCAACTCAACCAATGGCATATTGGCTAGTTCGCTTACGACCTTAGAATCTTCGGCACGAATGTAGGTGTCCAAGATATAACGCATATCCGCCTCATAAGGCTTCAAGTCAATATAATCACAACTCGCAAGTTTAATCATTTCTTTTATTTTGTTATATCCAGAAATATCACTTCTAAGCTGGTTAACTTGATTATCTGAATAACCATAGTTGCTCACAAGTTTATCACAGCAATTTGCAAAGGAACGAGTCAGGGATGCAGTAAGAGCGTATAAAATATCCCTACGACCTATTCTCTCATCATCCTCACTATTTTCACCACAGAAATATTCAATATAATCAGTATCCTCTTTCGGATCATTTACATTTTCCAGCAAATCTTTAAGTGATGCAATTGCACCTACCATTTCAGATTTAGCTTCATCATAACGATTCTTAATAAGCCCCTCAACATCTTCTTTATCAAAGTTATCGAAAGCCTCAGTTGTATAATCAGCAACTGCCAACTGTACATTACGGAACAAATCCATATAATCTACAATGTAACCATAGTCTTTATCCTCACCATCTGGTCTATTAACTCGACAGATTGCTTGGAACAAGTCATGATCACGCATAGATTTATCAATATATAGATAAGTGGCACTTGGTGCATCAAAACCTGTTAATAGTTTGTCCACTACAATAAGTAACTTCATTTTAGCAGGTTCTTTCTTGAATTGTTCTTTTACTTCTTTTTCGAACTCGGATAGTTTTTTACCTCTAAGCATCCGCTCATAAATAGACTTCTTATATTCTTCTTCACCCTCTTGACTTAAGTCGCTCGTAGCAGTTCTTACACTAGCGGCTGAAGGTTCGTAAGAGGTGACAACAGCACACCTATTAAAGCCATTGCTAGTAAAGATATCCCAATATCTACAAGCCTCGTATATACTGTTAGCAACCAGCATAGCCGTTCCACGTTCATTTTTAAGGCGCGGTTTTAAATTCATGTCAAAGATAATATCCCCTGCAATTTTCTCAAGTCTTTGTCTTGAACTATATAATTTATTGATTGCAGTCCAGCTTTGTTTTAAATTTGTCTTTGCTCTTTCAGTAAGACCAAAGGTTTTATTATCAAACCACAAATCTACCTTGTCCTTATTGGATAAATCTTGGTCAACATCTCTTGCCTCATAACGCAAATCAAGAACAACACCATCTTCAACACCCTCATCAAATTTATAAGTGTGAATATACGATCCAAATGTTTCAAGGCTGGTTTTCTTGTCCTTTTTAAGCAGCGGTGTTCCTGTAAAACCTATAAGCACTGCTTCAGGCATCAATACTTTAACAGCCTCGTGTAATTTCCCCGAGTTTGTACGGTGGCATTCGTCAATAAAGGCAATAATGTTTCCTTTTGCCATAAAGTCAGCAGGTAAGTCCTTTAATAACTCTTTCCGATACTGATCCACATCGGATTGTTTACCTGCATTGTGTCCATACTTATGAATTAAAGAGCATATGATAGAATCATCATTTTTATTTAGTATTTCTCTTAAATCAGAGCAACTCTTTGCTCTTTTAACTTTCTCATTAACATCAATAAATAGGCTCTCTATTTGGTCATCAAGCTCATCACGGTCTGTAATGATAACTACACGGCTATCTGCCACATTTTCAATAATCCACTTAGCCAGCCAAACCATTATCAACGACTTACCTGAACCTTGTGTATTCCAAATGATACCACCCTCATTTTCAATAATCCTTTTCCTTGCAGCAATATTTGCAAAGTACTGATTATGTCTTGTAACCTTCTTCACTCCAGCATCAAAGATAATGAAGTCATAAATCAACGATAAAAAACGTTCTTTTTGACAAAGAGAGACTATAGCATCTCTTAGCTTATTCTTTTCTTTAGATTGAATATCCTTGATAGTTGCAGAAAGGTCATCGGTGGCTTTGATATCTTCTTTCCATTTAAGAAAATACTTTTCAGCCGTTTCGGTAGTACCGTACTTAAGCCCCTCTGCCTCATTTCCTGCAAAAATTAATTGAACGGTACTAAAAAAAGGCTGAATATACTCTTTTTTTTGATTTGTAAGATTTTGGCGAATACCTTCGCCAATACTCACGCATGATCGCTTTAACTCAAATACGCCAAGAGCGATGCCGTTTATATACAGTACCACATCAGGACGTTTTCTTTCTATCTGATTAAAACAAAGTACACTTACTTCTTCAGCGACATAAAAATCATTATTTTCTACATTATCCCAGTCGATATAATGCACAGTTTGACGATTTTTATTATCGTCCTTTACACCTTGCTTTCCGTAACGAAGTAGGGAATAGACCTCTTTATTGGTTTGATATAAGCTATCCACTTGATTACTTGCCTTAGTAACAAGTTCATTTACTGCTTTTGAAATTTGGTCTTTCGTATAACCGCGCTTTTCTAGATTCTTCTTTAGCAAGTCCTCTTTAACTGGTGTGTTGTCTTGATCTTCAAGGTTGCCAAGATATGTGTAGCCTAAACCACCGTCTTTTTCTTCATCTATTAACCAGTGGATGACCTTATTTTGTAATTTTCTTTCTAAATCAACAGACATAAACTTAACCTCCTTATAATTTAAGACGCACACGGCCTGTTAAAAGGTCATCCATTGCACCTTCTCTAATTCCCATTATCTTCTCTTTTTCTATTTCGAGAGATTCGATTTCTTCATCCATATCTGTTAAGACAGAGGCGATGGCTTGTTGTTCTCTAATATCCTGTGGCATTCTAAACTCAAAATTACTTAAATCTTTTTGATATAGATGCTTTATTGTAGAACCTGCGGACAATGTATTAATAAACTCTTTAAAAATTGAGGACAACAAAACTCTATAGAGAAACGTTGGAAGAAGGCTAGGCGTTGTTCTGAAAACAAAAACTCCGCTATTCAGAGTTGCTGGTTTATCCAATTTAGGAACCAGTGCTACCTTACCAATCGTTCCATCTTTTGTTACCAGTACATTATTTGACTCGACTTGAATATTTGAATCCATATCGTATCGTTCTTTTGATACGTATGATATGTTCTCCAGATTGACCTTTCCATTATGGAAATCAGTGCCCCCAATTAAATAACTGTATCCACTTCTTAAATACTCTTCCTTTTTTAAACCTTGCCATCCAATTCTTGCTTTTGGTTTAATCACTTGGTTAAAAGAAACAGTTTCCCATTCCTTGTCAAAACCATCAACCCTAGTATTGCCTCTAATGAGGTCTTCCAAAGCTCCATCTCGGATAGCTTTTTTCTTTTCGATTAGTTCGGTTAAGTTGCCAATATGCTCATCAAAGTCGGAAAGTGTTTGGGCTATTTCTTTCTGCTCTTCAATAGACGGGAGATTGATATCGGTATTTAAAATAATGTTGTTATACAATCTCTTTATTGTTGTCCCCTCTAAAGCTTTCCAGGGATAAGAGCGATAAAACCAATACAGAAATTCTCTATCAACTACTTCCTTATTAACTTTAAGCCACACAATGTTGGAGTCTTGAAAATACGATTCTTTTCCATCAAATTTAACTACTTTTCCTACTGTCCCAGCTGCTGATATTAGTACATCACCTTTGTCAGGATACGGATAAACGTTTTTATATCTTTCAAACAAGTCTCTTGAAATATATGCATCTGCCTTTTTACCAAAAGTACTAATTTTGTAGAAAGGAATAGCCCCATAAGATTTTGTTTGGTATTGAAAAATCCTACGACACATTTGAATATGCCCTAAATCCTTTAATTGTAATTGTCTCCAATCTTCTAGATGAGTTACCAAATATACCCCATCCTTTCCAAAGCAGACTTCACTTTTTCTTTTGATTGAGCTGTCTTTTCCTCAATCTCTCCTAAAGTATGCTCATAGCGTCTTGCAATTAAGACAACTCTTGACGCAAGAGTATTCAGTACCTGGTCAATCGCATCAGCAATATCACCCTCAAGCCTTGCCATCCACTTTTTGTCAAAGAGTAAATACTTTATTTCATCAATCGTTAACTCGCTATATTTAGCAAGTACTAAATCATCAAGTGCTTTTTGTGCCTCCTTGGTCTTCTTGTCAACCTCATCCTTTTCTGTCATCTTCGCTTGATATGCAAGAAGAGCGTTGTACTCATCGGCATAAATTTCAGGGATAACTGCATTGTCGTTTGCCTCTTTTAACGCCGTTTTTAACTTTGCCTTACCAAATGAACCATTCTTATTTCTAAGTTCATAGCCCTTTAGCTCATTGTTATCTTTGACGATTTTCTCCATTTCGATTGTATTGCCCTCATCAAACAATTCAATCAACTTTGTAATATCACACATTACAGGTGAGGTCTTTTTACTTTCGAGTTCCCTAATCCGCTTATTAAGATTTGCCTTTGGAATGCTGTCACCTTTTTCATTTAGGGCATTTACAAGCAAACCTTCATCGCCAGATTCTTCTTCACACATTTCATCAAGTTCAGATTCAAGCAATATAGATTTTTCTATCAACTCATTAAGTGCTAATAATTCAGTTTCAAAATACTCACGCTCGATAATATCTCTTGAAATTAATAGACCATCAAACGACTTCATTTTAGAAGTGTCATCAACTTTTATTTCTTCTCCATTTTCATCTTTGGCTTTCTTTTGAGCGTATACATATTCAATCTCGCAACCAGCCTCATATCCACTAGCCTTAATTACATACACATCATCTTGCATTTTCTCATTCCAATAATTTAGCAAGAAGTCGTACACATCGTAATTGTCTAAAAGCTGTGCCGATTCGAAATCATGCAGGATTTCAAGACCAATGTTACGAATTAACTCCTTTGGATTTGTATCTGCATTGATGTTTAGCAGCACATTTTTTACTGCATTTTTCCAAGCCCCGAATAGTTCTCCACATTCGGTTTCTTTTTGACTCTTGATATTTTCGTCTTCAGAGATAACCGTTTCTATCTCGTTTGGTGACGTAGCAAGGTTATAGACGTTTTGCTTTTCATCAACACGGATAAATAGCTCTTGTTTTAACTTCGGTGAAACTTTCCATAGCTTTTCTATTGAATCAATATCAACTTCCGGAATTCCACCCTTTAGATGTGATGCAATATTTTGCGGTAATTTATCATCAATCTTTTGGATATATCGAGGGACATTCAGGTTACCATCGTTTTCTTCCAAGATTTCTTTATAGGTAACAAAACGAGAATAACCCTTAATTTCTTCTTTATTTATGCATGTTTGCACTATCTTCTCAATATCTTGTTCACGAAGGCGATTCTTGTTACCATCTTTCTTAAATCCACTGCTTGCATCTACCATAAAGATGCCTTCACGATTATCGGCATTTTCTTTATCGATAATTATGATGCAAGCAGGAATACCTGTGCCATAGAACAAATTAGCAGGCAAACCAACTATGCCCTTGATGTATCGCTTATCAAGAACTGCTTTTCTAATGGTCTCTTCTATATTCCCTCTGAATAGTACACCGTGGGGCAGAATAATTCCTGCCTTACCATTACTATCTAACGCCTTTAAAACATGTAAAAACCAAGCATAGTCACCATTCTTCTCTGGTGGAATGCCATAACCTTCAAATCTTTTATATTTATCTTCTGATGGTTTAATTCCATCAGTCCAATCCTTATCTGAGAAGGGTGGATTCATGACAATAAAGTCGAATTTTCTAAGCCCTCCGAAATCATCCGTATATGCTGGGTTTGCTAACGTATTACCACTCTTGATTTCACCTGTACCTTTGTTATGTAGGATAAAGTTCATCTTTGCTAAACCTGCAGTATCTGGATATTTTTCTTGACCATATATTGTAACTATAGAGTCACCGTTTTCATCCATAGGGGCTTCATCTGCTGCACGGATTAGTAGAGAACCGCTACCCGCAGCAGGATCATGAAGTGTCCATTTCTTACCAGTCTCATTCTTGATATCACCAATACCAATAAGTCTAGCAATGATACGTGACACTTCACTAGGCGTATAAAATTGACCCTTGCTCTTACCAGACTCTTGAGCAAATTTCATCATGAAGTACTCATAAGCATCTCCGATGATGTCATCGCCACTAGCTCTGTTACTTTTGAAATCAATAGCAGGGTTTTGGAATATAGCAATAAGTCCAGAAACTTTATCAACTAGTTCCTTGCCAGAACCCAGTTCATCTGGGTTATTAAAACTAACATCAGGAAGAGAACCTTGAAGACGGTTTTCTTCTAGGAACTTTTGGATAATCTTATCTACTCGTTCACCGACATCACTCTTGCCCTTTGCGGCAATTAAGTCATCAAATGATGCACCTTCGCTTACTGTAAACTCAGCAAATCGTTGTCCTTTGTATCTATCTGATACGTATTTAAAAAACAACAATACAAGTACGTAGTCTTTGTATCTTGACGGCTCTACGCCACCTCTTAATTTATTACACGCTTCCCATAGTAGGGAATATAATTCTGATTTTTTCACGGCCATTTATTTTACCTCGCTCATCTTTAATATTCTGTTATATCAATTCCCGATTTCAAAAGCCTTTCATAGCGTTCATTAGACAGTAGAACAGCAATAGGCTTTCCATTTTTTAAGACGAAAGCTGTCCTATCCTCTTCAGATAATTTAGTTATTAATTTCGAGGATTGTCCTCTTAAAAAATCTGACATATTATAAAAGTCCATAGGCTGTTTTTGCACTTTATCTTCACTTTCCATATCCACACCTGCTTTTTCTTTTTATTATACCAAGAAAACCAATTTATAGGAATGACTATTTATACTTGAAATGTAATTACCTTTTCAACTCAAATATTATGATATGTATATCTAAAAATAGAGATAGGGATAGCCCTTCATTTCAAAAGTAGGGGATGTTTCATCTATCCTATCTCCACAACCTCATGTAGTTATCTAATCTGTCTCCACAACCCTACGAATATTTTTGTGGTAGATATGTTTCCTAAAAAAAATAAAAATAAGGATCTTCAAGGCTAAAAGGTACCGCCAGATGTCAGGCAGAAAATCTTCCAATCTTGAAAACCCTTTATTTATCAATGTTTTGAATAGTCCTATTTCTCCACCCTAGACATCAAGGCAACACACTCAACGTGAGGCGTGTGAGGAAACATATCCTTAACCTTAACTTTTTCTATCTTATATCCATGTTCTACAAGTACCTTTAAATCCGTCACTAGAGTCTTTGGATTGCAGGATACATAGATTATGTCTGGTGCATTAAACTTTATAACATAGTCTAAAGCTATTGGATGCACTCCTGGTCTTGGTGGATCTAGTATTATTAGATCAGGCTTTTCATTAATAGTTCCTATAATTTTAGCTACATCTCCTGCTATGAACGTACAGTTGTCTAAACCGTTAAGCTTTGCATTTTCATTAGCAGATTTAACCGCTTCTTCGATAAGCTCTATTCCTATAACCTTTTTTGCTTCTGGAGCTACAATTTGACCTATAGTTCCTGTTCCACAATATAAGTCAAATACAGTTTTCGATTTAGATTCTCCAATAAAATCTCTAACTATGCTGTATAATCTTTCTGCTCCTTTAGAGTTAGTTTGGAAAAATGAAAAAGGTGATATTTTAAATTTTAAACCTAATAAATTTTCTATAATGTAATCTCTTCCGTACAATACTTCTACCTTATCCCCTTGAACCATATCTGCCAAAGAGTCATTTGTAGTATGTAATATTCCAACTAAAACTCCCCTATAGTTTAAACTCTTTAGTTTTTCTAAAATTTCACTAAAGTCAAATTCTATTTGAGATGTAGTTACAATATTTATTAGAATTTCTCCTGTATTTGAAGCCTTTCTTATAACTAAATTTCTTAAATATCCTTCATGACTCATTATCCTATAATGAGGAAGCTTCTTTTCTCTAAAATAATCTAGTACTGTGCTTAAAATAACCCTATAGTCTTCATCAACTATTTGGCAACAGTCTACAGTTATAATTCCAAAGCTTTTTCCTTTGGCATGCATACCTAAGGTAAGTTCTCCACCCTTTTCCATATCTCCAAAGGTGAATTCCATTTTATTTCTATATTCAAATTCCTCTGGACTTCCTTCAATACCTAAAAATTCAAAGCCTTCAAGGTCTGCTTTTTCAAATAGCTTTAGTACCTGTTCTTTTTTTAATTCTAGCTGTTTTTCATAAGGCACATCCTGATGAGCACAACCTCCACATTCTCCAAATACTGAACATTTAGTTTCTCTTTTATAGTCTACATCTTCAATTACCTTAAGCAATCTTCCCTCAGCATAATTCTTTCTTTTCTTTGAGACTCTTGCTAAAACCTTTTGTCCTGGTAAAGCACCTTTTACATAAACCTTTAATCCTTCATATTCAGCTATACCTGTAGATGGAAATTCAGTAGTTTGTATATTAAATTCATATTCTTTACCCTTTTTCATAAGTTTTGATTCACTCACCTTTATATTATTTTTCTACTTTTTCTACTTTTAATTTAGAAGACTTCTTTCCTATAGTGTTCCCATTTTTGCTTTCCATAATAGCTGGATATAATAAAGTAACAATTACAAATACAACAAGTAACATTGTTCCTCTATATTCATCTATAACTTTGTATCCTAAAATTTTTAGTATAACCTTATCCAAAATTAAAAGGCCTGCCAATGAAATGCCTGCCATAACCATAGTATCGATTAAACTAGCCATAAAACTATCATTAAATGAAATTTTCTTTTCTTCCTCTTTAATATTTTCCTTCTCTGTAGCCTTCTCTTCTACAATCTGTGGTTTCTCTTCTATACTCTCTAAATTTTCTTCTGTTATTGTATCATTTTCAACTTTCTCATTAATTATTTCATGATTTTCTTCTGACATACACAATTCCTCCATTCTTATTAGGCACATTAAAATAAATAACAAGTCAATTATCGAATGTGCCTTAAGTCCATATTCATATAAATATTATTATGCAATAGTATTTCCATAATGTAAATACATTGACTAATATAAATTTAAGTAATAAAATATAAACCGTGCAAAAAAACTTTCAATTACACCAAATAATGTTTTCAAATATTTCTATTTATTTGCACATTATTAACATATTGTTTTAATACAATACACATATATACCTTATACTTTAAATTGATTAATTTTTAGGGGGCACTATGGTAATGAATAAACTGGGATACAAAATATTAAATTACCTAGATATTATATTTTTTATAATACTAGTTGGAATTAAACTTCTATGCTATGGAAAACAAATTGAAACTGGATACTTTTCTTATAAGGGTCTGTTTTCACCTGTATTAGCTTCAGTTATAATTTTAGCTTCTTTCGCATTTTTGTTTAATAAAAAAAATAGAAGGAAATTTCTTTTTATTTGTGATTTAATTATAAGTATTTTTATTATTGGAGATTTAAATTACTTTAGATATTTTAAAGACGTTTTATCAATACCTGTACTTTTAAATGGTTTTCAATTAGGTGCTGTAAAATCCAGCGTAGGAAACTTATTTAAAATTACAGATTTACTTTATGCCTTAGATTTATTCATATTTATTTTTCTTTACAAAGGGTCTAAGTATATTAAAAAAACAAAAATTCCTTTAAATCAAAAATTAGTTCCTTTTTTATGTTTATTTGCTATAGGTGCAGCAATAAATACTGTACAATTTCTTAATCTTTCAAAAGAACAACCTAGATTATTAAGTACTATGTTTAATAAAGTTTATATAGCTAAAAACTTAGGTAATTTAAATTATCACTATTTAGACACTTTCAATTCCTTAAGTAATGCTATAAGCAAAAGAACCCCTGTTTCAGCTAAAACACAAGAAGAAGTAAAAAGCTTTTTACAAAGTAATTCAGAAAAACCTACTGAAAATTTAAAAGGAGTAGGACAAGGTAAAAATCTAATAGTAATACAGGTTGAAGCTCTTCAAGCTTTTCCTATAAATAAAAAAATTAATGGAGTGGAAATCACACCAAATTTAAATAAATGGATTAAAAAGAGTGCTTACTTTAATAACTACTTCTATCAAACTGCCTCTGGAGGAACTTCTGATGCTGAGTTTCTATCAAATAATTCCCTATACCCAACAGCTTCAGGGTCAGTTACTTATCTCTATGCAGGAAATGAGTTTAATGCATTACCTAAGGCTATGGCAAATAACGGATATACCACCGCAGCCTTTCATGGCTTTAGAGAAAGCTTTTGGAATAGAAATATAATGTATCCTAAATATGGTTTTGAAAACTTCTATGGTGAAAAAAGCTATGATGTTAACGAAGAAATAGGCTTAGGTTTAAGTGATAAATCCTTCTTTAATCAGGCTACAGAAAAAATAAAAACTTTACAAGAGCCTTATTATTCTTTTATGGTTACTTTAACTAGTCATTTTCCTTATGATGATGTAAAAAAATACGGTGATTTAAATGTAGGCGATCTAGAAGATACTCTTGTTGGAAACTATTTAAAGGCTATCCATTATACGGACGAGCAGTTAGGCATGTTTTTAGATAAATTGGATAAGGAAGGTATCACTAGGAATTCTGTAATAACTATCTATGGTGACCATTATGCTATACCAAGAGATAATGAAAAAGAATTAGCAAAATTCTTAGGAACTACTAGTTTTACGGATCTTCAATGGATGGAACTACAAAAGGTTCCTATGATGATTCACTTTCCAGAGGACAAGCACAAAGGGACTTACGGAATATATGGTGGGCAAATAGATCTTTATCCTACTTTGGCTAATATATTTAACCTGTCTTCTACTAATATGATGGGCAAGGATTTATTTAATTCAACAGAAGGTAAAGTAATATTTAGAAATGGTTCCTTTACTGATGGAAAAACATTTTATCTTTCAGCTGGAGATACCTATTATGATATAAAGACAGGACAAAAGATTACAGAAAATGACAACTTAAAAAATGCAAAAGAAGCTTCTATAAATCAACTTGAATACTCAGACTTAATTCTTAAGCATAACTTAATAAAAAAATTTAACTTAGAAGAAAATAAATAATTTTTTAATTAAAAGGGATTGTACACAAAATGTACAATCCCTTTTAGTTAAACTATCCAACCATTTCATATATCATTTTTACTGCTACTAAAAGAGACATAGTAACAAATATAGGCTTTATGAACTTAGCCCCTTCTTTTAGTGCAAGTTTTGTTCCAACTTTAGCACCAAAAATCATAAATATTGCCATTGGAATACCCATTAAGTAATATATCTTTCCTTTTATAGCAAACAATATTAATGATGTAAAATTGCTCATAAGATTCATGGCCTTAGCATTTCCACTAGCTCGTACAAAATCAAATCCATATATTTTTATAAGTCCGAAGATTAAGAAAGAACCTACTCCTGGTCCAAAAAATCCGTCATAAAATCCCATAGCAAAAGCAAAAATACTTCCAATTATTAATGTTTTTTTGGTAGCCCCCTGAAAGTTATCTTCCATTCCTACGCTTTTTGAAAAAAAACTATAAATTCCTACTGCTAATAATAAGAATAAAACTAAAGGTTTTAATACGCTAGAATCGATAAGCAAAACTGTAGTAACACCAGTACATGCTCCAAGAAATGTAAATGGTAATAATATTTTTAATATACTCTTATCTATTTTTCCAGATTGGGCAAACTTTGCTGTACTTACAATAGAACCGCAAGTTGCAGAAAATTTATTTGTTCCTAAAGTATAGTGTGGTGGAAATCCCACAAGAAAATATGCTGGCAAACTTATTAATCCTCCACCACCGGCAATTGAGTCTATAAAAGCTGCTAAAAATCCTGCCGCACATAAAAACACTATTTTGTAGATAATAGGTACAGTTGCTAACATTTAAAGTCCTCCTTAATAATGATGAGTTTAAATATACTATATATTCCAACAATTTCATTATAGCATCATACTAAATTTTTTTATATAGAAAATATAAAAATAAATGTACAAATTAAAAAGTGAAGTATCATTCACTTTAAATGATACCTCACTTACCCACATTTACTATTTAGCTAGTTCATATATTGCATGAGCGTAGATTTTTGCATTCATTACTAAATCTTCAATTTCAATATATTCATTTACTTGATGATCAAGGTCAGGCTTTCCTGGAAAAATTGGTCCATAAGCAACTATATTAGGCATTTCCTTAGCATAAGTTCCTCCTCCAATTGCAAGAGGTTCCTTTCTTTCTCCTGTCTGTTCTGTATATACATTTAATAAAGTTTTTATTAGCTCATGATCCTTTGGGAAATATAAAGGTGCCATATGACTCATATTTTCTATTTTTATTTCAGTACCTTCTAAAGTTTTTTCAAATGGAACTATCATATCATTATAAGTATAAGTTACAGGATATCTTAAATTTAACCCCAATGAAATTTTATTTTCTTCCATTTCAACAGTTCCTATATTAAATGATAACTTTCCTGATTCTTCATCTTCTAAAGCCACTCCAAAAGATTCTCCATGACACTCAAAACCAACATGTTTATTAAAAAAATCTATATATTTATATATATCTGTATCTTCTAATGGTAAGAAAGCTAAAAATTTAAACATCTGCATTATTGCATTAACTCCAAGCTCTGGCAAGCTTCCATGAGCAGACACACCTATAGATTTTATTACTACCATATCACTCTTTATGTGAGCAGTTAAATTAAATTCATTAGTTTGTTTAAACTTTTCTAAAGCCTTTATTACGAAGTCTTTTTCTTTAGACCATATTCCCACTTCACAATAGTCAGGAACCATATTAACTCTTTGTCCACCCTTTATATACTTAATACATAGATCCTCTGTTCCTATTGATTTTAAATCTTTTACCAAATCAAAAGAAGTTATACCTTTTTCTGCATAAATAAGTGGATACTCAGCATCTGGAGTAAATCCTGCTACTGGTGGCTTTTCTCTTTCTAAATAATATTCCATCTCCTTACAACCAGTTTCTTCATTAGTCCCGAATATTACTCTAACCTTTTTAGATAAAGGTAAATTTGAATCCTTTATAGCCTTTAACCCGTATAATGCTGCCATAATAGGTCCTTTATCATCTAAAGCTCCTCTTCCATATATCTTTCCTTCATGTATTTCCGCTGCGTAAGGTGGATATTTCCAACCATCACCCTCTGGTACTACATCCAAATGTCCTAAAATTCCTATATATTCATCTCCTTCTCCGTATTCCGCATATCCTACATAACCATCTAAATTCTTAGTGTTAAATCCTAATCTTCTTGAAATTTTCAAAGCACACTCTAAAGCTTTAGATACACCTTCTCCAAAAGGCATGCCTTCTTTAGCTTCTTCTTCCACACTTTTTATTCTCATAATTTCCTGGGTGGATTCTATTAGCTCCTCTTTTAATTCATTAATCTTCCTATTTAATATCATTTCCCTACCTCCAGTAAAAATATTTATGCTTCTTCCAAGATGCCTAACTGTTGTATAAAAAATTCTTAATTAAGATTAAAATAACTAAGAAGGATTTTCTAATTAGTTTTACTTTTATTAATCAATATTATGTGTGTTTTTTTGACCTTCTTATTTCCCCATTTCACTAATATGATTTTATTATTAATTATATTATACATTTATTATATCACAGTGTCAGCATTATTTAGAATATTAGTTTCTTAATTTGTTGTAATTTTGTACCACTTTTTATTCCAATATAAGTTTTATTTGTAACTATTTATCACACAAAAGGAGCAAATAATTTTTATCTTATTTGCTCCTCTTATAAACAAAGTTCTAAAATTATATTTGCTCTACATTATTGTATACTTGGAGTGAAACTTTGCCTATTATTTCTCTTCCATCTTTATTTGTTTCTACATTCTTTGTTAGTACACAGATGATATAATTGCAATGTTGATGATATACTATTCCTACATCATGCTCTAATTTATCTAAATCTCCTGTTTTATGAGCTATAGTAATTTCCTCTGGTAGATATAAGTTTAATCTTCCACCAACCTGCTGTCTCTTTAATATATCTAATATAATATCACTATACTCTTCACTTACAACCTTTCCTTTATAAATTAGCTCTAGAATATGACACATATCCTTTGCTGTAGTTACATTTTCTCTTCCCATTCTTGCAGCTTCAGAATCCATCATCTTTCTTCTTAACTGCGTATTTGGTAAATTTAATTCTTTAGCCATTTCATTTATCTTTTCCATACTCAGTAAATCTATTAATATATTTGTAGCAGTATTATCACTTAATATAATCATAAGAGTTGCAATTTCTTTTAAAGTAAAACTTTTTCCGTCATTTAGTTCTTTTAGTATACCGTCTCCACCACATTTACATTTATTTGTTAAAACAATTTTATCATCTAATTTCATTATTCCCTTACTAACTTCTTTCATTAATGTGGATATGATAACTAATTTAATTGTACTAGCTGAAGGAAAAACTTCTTCCTCATTTATCATGATAGTGGAGTCTGTATTCAAATTTTTAACAACTACTCCCACATCACCTTTATTTTCATTAATTATATCGCTAATTTTTTCTTTAAGTTCCATAACCTTCCTCCCTTTTAACCAAAGAATGATCTTACAAATACAAGTAAAACATTAACAATAACCACAACTACACCAAACTTAACCATATTCTTTAAGTCCTTAGATCTAGCAAGCCCCATTTGTCCTAACATATCTGCTTCTGGATATGCAAAGGAAGTTATTTGTGAACCTATTAATATAATCATGGCCCAAAGGGTTGTGGATATACCTAAATCTTGTACAAAACCCTTAAACATTTTATCCATTACTACAGATTGTGCTACAGCTGCTCCACCTATTCCAAATATACCTGTTAATGTAGATACTAAAGAAAATACTATTTTATTTCCTGATGCTAATAATGGTTCTAATATATCAACTAAAGCTTTAAATGCTCCTGACTCTTCAATAAATGTTATGAATGGATTAAATAAAACGAACATTATAAATAACCACATCATACGAGAGGCACCTTGAACTAATGTATCAAATATATCATTTAAGCTAAGTTTTGCCGCAATTCCTGTAACAATAGCTGCTGTAAACATAACAACTACCGCATAGGAAGCTCCACTCTTTACATAAATACCATAGATAATTAAAAGTGTTAAACTTATTAAGAAAGCATAAGTTGCTCTTGTTGCTTCTTGAGTAGATTTCTTATCTACATCAATATTTTCAACGTTTTCATAGGCATAAACACCTTTTGTTTCCCCTTGAATTCTATTTGCCATTATATAAGTTGTAACTAAACAAACAACTGTTACTGGTAATCCAGCACCTACTAAATATTGTCCATAACTTAACCCTGTTAACCCCATAATTGTTACTACCTGTGGTGAAAAAGGTCCTATAAAAAGTCCTGTAAGTCCTGCCCCCATAAATACTACTGCTAAAGCTGAAGGAGTAATACCAATAGCAGCTACTAAAGGAATTACTATAGGTGCTATTATAGCATTAGCTCCAGCAAGAGTTCCTAATAATGCAGTTAAAACCATTGAAGTTACCATAGAAGATAAAATAGCCTTTTTTTCTGTATTAATTCCTATTTTCTTCATAACGCCTCTAACAATATTTTCAGCAACCCCAGTTTTCTTAAGAATAGCTCCTAATGCTGAACCAAGTAGTATAATAAATCCTATTAAAGATAAAAATGATCCTAAAGATTCCGCTATAACTGCTCCCATTCCAAGTAAAGGCTTATTGGTTAAAATAGCAGTAATAATAACACATAAAAGTACATTTAAGATAGGATTGATATCCTTAAACGCAAGAACTATATAAAGAATTAGTGGTAGTAGAGCAAATAATGGTGAAATACCAAATAACATTTATGAATCCCCCTTTTTAATATTTTCTATAGTTATATAAATAAAACATAACCTTCTGAAATCGTTTATTTAATGAAGCATTTTATTATAATTTATTTCATATTTAGATATTTTATTCCATTAACTTTTCTGATTCCAAGCCCTGGTTCATCATTTAAAGTAATTTTACATTCATTAAAAATTGCCCCACCTTCTATAGGATCTTCACTGCAAAGCACTGGCCCATCTAAATCTATCTTTGTAATAATACTTTTAGCTGCAGCCAAGTGTACCGCTGCATTTACACTTATCTTGGCCTCAAGCATACATCCTATCATACATTCTATTCCATATATTTCTGCCATAGAACATATTTTAAGAGCATTATGAATTCCCCCAGTCTTCATAAGCTTTATGTTGATAAGATCTGCTGCTCGTCTCTGTAATATAGCTAAAGCATCTTCTGGTGAAAATACACTTTCGTCTGCTAAAACTGGTATAGAAACATTATCTGTTACAAATTTTAATCCTTCTATATCATGAGCCACTACAGGTTGTTCTACAAATTCTATATCTAAACCTTCATCTTCCATCTTCATTAATGTCTGTACTGCTTCTTTAGGCTTCCAACCTTGATTGGCATCTATTCTAAGTTTTATGTCATATCCTACTGCCTCTCTTATAGCCTTCATTCTGTCTATATCCTTTTTCGCTTCTTTTCCTACTTTTATTTTTAAAGTTTCATACCCTATTTTTATTGCATCTATACTATCTCTAGCCATTTCATCTGGATCATTAACACTTATAGTTATATCTGTAGTTATTTCTTTTCTATATCCTCCCAGTAGTTTGTACAAAGGAGAATTATACAATTGTCCATGTAAATCATATAATGCTATGTCCACAGCTGCCTTAGCACTAGTATTTTTTACTATACATTTGTCTAATTTCATCATAATTTCTTCAAAATTTTCTATATCCATGCCAATTATATTCTTCTTTATATGATCTTCAATAGCTCCTATTATAGCTCCTTTAGTATCTCCTGTAATAACTCCAGTTGGAGGTGCTTCTCCAAAACCAACATTACCTGTATCAGTGTGAATTTCTACTATTATATCTTCTACACTATTTACTGTCCTTAAAGCAGTTTTAAAAGGAGTTTTAAGTGGAACAGAAATTTCACCTATTATAACATTTGTAATCTTCATTTTTATTACCTCCTTAATGTTTTAATTATGTCTTTAAATAAACTTTTCTTAGCTCCAGACTATATGTTATGCATTCCTTTAAGTAAACTTCCTCCAGAGCTAAAAATCACCTTACTCACTATATTATTGAAAGTATTTTTCCTACTAAAAGTCCTCCTCCGGTACCAACTATATATCCCATTAAGGCCATTAAAACACCTATAGGAACTAATGCTTCACTATATGCTGCTGCCAAAATAGGTGCTGAAGCAACTCCTCCTATGTTGGCTAAACTTGCAACTCCACAAGTAAATAAGTCTAACTTGAATATTCTTGCTGATACCATCATAAGTAGAGCATGTATACCAAGTATTACAAAGCCAGAAATAATATATAGAGGTGCCTTTGTAAGTTCTGCAAAATTTGCTCTAGATGCAATTAAAGCTACAATTGTATAAAGCATAATATTTGATAGTTGTGATGCTCCAGGAATCTTTGCTACTGGTGTCATAGCAAAGATTATTCCAAGTAAAGTGGCAATAAGTACTGTCCATGTAGTTCCCTGGAAGAATACAGACTTTGGCATAAGTCCACCTAGATATATAGAAATTGCTGATACAAATAAACTTAATCCTAATAGTACTATTAAATCAGCAAAATCTATTTCCTTTCTCATAGCTTCATTATCTTTGCTTAATTTTTCTCCTATTTCATCAATCAACTTTGTATTAGACTTTGTCCATTTATTAAACTTAGGTGCAAAAGATACTAACCATAACAAGAACATTACCCAAATAGAATAATTTATTGAGTCCATAAGAAGAGTATATCCAAGCTTTGCATCGGGTACATTTAGGGCTCCCTGCACCGCTACCATATTTCCAGTTCCACCAATCCAGCTTCCACAAAGTGCTGCAAAAGCTTTCCAAGTGTCTGGCTCATAAAAACCTTTAAATACACTATAAGTAAGTATAAATCCTATCATAATGCTTATTGTAGCTGAGAAAAATCCTATTAACATTTTAGGCCCTAGTTTTACAATCTTTCTCATATCACATCTTAAAAGCATTAAAAATATCATGGCTGGTAATAAATTATCTTTAAGTCCTTTATAAACCGCTGTTATATCTTTGTTGTTCTGCCAAACTCCAAAAGTCGATAAAAGCATAGAAGTAAAATATAATAGTACAATAGCAGGTACATAGGTGAAAATTTTTGATTTAGATTTCTTTTCCGCAAGTACGAGCATACTAGCAAAGAAAATTAGAAATGCCACATAAGTAAAGCCTTTTGTAATCATAATATCCCCCCTTATTTTTATAGTTTAACTATTTTATGGTATAAAAAAATCCAATAAAAGCACAACTTAATTATGCTTCTACTGGATTTTACTTACTAGGATATAAAGGTTAATTTTACATCTCTTTAAATAAAACAGTAAAATTAAAAATATCTTTCCTTTATTTCATTGTATTTTTTTATAGCATCTTTATATGCAACTATTATTGCTCTTTGAGAGGAGCCATGATATCGTCTCTTAACTTCCTCTTCAACTTTTGTGTCCAAATTTTTAAGACTTTTCCCAATAAATAAGCTTTTTACAAATTCATCTGTTGTTCTTATAGTTGAAGAACAACTTAAATCTATTATTGTATCATTATCCATTTCTACTACAAAACCTATAAAAAATGAATTAAACTTACTTGTTATTGCATTGTCCGTATTAGTTTTAGCATTACCTACTACATATAAAGTATTATCAGCATACATTTATATCTCCCCTAGTAATATTATACATTTCTTCTATTTATTTGTCAAGACAAACTCTTTTACAGTAGTCATATCTTCTAGATAAGTTTTTCCATCATCGCTTCCAACTAATTTTACAGGGGTTACCATAACCTGACGAGCTTTATAATATTTATATGATCCGTCACTTTCTTTGTTATAATATCCTGAAAAATCATGAATCATATAATGCTCACCTTGATACTGTCCTAAATAGAGCATAGTGTGTCCAGGCATATATAGTACCCCACCTTCATTTAATTTCTTAAGAATTTTTTCTCTTTCTTTAAGGGGGATATTTTCCTTCATTTCATATATTTTTCCTACAGCACGATCTTCTTGTTCATCTGTATTTCGTGGAAGTTTAATTCCCATTGATCTATATATATCCATTATAAATGCAGAACAATCTCTCGCCTCAAACATTCCACCCCAACCATATCTTTCACCTAAAAACTTAAAAGCTTGATTTAAAATTGATTTCTTTGTATAAGGTAAATATCCTTCATTAACATCTTCTGACCTAGGGATTAAAGCACACTTTAAAACCATGTTTCCATCATTATCTCTTACTGGAACCTTTACTACATAATTTGTTACAGTACTTTGTCCATATAGCTCATCTTTGAATTCACTATTATCCGCTAAAGGAATTCTAACACCCATATCGAACTTTATTTCTGACAATTCTTTATCTAATGGATTATACACTGTAAACACTCTTTTACCTGTAGCTACTAAAAATCTATTGTTATTTACATAATCAAACAATTTCTCCTTAGTAGCTAAAGCAACATCTTTAGCAGGAATCCATGCTAAATAGTTATACATTTGAGCAAAATACCATTGTTTATCTTTACTTTCACCCAATATTACTAATGGCTCTATAGGATAAACTGCTGTTTCCATTAGTCTATCAAATTCATAATTGTCTCCTTGCTTAAAAAGTAAATCGTAAGTAGGAAACGTCTTCATAAGAGTTCTTCTGACAGTTATACCATATTTAACACTAGTCACATCTTGCAAAGAATCTAAATTTAAATTTTCATTTAACTTATTATAATACTCTTCTGTTACTAAATTTCCGTACTTATCATATCTAGGATTTTTAGATGGTGTACTTAAATTTAAAATTTTTTCCTTTAATTCATTTTTAGTAAATGACTGATTATATTTTTCTAAGTCTACCACTGTACTTATTTCTTTTACAAAATTCTCATTAAGTTGTTCAGTTTGCGCTCCATTCATAACAACTTTATTCGCATTAGATGCATTGTTTATCCAAAAACCTGGTTTTAGCATGTCCGCTTTCACATTAGGTAATTTATTACTAAAATCATTTCCTGCAGCAAAAGCAGTAGTGGTCATAACAAGTGAAAATGCAATAGTTAAGATACTTTTAAGTTTTATTCTTTTCATAACTTTATTAACCCCCCCCAATGATTATATAGTTATGATATAATTTTATGACCTACTAATTTTGTTTATGATTATCTATTTTGCTAATTCATAAATAGCTGCTGCCATTATTTGAACATTTTTTATTAAAGAATCAATTTCTATATATTCATCTGGCTGATGCTCTACTTTAGGTTGTCCTCTAAATACTGGTCCAAAAGCCACAATGTTTTCCATAGCTTTAGCATAAGTGCCACCACCTATAGCTATAAGGTCAGCTTTTTCACCCATTTTTTCTTCATATACTTTTTGAAGTTTCTTTATAAATTCAGTATCTGGAGATACATAAAGACTCTTTTTATGTCTTAAATATATTTCTTCCATTTTTCCTAAAGCCATCTTTTCTTTAAATGTATCTATAAAATCCTCATATTTTTTTGTAACAGGATATCTCATATTTATTTCTATACTTATTTCTTCTTCACTTCCACAAATAGTTCCTAAATTAAAAACAAATTTGCCAGATACATCATCCTCTAAATAAACGCCCAAATTTTTTCCTTCTAGATCAAATCCAATATACTGGTTCATAAAGTCTATAAACTCTTTCATATCTCCTTTTAAGTCTAGTTTACCTAAAAATGATAATAGATATGAAATAGCATTTTTCCCTTTCCAAGGTGTACTTCCATGTGCAGAAACACCAAATAATTTTATTACTAAGCAATCATCTTTTTCTTCTACCTTTATTTCTTCTACTTCTTCACCTAATTTCTTTACAGTATCAAATTTATCCTTTGGTAATGAAATTACTGCTTCTGCATAATCTGGCACTACATTAGGAGCAATTCCTCCTCTTATAGACTTTACTACTATATTTCCATCGCCTTTTAGACTTCTTTTATATTTACAAGTTACAATTCCTTTTTCCGCATTTATTATTGGATATTCTGAATCTGGGGTAAAACCTGCTACAGGAATTTCTCCTCCCTTTTCTACATAATGTTTTACACATTTACTTCCTGTTTCCTCATTTAATCCAAATATTATTCTAACTCTTCTTTTTAAAGGAAGATTTAAATCTTTTATAGCCTTCAATGCATACAATGCTCCTATAGTTGGTCCCTTATCATCGGTAGTTCCTCTTCCATATATTTTTCCATCGTGAATTTCAGCAGCATAAGGAGGATAGTTCCATCCATCACCTTCTGGCACTACATCTAAATGACCTAATACTGCTATCATTTCATCTCCCTTACCATATTCCGCATAACCTATCATATTGTCCACATTTACTGTATTAAATCCTAAAGATTCTGAAAGTTTTAAGCAATTTTCTAATGCTTTGTTCACCCCTTCTCCAAAAGGCATGTCCCCTTTTGCATCTTCTTCTACACTTCTAATTCTTACTGATTCTTGTACACTTTTTATAATTTCTTCTTTCATATTAATTATTTTTTCATCAAGCATGTTATCACTCCTCATTAAATTATAAGTATGTTAATATTAACCTACCAATTAATGATAAATTTGTCAAATAAAATTATTCTGATTTTTCAAAACCATTCCTGTAAGTTGATATTAATTTTCTTAAATGTTATATTATTTTAAGTAAATACTTAACAACAAAGGATGTGTTATCTTGGAACTAACAAAAGTAAAAGGAAATTCTTATTATATAAATGCCCCTACTAATATAGGAGTATATGTGTTTAAAAATAAAAACTGTATCTTAATAGATACAGGCATAAATAATTCTGCAGCAAAAAAAATTGATGAAGTTTTAATAGAAAATGGACTTCACCCAAAATATATTGTAAATACACACAACCATATAGATCACAGCGGAGGAAATCATTATTTTCAGAATAATTATCCAGGATGTTTAGTGTATACATCAGCTAAGGAAAAATTATTTATGGAAAACATTGAACTTCAACCCCAAATGTTATGGGGATCAATTCCAATAAAAGGGCTGTATCGAGTGAATAGCAACTTTACTGTAGATTTTATTTTAGATTATGGTATAAATAAAATAAATGATGAAAAGTTTGAAGTAATTTCTTTAGGTGGACATACAGAAGAACAGATAGGATTTATAACTCCTGAAAAAGTTTGTTTTTTGGGGGATTCTATTTTTAGTAAAGAAATTATAGATAAATATTCCTTACCTTATCTATACAGCATAGAGAAAAGCATAGACACCTTAAATGCCATAAATGAAATAGATGCTGACTTTTTTGTAATAGGTCATAGTGATAACATATTAGAAAAGAGTGAAATTAACTCCTTAGTCCTTAAAAATTTAGATAATATACAAAATTACATAGATCAAATACTAGAGCTGTTAGATCAGCCTCAAACCAAAGAAGATTTACTTCAAAATATTGTTATATTAAATGATCTACCTATGAACTTTACCCAATATCATTTAAATCTGTCTGCTATATCCGCATTTATAAGCTATCTTTATGATAAAGATATTATTGACTACTCCATTGAAGATGGCAAGCTATACTTTTTTAAAAAATAAATCTATGTTTTAAACCATCATTCATAAATAACAGTGATTAAACGAACAAGTTTCTACTTGTTCGTTTTCTATTGATTAGAATAATTAAATAAATATCTCTTTGATTTTTCCGTTAATTTAAAAAAACTTCAAATATATGTTAAAATATTTTATAAATTGTAATATATTTTAACATATAAAAGAAGTTGATCTTACAGAATAAAATTTGTTAAAAGAAATGATGAAAGTTTTTCAACAAATTTAATGATTCACCAAAAAGTATCTGAAAGTAATACTATTAATATGCCCTTTATTGCTTATGATTTTTATAACTCCATTAATGGAACTTTAGAAAAAATTATTATAACTATGGATGAAACTGAAATAACAAATTTAAAGTTGAATAAACTATAACTAATTTATTATTTAGTAATACTCCGAAATCCAAAAATTACTATAGGAATTTTCTCCTATAGTAATTTTCAGATAAACTTAATCTTATATATTAATTTTATAAAACTCCATAGATGTTCTCTGTACTCCGTTATCTGTGCTCCGTCCCTAAAGTTCCATCTTAACAAATTTTCCATTATATAAAGTTCCTACGCCTTTATTGTAGTACTGAACTATTTTTCCATTATACTGCTTTTCAGCTCCTGAGAAAAGCTCTGTTATAACGTTTTTTTCCTTATGATTTATATATACCTTTCCTTTACTAGATATATATATATCCTCTTTATCAACAGCTCCAGCTATGCTTTTACTTTGCCATAACTTTTCATCTTCTTCTATGGTTCCATAATATATTTTATCTACTTTATCATTTCTAACCCTTCCAAGATATATCCTATCTTCAGTATCTACTCCTAATAGACATAATTTTTCTGCACCTGGAATTCTCAGTGAATTTTCCCTATCAGTAATTCTTACTCTGCCATATGCTAAATCTTCATAGATCATTCTGTCATCTCTATTCAATATTTGAACATTGCCAACCCTTATATATCCTTTATACTTTTCCATTTGAGACATAGTATTTAATCTATATATATTGTATCTTTTGTTGTTTGTCTCTACTTTTATATAGCTAACTCCTGTTAGAGTAGATATAACTATATCTTTAATATTATATTTAGAATTTGCTAAAGGAATTTTTATTTTATTATAATGATTATCTATAACCTGATTTTTTTCATTCTTATCTCTATCATAATAATATAGTTTAATACTGCTTTCTCCATTTACATTTCTTACTTTTTCGCCTATATACATTCTATTTCTATCAGGGAGCCAAGTATAATAGTTCAATTCTCCTTCTGAAGAAGTATCCACATTTACCTTCTCCCCATTTAATGTATTTATAATTTCTATATTATTATCTTTTACATAAGAAATATATTTTCCATTATAAGATAATTTAATATCCTGAGCATTTTCGTCAAGTGGTATTTCTAAATTCTTTACTACTTTTTCTTTCTTTTCTTCAACCTTTTCTATTGTATAATCACTACTTGGCTTTAAATAAATTTTATCTACATATAAAAGTCCAATTAATTCTATACATAAAGGCAATATGCTCCATACCATAATCCTTTTTATAACCTTCATTGTCGCACTCTCCTTATGGCTCTACATAGAAAACTGTAGCCACTGTTCTTTCTCCATCTCTATTACATGGATTGTTTATTACTTCTCCTTTATAGTACATAGTAGAAGAAGAACCCCCATCTAAATTTCCAGCATTCCAAACTCCCTGTTTAAGCAAAATATCCTGTACTTGTTTTAAATCTGCTCCCTCTTTAAATAATTTTCTTCCATCTATTACAACAAACACTACAGTTCCATCTTGTTTCTGCCCTATAACTGTTCTAGGTTGTAGTCCTTGCTCACCATAGTTCTCTATAAGCGGTTGCCCATTCATTATTAAAGTTCTATTAAAGGATAGTGCCTCTTTTACATTCTTTTCCCTAAGCTCTCTTAAGCTTCTTTTTCCTACAATCAACTCTCCATCTTCTTTAAATGCCATAACATCAACTTCTTCATCTTCTTTTACATTTTTCCAAATTTCTTTGCCTTCAGATATTACTATTCCTTCTGGAAAAGCACCTGTACCTACCCACTGTTTTCCACTTTTATTTTGGTCGTAGAATCCTCCACCATTAATAGCAGCTATTGCTCCGTTCCTTTCTGCTATTTCACTAACTCTTTGTCCTTGTATTTTCATTTTATCTGTATATCCTACTTTAACTTTCTTAGGATTTTTTATTTCTAATAAATATCCATCGAATCTATCTTGGTGGATATTATATCTTACTATGCTATTATCATCTACATTCTGAATCTTTATATCTCCAAAATTTTGTTCGATTTTTTCTACTTTTTTCTCCTTGTTTTCTTTATTCAATACTTTGTTTATTTCCTCTTGAGGCAAAAATAATGTTGCTATGTATTGGTGTTTAAATGTGTACATTGCTGTACCAACTAAAATTTTCTTAACATTTTTAAAAGGTCCATGAAAAACCAATAGTGGTGATGTAATTGCCACAAATATTATTTCATATAACATGAAAAGGCCAAATAGCTTAAATGAGAATTTCTTTTTCTTTTTTTTCTCTGACCTTTTATTCATAGTTAACACTTCCTTTACTTAAAATGAAAAATATACATTTTATTATTTTCTTCTTCTTTCTCTTCATAAAAAGCGCCTATAAGTTTTTTATTATCTTCGCTCCAATTTAAAGTATAATATTTTATAAATAAATTTTTATATAACAGTATACTTTCACTTATATTGTTTTTATATATTCTAGCCGCATACAAGGAATTATTCCCCTCTTTATCTTTTATAACATAAGCTATTTTCTTTCTATCATTAGAAATTTTAAACAATACTATATCCTCATCTAAAAGGCTTTTTACTTCCTGAGTTTGAATATTGTATTGATATAACGCTTTTTTACCCCAATATTTCCCGGAAAATATTAGGTTATTATTATCTATACTCTCTATTCTTTTTATATTTCCTTTAAAAATCAACTCCACTTCATTAGGGTTGTCTAAATTCACATGATAAATATAACTATAAAAATCTTCATCTGATTTAAAACTTTGAATATATATATTTTTACAATCCTTGGCTATAGATATTTCTTGTATATTTTCTATTTCTTTTAACTTTTTGTAATCTAATATTTCCTTTTGGATTCCCTTATTAAAATCCTGTAAGAATAGGGAATTCTTTATTCCAATGTATCCACTACTGTCAGGCATCCACTTTATGAAAGTTTTATATGGAATATTTATATTTTTATTATCCTTAAAACTATATATAAAACTTTTATTTTCTTCCTCCTTATATCTAGTTTGTTTTTCTAAAATCTCTTCTCCATCACTATAGAAAATACTCTTTTTATCCGGTGAAGCAATTATAAACCGTTGACTTTTATTTTCTACAGGAATCAATTTTTCCTCTTTATTAGTTTTTAAATTTAGCTTATTTATTTGATAATAGTTTAATTTCTCATTGTTTACATCTAAAAAACTCTTACTACTGTTTCTTGTAGAATAAACTATATTTTCACCATCAATAAAATCACAGGAGTCACATTTTCCATCAAAGGGTATCTTCTCAACTATATCTAAGGTCATTTTCTTTTCTTGTTCATTACTTAATATATCCTCATTAAAATTCACATCATCTAATTCAAATACTTTATAATATTCACTTCGTTCATAACTAAAAATAAATATACAAAATGTTAATACAATAAGAACTGTAGTAATAATTATATTTTTTAATAATATTTTCACTTTTTTTCACCTCAAGTGCCTTACTCTATTTTAAGCTATGGATGTTTCAAAAGTTATAATAATTGTATCTAAATTGTAAAAATTAGATATATGGAATTTCTATAGTAACAATTGTTCCCTTTTTTAATACACTTTCTATGAAAATTTTTCCTCCATGTTTTTCAACTATTGCCTTAACTATAGGAAGACCTAAACCATTCCCGCCTTTTTTTCTAGATACTTTTTTATTTATTCTATAGAAAGGTTGAAATATATTTTCTAGTTCCTCCTTAGGTATTCCATCCCCCATATCCTCTATACTTATAGATACTTTATCATTCTTTTTACAAGCTGATATATCTATTATTGAATTTACATATCCATACTTTATGCTGTTATCTACTAAGTTAATAAATATTTCTTTTAACTTGTCTTCATCACCATTTATAAACAAATCATTCTCTATATTGTTTACTATTTGTATATTATATCTTTTTCCCCTAATAGCCATCTCTTCACAGGTTGCTTTTAATAAATTTGAAAGATTTACTTTAGAAAAGCTATAATTAAAATCTCCCGTGGTATTCTTAGAAAGCTCTAAAAGTTCAATTACCATTCTATTAAGCCTTTTACTTTCTCCTATTATATGCCCCATTCCTTTATTAAAAAACTCTTCATCTGTGAAGCCATTCTTCTGTATTATTTCTGAATAACCCATTATTGTTGTTATAGGAGTTTTTAGTTCATGAGTTACATTATCAAAGAATGTTTTTCTGCTCATTTCTAAATTCTTTAATGTATCTCTATCTCTCTCTATAGTTAATATTTGATCTTTAATTCTCTCTGCCATATTCTTAAAACTTAAAGCCAATTCTCCTATTTCATCTGAAGAATTTTCACTAATACTAACTTCAAAATTTCCTCTGCTAATTTCTTTTGATGTTTCTGTTAAATAAATTATTGGCTTTGTAATACGCTTAGATATAATAAATGATATTATAAGTATTAATAGAAATAGAGTTATGGCTATAATTTTAATAGTGTTAACTATATGATTGCTTTTTTTATAAAATTCCGTATATTCCTTGCTATAACTAATAATTCCCAAAGTCTGATTTTTAAAATACACTGGATATGACAGGCTTACCATGACTTTATTCTTTATTTTATTTATTGTATAAGCAGTTTTCCCATTCAAAGCCAACTGTAGATCTTTTTTATCTTTTGCTATTTCATTATTAGATGTTCTCCATAAGAGCTCTCCATTATCTGAATATAGTATAACTTCATCTCCTATTTTATAACTTAATTCCTCTACAATGTTTTTTCCATCTACTTTCAACACTGACTTACTTGGCTCAATATTGTTTAAAACAAAATATTGCTTTAAATATGTATCTATATCTTTTCTTCCTTGAATCATTTCATTTCTTATAATAAATTCATTGTTTTTATTTATAACCTTTTCTGTCGAATAAATAAGTATAGAAATGCCTATTAAAAAAATTAATGAAAAGCTTATAAGTATTTTATATCTTATGGATAATTGCAACGGTACACCTCCTAAAAAAATTGTCAGCTATTTTTTATTTCAAGAAATTATCCTCAACTCTCAATTATCAACTAAATAAAAACTGTACTTTCTCCTCTATCAACTGTCAACTAAAATTTAATTTGTATCCTACTCCAAAAACTGTTTCTATAATAGAATAGTTTTTTAATTTGTCTAATTTCTTTCTTAACCTCTGTACATGGATATCTACAGTTCTAGTATCTCCAATATATTCAAAACCCCAAACCTTGTCCAATAATTGTGCTCTTGAAAAAACCTTCCCTCCATTTTCAGCTAAAAATAAGAATAGATCGTATTCTTTAGGTGTTAATTCTACCTCTTCTCCATCCTTTAATACCTTCCTTGCATCCTTATATATTTCTATATATTTTTGTATTACTATTACATAATCTTCCTTACTAATAACTGTTTCTTTAGTAAGCTCAATTCTTCTAAAAATAGACTTTATTCTAACTAATACTTCCCTCATATCAAAAGGTTTAGTTATATAGTCATCTGCGCCTAATTCCATTCCTAGTATCTTATCTGTAATATCACATTTGGCAGTAATTATTATTATAGGTATATTAAAAGTGTTAGTTACCTTTTTACATATATCAAAACCACTAATATCGGGAAGCATTAAATCTAAAATAATAAGGTTAGGTTTAAAATCCTCTAGTGCCTTAATTCCATCATTGCCATTTTCAAAAGCTCTAACTATATATCCTTCTTTGCTCAAAGAATAACACATAAAATCAGATATAGCGGTCTCATCTTCTATTATAAGAATCTTTTTACTTGCCATAAATATCCTCCCTCATAAAAAGCGCTGCACACTTTTCTGTAATTACAAGTTGAGAATGAAGAGTTGAGAGTTTTTTTAAAATTATCCTCACCTCTCAATTTTCCACTTTCAATTCTCAACTAATTTTAAGTATTCTACGTAAAAAAAGAGACCTTAATTCACTTGATCTCCTCTTTTAGTGCAAACTGTTGCATAATTTATTATCTATAATATATATATAATACTTTACTTCTTTTTATTTACTTTTTTATTTTTGTTACTTGTTTTTATATTACTTGTATTATTAGTATTTTTTCTATATTTCTTTTTAGCCCTATAAGCAGAAAATTGCATTGCAAACATAAAAGCTGATACAAAAAATATCTTTGATATAAATCCAGCTATATTTCCTTTGCTCAAATCTGTAAAGTATCCCCATATAGCAGCTACTCCCATACTTGCTAAAGTAATTAATATAACATTTTTCATATGTTCCTCCTCCAAAGTTCTTCATAATATTTCTTCAATTATAATATCATTATATATTATATACCATATAAATCACAATTTATTGCAACATTAATGAAATTTTTCTTCATCTGTAGTAAAATAGTAGGGTACCAAAATTTTCATTGAATTGGGGGAGTAATAATGACTAGAACTATTGGAACAGAAGTTAGAGGTTTAAGAGCACCTATAGTAAAAGAAGGTGACGACATTGTAGAAATTGTTGTTAACTCTGTAATGGATTCTATAAAGGAACAAGGCTATTCATTAAGGGATAGAGATGTTATTGGAGTTACTGAATCCTTAGTAGCAAGAGCTCAAGGCAACTACGTAACAGTAGATGAAATTGCCTTTGATGTAAAAAACAAATTTAAAGGTGATATTGGATTAGTTTTTCCTATCTTGAGTAGAAATAGATTTTCAATTATATTAAAGGGTATTGCAAGAAGTGGTAGAAAAATACACTTATTATTAAGTTATCCTTCTGATGAAGTAGGAAATCATCTTATGGATATAGATAAAATGGACGAGCTTAATATAGACCCTTATAAAGATGTACTAACAGAGGAAGACTATAGAAAGCTTTTTGGTAAGGAAGTAAAACATAAGTTTACAGGAATTGATTACATACAAATGTACAAAGATTTAGGTGTAAATGATAATATTTCAGTTTATCTTGCTAATGATCCTAGAGCAATACTTAAATATACGAAGGAAGTACTAGTAGCAGATATTCATACAAGACAAAGAACTAAAAGACTTCTAAAGAATGCTGGAGCTGAAGTGGTTTATGGATTAGATGATATTTGTACTGCTCCTATTAATGGCAGTGGATATAATCCTAATTATGGACTATTAGGTTCAAATAAGTCTACTGAAGAAAGAATAAAACTTTTCCCTAGAAATTGTCAGCCAGTAGTTGATGAAATTCAAAAAAAATTAAAAGATTTAACAGGCAAAAATATAGAAGTTATGGTTTATGGAGATGGAGCTTTTAAAGATCCTGTAGGTAAGATTTGGGAACTAGCTGACCCAGTGGTTTCCCCTGCATATACCGCCGGACTTCATGGAACACCAAACGAACTTAAACTTAAATACTTAGCTGATAATGATTTAAAAGATTTAAACGGTGAGAAAGCTATAGAAGCTATGAGAGAAAAAATTAAAAATAAATCTTCAAACTTAGTAGGTTCTATGGAAACTCAAGGAACTACTCCAAGACAGTTAACAGACCTTTTAGGAAGCCTTTGTGACCTAACTAGCGGAAGTGGAGATAAAGGAACTCCTATTGTTTTAATACAAGGATACTTTGATAATTACGCAACTGAATAAAAGTGCAGAGCACTTTTATTAGAGTACAGAGCAAAGAGAACAGAGTACAGATAAGGATAATTTTTCTCCATTTACATTACGAAAAATTTTAATTTAAGCTTTTCTGTAGTGTTAACGAAAGAAAAGCCTCTCTATCTGTACTCTGTGCTCTAAAAAAAATTGCTCACAATTTTTTTAAATAAGTTCAGAAACTTCTCCCTTGTAAAGTATATATTCTAAATGTAGTGCTCTTGTTAAAACCACATATAGAAGTTTTTTGTCCAATGAAGTATTGGCATATTTGTCTTTACTGCAATTTAAAACTATACTACAATCAAATTCTAATCCCTTAGTCATATAAGAAGGTATAACTAATTTATCACATTTAAATGAGCTATCATCTTCTCCAACAAGTGACCATCCTTTTATATAATTGCTATTTAATAAATGATATACTTCTCTACACTCTTCAAAATCTTTACCAATCAAAGCTATAGTACTTTTCCCTAAAGACTCTACTTCTTTAATTATATTTTTTAGTGTATATAATATTTCTTCATCATTGCTATATCTTATTATTTGTGGAATTTTACCATGTCTTAGCACTGGCTTTGCAGGATTTAAGCTATTTTCTTGTTTCTTTAAAACTTTATTAGCAAAGTTTACTATCTCCACAGTAGAACGATAACTTTGAGTTAAAGGTATATATTCTACTTCATCTTCGTAAACTTCATGAATCAACTTATTCCAATCTCCTATACCTTTGTAATAATATATACTTTGTCCAACATCTCCTACTACTGTAAAAGAATTATTAGATACCATTGATTTTAAAAGATAGATCTCAAAAGAACTATAATCCTGAGCTTCATCTATAACTATATGCTTATATTTTTCTTCCTCTTTAATTCCCTGAATTTTAAATTTTAAATATAACATAGGAGCTAAATCATCACTATCTATAGTCTTATTATTTATATTGGTATTTAATTCATCTCTCATATAATTCCAAAGAGCTTTAGGGACTTTCCCGCTAGTTACTTTTGAGTATATTTCATCATCGTTAAATAATTTAGTATAAAGCTTGACTATATTTATCTTTCCTAAATTATTAAAATACTCTTTCATTATTTTCTTACTTTCCTGCTTTATATTATCTATTTTTTCATTTCTTTCATCATAAAGTTCCGTTAACTTTCTTCTTTTTTCTGCGCTTTCTTCCATAGAATTTCTAACATGTTTTAATAAAAATTCATATTGTTCTTCTATAGTATTATTTATATTTTCTAATCTGTTACCTAATTGAGCATTAAAATACCTTTTCATTTCTTCCTTCCTTTTTTCTAATGGAAGGTGTTTTAAATTTTTAATAAATAAATCTTTTATTTCTTTTCCAGTATAAATTATATAATCATCAATCTTTATATCTTCATAATCCATACCAGTAAATTCAATATATTTTACATATCTGTCCATAATAGTTTTGAAAACTAAGCTTCCTTTAACCTTGCTGCTGTTTACTATGTATTTAATCTGTTTATCACTTAAATTTTCAATTACAAAAGAAAGTTTCTCATCTTTTGAACAAATTTTTTCCTTTAATTGAAGAAGTTCTTTTGACATTTCTTCAAAGGTCTTTTGTGATACTTTGCCACTTCCTAAGTTAGGAAGTACTTCTGATATATAATCTAAAAACAACTTATTAGGTGCAAGTACAAGTACCTCTTCTGGTAATATTTTATTTTTATATTTGTAAAGAAGATATGCTAACCTATGAAGTGCTATTGTAGTTTTTCCAGAACCAGCAGATCCTTGAACTATTAATGCCTTATTTTTTTCACTTCTTATAATATCATTTTGCTCTTTTTGAATAGTTGCAACTATATCCTTAAGCTTTTTATTAGCACTTTCCTCCAAAGTTATCTTTAAAAATTCATCTTGAAGTGCTTCTCCTTCTTCACTTCCTTCTAATGTCTTTAGTATTATTTGATTAGCTCCTTCATCAAAAGCATTAACTAACTTTTTATTCTTTATAATAAATTTACGTTTAAGCAAAAGCTCTCCTTCTATCATTCCATAAGGGCCTTCATAGTTTGCCTTTCCTTCTGTTCCACTATAATATAAATCTGCAATAGGTGCTCTCCAATCGATAACTTTTTCATCTTCTTCTCTATCATCTGTTAATCCAATTTTTCCAATGTAAAAGCTCTCTTTATCTCTTCTTTTTTCTGTAAAATCTATCCTAGCAAAATAAGGGCTTTCTTTCACATCCTTGTAGCCCTTTAATTTCTCTTTAAGCATTTCATGTACTTTAATAGCAGCCTCTAATTGGACACTATATCTTCCTTTAGCTTCTTTCTTTAGCTTTTGCACTGTTTTTTTCATGGATTTATTATTTTCTTGCAAATATTTTATTTCATCTTTTAACCATATAATTGTATCTTGAAGTTTACACTCCTCAAAATTAAACTCTTTACTATCTATAGACATAAAAATTCCTCCAATAGTTAGATTTATAGTTAAGTATACATATAATTGTAAATAAAAAGGCTTCTGATGTAAACAGAAGCCCTAATTATCTAGTCTAATATTAAAACTTTATTGCTTTTTAATTCCTTTTCCCATCTTTCCACATAATCTCCTGTGGCCCACTCTGCCATTACTACACTTTCACCTTCATGTATTTGAATCTTTTTTATTTGTTTATTGGTCAACTGCCCATTTTCTATACTATATACATATATAAAACTCTTACTAATAATTATAGCAATATCTTTGTTAGGTGAAGTATACGCATCTACTGCATCAGGTACTCTTCCCTTTATATCATTCCAAGAAAGATAAAAGTCATCGTAATTTAATACTTTAGCTGGAGGAACCATATTAATATTAAAATCTCCATAAGTAAAATCTTCTGCGTTATTACTATTTAGTCTTCCTTTCATAATCCAGTGACCATTTCTTCTTACCAAAGTAAAACTTTCTTCTCTAGCTTCCTTTTCTAATCTTTTGCTAAATTCTTTATCTTGAGAAGATATAAATGCCTCTCCAGAATTTTTCAAAGCAACCTTCCCATGTTCTCCTGATATATCTGATATCTTTATTCCCTTGCCATATCCTACATTATCTATAGGAAGCACTTGTAAAACACTTTGCCCTTCACTATCTGAAAAGCTTGATGCATTTTTATATTCAGTAGCTACATAATCATTTCCTATAAATAATATTCTTCTTAATACATCGCTTTTGGAATAATTTTTATTATGCAATTCAGCACTTTCTTTTCTATTTCCTGTAGGATAAGCAAATATACTATCTTTAGGATACTTAGAGCCTACATTTTCCCTATTTATGCCTACCCACCAAAATCCATTCATTCTAGGCACAAATAAATTAGGTGCTTCTATTATTGGATGTGGCTCTCTATCTTTAGTAGAAATCCATAAGGTTCTATAAAATATTGTTCCATTTCCATAGCCATCCACTAGTGAGGATTGATATTCTAAAGGTACAGGTGATCTTAAGCCTATTAAAACTCCTGATCTCAATGTGGACTTTTTCTGTGATAAATTTTTCTTTTTAATTTCTTCTAATTTCTTTATATTATCCTTATTTAGTATGTCATTAGTTTTCTCGGAATTATTTTTCAGATAATAAAACACATTGTCAGAGTATACAAGTATTTCTTCATCACTTAATTTTACAAAATCATAAAATAATTTGCTCTCTGAAGTAATGGTTACTACTTCTACATTTTTTGTAGTAATGTTTAATTCTTTAGCATTTACTTTATATGTATAAAAGAAAAAGTTTTGAGCATCTACTTCTTTTATCTTATATTGTGGATTTGGGCATGTTTCTTGACAAAATACTGCGTATTCAATATCAAAAGCAGCCTTTTGTCCTATCATAGTATCTAAATTAGTTCCTTCATCATGATATTTTTTATTTCCATTATTAAATACTTTGTATTTTTCTATCTCCCATACTCCAGTTATAGGTATGAGTTTATTTTTAGGTGCTACTATTTTATCTCTTGTTGTAAGGTTTTTAAATGAACATCCTGTAAAAAGCGTTAAGGGAATAATTATTATTATAAAAAAAGATAAAATAGCTATTATATTTCTTTTTTTCATTATCCTATCTCCTATTATTTTTGCTCTTTAGGCAATTTAATGTAAACAGTAGTACCTACGTTAACTTCGCTTTCTATATAGAAAATTCCATTATGCATCTTTATTATTTCATCGCATATAGATAATCCTATACCATTCTGTGATTTACTACTTTTACCTTTATAAAACTTTTCTTTTACTTTTGGCAACTCATCTTTACTAATACCACACCCATTGTCCTGTATAGCAATAACTACATATTTATCTTCTAGCTTAGCTTTTAATAAAACTTTTCTATCCCCTTCATCTGCAACAAACTTAAAAGCATTATCTAAAATGTTTAAAAACACCTGTTTTATTCTATTACTATCTATATATAATTCAGGTATGTTATCATCATAATCTACAATCAAATTTATTTTTTCTCTTTCTGCACGAGGACCTAAATACTTTTCTATATAATCTACGATACTATGTAAATTTACTTTTTCTTTTTTTATTGTAACTTTTCCTGAAATTAATTTAGAAAAATCTAAAAGTTCCTCTACCATAGAAGAAAGCCTTTCACTTTCATTTTCTATTATCTTAAGTCCATCTCTAATTAAAAATTCTTCAGGTAACTCTTCGGTATTTAATGTAATAGCCCAACCTTTAATTGCAGTAAGAGGAGTTCTAAGCTCATGTGATACAGAAGATATAAATTCATTTTTTAGTTGCTCTTTCTTTAATATTTCCTCTGCCATATAATTTAAAGTATCAGAAAGTTTTCCTATTTCATCATCAACTATCTTATTATTTCTAACTTTTAAATCACCATTAGCCATTTTTTCTGCTGTATCTGTTAATTGTTCTATAGGTTTTATTATGCTGTTTGCAAGAAAAATACTAAATATTCCCACTACTGCTATTACCAAAATGCCTATAACTAAAAACAATAATGCAACCTTATAAATAGCCTTATCTACTTCCTTTAGTGAGCTTATATATCTTAATACTCCTACTATATTACCATCAGATTTCAATGGATAGGCTATAGCCATAACTTTTGAATCATCGTATTCCACATTACCAATCCATTTTCCCTTTTGTCCTTTTAAAGCTTTCTTAAAGTCACTTGTTTCTATATTTTCCTTAGGCTTTATACCAATAGAATCCATTAACACTTTTCCATCTTTATTGATTATTTGTACCTGAGCCTGAGTTTGCTTCCAAAACACATCCACATTGTCCATTACGTTTTCCTCTAATGAATTATTGGAAAAGTATCTAGAATAAAAATTTGCAGAAATCATTATTTGATTTGTTAACACTTCCTCGGTGTTACTATAGTAATATCTTATAACAAAATTAATTAATATAAATTCAATAGCCATAACACTAGTTAATATAATAAGCATAAAATTTTTTAATAATCTTTTCTTTATACTATTCATAATTGCTCCCATTTAATATATCAAGATTTTCTCCATCTATATCCTCTTCCCCATACAGTTTCTATATAAGTTGGATTGGATGGATCATTTTCTATCTTTGCTCTTAATCTACGAATATTTACATCCACTATTTTTGAATCTCCTACAAAATCATATCCCCATACAAGATCTAAAAGTTCATCTCTACTGAAAGCTTTTCCTTCATTTTCAGCAAATATTTTCATAAGCATATACTCTTTAGGTGTTACATCTATTTCTTTACTATCCTTGTATACCTTTTGGGCATAAGTGTCAATTTTAAAAGGTTCACTATATATAGCATCCTCTTTCTCATTTTGAGAAGAGTCCATTCTGCGAAGAAGTGCTTTAACTCTAAGTATTAATTCTGATGGATTAAAAGGTTTAACCATATAATCATCTGCTCCAAACTCTAAACCCATTATTTTATCCATATCCTGTGACCTAGCCGTAAGCATAATTATCCCCATTGATGGAAAATCTTTCCTTAAAACTTCACAAACTTTAAATCCGTCTATTCCTGGCAACATAACATCAAGTATTGCTATAACTGGTTTTTCCAAATTAGCCTTTCTTATTCCTTCTTCCCCGGATTCTGCTTCTATAACAATAAAATCATTTCTTTCAAAATTTATTTTTAAAAATCCCCTAATACTCATTTCATCTTCTACAATAAGTATTTTATTCATTTTTGTCACCCTCCCCATCTTTAACATAGTATAACAAGTTTAACAGCATTTTTAATTATATTCTATCATTACAATGAAAAATAATCATTACAAAAAAATTACAAACAACTTTATTCAATGAAGAATTAATAATGAATAGTGGAAAATATAAGGAGGATTTTCCTCCATTGCATTACAGAAAATCAACTGATAAAAGACCTCTATGTTTCAAACATAGAGGTCTTTTATCAGAACTTTTTATGCCAATAAAAAATTCCTTCTTTTACTCTTCATTCTTCACTCTTAATTTTTTAAGGTTCTCATAGAATTAATTACAGCAATTAGCGCAACTCCTACATCAGCAAATACTGCTTCCCACATATTAGCCATTCCTAAAGCACCTAATATGAGAACTAAGAACTTAATTCCTAGAGCAAATACTATATTTTCTACAACAATTTTTCTAGTTTTCTTAGCTATATTAATTCCAGTTACAATCTTTGAAGGTTCATCTGTCATGATTACCACATCAGAAGCCTCAATAGCCGCATCTGAACCTAAACCTCCCATAGCTACACCAATATCTGCTCTACTTAAAACTGGTGCATCATTTATACCATCTCCTACAAATAGTATATTTCCATTTTTATTTTCATATAGTTTCTCAAACTTATTTACCTTATCTATTGGTAATAATTCTGAATATACCTCATCTATTTCTAATTCCTTACCTACTTTTTCTGCTACTGACTTATTATCTCCAGTAAGCATTACTACTTTCTTTACTCCAATTTTCTTTAACTCATTTATAGCCTTTTTTGAATCTTCCTTTATTTCATCAGAAATAATTATATATCCCCAATATTTATTATCCACTGCTATATGCACTACTGTACCATAGCTATCTACTTCTTTATAATCTATATTCTCCTTTTCCATAAGCTTTTTGTTTCCTAAAAGTAGTTGTCTATCTTTAACCATAGCTTTAACACCATGACCTGAAACTTCTTCATAATTTTTTATAATACTTTTATCTATATCTTTTCCATAATACTCACAAATTGATACTGCAATAGGATGATTTGAAAAGCTTTCTCCTAAGGCTGCCATTTGAACCAACTCTTCTTTATCAACGCCATCCATAGAAACTATTTCAGTAACATTAAAAACTCCTTTTGTTAAAGTACCTGTTTTATCAAATACAACTGTATCTACGCTATTTAATGCCTCTAAATAATTTCCACCCTTAACTAATATACCTTTCTTAGAAGCTGCTCCTATTCCTCCAAAGAATCCTAAAGGAATGGATATAACTAATGCACAAGGACAAGATATTACTAAGAATATTAAAGCTCTGTAAAGCCAATTAGAAAAAATTGCCCCTTCTATTACAAGTGGTGGTATAATAGCTAAAGCTGCTGCTGTAATTACCACTGCTGGAGTATAATATTTTGCAAATTTAGTTATAAACTTTTCTGTTTGTGCCTTTCTACTCGCAGCATTTTCTACTAATTCTAATATTCTAGCTATAGTTGATTGTCCATAATTTTTGCTTACTTTTACAGTAATTAGAGATGTTTTATTTATAAAACCTGATAGTATTTCACTACCTTCTTTTACTTTTCTTTGTACTGATTCTCCTGTTAGAGCTGAAGTATCTACAAAAGTTTCTCCTTTTATAACCTTTCCATCAAGAGGTACTCTTTCCCCTGGTTTTACTACTATTATATCACCTACTTTTACAGCTTCTGGTGATAATTTTACTATTTTATTTCCTCTCTGGGCATTAGCAAATTCTGGTTTAATGTCCATTAAAGCTGAAATAGATTTTCTTGAACGATCTACTGCATAGTCTTGGAACAACTCTCCTACTTGATAAAAGAGCATAACGGATACTGCTTCTGGATACTCTTTAATAGCAAATGCTCCTATAGTGGCTAAAACCATAAGAAAGTTTTCATCAAAAATTTCACCTTTTCCTATATTTCTAACAGCTGTTAATATAACGTCTCCACCTATTAAAATATAACTTAGAATATATATTGAAAGCTGCATCTGTAAATTATCTTTTAAAAATGCTGCACTAATAAGCCCAATAGTTCCGGCAATAATGGTAACTATCTTTCTTCTGCTGTCAATATCTCCATGGTTATGACCATCTTCATAACCATGCTCATGCTGGTGTGTATGCTCATGTCCACTACATTCACAATGATCATTACAACTATGAACTTTATAAGCTTTTTTAAGTCCTTTTTGCTTTTCTACAACCTTCACATGAGGTTCTAATTTATTAACAATATTTTTAGTTTCTTGTAGTACTTTCTCAATATCTTTTTTCTCTTTTAGATTAATAGTTAATGTCCTATTTATAAAATTCATAGAGGCATCATTAACTTCAGAAAGCTCATTTACCTTTCTCTCTATTTTTGATGCACAGTTAGCACAATTTAATCCTTCTAATATAAGTTCCAATTTATTTATTCCTTCCATAATTTTCTCCCCCATCATATTTATATATGAGCACATGTTCATATATAAATATTAATCCTTTTTTTATAATATGTCAATTATTTTAATCTGACATTTTAATTTTTACTTACAATTTTATGTTATAATTTATGGATAAAGTGAAAATAATTAAAATATCTATATTAAAAATTACAAGGGAGGGATAATTTTGGTGGAAACTAAAAAACTAAAGTCCAGAGAGGAAATAGATGCTAATTCCAAATGGAAAATAGAAAAAATATATGAAAACATTCAGCTTTGGGAGGAAGACTTTGAAAATTTAAAAAAGGTAACTCCTGAAATATCTAAATTTGAAGGAAAACTTAATAGTGCTAAAGATTTATTATCCTATTTAAAATTGGAAGAAGAAATCTTAAGACTTGGAGAAAAATTATCTGTTTATGCCCATTGTAGATCTGATGAAGACACTACAAATACAACTTTTCAAAGCTTAAAGTCTAAGATAGATAGTTTTTTCACGGAGATGTTATCAAAAATGGCTTTTTTTACCCCAGAAATACTTTCAATTCCTGAAGATACTCTTTTAAAGGAATTAGATGAACTTCCTGAATTAAAAATATATAAAACTTTAATAAAGGATATTTTAAAATCTAAACCTCATACTCTAAGTAAAAATGAAGAGAATATTATGGCTTCTGTCTCTGAATGTCTAGAAGCCCCTGGAAACATATATAGCATGTTGTCTAATGCAGATATCACTTTTCCTAAAATTAAAGATGAGCATAAAAAAGAAGTAGAACTCACAGATAAAAATTATTCTGTTTATATTTCTTCTAAAAATAGAAAAGTTAGAAAGGAAGCTTTTAAAGCTCTTTTTAGTACTTATGAAAAATACAAAAATACCTTTGCAACTTCACTTACTTCTTCTATAAAGGGTTTTATATTTAATTCGAAAATGAGAAAATATAATTCATCATTAGAAAGTTCCTTAAAGCCTAATGATATTCCTGTAGAAGTTTATAATAAAACCGTAGAAACCATAAATAATAATTTATCTTCTTTGCACAGATATGTAAAAATCAAAAAGAAATTATTAAAATTAGATGACATACACATGTATGATTTATATGTTCCAATAATCGATACTCCTAATGTGCATATAGAATTTGAAAAAGCTATTAAAATAGTGGAAGAAGGTCTAAATCCTCTTGGAAGCGAGTACCTAAATATATTTAACGAGGGTATAAAAGAAGGCTGGATTGATATTTATGAAAATAAAGGTAAAAGAGGGGGAGCATACTCTTCTGGTTCATATGATACTATGCCTTATGTATTATTAAACTATAACTATAAATTAAATGATGTATCCACACTTGCTCATGAAATGGGTCACTCTATACACACTTATTATTCAAAGAAAAATCAACCTTATGTGTATTCAAATTATACTTTATTCTGTGCTGAAGTTGCTTCTACTACTAACGAATGTCTTTTATTAAATCACTTAATAAATAATGAAAAAGATAAAAATATGAAACTATATTTTATAAATCAACAATTAGAACAAATAAGAACTACAGTATTTAGGCAGGTAATGTTTGCAGAGTTTGAAAAACTAACTCATGAAAAATTAGAAGCTGGTAATGCTTTAACTAGTGAAGATCTATGCAATATATGGCATGAATTAAATGTTAAATATTTTGGTGAGGAAATGGTAGTAGATAGTGAAATAGATATGGAATGGTCTAGAATTCCTCACTTCTATTCTGATTTTTATGTATATCAGTATGCTACAGGCTATGCTGCTGCAAATTCATTTGCTAAGAAAATTTTAGCTAAAGAAGAAAATGCTTTAGAAAAATATATAGCTTTTCTAAAGAGTGGCGGCAGTGATTATCCTATTAATATCCTAAAGAAGGCTGGAGTAGACATGAGCACTTCAACTCCTATGGAAGATACTATTAAAAGATTTAATGAATTGCTAGATATGATGGAAAACACAATTAAAGATTAATCATTAGGAATTAATAATTGAAAATTAGAAACCATAAACTAAAAGAAATTCCTTTAAAGGAATTTCTTTTAGTTTATATAATAATTTTTATACAGTTAAAATCATTTGACTATTTATTATTTATCAGTACTATTGCTTCTTCTATAGTCATAGTTTCCTGATTTCCAGTATGCATGTTTTTAAGTGTTACTTTATTATCCCTTACTTCATCAGGTCCTATTAACATAACAAAAGGAATATTTAATTTATCTGCATATCCAAATTTCTTACCAACTTTAGCATCCTCTGAATACATTTCTGCAATTATTCCATTTTCTCTAAGTTTACTAGCAACTTTAATTGACTCTTCTATAAGGTTATCCATAGGAATTACTAATACTTGTGAAAGAGTTGAAGATGCATTTTCTCCTATGATTTTTGCTTCTCTTAACTGATAAAATAATCTAGTTAATCCAATAGATATACCTACTCCAGGTAACTTTTGTTCAGTATAGTATTCTGCAAGATTATCATATCTTCCACCAGAACATACACTTCCTATCTTTGGATAATCATCTAAAATAGTTTCATATACTGTTCCTGTGTAATAATCTAATCCTCTCGCTATAGTTAAATCTATATTGAAATTCTTTTCTGGAACATTGAAACATCTTATATAACTAACAACCTGAGTAAGTTCTTCTAATCCTTCTTTGAATGTTTCATTCTCTATTCCTAAATTTTTTAAAGAAGCTAGTATTGAATCATTTTCACCCTTTATATTAATGAATTCCATTATTCTTTCTACTACTGAATCCTCAAGTCCTAAATTTTTAAGCTCTTCAATTACAGCTTCTCTGCCTATTTTATCTAATTTATCTATAGTTCTTAAAATGTCTACTTTATTTGTAACATTTAAAGATTCAAAGAATCCATTTAGAACTTTTCTATTATTTATATGAATTGTAAAGGACTCAAATCCAAGATCCTTAAAAGTATTATAGATAACAGTTGGAATTTCAGCATCATTTATAATGCTTAACTTTCCATTTCCTATGATATCTATATCACACTGATAAAATTCTCTAAAACGTCCTTTTTGATTTCTTTCTCCTCTGTAAACTTTAGCAATATGGTATCTTCTAAATGGGAAAGTTAAATCTGAAAAGTGCTGAGATACATATCTTGCTAGAGGTACTGTCAAATCAAATCTTAAAGAAAGATCTGTGTCTCCCTTCATAAATCTGTATATCTGTTTTTCAGTTTCTCCGCCACCCTTTGCTAAAAGTATTTCTGATTTTTCTATAGCTGGAGTATCTAGTGGTATAAATCCAAATTTTTCATAATTATGTCTTATAGTATCCATCATTTTATTAAAAACTAATTGGTCTGCTGGAAGTAATTCCATAAAACCTGGTAGTATTGATGGTTTTACAATATCCTTACTCATATATATCCCTCCGTTGCTTTAGTATGATAAATCATTAATATTTTACCTTAGTTTAATATTATTTTCAAATATTTTCTAATAAATTATATCCCTTTAGCTTAATATTATAACATAGAATTTTTTTTATGAATAGTAAAGGTAGTTTAATTATCCTAGATAAAGTAAACTTGCTAAGATAAGGGGACAACATTATTATTGTTGTCCCCCTAAATTGTGCTATGCTTTTATTTCATTTTAACATACTCTAAAATAGCTTCTTTTATCTTATTTGAAAGATATTCTGTAGTTCCTTCTCCATTTCTGCTATAGCCAGAATTTTTATATGAATTATTTCCTTGAGCTTTTGTTAAAATATCTGTAGCTGCAGCTTTAACATCCATTATTTTATATGGAAAAGCTGGATCAATCTTTTCCTTTTTTATTCTATTAGAGTCCTTGGAGTACTCTAAAAATTTATTCATGTCTGCAACTAACAGGTTATACTTTTCTTTATATTTACTAACATCTAAACTAGCCATATTATTTTTAGTAACCTTTTGCCTTTGAAGTTCGCTTTCTAAATCCTTAGCTTTTAATAAAGAACTTAAGGCATAATATTTTATCATAAAATCATTTTTCTTAAATTCTTCTAACTTTTTCTTACTATCTTCTCTGAAAAAATCTCCAAAATCAGAACTAAACTTTTTATTCAAAGGCTTAACTTTAATATACTTTGAATATATCTTTTTATGTAGTTCTTTTCCCTTAACAAAATCATCATCTACATAAGATTTTAGTTTATAGTATGTATCTGCATCACTTAAAGCTTGTATTAATTCTTTAAATGCAGGGTGAAGTTCCTTAAGAGCATTATCAACTTTTTCAAAATGTGGTTCTGTTGAATAATAACTGAAGCCTTCTTCTAATTCCTTCTTGTTAAATTCTAAAAGGATACCATTATAAAGATTATCATTTTTGTCTACCTTAAATTCTTCTGTATCTCCAAACTTTGAAAAATAATAATCTAAAGATTCCTGTAGATTTCCTGTAATAAATGTATCTAAAGTTGCATATGCTTCATACTTCTTATTGTAACTTTCCCCTGTTTCTTTTGGTATTGCTTTATCTTTTATAGTTAATTTTTTTTCTCTATATTCACAAGAAGTAGCAATAGTAGATACAACTATACACATTATTATAGCTAAAGCAATTTTTCTAAACATAACATCACCTTAATCTACTGCTTTCATGTTAATCATATTATTATAAGAATCAACCATTTGGGATACTACTCTGCTAAATTCATGTAAAAGAGCATTTTTCCCACCTGTTGTAACCTTTCCTTTTGTGTTACTGTTTATAGTGGTATCTTTTGTTTTTAAAACTTCCATAATATCTGTAGCAGCAACTTTTATTCTTTTTACATCACTACTAAAGGTTGGTATAATAACAATTTTCTCTTTTTTCCTTCTCGCGTCATCTTTGGAATATTCTATAAATTTATTTATATCTTCTGTCAACAAATCATATTTTTCTTTATATTTATTAACATCATAATCTAAAATATTATCATCAGTAACTTTTGCCTTATAAAAAGACATTTCTATATCCTGTGCCCTATTTAAAATACTCATTGCATAGTATCTTATCATCATGTCATTTTTCTTTAGCTTATCTAAATCTTCCTTTTTCTTTTGTTCAGTTATAGTATCAAAACTAGTAAAAAACTTTTCTGCTAAAGCATCATATTCTTTATACTGAGCACATACTTTTTTATGTAATTCTTTACCTTTAGCAAACTTATCGTCTACAAAACCTTTTGATTTGTAGTAATTCTCTATTTCACCCAAAGTATTCATTAATTCCTTCATTTTTGGATGTAATGCTTTTATATTAGTATCAGTTTGTCCATATGAAGGCTTTTTTGAAGCGTATTCTAATGCTTTATCTAAATCATCTTTCTGCGCATCTAAAATAGGTGCTCCATTAAATCCATCAAAACCTTCTTTTATTATAATTTCATTTTCAATTCCGAACTTATTAAAATAAGTAGCTAATGCAGTATCTAACCATCCAGTCATATAATTGCTTAGTGTAACATAGTTATTATATTTTTCTGTATCCTCTTGTGAATTAACAGCTTTTGATTTCCCAGCTGAACCACAAGAAGTTAATAATAAACACATTGCCACACAAATTGAAATACTTGATAAAAACTTTTTTAACACTATTTTTCCTCCCTAAACATGTAATTCTAATATTGGATTAATTTTTCACTATACACTTATCGAACTTTTTTTATTTCTCTTCACCCCTTAATTTAATTTTTTTAATTGATGCTATCTAATCCTATTAACATAACAAAAGAACTATTTCTTAGCTCGTAAGCAATTGTATAAGATTTAACTTTACGGAAAATCAAAGAAAATAGTATATTGTTTATTATAGGGGCAATTTTTATTATTTGTAAAATTTATTATTTTTCTGTAACATTTTCCAGTTACATACGTTATTACATTGAAGGAGGTATGGTAAGTGAACAAAAATACACTAAATCATATATATCAATCATTTATGGTAGACGTATACCGTTATCTCCTATCTCTATACCATAATGAATATATTGCAGAAGATATAATGCAAGAAAAGCTTAAGGATTATACAGAAGGTAATCTATCTGGTGATGAAAAGAAATCAATTGAGATAGAACTTGAAAAACTTGAGGACTATCAAGAATTTTTAGACGAACAACTAAATATAGATGATAAAAATAACAGTAATAAAACATGTTTTAACCACAAAAAAGCAGCTATATCCGGAATTATTACCTCAATATTTTATAGCAGCAGAGACCCAAATCGTATGGAAATATACAGAGATGTGATTCAATCTACTATAGCTATAACAGAGCCAAATGTAAGATTTGGATCAGGTGGTACAAGTGTAGGTTCATTTTTCACAGCCACAATGACTGGAGAGTTAAAAAAACTTGTAGGATCAGATGAAATCAGAACTGGAGAAATGGATATAAATTTTTTTCTTGTGAAAATAGGATATCCAGAAAAAAAGTGGTTTCAAAATCAGAATCATTCATTGTTTTTTTCCTATCCTAAGTCATCAAAAAATGATGCCATGGTTAAAGACTGGAAAAAGCTCGAGAAACTTCGTGAAGGTACTGTTGCAGAAGCTTATATTTCCTTTGATAAATTTTATGAAACTGATGAGATACTAAAAAAATTTGAACACAAACAAGTAACATCTGTCTGGTTTGCAGTAGATACAGGATTTGAAAATACAGATTTTATAGATGAGCCTATAGGTTTCCCATATATCCCTATTTGGCATAGTGATGATATGACTTTAACCACTAAAAGAGAAAAAAAGGGTATATTATTTAGTAAAATCGTATCTGAAAGCAAATCTTCACCTAATGTTGACTCTTATGGAAGTGGTAAATTGCGTAATGAAAACTTTATAAAAACTTTAGATTTCTTGAATGAGTATAATAAAATCACTAGTAAAGTATCTTCAATTCCTAAATTAGATTTACAAAAAGGAATAGATTATATAAACTCAAATGGAGTTAAAATATATGGCATGGTGATAACTGGCCCATCGAAAGAAATACTAAAACTAAAACAAGAACAATGGATTAAAGGAATTAATGTTGGTGATGTACAGCTATGGAACTGGGAAGAATAGTAAAATAGCACCTCTATGGGTGCTATTTTACTATTCAAGCATTAATTTTTCTAACTGTAATGGTTCTATATATTCCCCATTCTTATATGCTCTCATATTTCCCCCTGAAATTTCGTCTATTAAAGCAATATGCTTATCATGTCCTACTCTTCCAAACTCAAGTTTTATATCGTATAATTCTATATCTTTTTTCAATAATTCATCTTTTACTATGCCACATATCTTTTTAGTAAGACTTTTTAATACTTCATATTCATGCAAAGAAAGTATTCCTAACATGCTTAAAGCGTCTTCAGTAATTGGTGGGTCTTGACGAGCATCATCTTTAAGCGTAACTTCTACAAAAGCATCTAATTCTTGTCCTTCTTTTGCATACATACCATAGCGACGCATAAAGCTTCCTACTGCTCTATAGCGACAAATTACCTCAAGACCATTTCCAAACAATGTAGCTGGTTTTACCTTCATTGTACCTTCTTCTATATTTGCTTTTATATAATGTATAGGTATTTCTTCTTCTTTTAGTCTTTCAAAGAATAACTTAGTTAATCTAAGACCTGCCTTACCTACTCCTTCTATAGTTAATCCAACAGTATTGGCGCCTGGATCAAAAACTCCATTTTCTCCTGTTACATCATCCTTAAATTTAAGCAAATAATTTCCGTCCTCTAATTCAAATACATCCTTTGTTTTACCTTTATAAACAAGCTTCATTCACTACACTCCTTATCTAATAGAAATTTCCATATCATTTACACTTTTGATTATATACCAACTTTAACATATAAATCAATACTAATATTCGATATGGTACAGATATTTTTAGTTATTTTAATTTAAATATCCATATAAACTATATGTGATAAATTTATTCTATATGTTAAATTTTTAAAATCCAACATATCCTATAAGACCATATTACTGACTCCCACTAAAGTTATCACCCTATCTGAAATAAATGGATTAGTCTATAGTTTTCATATAATCAACAAAAAATCATTCTGTCCTTAACCTTTCGGTTAGTGTATTCTTTTTCATAGCTTTGCAGATGAATTTACTAACCAACATCTGCAACCCAATTAGCAGTACAGCAAACAGTATAAGCGGCCAAAGTATAAAATGAAACTCAATAAATTTTAGAGCCATTACCTCACGTGCCAAATAGCACAATCCTTTACCAATAATAAGGCCTAATATTGATGAAACGATAACAGATTTTCCACTTATGCTCATGCCCTCTCTATAAAGCATTTGGCGTAATTGCTTTTCGGTCATACCAACTGCTTGCAAGAGAGCAAATTCACGTTTGCGAATAATTGCACTGTTAATAAGTATATTGAGCATATTTAGAATTCCAAAAAATACAACGAATAGACATATTCCATAAATGCTCCACATCATTGCGTTCATCCAATTTTTAACAACAGAATACTCCTCATCATATACTTTTAAAGTTAGATCTGAATTTTTGCTTATAATATTCTCTAATTCTGATTGCACCATATCATGGCTTTCAGGATCACAAAATACTGAAATGTGTGTGGTTCCATTATAAGGAGTTAAGGTTTCTATGATCTTGGGAGAAGTATAAAACAGTTTGGTTGCAGAAAAATACGCAATACCAACTACCCTAAATTCTTTTGCTATAAAACTATCACCACTTACAATTTGAAATTTAATTATATCACCAACTTTAATTTTTCCGTAATCATAAGAGCTTTGGCTGATACGGAACTGATTAATTATAATACCGTCATCACCTAAATCATCAATGCTAATACTACCTGATACTAATTCCATCGCATTTTCAATCAGCTCAGGGGAGATACTACCAATACTTTGATTCAATGTTTTGCCGTCTAAGTCTAAAAATTTAGGTTCACTCATTATACCAACAACACATTGGTTTTTAATAACTTTCTTTACTCCTACAATAGAATTAATTTTTTCAATAAAATCATCTGTAAAAGGATTGTTTTGCGAAATTTGTGAAAATCTTTGATAAAAATTATCCATCCGTATGCTCACCATAAAATCTTCCCTCAACGGATAATATTGCAACATCATTGTTTTTAGATCAGTTGAACCTATTAAAATAGTCATAGCAATAATTAATGTTCCACTAATACTGAGGGAAATTACAGACATATGATTCTTTTTTCTATGAAAATACAAACTATTTTTTGCTAAATTCGTAGGAGTAATATGCCCCAACTCTTTTCTATTTTTCATATTTGAAGGATTGGTATATTTCATAGCTTCAATTGGCGATATAGATGCAAGAATTTTCGCTGGTTTTTTTAAAGATAGCTTAATCACAATAACAATCAGTATACCTACTGCAAAAAGAATTAAAACATCATATAAAATCCACTTTGTTGATGAAAATAATGTAGTTATAACTAATGAAACAATCATACCAATAGGAATAAAACAACACATAAGAATATGACCCTGCATTTTCAAAAACATTTTTAATTGCCTTGGTGTTGTTCCAAGAGACAACATTTGTGCATACATTTGTATAGAATTTACAATAGAGATATAGAAAATACTATAAATTACAAAGCTACTTGCAAACATTATAAGTAAAGCAAAAAAGACTAATATAATAAGTTGAGTTGGTTCTAATACAATGCCCTCAATATACATATTATTTAGAACAATATTATAGCTTTTTATACCCAAATCATTTCCAAATGATCTTAATAAATCTTTTTGTGAATTTTTATCCAATTTTGTATTTTCTTTATTCAACCTTACAAGAATATCCAAACCATCTGGCCTTTGACTATTAAATTTAGAGCTAACAACATTTCCAATCTGTAATATAGTTTGCTTACGATAAATATTGGATGTAATAATATAAAATTGCTTTGTACTTTCCTGAGCTTTATTTTCAATAATGCCTGATAAAGTAAATACTTTGTCCACTTTCTTATTAGTAAATGTATCTGTATAAGAAAATCGTATACTACTTCCAATAGATGTTGGCAAATTATGATTGTGTAAATATGCAGCAGATATAAGAATTTCATTTTCAGCTGTAGGCATATTACCCTCTACTAAATTGTATCCTAAAAATTCCATTGTGTTTGTGTCCATATATGCAATATCTGTTCGTCCTTCCTTATCTACAATACCACCAAAATATTTGTAAATACCAACTTTTGAAAAATTAGTGTTATTTTCAATTTTCTCTATTGTATCATTATCAACAGTACGATACATGGCATGGTATGTTGAACTGTGTACCTGCTCCATTGCGTCATTGAGCAAAAACATAAATACAATAGCCATAAGACAAGTAGCAATCAGAATAATCACACCAGATAAAAAAGTTTTTAATTTATGTGCTTTTAAGTCTGCAACTGCTAACTTCTTTATAATTTTACTTGTGTCATTTTCAAATGGCCATATCATAACGTACCACCTCCTTAACCTACGATTTTACCATCTTCAATCCGTACAATACGATCCGTAAGCTGGGCAATCTCAGTGTTATGGGTAATCATTACGATAGTCTGATTGTACTCTCTGTTTGTACGCTGTAACAATCCCAGTACATCCGCACTAGTTTTGCTGTCCAAATTTCCAGTTGGTTCATCTGCAAGGATAATGGCTGGTTTTGTGATCAATGCACGGGCAATAGCAACCCGTTGCTGCTGACCACCTGAAAGATTATTGGCCATATTTTTTAGTTTATCTTCCATACCTAACATTTTTACCACATCCTTCATAAATTTCTGATCTGCCGTGCCACCATCTAGCTCTACAGGTAGTACAATATTTTCATATACATTCAGAATAGGAACAAGATTATAATTTTGGAATATGAATCCAATGTTACGACGTCGGAAAATGCTAAGTTGTTCATTATTCATTTTCGCCAGTTCTTTGCCACGAACTATTACACTACCAGAAGTAGGCAAGTCCAACCCTCCAATCATGTTGAGCAAAGTAGACTTTCCACTACCCGAAGTACCAACAACTGCCACAAATTCCCCTTGCTCCACAGAAAAATTCACACCATCAAGAGCTCGGGTGATATTGGTTTTTGTGCCATAATATTTTTTTAAATCCTTTGTTTGTAAAATACTCATATAAAAATCATCCTTTCAAATTGATAAATTCATTATAAAACTGAAAGGTTGCAGAAATGTCCTAGCAAATGGAAAATACCCCCAAATTCTCAACTGAAATATTACACTCTTAGAACAATTCAAAAATAGTGATTGTTATACCCCAAAATAGCTAATCACTACCTTGCTATCTGTTAGGAAGAAAAATGGAAAAATTGGAACCTTTACCGACCTCTGAATTCACTTTGATGTAGCCGCCCTGTTGTGTAATGATCTCACGAGCAAGGTACAGTCCAATCCCAATACCCGGCTCGTCGTGTACTTCTTCCTCCCGATAGAAACGCTGAAAAATAGATGCCTGATTACTTTCCGAAATTCCTTTACCTGTATCATTCACATTTACCTTGACATATATCTCTAATTCTTCCACAACTACACTGATCATGCCACCAATAGATGTATACTTAACAGCATTATCCAAAATATTAAACAGAGCTTCCGCTGTCCATTTACTGTCATGTGGAAATTGCAAATCTTCCGAACAACTCACTGTCACATCAATGGATTTCTTCTCTGCCGGATATACAATACCACTAAGTGCCAGCGCCAGTGTTTCATATAGAAGAGCTCTTTTCTTTTCCAGTTGGATTACTCCGATTTCCAAGCGAGAAGTCTTTACTATTGCTTGCATGAGAAAATCAAGCTTATCAAGCTGTCCCTGAATACTATGCAAAAATTCTATCCGTTCTATATGGGAAACAGGCTTTGTCAGCAGCGTATCCGTTATCATTTTCAGATTACTGATAGGTGTTTTAACCTGATGAGAAATATCAGAGACCAGTACTTGCAGTTTCTCCCTTTCCTCATCTACCTTTCGTCGATTCTCCTGCATAATTCCATAAAGCCTGGAAAGACGGTGATTAATGCGAGCAAACAATGTTTCCTCATCTGATGGCTGTTCTAGTTCTTCACTTCCATTTATCATATCATCCAATATGTTACACAAATCACCAGTAAAAATGGTTAGTTGTTTTTCAAAGAGCCACATAAATAAAATAAGCCATAAAAGAGTACACACCATGAAAAACAGCCCTGCTATAATTACTACCAATTTGCCAGTTATCAGATACAATATAACTATCAAAAGTATCATTGTAATGAGCATACCAGCTACAATCCCCAAACAAAGATTTTTTACAGAGGGACGGTTAGCTTTCATTTTTGCTCACCCCCAGTCCACATATATCCCATACCATAAACAGTTTTAATATATTGTGTTCCATCCACTTCAATTTTACCTCGTACTCGACTGATAATAGTAGTCAAAGTATGTTCATCTACAAATTTTCCATCCACATCCCATAACTTTTCTAACAATCGTCCTCTGGTAAGTACCTGACGTGGATTTTTAGCAAACATGTTAAGTGCTCGATACTCCATTGGAGTAAATGTAATCATTTTCCCATGTAGATTGGCTGTCTGATCTGAAAAATCTATTCTTAGTTTTCCATCATCAAATATATCTCGTAATGGCTTATGATTTTCCATCCACCCAAACATAGCTTTGATTTTCCGTTGTAAAGCTTCAATAGAAAAAGGTTTTGTAATGTAGTCAAAACCTCCAACTTCATAACCTTTTATCATATCACTTTCTTGATCGTTGGCAGTCAAAAAGATTACAGCGATTTTTTCATGTCCCGATTTAATCAAACGGCACAAATCATATCCATTGCCGTCAGGAAGATTAATATCCAGCAGAACTAAATCAAATTCTCCTTTTTTTAAATACTCAGTAGCAGAGCGAGCATTTAAAGCTGAAGTAATTATATAGCCATCTGAATTCAGATTATATGCTAATGTTTTATTTAAAAGAGTATCATCCTCCACAATTAAAATCTTTTTCATATCCTTATTTCCTCTCTTATTTTTTATTTATTATAATTGGCAAATGTCCTAAAAAAGTTACAATCACAAATTTTTTAAACAACTTCATAATTTTCTATAAAATAAACAAGCCCCAGACCTGTAAGGTTTCTGGAGCTCAGTTTCTTATTGTCAATATATACTTATCCCGCTATATATAAATATGTATCCAAACTTCTATTGACTGCATTTGCAACAACTTTCACAAAATCGTCTATATTTCCATCTACGCTGGCTTTTTCTAAAGTTTTCATGTACTCATCTCTTTCTTCTGTTCTTATAACCGTAATAGGATATCCACTTCTCATTAATATTAAATTCATTAGAAGTCTTGCTGTCCTTCCATTTCCATCTATAAAAGGATGAATATACACATATTTAAAGTGAAATTTTGCTGCCAATTCTATTGGATGTAATTTATCTTTATTATCCTTATACCAATTTACTAGTTCATTCATTTTTTCTTGTACTAAAAAATGTTCTACTGGTCTATGTTGGCTACCACTTATTAATACATTAACTTTTCTATACTCACCTGCATTTTTATTATCTATACTTTTTAATATTATATGATGTAAGTCCCTTACAACCCTTTCAGATATATCTATGTTTTTGTTAACTATATCTTCTATATAATCTATAGCTTCTTTATGATTTATTACTTCTAAATGTTCTCTTAAACTTTTACCTCTACCAATGGTTAATCCTTCTTCTAAAATTACTTTTGTTTCAGTAATTGTTAAAGTGTTTCCTTCTATGGCATTAGAATTATAAGTTAACTCAACATCAAAATACTTTTTCAAATTATCTATTGCAACTTTGTTAAATGGTCTTTTATTATCCAATAATGTTTTTTTATTATCTATTTCATTAAACATTTTTGCACCCCTATTATTTATTTAATTTAATTACTTGTTGTCTGTTACACAATCCGTATGTCCTAACATTATTATAACATAGGCCAATGGTACATTTAATATCATTGGCTTTATTATATTAATTAAAATTTATGTTTATACTAGTACCTACCCCTAACTCACTTTCTACATCAATATGTTGTGTTATTTTTTTGTTTTGATACAGCAGCTTTTTGTTACTTCAAGCTTCTACTACAATTCATTCTATGAATTATATATACAAACACACTAGCAATTATCATATATAATAATCTATTATAGTATATAATTGAATTATAACTATTTAACTCATTTACATAACCACTGTATAACGAATAATTCCACCTTATTACAAAAGAGGATAGGTTAATATCAAAGGACATCACTGTAATAGCATAAACAAATTGAATTGCAACAGTTATATATCCATTTTTCACAAAGAGACTTAAAAGCATCATTTCCGCTATTGCATAAAGTATTGTAGGGAGAATCCATATAAATAAAGGCTTTAAAAAATCTGTTATATTTACTGTCCATCCATATAAGTTTGCAATTCTTAATGACGCACCATAAGTAACCCCTGCTAAAATAATTGAAAATAAAAATAGATTAAAACACATAGCAAAATAATAGGAAACTAAATTAGTTCTTCTTTTTTTATACAAAAATCCTATAAGAAAAATAGGAAATACTGAAATGGTAATACCTAAAATATCTGCAAAAATTGTGGCAGTATATTTAGAAAAACTCATATTTTTCATTACATACTCTATTTCTTTTCTAAACTCTATATAATTTTCTTTGGTGTTTAAAGGTTTTTCACAACATAAATAACTATACGTATATGAAAAAATTCCATCTTTAGGTTTTTGTAATTTTTTACATATATTATCAATATCCTCTCTATACTTTATATATGTGATTTTTCCCTTATCAAATTGGTCTAACATATACTTTAATTTTTCTTTTGTATCTTTATCTATATCAACCTTCTTATAACTCATACTAAATCCCAATAATCGTTTATTAAAAATAATACATTCATTTTTATATATCCATTTAGTATTTTGGTATGCCATGTCCATAGTTGTTTTTTCACATGCAGTAGTAAATTTCATATTGATTCCATCTGGTCCATATAACTTTATTGCAGGTATAACCTCTGTAGTATAAACAAGAACCATTACACATATAAACAACCAGTACAAAGGCTTTTTTAATATACTTTTAAAATCACTCATCAAACTCAACCTCTTTATAATTTGTATAAATCATTCCAACTATCATAAGAACTACTGCAAAAAATTTCACAATTTCACTAGAAAAAAGCTGTGGTTTTATTAATGAAATTATAGTAAGCACAGCAGCTACTATAACCTCTACCCATATAAATGTAAAATGTTTTTCCCTATTGTTAGCTTGTCTTACCTTTTGCCATATTTCATTATTAAACTCTCTATTATCCATTTTAATTGCTTCATACTGTTTAAGCTGACTTTCTTTCAAATCACTAATTACCACTTTTGTCTTATTAAGTAACTCTATATACTCTTTGCAGTGACTGCACTTATAAATGTGTTTTTTAATATCATCATCTATATTCCAACTATTTATTTCCTCAATAGTATACATATCAAGTTTCTCTATGGCTTCTTTACACTTCATTTTCCACACTCCTTTCTAAAAAAATTAAAAAGTTTCTTTCTCCCACGATGTATATAAGACTTTATACTAGATAAGCTTTTATCCATAATATGAGCTATTTCTTCATAGCTCATATTATCATAATCCCTTAAAATAATAGCTTTCTTGTAATTGTCATTAAGTTTTTCCATGTTCTTTAATAAAATTTCATACTCTTCTTTACAAATTATTATTTCCTCGGGAATATTACGGTTAGATAAATTAATATTATCCTCTAAAGGAACAACATCTACTCTTTTTTTTCTAATGTTATCAATGCAAAGCCTTTTAACTATTGTAAAAAGATATGTCTTTAAGGATGCCTTTTTAGAATCATATTTATCAATGGAAAGGTACAACTTTACAAAGGCATCCTGCACAACTTCCTCTGCAACATGGAAATCTGAAAGATATCCATAGGCAAACAACACAGCACTATTTCTATATTTATCTACTAATGCTTCAAAGGCAAGGTTGTCTCCTTCTCTCACACGAATTATTAATTCTTCATCATTCATATAAATTATCACGCCTTACTCTTTCTACATGCAAATATAATAAGAACCATCCCTAATACTGTCATAAATATTCTACTAAATAAAAAGTCCAAAGGTAAAATAAAATCTTCATTACTTGCAAACAATAAATATCTAATGGTATTATTTCCTGCTATATCTAACCATTGAGGCAGGTTTAAATTTAATGATGTCCCTAAAAATACAATAGGAATAAATAAATTAAGAAGTTTTTCACTTGCCCTTCCAATATTCATAGATAACCCTAAAATTAAGAGTAATGCGGGAAATACAAGTATCACAGTAGGATATAAAAATTTATTAAAATCATAAAATCTTAAATAATATGCATACCATATAAAACTTAAAGCTATTAATATAATTATTGAAATACATATTGATATGAATATACCTATTTGTTTTAAAAAATAATAGCCTTTTTCTGAAAATGTAGTTGAAAACATTATATTTTTCACTCTATTTTCATTATTAGAAAAAACATTTAACCCTAAAAGAACTATAAATGTAATAAGAAGGCTATTTTGTCTTACTATAAAATCAGCATAAGTCCACGGAGAAACTGCTGCATGTAAATTCCAAGAACCTAATAATGTATTTAAGTCCTTTAATACACTTATAATTAATAATAAATTTATATAAAAATATTTTTTTGATAATATAATACTTTTTAGCTCATATTTAATTAATTTAGTCAATGTTTAACTCCCCCTTCTCTATTTTCATTTCTTTTAAGAATTCATCGTATGTGAGGGATTTCATTTTATATTTTTTATATAAATCCGCTAGATTTTTTTTAACATCACACTTACCTTCATCTTCAATTCTTATAAGCTCTAAAGGAACTTTCATGTATGCATTTCTTTTTTTATCATAAAGTCCTAACTTCATTTGAGTTTCCTTAGGAATTCTCTCCTGGAGATTTTTTTCTTCAAAATATTTTTTATTAGGATTATTAACTACTTCCCTTTGCCAACTTTGTACTGAAGTTAACCATGCTTCTTTACCAAATTCATTATCTAAATATTTATAAGCTGAATAATTAGCAAGTCCTTCTGTAATCCATGATTTATCTCCAGTAATGTTTACTCCTCCACCCCACCACTGATGTGCTATTTCATGGGATATTATTTCTATATCGTGATAATATATAAACATATTATAATCTCTTTTTCCCTCTTTTAACGGACTCTTCTCCCTATTAAACATATATTCTGAAATAGTTACCACATTAGCTGTAGAGTGTCCTCCTATTTTATACTGAGATGTTTCAACTATTTTAAATGGATATTTCTTAAAGGCGTATTCTCCAAAAGTATTTTCATAATAATTTAAAATATTATTTATCTGTTTTTCTATTTCTGCATTTTTTATATAGTTTTCATGCTTTTGGCTATAATAAAATTCCACGTCCACAGTTCCCGCTTTAAATTTTTCCATTCTGTAATTTGATGCAAATATTCCCACATTAAGCTCTGATAACTCTCCTTCATAATTCCAAATTTTATATTCATTATCCCCACTAATATTTTCTAGTCTTCCAACGGTGACTACAGTTAAATTCTTAGGTGCTTTAATAGAACCTTTTATTTTTATTTTTTCTGCCTCTTTAGTCATTGGCCTTAATAACCAGTTGCTGTTTTCCAAAAGATAGACACTATCATCACTTATATATCCTGCAAAACCTGATGGAGCTGGATTTTTTATTTTCCCATCATATTTAATAGTAACTATCACTTCTTCCCCTTTAGGAACTGGTATTGTAACAGTATCTTCTTTATCTATGTTTAAAAATGATGTTTCTTTTTTATTTACTAATATATTTTTGATATTAAGTCCTATGTTTCGTTTGAAATCAATGTATTCCTCTTTATAATCCTTTTTAAAAACATATTTTACATCACAGGAAATTGTCTCATTTTTAGTATTAATTACTGAAGTAGGATATACTTCTTTAAGAATTATACTTTCATTTATCTTGTCATTTTCCATATGTCTTACTGCTGCATCTACTTTATCTGTATAAGGCTCCTTTATATACATTAATATTGATGCTATAAAAACAACTATGCATACTGTAACAACTTTTATTGATTTTATATTTATAGAAAAAGACTTAAATAATGAAAGCTCATATCTATTTCTAAATAAAATGCCTATAATAAATATACATAAAAATCCAATTAACTGAAATAATCTACTGTATATAATATACTTTGTAATAGGTTGTATTCCTGCAAAATCTGAATATATAGAGTAGGAATAATTAATCCAATTAAATAAATAATTTGAGGAACTAATTCCAATAAAAAAGCATACTCCAAAGGTTAAAAAAGTAACATCCATACTTTGGATTATAAAGTATACTCCACTACATAAAAGTATTGCAAATATCATAGAAAAGAATATTATAAAAGTATAAGTAAATATATTAGTGAATATATGAAATTTTATATTTAAAAATCCACTTTGAACTATAAATGAAACAATAGTAATTAATACAACAGTAATAAAAGCATAAAATATTACTGCCATAACACGTATTAAATTCACCTTATTATAATCCATAGTGCTCTGTATCATAAATTCACTTCTTTTACGTTTATCCCTGCTTAAAGTAAAACATGTTATTATTGCAAACAAAGCTGCGGCTGGTATCGCTACTACATTAGAACATAGTAAAGATATAGTTAAAGAGGTTCTATTTAAATTTGTTAAACTCATTTCATTTGCACTTGTAGTGTCTAAAAGTCCATAAATAGTAAATGCTAATATTATTATTATAGAAGGCATCACAAGCTTATCTTTAGATATTGCTTTTATTTCCTTTTTTAGTACCCCAAAAGCATTATTCAAAGGACTCACCTTCCTTTAGCATACAATAAACATATGCATCCTCTAATGTAGGAGTTGTACTTACTGCATTGGAAGGTAGTCCATCTCCAACTATTTTATATTTTACTCCATCACTAGTGATAATTCTTGAAGTTATCTTAAAGTTCCCTTGAATTTCACTTTCTCCTTCATTCCTTACATGAATTGTTGATACATGTCCTTCAGCCCTTTTAATCAGCTCTGATGGGGAACCTGAGTATAATATTTTTCCCTTGTCCATAACTATTAAAAGATTACATATAGCTTCAACATCCTCAATTATATGCGTAGATAAAATTACAAGCTTGTCACTTGCATTTTCCGAAAATAAATTACGAAATTTAATTCTTTCTTCTGGATCAAGCCCTACTGTTGGCTCATCAACAATTAAAAGTTCAGGATCATTTAAAAATGCTTGGGCAATTCCAGCTCTTTGCTTTTGTCCACCAGATAATGTTTTAATTTTTTTATCTTTTTTATCATCTAAATTTGTTTTTTTAATACACTGATTAATTTTACCTTTAACATTTGATTTAATTCCTTTAACAGCAGCCATATAATCTAAGAATTCATATATCGTAAGATTATCATATAATCCGAAATCCTGTGGTAAATACCCAAGTCTCTCCTTTAAATAATTTTCATTCTTACTTAATTCCATGCCATCAATACAAATACTTCCTTCCGTTGGCATAAGCTGACCTACTAAAAGCTTCATAAGTGTAGACTTACCAGCTCCATTAGGACCTACAAGTCCCACAAGACAAGGACTTTCAATGGAAAAATTAACATTATTTAATGCCTTCACCCTTTTATAGGATTTAGATAAATTTTCAATTTGAATTTTCATTATAAATTCCTCCCAAATAATTTTCACTTCTTTTACGAGAGGAATTATAAAAAGTTGCACCTAGTTTAAATTTTACTTGTATTAATAAATTCCTATGGAATCAAATATGATTTAAATTAAAATATAGTAAGTATTTAATTAATTCATATGCCTATTTCATGCTTATTGTAATTCATGTTATAATATTGATAATATTTTAAAATTATGGAAAGGTTTGATAATAATTATGAGAAATAATTCAAAATTCTTTATTTTAGGCGCTATTACAGCCGCTGTGCTTTTAGGCTTAATTTTCATATTTGTAAACAAAAATAGAACTAAAGTAGACATGCCTTCTAACACAGTAAATAGTAAACCTGATACTACTACTAGTGCAACTGATGACATTATTCATTCAAAAAAAACATCCCCTTCTCCTACTAAAGAAATATCTATTAAAGGAACTCTTAAATATAAAATTAGTGACACAGAAAATGAAGCTGACACTGATGCTAAGCTTCTTTTAATATGTAAGGAATTGCCTAAAGATAGTATCTCTATACACGATATAAATTTATTTAGTAATGGCCGTGATTTTGATAAGTTTAAAAGTAACTACTGTTTTGCTACATTTACTGATTCTAATGGAAATTATGAATTTAAGCAGATTCCAAAGGGGAAATATGTTCTTATATCAGTATCTAATAATTTATTTTTAAAGCCTACTCCAAACAAAGATAAAAATTCATCTATGCCTCCAAATAAAATTGTTCATCCTTTAGATTCTAAACAGAAAGCATTACTATCTCCTTTAGCAAATACTTTAAATTGCAATCTTGATGAACTAGCTTTGCTTTTATTTAGAGCAAATCAATATCATATAGAAGAAGTCCATTTGACTAATAGTACACCTTGTGTTATAAACTATACCTTTACAGATAATAAATAAATTAAAAAATAGTAGCTTTCTACTGATAGTGGAAGCTACTATTTTTATTCTAACTTACTTTATTCATTTTTTTATACTCTTTACGCATTAAATATACTACTATAACAAATATTATCCCATCTAATAGTGGATTCACAAACCATACTCCTGTAATTCCTACTGCATAAGGAATCAATATAATTGCTGGTACAAATAAAATTATTTGTCTTAATAAAACCACTACACCTGCATTTTTACCATTACCTATTGATTGAAAAAATGTTACCCCCATAATGAATATGCCCATTAGTGGGAATAGACTATACATTATTCTAAAATTAGTAACTCCTTCATTAACTATTGCAGAATCTGTTATTAGTAATGATAGTACCCTTTCAGGGAATAGCTCAATAGGTATCCAAAATATACAAGCAAGGCAAGTAGCTCCTAATATAAAAGTGTTTGTACATTTCTTTACTCTAGAAAATAATTTTGCTCCATAATTTGTTCCAACTACTGGCTGTAGTCCTTGGCTCATTCCCCAAAGAGGAATAAAAGAAAGTGCTTGTATCCTTAATGTTGCTCCCATTAATATTAATTGATTATTTCCTCCATATTTTGCTGCCATTCTATACATTAATGTTTGTTGTACCATGCTCATCAATTGCATCATCATAGCAGATGTTCCCACTGAAAATATATCTGAAAGAAGAGTTTTCTCAATTTGTATTTTATGAAATCTAACATTTTTACTTTTTCTTATAAAATAAAACATTGTAATAACAGCTTGTATAACTTGAGCTATTATAGTAGCTACTGCTGCACCCTCAATACCATGTTCTCCAAAAGCTATTATTAAAATAGGGTCTAATACTATATTCAAAATAGCTCCTATCATCATAAAAGCCATGGCTTTTTTCATAAGTCCTTCTCCACGCATTACCATGTTAGCGCTTTGAGCAAAATTAACAAAAACTGAACCCATGAAAATAATACGAAGATACCTTACCCCTAAATCTAAAATTTCTCCTTTTGCACCAGTTAAAATCAAAATCTCTTTTGCAAATGTAATTCCTATTACCATAATAATAATAGAAAATATCAAAACTAATGATACCAAATTCCCCATAATTTTATTTACTGTTTCTTGATCATTCTTACCTATTGCTCTAGATAAAATAGAAGATGACCCAATTCCTATCAAAGTAGCTATAGCACTATTCAAAAATGTAATTGGATATGCAACTGCTACAGCCCCCATAGCATTCTTTCCTATTAGTTGTCCAGCAAAAACTCCATCCATAAATGAATACAAACCTATTACTACCATTCCCACAATTGCTGGAATACACAATTTAAACATCAACTTTTTAGGTTCTGTTTTAATTAATTCTTCTCTATTTTTACTCATAAATATCTCCACCTTTCATTTAGTCTATAAAAAATTGCTGATATATCGTTATAACAAGTAATAAATCCATCAACTAAAATCTCATGCATGACTTTCTCTAACCAAATTATAATTGATAATGATTATCAATATCTACTCCAAAAAATATAAAAATGATCCAAAAAATAAAAAATAGTAGTTTCAACTCTTGGTTGATTCCTACTATTTCTATATATAATAATCTTATCTATCAACTTTTTTAAATAAACCATACTTTTCATCTTTCAATGATACATGTCCTATAAAAATAGTAGCTTCCTTATTCAATAAACAACTACTATCTATTTTACTGCCTTCATTAAGGATAATAGATAAATCAGGAGCTAGACCTGACGCTTGAAAAACTACTGCTCTATATCCTTTTTGTACTGCATTAGCCCCATCATACACAAAAGTTTCTTCCCCTTTTTTATAAATAAATTTGTTATTTTGAACAATTAAAGTATTATTAGGATTTTCCTTATCTACCCATTTTCCTGTTATGCTAGCTGTTACATAATTATAGCTAATAGGTTCTTTAAAATTAAAGGTATATACATGTTGTTTAATATCTTCATATTTATTATATAAATAATTAACTGTAGCTATATTCTCACTAATCCAATTTACTTTATATTTTCCCGATGAAAAAGCTCTGTATAAATTTTCTGTAGGATATTCATCAACTCTCTTACTGAACAAATAGAACCTTCTCTTTAAATCAAAAGTTTTAACTGAACTATCCTTTCCATGCTTTTTATTAACAACTTCCTTTATTATTATTTCATTTTTAAAATTGTGGGAATTAAAAATAAACACTTTGTTTTCACTAGCATCTAATAATGCTTTAGTGTTAAATCCTAAAATTACTAATATAACTACATATTCTATCCATCTTAAATATTTATTTTTGCTACATAGCATAATAGCTAAAAATAAAATTCCATAAACTATAGCAAAATATATCCAATCATAAATTAAGTAATATCCTTTCCTCTTTACTATCTCCATAGATAATAGTAACAGGATTAACATTACAAAAACTACACCTACTACTATCTTAATTTTTTTGTGATTTTTTAGCATATATATCTCACCTTTTACATTATTTTTTAGTATAAACAATAATTATTTTGCTATTTATTAATTAATTTTTATTTATCACATTGATTATAATTATTCTGCTATAACAACTCTATCAAATTTCCAAGTCAATCCATAATCTTCTGTTATGAACTTTCCCATTTTTCCTTTTCCAAAATCACTATTTTCCCCTTGCGAAACTAGTATTTCACCCTTTTTTCCTTCAAACTTTGGAATTTGCGCTTGTGTAAATTTATTATTATACTCAACAGGTAATGGAAGTTTTAAATCATTCCAACTTTTTCCCTTGTCAGTTGTATATCTTATCTTAGGATATTGCTCATAGGATTTGTAGCATATAAATCCTATTTTATCTGTTGAAAATGCTGCTCCATTTACTAAAGTATGAGTTATTGAGCTTGTATCTCCTATTTTACCCCAGTTAATTCCACCATCATTTGTTTCATAAACATAAGTCATTTCAGATGACATTGCTCTATCTCCTGTAGCAACAACATGTCCATTTTTATCTGATGTAAAATCTAAAAATAATTGTCTAGTTCCACTTGTTTCATCACTAACTACTGCTTTTCTCCAAGTTACTCCTTTATCTTTTGATGTTAAAAAAGTAATAGGAAATCCTTCACTTCCTCCATATACAAAGCTTATATTATTTGCTGTAATAATAAAACTTCCTTTTTGAAGCTCCTGAGTATTTTCTAATGGTTCTCCCCTACTGAACAATACTTTTGCGTCAATAGGTACATTAATCCAACTATTTCCTCCATCATAGGTTACTTTTATATTATGTCCCTCTAAATAATAGTTTTTATCACTTTTGGCTAATTTTTTTTCCTTTTTTCTAGCCTCCATTACAATTTTAGATTTATTATTGTCTCTTTTTGATTTTTCTTTATCTATAATTTTATAAGTATACTTATTGTTCTCATTTGATATTTTTATTTTTAATATCCAACTTCCTTGAAGTTTTCCATCCTTAATTTTCCCCCAGCTCTTATGGGTTTTATTATTTTGAGGAGTAAGATTAAAATCTATCTTTACAACTACTTCATCATTGCTAAATTGAAGTAGTTCTTCTTTTTGTACACTAAGATTTCTCACACTTTCTTTATCCTCATCTGGCTTTTTTAAAAATGGCTCCATATAAGCTTGAATCAATTGCCCACCTATATTTATCAAATCTCCATCATAATTTGCTACTTTAATTACTTTTCCCGAATTCTCTCCATCATTAATATTTTGATCTTTAAGATATAGGAAAATTGTTGCTGAAAAAATCAATATAATACCTATACATAATCCAATTATCCACTTTCTATTTTTCATAATCTCACTCTTTTCTATTTTTTCTTTCTATATAATTTTATCATATTACATCAATCACCTCACAATTTACTTTCTTTTTACAGGAATCCACACTTCGCATCTATATTCACTTTGCTTTTTATCATTCCAAAAGTTTTTTTCAATACATGGGCCTTCTACTTGTTCAAATCTGGAAGAAGGAAACCATTCTGAATATATACGTCTCCATATGTCTTGTATAATCAAATTATTTGGTATATCTCCATTACCTTCGAATACTGCCCATGTAAGTTTTGGCACCTCTAATATAGTAAATTCATCTGATATATCTACTTCAAGCAATTCAGCCCCCATTATATATTTTCTTGTTCCATCTTCTTTAAATCCATAATGAAATCCATTCAACAAAGTGCCTTTGGGATTTTCTAAAAGTTCATTTATCCTATCATGTGTTCCATTTTCAAAAATCTTATTAATAAATCTTGGTATCTCCTCATATGCAGCATCATTAACCACCGTTGTTACAAATTCTGCACCAAATACTTTAAAACCTTCCTTTTCAACTATTCTATAAATAATTTCACATTCTCCTTTCATTGATATTTCAAAAGAGATTTTGGGAAAAGCTTTAATTTTTCCATTAAGCTTTTTTAAAGCTGATGGTGATATTCCTTGCAGTCTTTTAAAAGCTTTAGTAAATGCTTCTGGACTTTCATAACCATATTTCAGTGCTATATCAAGTACTCTTTTTTCTGTTGTAACCAACTCTTCTGCTGCAAGAGTAAGTCTACGATTTTTTATATACTGAGTTACTGTAAATCCTGTTAACGCATAAAAAACACGCTGAAAATGATATCGTGATGAACACGCAACTTTTGATATGTCATCTATATTAAGTTCTGAATCCAAATTTCTTTCAATGTATTCAATTGTATTGTTAAGCAATGTGATTGTTTCCAACTTTCTCAAGTCCTTTCAAAATCATTACAAAACCGTAAATCAGACTTATTCCATCTTCTTATATATATAACTTGTTATAACTTCACAATATTTATCAGGTTCCTCGATTCTAACATAATGGCCGGAAAAATCAAATATAACCACTTGTTTGTCTGGCACTCGTTTCATAAATTCTGCTGTTTGTACTTCACAAGTTATTGGATCATATTTACCTTTAATTAATAAAGAAGGCTTATTTACGTTTGATAATTCAGTAAACACATCGTTATACACTCGCCAATCCTTCAATAATTTAATTCTTGTGTTGGTAGATTTATCCCATAAATTCTTAGCATCATTAGTACTCGTAGCTATTCTATCAATAATTTGCTTATCATTTCCAAACCACATATAGTTATTGTAGTTAGCTCCAAGCTCATTTAACACCTTCATAAGAAGTCTATTAATCTCTTTGTAATCCGTAATTTCTCTTAAAACTTTAAAATAATCTTCTGCCAATGTTAAATCTCCTAATTTAATTAATTCCTTGGCTGCTGCATTTAGCATAGAACGCTCTGAAAGTGCAAAATCAAAAGACGGGCATTCATATATCATATATTCAATAGAATCAGGGTATAAATTAGCATAAAGGACAGCCAGATACCCACCAAATGAGTGACTAAGCAGTGACCATTTATTTATATGTAATTTTTTTCTTAATTCCTCAAAGTCTTCAATAATATCCTCTAGTGAAATATGTTCTTCATCTAAAATGGCTTGAGATCTCCATACTCCTCTTTGCTCTGGAGCTATAACTTTAAAGTTTTTTGATAATCTATCCCCTTGATATTGAATAAAATCTGCAACACCAATTCCACCAGGCCCACCATGAATAAATAACAATGCTGGAGACGAATCCTCTCCTAAAATTTCAGTATAAATATCTTTTTCCCTAATTTTATAATAATCCCCCATATAATATGTCCTTCCTATAATAACCTTAACTATTTTCTAATTTCTTGCATCCACTAAAAAGTATATCAGAAGATACTATTTTATTTCTGTCTTATTGTGCTTTAATTTGTCTGAATTGATTTGCTTACGTTTATTGTCTAATTATACTACTAGAAGTAACTTTTTAATTATTCTTTATAAAAAAACTAGGAAATATCCTCACAGATACTTCCTAGTTTCTTAAAATCACTCCAAATTACATAACCACGAAACGTCCCTCTGGATATTCCCAATCAATTATTTATCCCAATGCGCAGGGCGAACTAATGATATTGGTAATCTTGTATTAGAGTTTCCCTTAGCTGCATTAATTTGGACTTGCGTAATAAATATACTATTTGTAAGATTAGCTCCACTTATATCCGCATCCCTCAAATCAGCTCCAATAAGATCTGTTCCACTTAAATCAACATCTCTAAGGTTTGCTGCTATAAGCAGTGCTCCACTTAAGTCTTCTCCTATTAAATTAACTTTTCTAAGATCTGCTCCAATAAAATTCAATCTTCCAGCAATTGTCTTCCTGTGTTTCAAAGTAGCTTTTTTTCCTCCACGAGCTTTACCTCGTGCAAGTTCACTAGTTTTTAAAAGTAATTTGTTAACATTATGTCTATGTACTACTAAATCTAGCTTTATTAGAGAATCAGCATCTAAATTAGTAAGTCTAACTGTTTCATCTATCATATCTCTAATTTTCTCCTGAATAGTCTCATCATATTGCATTCTGAATGCTTCTGCTAGATACCATAACATTTCATGAAGCTGCCTCATAATCAAAAATACATCAAACATTTGTTTTGAAGTTTCTGTGTTTTTTATCCAATCCTGTCCACCATATGTAACTTGTGCAACTTTTTGACCTGCTCCAAAGCAGTCATAAGCAGTACACCCTTTCAGTCCCTTCTGCCTAAGATTTTTATGAACAGCACATTTAAAATCAGGCTGTAAATTTATACATGGTTTTCCCGCATCTTTATCAGTTGGAAAACCCTCAGAAGCAGAAAAATATAATGCCACACAGCAAAATCCCAAACATTTTTCACAGTGAATTTTCAAATTTTTATGTAATTCTTTATCATACTTAATTGTATTTTCATATGTCATATTTATTGTCCCCCATATTCTTTACATATCATAAACAACTTAACTTCTAAATTGTATCATAAATTCATGTTGAATTACTACATACTAACATGAGAATAAACAGAGTTCCAAAATATCAATTTAGGGAACCCAAAAATAATAGGTTCCCTAAAAAATATCACATTATCAACATCATTTTTTATCATAGTAAAAATTTACTTTTCCCACCAACCAAAAGCTACAATAGCATTAATAGTCTGACTACTAGAACTAGAGCTTTTTAAGAATATTAGTGCATTTCCACCTGAAGGTATTATTATTTTTCCATCTTCTTCAGATACTAAGGTAGTATTAGGAGGAACAATTCGGTCATATATATTAACTCCGCCAGATGGCATTCCCTCAGTAGACTGTACATATTCTAATAAAACATCTGGCCTAGGTTGCGGAACTAAAGCTGTATTAGCAGGTGATACGGATGAAGAAATAGCTGGATCTCCTGGTGGGTTTGTATTTACCCAAAATTCAGCTGTTATTATACTTGAAGAAAAGTTGGAAATTGTTAATACATTGAAAAATAGATCTTTGCCAGAATTTCTAGGGTTCACTAGAGCTGCCCATGCATTACTGCCGTTACTGATAAATAATGATGGAGTTTGTCCTATAAAGTATATGCCTTGTAGAGATTTATATAATGGATTTGGAATACTAACTACTTTTTGTAATGGTTTTACAAATTGCTGATAATCACAAGTTTCATTATTATCCAACATAGTAACACATCCTTTTAACTATAAGTTGTTGAAAGTACTTAATTGATAAACAAATTTCTAATTAATATTAAATTTTATCTATATTGTATTATATGAATATGGATGAAAAAAGTGATTATCCTCAATATGACTTGCCTTTTGTCTTAGAAAAAAATCATCTCGGTCAAGTTCAAGATTAGATTTATCAAAGGCATTTCTAACTAAATATTTAAATAAGTTGTACATTTTGTACACTTTAAACTATTTATTTACTAATTTGACCTGCTTATTTATTTTTTGTAAAGCTATTTCAGTTATACCTAATAGACCATAATCACTTCCATTTTTATCTACTATTATATTAGTTTTAATATTAAACTCATTTTTGTATCTATTAATTATTGGAATTGCAAGATTATATCTAAAGTAATTTCCTCCTAAAACTATTGTCTTAGGGTTTAATAAACTAGCTATTATTTTTATAGTTTTTACAGTAGCATTTATATATTCATCATTATCTAAATTTCTTAATAATATATTATTTAGATATGTATCGCCGATAGGAAGTACTCCTACTTCTCCTGCAGATCCATTTGCACCTTTATAAAGCTTTCCATTTACAATGATACCTGCTCCAGCACCTAAGCTGGTAAAACTAATATAAATTATACTTCCACTATCTGTATTATTTTTATAATATCCTACTGCAACTGAATTCAAATCATTTTCTAATACAACAGGAATATTATATTTACTTATTAATTCTTCTTTTAAGTAAACTTCCTTCCAATCATCAACACCTAGTCCTGATACATATCCCCTCTCTGTTACAATCCCTGGTACATTTATTCCTATACACTTAATATTTTTATATTTATCTATAACTCTATTAAAAGTATTATATATACTATCTATATCCTCTTTAGATTTTAATTTTTGACTTCTATCTTCTAAGATTTCACCAACAGCATTTACTACTCTATAAGTTAATTTTTCCGCTTCAACTGTAGCAGCTATGATACATGTTTTATCAGCATTTATTTTGTATCTTTCTGCTCTCCTTCCACCACTTGATTTATCTAATCCAACAATAACTATATCCTCACATTTCAAAAGTTCTTTTAAAATAGATCTAACTGTTGTATGACTTATTTTAGTAGCTTCTGTTATTTCTGCTCTTGTAGCTGTTTGTTTTTCCTTTATACATTGCAGTATAAGCGTTTTATTTACTTCCTTTAATGTTTTTGGTTTTCCTGCTATATTATTATTCATTTATACTCCCAACACCTTTAAAATATCTTTTGGTTCATTTAAGTAATAATCTGCTTCAATTCCTGTAGTATCTGCCCCTCCCCATACTGCTAAAGCAAAATCCATTCCTGCATTTCTTGTTGCCTTATAATCTGAAACAGTATCCCCAATATACATTGAATACTTTGGTTCTACGTTTAATATTTCAATAGCTTTTAGCAACGGTTCTGGATGTGGTTTATGATTTTCTGTATCCTCTGCTAAAACAACACTCCTCATATAATGTTGTAGACCTGTTTTAAAGAAATCTATTTCATATTGCTCTTTCATTTTCGAACTACATATCCCGCATAGTATTCCATTTTTGTACAAAGATTCTATAACTTCATTGAAACCGTCGTATAACTTTGCTCCTTCTTCATATTCATTAACATATTTTACCCACTTAGCATAAGATGCTTCAATATTTTCAAATCCTAATAGTTCTAATGTTCCCTTACCTGCATAATCCCTGTACTTTAGCAAATCATCATAAGGAATATCTTGTCCTAGTTCCTCTTTAACTAATTTTTGTAGTGGTACCATGTTCATCTTTTCTGTATCTAACATAGTTCCATCTAAATCAAAAATTATACATTTGTACTTCTTCATATTTCTCTCCATTTTCTTATATTTTATTCTCTTGTATCCCTTATAATTCTACATGGATTACCTACTGCAACTGAATTGCTTGGTATGGATTTAGTAACTACACTTCCTGCTCCAATTACACAATTATCTCCTATAGTTACTCCAGCTAATATACTAACATTTCCACCTATCCAAACATTATTGCCTATGGTTATGGGTAAAGCATAAGTTTTATAAGGCGCTTCTCCATTATTATTATTTATTCTTTCAATTGGGTTAACTGGATGTGATGGTGTAAAAATTCCTGTACCTGGCCCTATTAAGACGTTCTCTCCTATAGTAATCTTATTTGAATCTAAAAAAGTACAATTAAAGTTGATAAATGTATTTTTTCCTATAAAAATATGTTCACCATAATCACAGAAAAAAGGTTTTTCTATCCAAACACCATTACCAACACAGCCTAATAATTGTTCTAATACTTTATTTGGTTTTTCTAAAACTTCTCCATTAAACTTATTAAGCAGTACTTTTGCCTTGTTATGAATAGTTAATAATTCATTATCTCTTGAATTATAAAATTCCCCATTTAATAATTTCTCCCTTTCAGTCATCATATCCCTCCTATACTTTTATCATAAACTTTTAAAAGTTTATGATAAAAGTATAACAAATATTGGTACTTAATTCAAACATTATTATCTATTGTTATAGGTTTTATCACTTCATAACACAAACAAAAAAGCTTAATACTTGTGCTTTATCCATTATATTATAAATCTTCATCTTAGATTAAATTCAACAAAACTACTATACATATCTTCTGGAAAATAATGTGTCATTTTTATTGACAATTGTAATCTTATGGAATACTATTATGTTACACGATATATCGCATCGCATAATACTATGTTGCATAATAAATGGAGGTGTTTGTCGTGCCATATAATGGCGGGCCTATGACAGAAGCCATGTACTATGTGTTATTGGCACTTATGCATCCAAATCATGGATATCAACTAATGAACTCAATTAAAGAAGTATCTAATGGAAGAATAACTATGGGACCTGGAACACTCTACGGAGTTCTTTCACGTATGGAAAAGGATGGACTAATTTCTCTATCAAAGGATGATGGTAGAAGAAAAACTTATAAAATTACATCTGATGGTAAAGATGCTCTTCACAATGAGTATAATAGGTTGTTAGCTTTAGTCCAAGATGGAATAATCTTAAAAGAAGGTGATGAAAATGAATGAAACAATTCTAAAACTCAGACCTACTGATTATTGGCGTATTGGTGAACATGAAAGTTGGTTTGCATATATGTCATCTCAAGGATTACATCTAAAAAAAATGGGGAGATGGTTTGCTAAATTTGTTAAGGATGAACCTAAACAAATAAGATACAGAATAGAAGTATCTTGTGATAAAGCAATTACATCAAAGCAAAAGGAGATGTATTCTGAAAGTGGATGGGACTATGTTACAAGGCATGGCAGCTTTAATGTATTTTCATCACCAGCTGAATTAAATACACCTGAACTTCATACTGACCCTGCTGAACAATCTTACACTTTAAAAGAACTTGATAAGGAATTTACAGCAAGTGCTTTTATTATGGTATTGGGAATAACTTTAGAAATATGGGTTATATATTATTTTTATTTACGAGGTTCAGTATATATTCTTGATTTAGTAGAAGGCAGACTGATTCAACAGACAATTCTAATGATATTTTATTCCTATGTAGTATATAACTTGATAAAGGCAGCTATTTCTATACGAATTTTACGAAAAACACTTTCTGAAGGAAGACCTATTAATCATAATTCTCCATGGAAAAACCGTGGTAAAATACATTTTATGATTTATATCATTTTTCTTTTTGGGGTTATAATTTCTCCTTTTATTCAATTTGCAGTAAGTAAAACAATACCACTAACACAAGCTCCTACAGATTTACCTATTATAAGATTAAAAGATATTGAACAAAATTCTTCCAATTATTATATTCCAAGCAATGTCAATGAGATGAATATATACTATGATTGTAGCTTATTTGCACCTATACGATATCATTTTAGTGAAAATAGTAGTCTTCCTAATGAAGAGGAAAAGTATAAAAGTGGAATGTATTATTCACCAAGTATTAAGACTTGGGCTTATCAACTCAGATTTCCATCTATGGGAAAAGGCCTAATTTCTGATCTAGTAAAAAAATGTAGTATATCATACAAAGAGGGATCTTTTATAGAAATAGATAGTAAGGATTTTGATCAATTAATTATTTTTGAAAAAAAATATGATTTTAAAGAAGCATTTGCATTAAAAGGAAAAGGTATAATTCACGTTAGATATTGGGGATATGCAGATAACGACTCCATTATAAAAAACATTGCCCAAAAGATTGATTTAATATCCAACTAAATTTCTAAATGATAACATTAAAAAGTGGTAGTTGAACTCTTTAAACTGCCACTCTTAGTTTAACATATATTTCTTTTTACTTTCTTATATATTATAAGACTTATACTATGAAAATCTAACATTTAAAATTGCACTACCTTTAAATGTTAGTCATTCCACCTCCAATTACAGCTTGGCAGTCAAGTATTTCATTAAAGAACTTTTGCCTATCCCCTTTTCTCACAATTTCTATATTAATACTTCCATCTTTAATAAATATAATTCTCTTGCAAAAACTTGCTGCAAATGTATCATGAGTTACCATTATAATTGTACTATTCCTTTGTTCGTTCATTTTGCAAAAACAACTCATTACATTATTTGATGATTTTGAATCTAAATTTCCTGTTGGTTCATCTGCTAAAACAACAGCAGGATTATTAACAAGCGCTCTGCTTGCTGCTGTTCTCTGCATTTGCCCACCAGATACATTGTAAGGATATTTATCTCTAATATCATAGATTTCAAAGAATTCCATAATTTCTTTTGCTTTTTCTTCCATAATCGGAGGCTTGATTTTATCTAATACCATTGGAAGCATTACATTTTCCTTTAATGTCAAACTATCCATAAGATTAAAATCTTGAAATATAAAACCTAAGTTTTTTCTTCTAAATGTAGCTAGTTCGTCTTTACTTAATGCTTCAATATTCTTATCCATAATTTTTATATTTCCTGAAGAAGGCTTGTCTATACCCCCTAGAATATTCAAAAGAGTAGTTTTACCACTTCCAGAAGGGCCCATAATCCCTATAAATTCACCACTCTCAACTTTAATATTTATCCCATTTAAAGCATGAGTAATATTACTTTCATTTTTTCCCCCATAAATTTTAGTTAGCTGTTTTGTTTCTAAAACTGTCATTTTATTCCTCCCATATAATCCCAGAGTATTTTTGCATTATTACGGTAATGTTTTCCTATTGATCTTTTACTATCCTTTCAATATACTTTTTTCTAGTAATGTAGTAAAAAATAGTATGAATTATTAAATATGCAGCAATTATTGGTAATATATTAATTAATAATCTTGTATAATCTTTATATTCAATAGAATGTATCGCAATATACACAAATCCCAAAATCCCCCCAATTACAGCAGGACTAATGAATATATATATCAATTCTTTGGAAATTATATTCTTCATTTCTTTTTCAGTTATCCCTATTTTAAAAAGTTTTTTATATCTTATCTTTGCATAACCTGATTCTGAAAGAATTTTAAAATATAATACAGCTCCACTTGATATGAAAAAAATCGCACCAATAAATAGCATAGAAAATAAATAAAAACCACTTTCAGCTTTACCAATTTCATATTGTCTTAATTTTGAAATTGGTTTCAAAATGTCAATTTCTTTTCCTTTTACTTTAAATTTTTTATTTATATCCCATACATTATCTTCATCTGAAATTTTATTTACTTTCTTTAATTCCTTAAAAAGCTCCACATAAACCTTATTCGTTTTTTCAGTTTCTTTAAATTTTAAAAGATGAACTTTTCCCATTATATTAATATTACTTTTTGTTAAAATATTATTAAAATCCTCTTCATCTAATACAATTAGAGTATTAGTAATATAACCGTTTCTATTAAACAAAAATCCAGTAATATTAATTCCTCCATAATTAAAAGTATATATTTCTCCATTTTTTCTATTTTTAAGTTTTATATGCTTTTTATCTGTATAGTATTCACTACTTTTTTTATAAGTACATTGTAATGCATAGCCTTTTTCTACATTTATATATTTATTCGCCAACTTACTGGCTTCCACCTCAGAAACAACTGTTATACCACTACTCCAAAAACTTTCTTTTTCGTTAATTATATTTAAATCCATAAGCATAAAATTTGCATCTTTTTTATCAATTAAAGGTGTTTCACTTTTATTAACTATTTCATAAAACTTACTTTGTTCTAAATTATTTATTTTATCCGTTTCTATATACATTATGTCATAAGGAAACTCAAAATCTATGTTGCGAGAAAATAATATCTTATTTGCATAGCTTCCTCCAATAAAGTAAATACACATCGCCGTACATAATGAAAGTATATAGAGTATATTTTTAAAACTTACAAATCTGTATTGAACTTCTTTTAAATTTATTATATTTTTGAAATAACTACTTTTGTTCTTTTGTGCCATAAAAAGAAGTGCACTACTAAAATAAGAAATACACATATACAATCCAACCAAAGTAGCTGCCATAAAAACTCCAACCATGCCAACATGTCTCTCAAAAATAGTTTTTATTATAGTTAAATACATTAATGCACAAGAAATAATAATTATAATGAGTCCTATAAATGCATATAAATGCATATAAAGGCTTATTTGCTCCCATTTTTTCGCTTTTTTTATTCTCTTTTAAAAGCTGAGAAATTTCTAATTTATTTGTATACAATAATGCTTTTACACAAATTACAATAAAGATACCTAGAAAAATTGATAAAGATAAAAATAAGCATATAGAGCTTACAGAGTACTCTATATTTAATCCTATTATTTTTATAACAATCATAAAAAAAAGTCGTGAGAAAATCATTCCAAAAATTATACCAAAAATCATTGATACTAAAACAATTATTGAACTTTCAATTATTATAATTTTACATATATATTTTTTTGTCATTCCTAAAGTTAAAAACATCCCAAATTCCTTATTTCTTTCTCTCATAAAAGATGAATTAATAAATCCTATAAAGAAGAATGAAAATATAGTTAAAACACAGAATGATCCCTTCATTAATGAGTAAAGGGTAGTTCCTTCAAGTTGCCTTATAATCTCGGGATTGTACACAACTGTACTATGCATAAACAATACTATAATAATAAACACACCACTTAAAAAATATGCTATATATTTTGATGCATTATATTTTAGATTTTTTATTACTACATCTCTAAATGTCATTCTTATCATCTCCAATTAACCATGATGTTTTATTAACTCATTAGTTTAATTATATTTCCTGCTTATCAAAGAAGAAATGCATTTATCTTACCTAAACCTTACAATTTTGAAAGGTATTTTATTTTTACCTCTGTGCCTTTCCCAAATTCACTTTCAATTGTGATATCATGTGCTAGTTTTTCACATATAACTTTACAAATATATAATCCTATCCCTGTACTATTTTTATATCTTCTTCCGTTTTCTCCTGTGAAAAATGCCTCAAAAACTCTATTTATATCATAGTTCGGTATTCCTATCCCTTCATCTTTTATAGTAATAATTGTGTATTTATCACATCTTTTAATATTAAAACACACAAATTTGCATTCACTTTTATCCTCGCTAAAAGCTCTACTATATTTAATTGCATTAGAAATTATTTGGCCTAACATAAACTCATTCCATTTTCTATCACTTAAAACCTTTTCCTGCTTACACTCACAAATAACTTTTGGAAAAATATTATTATATACAAACTGACTTTTTCTATCATTAATAGCCTTTTTTAAAGAACCATATAAATTTACGGTTTCTGGCATATAGTCTCTTGAAAAATTCTCTAATCTTATCATATTTAATACTCCATCTAAACCGTTTAAAATCTTATTATTTTCTTCTTCTAATTCTTGTATTAGCTTAAATAAAGTTTCTTTTTTAATATCTTCATTAATTTTATTACTTTCTATGTCTTGTTTAAGTTTTTCAATAATAATTTCAATTACTGATACTGGAGTTTTCATATTATGAACCCACTGTGAAAAAAATCTATTATTTATTTTACTTTCTTCTTTCAGTTTATTTATACCATTCATATACCTATTACTGATTGTATTTATTGCTTTTTTTATTTCTTCATGTTCTTTTGTATTTGCCAAAATATCCACATTCTCGTTTACTGCTGCTTTCATAATGCTCCAATTAAATTTATAATATCTATAAAACTCAAAGTTAAAAAACAATATATAAATAGAAGTGGAAAGAACTATAGGATATAGTATAGGAATTGATTTATCTATATATAGATAAAAAAACAATATAATAAGAAAAGTATTAATAAAATAAACCAATGTAATATTAAGCTTATCCTTTATAAAATTTAAAATTATTCTATTCATTTTAACACCTATATTTCTAATTCTTTATTTGATGTGACTGAAGAAAATATCCTATACCACGTTTAGTTTTAATGGCATCTTCTATACCTATATCCTTTAACTTATTTTTTACTCTTGTTACATTTACAGTTAAAGTATTGTCATCTACAAACACAGTATCATCCCATAAAATTTCTAATAATTCTTCTCTTGAAACTATTTTATCTTTTTCTTCAATTAATTTTTTTATTAATTTACATTCATTTTTACTAAGCTCTATTTCCTTATCTTTGTAAAATAATTTATAATTACTTTCATCTAAAAATAATGCATTTACATGAGAATTATTCTTTTTAACATATTCCCCCACACTTCTTCTAAAACAGGCTTTTACCTTAACTAATAATAGTTGAAGGCTAAAAGGTTTTGTTATATAATCGTCTGCCCCAAGCTCAATACCCATAACTTGTTCTGCTTCTTCTGTTCTTGCAGATATAATAATAATTGGATTTATAGATTTTTTCCTAAAAATACGACAAAAATAAAATCCATCGTAGTATGGTAAATTAATATCTAATAGCACTAAATCAGGATTTATTTCATCAAATTGTTTCTCTATTTCTTTATAATCTTCTACTGTTATAACATCATAATCATATCTTTTAAGATACTCTTTTATATGTTCTTTTAGTTTTTCATCATCTTCTACAAGCAAAATCTTATACATTTTATCCCCCCATTAACAAAAAGACTAAGAATTTTTTCTTAATCTTACTTTCCCCTTTCTATATTTTGGTTTGCCTTATACTAACTTATTGTTTAATAAACTTTACAATATACTTCTAAATATTATCACCTAAATTATTACAATGTAATTATATCATAATTGTTAATATTATGGATTTTTAATCTTTATAAAAAAACTATCCTAAAATAGAAAGTAATTTCTATTTTAGGATAGTCATATTCCACATTTACCATTTACTAATATCTAAGTTTTCCAATATCTTTTCTAAAATACATACCATGAAAATCTATTTTATCCATCTCTTCATAGGCTTTATTTATACTATCTTCTAGATTGTTCTCTACGGCATAAGTACATAGAACTCTTCCACCGTTAGTTAAAAGATTTCCTCCCTTAAATACCCCTCCAGCTACAAATGAGTTGACTTCCTTAGGCATATTTATTTTAAAACCTTTTTCATACTTTCCTGGATATCCTTCTGATACTGCTACTACACAGCAAGAATTACCCTTCTTCCACTTTAAGTTAAAAGAAGAAAGTTCATTATTTAAGGAAGCTTTTATAAGATCTACTAAATCACTGTCCATTAAAGGTAATACCGCTTGTGTTTCTGGATCTCCCATTCTAACGTTATATTCTAATAGATAAGCTCCATTTTTAGTTATCATTATACCGAAGAATATTATTCCTTTATAATCAAAATTTTCTTCTTCTATTCCTTTTAATGTTGGCTTCAATATATTTTCATTAAAATCTTTCATAACTTCTTCAGTAACATATGGATTTGGGGCAATTGCACCCATTCCTCCTGTATTTGGTCCTTTATCTTCATCATAAATTTGCTTGTGATCCTTTGAGGATATAAATGGTAATATGACTTTTCCGTCAGTTATAGATAATATAGATGCCTCTACTCCTACTAAAAACTCTTCTATTACCACCTTTTTACCTGCATCCCCAAACATATCTTCTACCATAAATTTTATTATGATATCCTCTCCTTGGGAATAATTCTCACATATAACTACTCCCTTACCTGCCGCCAAACCATCTGCTTTGATTACTATTGGATAGTTACATACTTCTAAATACTCTAAAGCCTTATCTCTTTCATAGAATACTTCATAAGCAGCGGTTTTTACTCCATACTTTTTCATAAAGTCTTTTGAAAAAGACTTACTTCCTTCTAAAGCTGCAGCCTTTTTACTTGGTCCAAAAATTTTTAGACCTCTTTTTTTAAAATGATCTACTATACCATTTACTAAAGGTACTTCTGGTCCTACAATTGTTAAATCTACTGTATTTTCTTGTGCAAAATCCGCTAAAGAATCTATTTGTTCTATATCTATATTTTCACATTTATCCATTAACGCTGTACCACCATTTCCTGGTGCACAGTATATCTTTTCTACTTTAGGATTTTGTGCTACTTTCCAAGCTATTGCATGTTCTCTACCGCCATTACCAACAATTAATATTTTCAAAATAACACCCCTTTACTTTATAAGCTAGTGTTTAAAGTGTCTAATTCCTGTAAACACCATAGAAATTCCCTGTTTATTACACTCTTCAATGGACTCACCATCTCTAACGGAGCCACCTGGTTGTATTATTGACTTTATTTTATATTTTGCAGCTTCTTCTACTACATCTTTAAATGGGAAGAAAGCATCTGAAGCTAACACTACCCCTTCTTTTCCTCTATCTAAAGCTTGTGACGCTGCCCATATCCTATTTACCTGGCCTCCACCAATACCAACTGCTTTTCCATCCTTAACTACTACAATGGCATTAGACTTTACATATTTTACTACTTTCATACCAAACATTAGATCTTTCATTTCTTCTTCACTTGGCTTATTTTCTGTTACAACTTTTATTTCATCTATTAACTTATTGTCTGAACCTTGAAGTAATACTCCACCATCTACTTTTGCCATTTCAAATTTATTCTCAGGTTTTACATCACATTTAATAACTCTTAAATTCTTTTTAGATTTTAATACTTCTAAAGCTTCCTCTTCAAAATCTGGAGCAATTACTATTTCTAAAAATATTTTTACCAATTCTTCTGCTGTTTTCTTATCCACTATTTTATTAAAAGCTACAATACCACCAAATATGGACACTGGGTCACATTCGTAGGCTTTTACATAAGAGTCTAAAACTGAATTCCCAATAGCTACACCACAAGGAGTATTATGTTTTAATCCACAACAAGCTATTTCATCAAACTCATTAACTACCTTCCAAGCTATATCCATATCCTTTATATTATTGTAGGATAATTCCTTACCATTTAATTGAGTGAAATCCTTCATTGCTGCCTTATCAGTATTAGAAACATAATAAGCTGCACTTTGATGTGGATTTTCGCCATATCTTAAATCCATCATTTTTTTATATGATAAAGTCAAGTATTCTGGATAATCTTCTTCCAATAAAAAGTTACTTATGGCAGCATCATAGGAAGACATAAGATTAAATACCTTACCTGCTAATTTCTTTCTAGTTTTATAATCTACTTCGTCATTATCTTTCAATTGTGTTTTTATGTCATCATAATCATTAACATCTGTTAGAACTACAACATCCTTAAAATTTTTAGCTGCAGCTCTTATCATAGTTGGTCCACCAATATCAATAAATTCTACTTTTTCATCAAAGGATAAATCTTCCTTAACCTTTTCGAAGAAAGGATAAAGATTTACAATAACCATATCTATAGGTTCTATACCTTTGCTAGTTATGGTATCCATATGTTCTTTATTATCTCTAATAGCTAAAATTCCACCATGAATAACTGGATGAAGTGTTTTAACTCTACCATCCAAAATTTCTTCAAAACCTGTTACTTCAGAAATTTCTTTAACTTTAATTCCATTATCTTTTAAATGCTTATAGGTTCCCCCTGTAGATATTATTTCTACACCTCTATCTTGTAAAAACTTACTTATATCTAAAATTCCTTCTTTATTATAAACGCTTATTAAAGCTCTTTTTATCATACAAAACAACTCCTTTTTCTTAGGAATTAATAATAACTTTTCTATTAATTATCTCTATTTTATTTTCTATAAAATACTTTATAGCCTCTGGCAAGGCTACATGTTCTTCTACTAAAACTCTCTTTTGTAAAGATTCTGCTGTATCTTCTGTTAAAACTGGTACAGCCCTTTGTAGTATTATAGGTCCTGTATCCATACCACTATCTACAATGTGTACAGTACACCCAGATATTTTAACTCCATATTCTACAGCTTTCTCATGAACCTTTATACCATACATACCCTTTCCAGAAAAGGAGGGGATTAAGGAAGGGTGAATATTAATAATTCTATTTTGGAATGTGTCTATTAAGTTTCCTTTTAGATGTGAAAGCCATCCCGCAAGTACTATTAAATCCACCTTTCCTTCCACTATTTTAAGAATTTCATCTGATATGCTTTCTTTATATATGTTTTTTTCTAAAACATAAGTTTTTATATTATTATTATTTGCTCTTTGAAGAGCATAAATATCTTTTCTATCACTTATCACCATTTCTATAGAGCAATTCAAGTAACCAGAATTAATACTATCTATAATGGATTGAAGATTGGTACCGCCACCAGACACTAGTACTGCAATTTTAAATATATTTTTCATTTAAGTGCGTCCCCCTTATACTATCTATTGAATAACTACCTTACCTTCACCATTTTCTATATGCCCTATTTTATAAGCTCTTTCTCCCATTTCTATTAATGCTTTTATAACATCTTCTTCATCTTTCTTGTTTACACAAAGTACAAACCCTATACCCATATTAAAAGTATTAAACATTTCCTTTTCATCTAGTCCCTGACTTTGCATATATTTAAAAATATCTGGCATAGGGAAGCTATTTTTATCTATTACTGCATTTAAATTATCTTTAAACATTCTAGGTATGTTTTCATAAAAACCGCCCCCAGTTATATGAGCCATACCCTTAATATTAAATTTTTCTAATAAATTTAATACTGGTTTTACATATATTTTCGTTGGAGTAAGCAGCACTTCTCCCATATTTTTCCCATTAATGTTTATGCTTAAGTCCTGTATTAACTTTCTAACCAAGGAGTATCCATTACTATGAACACCTGAGGATGCAATACCAATTAAGCTGTCTCCATTTTCAATACTACTTCCATCAATTATTTTATCCTTCTCTACTACTCCTACAGCAAAGCCTGCTATATCATACTCTCCTTCGCTATAGAAGCCTGGCATTTCTGCTGTTTCTCCACCTATTAAAGAAGAACCTGCTTGAATACATCCTTCACTTACTCCCTTTACTATTTCCGCTGCTATTTCTCCGTTAAGTTTTCCACATGCTATATAGTCAAGGAAAAATAACGGTTTAGCTCCATGACATAAAATATCATTTACGCACATAGCAACGCAATCAATTCCAACAGTATCGTATTTATTCATTTTAAAAGCAATTTTAAGTTTTGTTCCCACGCCGTCAGTACCTGATACTAATACAGGATTATTATAATGTCCTAATTCATACATTCCTGCAAAGCTTCCTAGTCCATTTAATACTGATGATGTTAAAGTTTTATTTGTATATTCTTTCATTAATTTTACAGACTTATAACCTTCTTCTATATTAACTCCCGAATCTTTATAACTAATCATAAATAGACTCCTTTCAAACTATTTTTCTAATCTTTCTTTTGGAGCTTCTATTGGCGCAGATATTGGGTATTCTCCACAAAAACATCCTAAACAAAATCCCTTATCTTTATCTAAAGCTTTTAATAATCCATCTATACTTATATATCCTAAGCTATCTGCCCCTATCATATCTTTCATTTCTTCCACTGTCATGTTAGATCCAATTAGTTCATTTCTATAAGGAGTATCTATACCAAAATAACAAGGAAATTTTACTATTGGTGAAGCTATTCTAAAATGAATTTCTGTAGCTCCTGCTCTTCTTAAAATCTCAACAAGTCTTTTACTTGTAGTTCCCCTTACAATGGAATCATCTATAATTATTACTCTTTTTCCTTCTACATTTGCTCTTAGTGGATTTAATTTTACCAAAAGAGCTTTTTCCCTCATCTCTTGGGTTGGAGATATAAACGTTCTTCCAACATATTTATTTTTAATAAAACCTGTTCCATAAGGAATTCCTGAAGCTTTAGAATATCCTATAGCAGCAGGTATTCCTGAATCCGGTACTCCGATAACAACATCACCTTCTACTGGATGCTCCTTATACAATTGTTCCCCTGCTCTAACTCTAGATTGATAAACATTTATTTCGTCTATAGTACTATCTGGTCTTGCAAAGTATATATATTCAAATGAGCAAGTTTGAGTTTTGGTTTTTTCTGCAAAGTTTATGCTTCTTATTCCTTCTTTATCCACAATAACTATTTCTCCAGGTGCCACATCTCTTATGAATTCTGCCCCTACAGTATCTAAAGCACAACTTTCTGAACATAAAATATAACTATCTCCTAACTTTCCTATACATAATGGTCTTATTCCGTTAGGATCTCTTACTCCTATAAGTTTATCTTCTGTAAGTATAACAATAGCATAAGATCCCTTTATAGCTTGAATAGAATCTACTACTGCATTTTCTATTCCTTTTTTCGCTCCTCTAGAAATAAGATTTAATATAACTTCTGTATCTATAGAAGTTTGGAATATAGCTCCACCTTCTTCTAATAATTCTCTTATTACATCAGCATTTATCAAATTTCCATTATGAGCAATAGCTATAGATCCTAGTTTATATTTTCCTACAATTGGCTGAGCATTGTTTTTCTCACTACTTCCTGTAGTAGAATATCTAACATGCCCTATAGCCGCTATACCGTCAAGATTATTTAACACTTCAGGGTTAAATACATCACTTACGAGTCCCATATCTTTATGGCAAATGAGTTCTTTTCCATTAGATGCTACTATACCTGCACTTTCCTGTCCTCTGTGCTGCAATGCATATAAGCCATAATAAGTAATTGCTCCTACCTGTGATTTTTCTCCAGAAAAGATTCCAAAAACTCCGCACTCTTCTTTAAATTTGTCTGCTTCAATATCAAATATATCTTTTTTCATAACTATTTTCCTTCATTTATCCTATTTAATATTTCAATATAAGCTTCTTTTACATTTCCTAAATCTCTTCTGAATCTGTCTTTATCTAATTTTTCATTAGTTTTAGCATCCCAAAATCTACAGGTATCTGGAGATATTTCATCTGCAAGTAATATTTCACCATTAAATCTTCCAAACTCTAATTTAAAATCTACTAATTTTATATTTTCTTTTATGAAGAATTTCTTTAGGATATCATTTATTTTTGCAGCCATAGCATAAATTTCCTTTAATTCTTCAAAAGTAGTAAGTCCTATAGCAACTGCATGATAATCATTGATTAGTGGATCTCCTAAGTCATCATTTTTATATGAAATTTCAAATACTGTTGTTTTTAATTCCATTCCTTCTTCAACGCCTAATCTTTTGCTCATGCTTCCTGCTGCAATATTTCTTACTATAACTTCAAGAGGAACTATTTCTACCTTTTTACACAACTGTTCTCTTTCACTTAATTTTTTTTCGAAGTGAGTTTTTATTCCCTTTTGCTCAAGTAATGTAAATAAGCTAGAAGTGATTGCATTATTTAATACACCTTTATCTTCTATTTGTCCTTTTTTAACTCCATTAAATGCTGTAGCATCATCTTTATAATATATAACTACTCTGTCCTTATCCTCTGTTGAATAAACTTTCTTTGCTTTTCCTTCATAAATCATTTCTCTTTTTTCCATTATAACTCCACTCCTTTTTCATTTTCTTCAATAAAATTTTTCTTCATAATTTCTCTATATTCAATCAATTTTTTTCTTATTTCTGGATACTTTATAGAAAGTATTTCTACAGCTAACATTCCTGCATTGTAACTGTTATTTATTCCTACTGTAGCTACTGGAATTGATTTTGGCATTTGAACTATTGAGAAAAGAGCGTCCAATCCATTTAGAGCTGCATTTATTGGCACTCCAATAACTGGAACGATTGTTTTTGATGCGATAACCCCTGGTAAATGAGCTGCAAGTCCAGCTCCTGCTATAATACATTCACAATTTTCATTTTCTAATTTTGTTAAAGTTTTTTCTAATTGTTCAGGTACTCTATGCGCTGATAATATATAAGCTTCATATTCTATGTTAAATTCTTTTAAGGCCTTTGCGGCTCCCTTCATAACTTCACTATCTGATTTGCTTCCAAATATTATTGCTACTTTCATATCATTCCCTCCAATAATATTGTATATTCTTTTTATAGCTATATGGTATCATAATAAAATGAATTAATCAATATATTATTCAAATATTTTATTTTATTGTTCGCATTTGCCTGAATTTAATTTTATTTATATAAAATATCATTCGTGTTTTTAATATAAAGTTCATTTTTATATTTATATATAATAAAACATACATCACAAATATAAATATTTTAACTAAAAATAAAAAGTATCGACCTAAGCCGATACTTTTTGAATATTATTTTATATATTATACCTTTTTAAAACATATTCCAAACTTATTTTCCAGTTTGGAAAAATTTTATATTGAAATTATGTTATTTTCCACTAATATACTTTTGTCTTCTTCAGTTACTGGTTTATATCCTTTTACAAGAAGTTCTTTTATATAAATCTTATTATATATAAATGAAAAAATAATTCCAGAAATACATCCACCAATTCCCACAGTTGGAATACCAACTGCAATACTAATGGCAACCATAATTAATGCCCACTTAATATCTCCTCTAATAAGAGGCACTATAAATCCAAAGAAAAATGTTGTCCACGAAAAACCATACTTCACCTCCTTGACTACTCCACTGTCATGTTTCATTTTTACTTTCATTTTTGTCTTCCTCCCTCTCAATTGTCTTGCAATTGTACAATACTTTTCTCTATATTATTCTACATAATTAGTATATTTCCTTTATTTTTATAAAAAATACCACATTTTTTATGTTTTTTATTATAAATTTCAAAATAAAATTCAATATACAGTTAAACCTTCTCACTTGATTGCCAATTATTTGAAAATATAACTTTCTAATTTCTACTTTCCATAAAAGTATTATGCAATTTCCCCCTACAGTTTTTAAAAATTTCTTCGTAATTTTTTTAAAGTATGCTAAAATTGTATATAATATATTTATAAAAGCAAAATATACTTTTAGGAGATGATTTTATTGTTCTTGTTTAATAAAAAAGTAGATGAAAAAGTAATTAATGAAATATCCCAAATTATAGATACATATCCAGAAGAAATGGAGGAATGTTTTTTACCTAGCGATGCTAAAATGATATGGTATCTTGGTGGAAATGAAGATTTAGATAAGTTATTCAAAAATGAATTAGAAAACTTCGATCTTCATAAGTTGTTTAACCATAAAAAAATCACATTATCTCAGTGCCTACGTGAGCAACCAAAGGTTAGAAAGTCTTTTTTTTATGCTTTAAATAATATAAAACAAAGTCAAAATATTTACTATAATTCAGGACTTTTAGATTTTCTTAAACAAAAAGGAAAGATGTTTATAAATAATTATCTTAAGGGTTTTCAAAAATCCGCTGATTACTACTATAGAAAAAAAATTAGCAAGGGCAAAGTACCTGAATATAGAGATTTCTTTGCATGGATACAAGATAATCAACTATATTTATTAGATAAACTTTTTGTATATCTAGGACCTTATAAAATTCCAGTGGATAATATTATCTGCTATTATGAAAATGATGATATTGCAAGAACAGTTTTAGAATATAAAGAAAACGATGAAGTTAAGACTATGACTTTTAATTTAGGTTCACATGATATAATAAAGGGAATACTTCCTTTTAAGGGTAAAGATTTAGATGAATCAAGTGATTCTTAGTTTCAAATAGATTTTACTTATAAAATAAAATGTTAAATGGCTATCTAGATAACTTAGTTATCTAGATAGCCATTATATATTATAAAACCTTTCTTAATTTTTCACTTTCATATTCTTTTATAAATTTGCTATTATACTCGTCTCTCACTACAAGTCTAACCATATTATCCTTTATTTTGAGAACCTTTCCTTTTAATTTACTTCCTATGATATTCACAGGAGCGCCATAAAGTAGTTCCTTTACATCTTCCCCATTACAATATTCACATTTCTCATTACTTTTTAAAACCCTTTTACATTCATTACAATAATAAAGTTTCCCCATGACCTATCCCTCCAATAAAATTTGTCTATATTATATATTCTATATTTTCTGAATTTTTCCTTCTTTTAAAATATATTTTTTGCAATATATAATATTATCTTCCTGTGATGTAAAATTTGAGGAGTCCAGGTATCTCTCTTATGAATCCCATTCTTTCGTGAGATTTATAATCACTTACATATACACCAGAAAAACTAGCATCTATACCTACCTTTTTAGCCATTAAAGAAGCTCTTTTTAAATGATATTTATTGGATACTATAATTGACTTATTAAAACCTTTCTTCTCCATTATTCTTTTTGAATTAATTAAATTCTCCATAGTTGTTTTAGATTGATCTTCTTTTATTATAAATTCTTCCTTTACCCCTTTTTTCAAAAGGTATCTTTTCATAGCTTCAGCCTCTGAAATACTTTCCCCAGGGCCTTTTCCTCCAGAAACTATGATAAAATCTGCATATCCTTCTTTGAATAATCTATATCCTTCCTCCGTTCTCCATTGAAGAAAAGGACTGGGGTTCTCCCCATAAACACTACATCCTAATACTATAATACAATCTGATTTTTCTCCCTTAGAGTTCTTTCCAAAATTATATATACTAACGCCTAATGTTAGAGTTAATATAACTCCTAAAGAAAATATAGATATTATCACCTTTCCTAAAACCTTCATTCCCTTCCCCGCTTTCTTACATTAATTATAATATGCAATTATAACAATTCAGTTTCTAAAGCTTCCTCGTCTAATATCTTAATTATGTTTTTATTAAAATCTATAATTTCTTCTTCTTTCATGCTTATCATTTCTCTAGAAAGAGAAGGTCTTGGAATACCTAATTGCTCTGCCATCTCCTTTCTTGAGATATTAAATTTTACTGTGAAGCTTTTTTGCTTTTTGCTTTCTTCCAAAATATAATTACTCAACTTTTGTCGTATACTTTGATAAGATAAAGTTTTAACTTTTTTATTTAACATAAATATTTTATTTGATAAAAGTCCCATAAAATTATTTAAAATTTCAATGTTTAAACTACACAACTTAAGCATTTCTTCCTTTGTAATAAATATTATGTATGCATTACTTGCGCAGATAACTGTTGCAGGATACTTTTTTACATCTGAAAATAAAATAACTTCTCCAAAAGTATCTCCCTGCTCTAATCTATTAATGGTTACTGTTTTTCCTGAAGCAAATATCTTTTGAACCTCTACTGTTCCATCTACTACTATTCCAATCCTATTGCAAAAATCCTCTTCAATAGCAATAGCCTCTCCCTTGCTATAAGAACTTAATCTATAATTTTTTTCTTCTATAACTTTCAAAATCTTTCCTTCATCTAAATTTTTAAATATTGAAGACTTTTTTAATGCTGAAATAACTTTATTCATTTGTAATTCCATTTCATATCTCCTCCTATAAAATGCTACTTACTTATTTTCGTTGATATTTATATATCGAAATATATTCTTTTAAAAGGTAACTTTTGTTACCGATTTATATATGTAATTCTAATATAATAAAAACATAAATTCAATGAATAATAAATTTCAGGAGGGAATTAACTATGATAAGAAAAATAATTCATATAGATGAAAACAAATGTAACGGCTGTGGACTATGTGCAAATGCTTGCCATGAGGGAGCCATAGAAATGATTAATGGTAAAGCAAAGCTTATAAGTGATGAGTATTGTGATGGATTAGGCGATTGTCTTCCAGAATGCCCTACTGGAGCAATATCCATGATAGAAAGAGAAGCTAAGGATTATAATGAAGAATTAGTTCAAAAGAAAATGAAAGAACATAAAACTGAAGAAAAACCTTTACCTTGCGGATGTCCTGGCACAGCAGCTAAATTAATTCAAAGAACGCCATTAAAAATATCCACTGTACCTAAAAATGAAACTAGAGTTTCCACTAATAATGAATCAGAATTAAGACAATGGCCTGTTCAATTAAATTTAATTAATACAAAAGCCCCATATTTAAATAATGCTGATTTACTTGTGGCTGCTGATTGTACTGCTTATGCCTATGCAAATTTTCACAGAGACTTTATAAAAGATCATATCACAGTAATTGGTTGTCCTAAATTGGATGATAATAAATATTATGAAGAAAAACTAGCAGAAATACTTAAGTTAAATAATATAAAAAGCATTACTGTTGTAAGAATGGAAGTACCTTGCTGTGGTGGTATAGTAGCTTCTGTAAAAAATGCTATGTTAAAATCAGGCATAATTGTTCCTTATAAAGAAGTCATCATATCCACAGATGGTAACATTAATTAGTCTATTAAATAATAATATATTAAAAAACACTACTTAGGAAACTGTTGGTTAACGGTTTCCTATTTTAATTTAAAAATATATAGTCTTATTAAAAACAACTTTTACATACAATTATTATAAAATGTGGAAAATTAATAACCAAATTATAGGTGTTTTGCCTTTTAAATATATGGATTTAGTGCTAAAATATGTATATAGAACTTGATAAAATTACTTTTATCTACTTATTCGGGGGGATATGTTTATGCTTGGCTATATAACTGAAACAATACCATCTAATATAGTAATTGATACATTAAAAGAAAATGGTAGTTTCTTTAATGGCGATATAAATAGTTTTAATAATATATTAGACTTTCTTATAGAAGGTTTTGCTTTGCATAAGATAATTTTTAATGAAGACAAAAAGCCCTGTGATATTATATTAATAAATGCAAATAAAAGTTTTGAAGACATAACTTCTATAAAAAAAGATGAAATTTTAGGTAAAAGTCTACGAGAATTTTTTACAAATCATCTTGATGTTTTAGATATATGGATTAATATATTTAGTGAAGTTGCCCTAGAAGGAAAAGTAATAAGTTTTAAAACATATTGTCCAAAATTAAATATACAATTTAAAGTAAATGCTTTCTCTCCTAAATATGGGGAGTTTGCTGTATTTTTTAGTAAGCATATTGAACATAAAAAAACTAAAATATTAATACCTAGCATAGATAACCCAATAAAATTTAATTGGAAATTCATGGCTTATCATGATCCTCTTACTACTCTTCCTAATAGAAGATTTTTAATTGAAAAACTTAATGAAGAGTTAACCTTAGCTAAAAAATGTAATTATATATTTGCCATTATGTTTATAGATATAGATAATTTTAAAATTATAAATGATAGCCTTGGTCATGAAGTTGGAGATTTTGTTTTAAAGGAATTTTCAACTAGGCTTAAAAATAATATTAGACAAAATGATACTGTATTTAGACTTGGGGGAGATGAATTTGTAATATTCTTAAAGATACAAAATGGGTTAGATGATGTAACGTCAATAGCTGAGAGGATTTTAAAAAGTCTTCGTGTACCATTTAAATGTGGAAGTAAAGAATTATTACTTACATCTAGTATAGGTATAAGTGTTTATCCTAAGGACGGAAATAATATAGACACATTGATAAAACATGCAGATAAAGCAATGTATGATGCAAAAAAACAATGTGGAAGCTATTTTAAATTTTTTAATAGTTCGCTTTATAATGAACTAAGTATTTCATAAACAGAATTTTTGCTTAGAAAGCGTTATCTATGGACATAGCCGCTCTTTACTCCAATTTTAAAGAAGATGGAAGTATTAGAGCTGGTAGTCATCGGATAAAAATAAGACCTTACTAAAAGTAAGGTCCTATTTTTCTGTATTATATAATTTTTAGGAGTTTATTTAGGTAGTATTGTAAATCTTATTATGAACAATGTGGCCAAAATATATACTATTGGATGAACTTCTTTTCCTCTTCCAGTTACTAATTTTACTATTGGATAAAATATTATTCCTGATGCTATTCCATTAGCTATACTATAACTAAATGGCATAATTGCTATAGTAAAGAAAGCTGGTAAAGCTTCTGTAAAATCATCAAAATTTATTTTTGTTACAGCACCCATCATTAACACACCTACTATTATAAGTGCCGGAGCTGTAGCTTCTGCTGGTACAATACCAACTAATCCAGTAAAGAACATTGCTAGTAAAAACAATATTCCTGTTACTACAGATGTTAATCCTGTTCTTCCCCCCTGAGATATACCTGAAGTAGATTCTACATAAGTAGTTACAGTACTTGTACCAAGTAATGATCCTGCAGTAGTTGCCACAGCATCTGCCATAAGGGCTTTATTCATATTCTTCATTCTTCCATTTTCATCTACCATGTTAGCTTTTTGTGCTGTACCTACAAGAGTTCCTATTGTATCAAACATATCAACTAAACTAAAAGATATTACCACCATTAAAACATTTAATAGTGCTCCTACTGCTCCACTACCTCCAATATTTAATAATCCTTTTATATCTAATTGCATAAAAGTTGGTGCTAGTGAAGGTGGTGCACTTACAAGATTTTGTAAAGGAACTAATTTTGTTATTCCTAATGGAATACCTGCTATAGTAGTTAAAAGAATTCCTATTAATATAGATCCTTTAACATTTCTTGCCATTAACATTCCTGTAATTGTGATACCTATTAATGTTAATATAGCATGAGGATCCATAAAGTTACCAAAGCTTACTAAAGTTGCTGGATTTGATACTATAATACTTCCGCTTTTAAATCCGATTAAAGCAATAAATAAACCTATTCCGCCTGAAATTGCAAGTTTTAAATTTTGAGGCAATGCATCAACTATCTGTTCTCTTAATGAAGTAAGAGTAATTATTATAAACAATACTCCTGATATAAATACTGCTGCTAAAGCTTGTTGCCATGTATATCCTAATGTTAAGCAAACACTAAAAGTAAAAAATGCATTTAATCCCATACCTGGAGCTTGTGCAAAAGGCATATTAGCATAAAGTCCCATGATAAATGTTCCTATAGCTGCTGAGATACATGTAGCTGCAAATACTGCTGCTACTACATTATCATTTAATGCATTAATTCCTGCTTTTACTGCTGCGTCTCCTAAAAGTCCTTGTGCATTCATACCAGCTTGCATTAATACTCCTGGATTTACAAATATTATATAAGCCATTGTTATAAAAGTTGTTATTCCTGCAATTATCTCTGTTTTAACTGTTGTATTATTTTGAGATAACTTAAAAAAAGAATCTAAAAAGGAACTTTTCCCATTATTTCCTGAATTCTTATTATTATTTTTTTCTTTTATCTGTTCCATTACAATACCTCCATTAACGTTTATACCATTACGAACATTTATATTATTATTACAATATAATATTAACATTTTTAAAATAATACGTCAATATATTTTATTTATATTTTTTATCATTGTTCGTATATGATGTATAAAATCATTTTTTCTAACAGCTTATTGTTCGTTTCCAATTTCCCATTTATATATTCCAACACAGCTCCAAACTATATTATTTCTTAGTTTTGTGAAATTAATGCGCTAAATTACTTACGAAAAATTGAGAATGGAGAGTTGAAATTGACTGTATTGGCCAATTACCAGCATCTGCGTCATCATCAACAAAGTAAAAAAACTACATTTTCAAATAATTAAACTTCAGTTCATCATGAACTGAAGTTTAACGGAATTATATAAGAAAATAATCTATCACACTATCTGATGTTTTTTAAATGCGTTATAAGCAAAAGGTAATAATAAACTAGCAAATATGCCATATAAAACCGGAAGTATCTCATAAGGGGTAATTACCTTTCCTACAAAATCATAAAGTGTAAATGTCTGAAGTAATCTCCAACCTAACAGCATCTGAGATGGTAACATGTTAAAAATTTTATTCCATAAACTTCCTTCAATTACAAACTGATTAATCGTTGAAGGTACCATAATAATTAGAACTATCAAAATAATTGTTGCAAAGGATGTTTTTACTTTAGATGAAAGTGACATAGCCAAAGTGCCAATAAATAAGCAAGCTACATAACCCAAAAGCACTACCATCCAAAAAGCTTGTCTGTTTGTTATATGATAAAAACTTTTCCACGCCTCGGAATATGCCTGTATTGGGCAATCACCACCCTCAAATCCAAATATTACAAAAATAAAACCAAACATTACACATACAGTTATCCAATATACCAGAGAGGTGGATAATAGCCCAGCAATTAACTTGCATATAATTCCTTTTTTCTTTCCATGTTCAGTAGAGAGCAAAATTGTATCACTTCCTGTTTGATATTCTACGGAAAATACTGGTGCCATTAAAATACAGATTACAAATGCCAAAGCAAAAACTACTGTTGCACTATATTCTAATGCATTCATCCAACCATCTGCATAGGAATATTTAAGCGGTATAGTTAAGTCTCTGGCAGAATTCATCAAATATTCTTTCTCGTTTTTTGTAAGGTGGTTAGCTTCTTGACTATCTAACAATGTTTTTAACTGATTAACTCGATTTGAATAAAATCTGCCTGCATCATCAACACTTAAGCTGTCAATTAAGTAATAATCATAGAAATGAATTTTTGCATAAGATTCGTTAATTAAATCACGTATATCCATAAATTGCTGTTCCTTTGAATACTTTATATTTGAAAGCTTATTATCTGATTCTTTCATACCAGCAAATCTGCTATCTGAATTGATGTCATGATTTTCTTTTATCACATTTCTAATGGTTTCCTCTGTTAAAATTCCATTCCATTTCATTTTTTCATTTCTTAGTAACCCAACTGCTTTAATTCCACTAATTTGGTTTCCAGCTGCATCAACATACGTTACTTTGGCTAATCTAAAAAACAGCATAATTGCTAAATAAATTCCTAATACTATCAAACTGATGATTGAAGTCTTTTTACAAAAAATTTTTTTCATTTCATATTTCAAAATCTGCAATTTTATTCACCTCTCCGAAATAGTATATAAACAAGTCCTCCAAAGCAGGATCAATCTGTATAGCAGATACTGATGGTTTGGTTTCTGAAATGATCCTAAGTTCAACTTTCTCACCACAGTTCCTTTCATTGCTAAACAAATACATTGAACGTAATTCTTCTGCCTCTTTTAAATCTACTAAACAAATCCATACCTTGCCTTTTATTTTAGACAGTAATTTTTCAACTTCTCCCTGTTCAATGATACTTCCTTCTTTCATAATTAAAATTTCTTTTGCTATGGATTCTAAATCTGACACAATATGAGTAGATAATAAAACTATTCGCTCCTTAGCAATGTGGCTAATGAGCGCACGGAATCGAATTCTTTCTTTTGGGTCTAGTCCTGCCGTTGGCTCATCTAATATTAAAATCTCTGGATTATTTAAAACTGCTTGGGCAATTCCAAGCCTTCTCTTCATTCCACCAGAAAAAGTTTTTATTTTCTTTCTTCTAACTTTCGTTAGTGAAACTATTTCCAATAATTCATTTACACGTTTTCTTGCGATTATTGGCTTTAAGCCCTTTAATGCAGCTATATATAATAGGTAATCCTCTGCAGAGAATTCCGGATAATATCCAAATTCCTGTGGCAGATAACCAATAATTCTTCGATATCTTTCATCCATGACTTTAATGTCTTCTTCATCATACTCTATGGTTCCACTAGTAGGAGTAACTAGCGTGCAAAGCATTCTCATAAGAGTTGTCTTTCCTGCACCATTAGCTCCTAACAGGCCATATACTCCTTTTTCTAATATAAAACTTACATGATTAACAGCCATATTTTCTTTAAAATTCTTACATAAATTATTTACTTGTAATTGCATTAGCACACCTCCAAATAACATCTTCCTGATTTCACAATTCTTTTTCCTGCAAAAATAAGATATCCTAAGGAAAGAATCAAAAGTGCATACCATATTTTCATCTGCAGCAATTCATACACATGATAATCTTTCACCAATAGATACCAAAAAACAGCTCCACTTATGCAGCTACCTACAGCAATAAGTTCTGAACATATTTTTCTTTTGCTGCATAACAATGAAAAACAGATACAACAATTAAAATTAAACGGTACAAAGAAATAGATTACTGCCTCATATAATGAAAATCCACTTGTCTGGACTGTTATTACAGTCAATATAGTTGCTAATATCAAATCCAACATTCCTACTAACACTAATCTTGAAAAATATACCTTTCGCAAGTCAAAGTACGTTGTATTTTCTACTTCATAGGTATTAGTTGATATATTTTTCCACAGCTCTGGTATTGAAAATATAATTAATAATGGTGCAAAGATGGCACAATAACTCATTTTATTTTCACTTATACCTTCATATAAGTTCATAAATCCTAAACTAAAAGCAGCTGCAAAGAAAACAATAAGTTGTGTGACCCAATAACTTTTACTCAAAGATAACATTTGCTGAAATAGAAACTCCCATCTGTTCATAGGTTCTAAAAGCATTTGTCTTCGATATTCCTTTTTAGCATCCTCAATTGTCTGCATCATCTTTTTTTCATCATAAGCTGGAACTTCCTCATTTAAATGAATACCCATAAAAATCCTCCTTATCTATGCTCTTTTTAAGCATCTTTTTACTTTCCGAAAGACGATATTTTACTAACGAAATGTTAATATCCAGTATTTGCGCAATTTCTTGAATCTTTAGATTTTGAAAATAATGTAATATAATCACTTCTTTGAACTCCTTTGGCAATCTAGAAATCTCCTGCTGCATTGATACTTTCAGCGTAATTTCTTTCTGTTCTTCTTTCGTACCTACTATTTGCCCTTCCACTTGCCAGCTGGATACTTCTTTATGCTTTTTATATTCATTCTTACACAAGTTTCCTGCAATAACATAAAGATAGTTTTTTGCCTTGCCCTTGTGAATATAGCTGTTAAAATGTTTAAAAAACCCAATAAAAGTATCTTGTGTAAAATCTTCAGCCTGCCACTTATCAGACAATTTATAATAACAATACCGATATATTTCATCATAATACTTCTTTACAAAATCATTAATCGCAGATTCATCACCCTGCTTCATTCTTCGTATTAAAAAAAAGTCTTTGTCCACCACTTTACCTCCTTTGTATCGATTAAAAAGCACCTTTCATTATGTATAACAACTTACACAATCAAAAAGTCAGGATAATTTATATTTTTTTTAAATTACTCTTTATATAAAAATATGGGCTGCTTGCAAATGCAAACAAGCAAATATATTCTAAAAAAAGATGAAACCCACCTTGTGGATTCCATCTTCATCTATTAATTCTTAATTATTAGTTTTTAATTATCTAGATGCTACCTTCCTTAATTCTTGTACTGGTTCATCTTCTACCCATTCATTATTTTTTAATTTAGTAAAATATTTTTTAGTTTCACTTACTACAATACCACTAAGTCCAATAAGAGCTATTAAATTTGGTATAGCCATAAGACCATTTACTATATCTGCAATTATCCATATTAAATCTAACTTTAATATAGCAAGTCCTCCTATTGCAACTATTCCAATAAATATATATCTATAAGGTTTTATGCCATTAACTCCAAATAAATATTCTGTACATCTTTCTCCATAGTAATTCCATCCCAATATAGTAGTGAATGCAAAGAATAAAAGACCAACAGTTATTATAAATTTACCTACTACTGGAACAGGTATTCCATTTACAAAAGCTGCATTTGTCATAGCCGCTCCTACTAAATCAGATTTCCAAGTGCCTGTAAGTATTAAAGTTATTCCTGTCATAGTACATATAACTATTGTATCTATAAATGTTCCTGTCATTGATATAAGTCCCTGACGTACACAGGATTTAGTCTTTGCAGCAGCTGCTGCAATCGGAGCACTTCCTAAACCTGATTCATTAGAGAATACTCCTCTAGCCACACCATTTTGTATAGCTTGCTTCACTGTGGCACCTAAAAATCCTCCTATAGCTGCACTAGGTTTAAAAGCACTTTCTAAAATTAAACCTATAGCTGCTGGCACTAATTTAATATTTAATACTAAAATTACTAAAGAAGCTGTTATATATAATATAGCCATAAATGGAACTATCTTTTCTGCTACTTTAGCAATAGTGTTTATACCCCCTAAAGTAACCATAGCTACAAGTACTGTTATTACAACTCCTGAAGCTATAGCTGGCACACCATAAGAATCCTTTAAAGAATCAGATATGGCATTTATTTGAGCAAAAGTTCCTATTCCAAAGAAAGCAACTCCTATTCCAAATACTGCAAACATTTTTGCTAACCACTTTTTTCCTAAACCTCTCTCAATATAGTACATAGGTCCGCCAGACATCTGACCATTTTTATCTGTTACTCTGTACTTTACCGCAAGTAAACCCTCTGCATATTTAGTAGCCATTCCAAAGAATGCTGCCATCCACATCCAAAATAAAGCTCCAGGTCCTCCTGCTTTAATTGCTGTAGCTACACCTACAATATTTCCTGTACCAATTGTTGCTGCAAGTGCAGTACACAAAGCTTGGAAACTAGTTACATCTCCTACTCCTTGGCTGTCTTGATCTTCTTTTGAAAAAAGGTATTTAAATGCTAATGGAAGTTTTGTTATTTGAAGAAATCCTAGACGTACAGTTAGATAAATTCCTGTACCTACAAGTAATATTAGTAAAGGTGCTCCCCATACTATTGAATCGATTTTGTTAAAGATTTGAATTAATTTTTCCATTTTCCCATCCTCCTATTATTTTTAATTTGGACAGAGGATGAATAGAGACAACGCAAATAAAATAGAGGTCTTCTCAAAAAATGATAGACCTCTGGATTACAGTTCTATTCTCTGTCCTTTTACCTGAGAGTTTCATTGGGATATCCCAACTTGCTCCTTCGGTGCTCATTTAAGAGTCTCTCCAGAGTTTCGTCCAATAACAGTCCTCCCCATAAATAATGGTACCTGAAAGATTAACATCTTCGGTGGGCTTTCGCCTCTCTCCTATTACCTTCATCCGAACCACTTATTAAATTATTTATAATTCTAGCACTTATATATTGAAAATGCAACAGATTTTTTCATAAATTTTTAATAGTATTATTTATTTCCTGTAAAAATAGTTCTTAAGTCCTTTTATTAATGGAAGCGCTATTACAATTCCTACCACAACTTCTATAATATTTCCTGGAACTTCTCCCAAAGCTATGGCTAAACTTTCTCCTAAACTTGCAGCCTGCACATAAACAAATCTTGTAATTATTGCATTAGCTACATAATAAGCTCCAATCATCCAAATTCCAGCACAAATAAATGCAAATATATTATTTTTCAAATTATTACCATCATAATTATCTCTATAAGCTATACTAGCTGCAATATATGCCATAACACCTTTTATTACCAATGTAAATGGAGCCCATACTGCATATCCCCCAAGTATATCAGCTAAAAACATTCCTAATGCTGCTGCTATTGTACCCCTTCTTTTTCCTAAAATTATAGCTGCTAAAAACACCATACTATCCCCTAAATGAGTATAACCTATGAATGTAGGTATTCTTATAGTCATAGTAACAGCACAAGTAGCTGCCATCATTAATGCAATATAAACTATCTCTGATGTTGTTATTTTACTTTTTAGTCTATTTTCCATAATGTTTTACTTATCTCCTTTACAACATTATTAATTTTTAATATTATTATAAAGAATTATATAAATACGTCAAAATGTATCCATACACTTTTTAGTTGACAATTGACAGTGAAGGATGCTTTTTCTCCATTAACACTACAGAAAATTAAAAGTGAGAGCATCCATCACAGAATGCTCTTAAAAATATAATTAAACTGTTTTAGAACTCGTGCCTAAACTTTCTATTTTTTGTTTTGCTTTAAATAAAAATATTCCTAATATAACTATTGCTCCTATTATTCCTATTGGATATCCTACTGTTGTAGACAGTTTAAATCCTTCTGGCGCAACAATAATATAGCTTATACTTACTGCAGTCATAAATGTTGCTGGTATACTTGCAATCCAATGAGACTTTTTGTTCCAGACTAAATACATGGCTGATGCCCAAAGCACTACTGTTGCTAATGCTTGATTTGACCATCCAAAATATCTCCAAATAATATTAAAATCTATCTTAGTTAATATAAATCCAACTACAAATAGGGGTACGCTTATTATTAATCTACTTTTAATATTTTCCTGCTTATACTTAATTGAATCTGCTATAGTAAGTCTAGCGCTTCTGAAAGCTGTATCTCCTGAAGTTATGGGACATGCCACAACACCCAATATAGCAAGAGCTCCTCCAACCTTTCCAAGCAGTGAATTACAAATAGTACTTACTGCCCATGCTGCATTATTTTTGTTAGCAGCCATAACATCATTTAACTTAGTTACTCCATCCACTCCATGTGGTCCTGCAAAAAAACTCATTGCTGCTGCTGCCCAAATTAAAGCCACTACTCCTTCTGCCACCATAGATCCATAAAATATTCTTCTACCCTGCTTTTCACTAGTTATACATCTTGCCATTAATGGTGACTGAGTTGAATGAAAGCCAGATATAGCACCACAGGCAATAGTTATAAATAATACTGGAAATAATGGTGTAGCTTCTGGATTACTATGCATATTATAAAGATTTGCTGGTATAACTTCTGGTATTGGATAGCCATCTATTATTAGTTTTCCACCCACTCCTAAAGCCATTATAAGTAATGATACTCCAAATATTGGATAAATCTTACCAATAAGTTTATCTATTGGAAGTAATGTCGCTAAAATATAGTATGCAAATATAACATATAACCAAAAGGTCTTGTCTAAAGATTCTGGCGTTAAACTAGCAAGCAATCCTGCTGGTCCCATTACAAAGACTACACCTACTAAAACTAATAATACAACTGAAAATACCCTCATAAACTGTTTAAAACCATTTCCAAGATACTTACCAACTATTTCTGGCACACTTGCTCCATCATGTCTAACTGATAACATTCCTGAAAAGAAGTCATGTACTCCTCCTGCAAATAAACATCCAAAAACAATCCACAAGAAAGCTGCTGGCCCAAACATTGCACCTAAAATTGCTCCAAATATTGGACCAAGGCCTGCAATATTCAAAAACTGTATTAGAAATATTTTCCATTCAGGCATAGGCACATAATCAACGCCATCTTGTAATCTAATAGCAGGTGTTTGTATACTTTCATCTACTCCAAAAGCTCTTTCTACTACTTTTCCATAGATACAATACCCTACTACTAATAAAATTAGAGAAAAAATAAATGATATCATAACACACCCCCCCTAATTGAATTAAAACTTTTATATAGTTGAAATCCTATAATTAAATTATATTAAAATTCAGAATTTTAGCATATATCCTACTGTTAAAATGTAACTTTTTTAGGTTGAAATGCAAATTTTAGGAGGCGAATAGTCAAATTTTACCCCTTAAAACCATTTAAATATTATAGGTTTTATGTATAATTAGAAATAATATTAATTTTAAGGGGAGTCCTACCTATGATATATATACAATTATTAGAAAGTATGTCCTTAATTGCATTGTCTGCTTATGTATATGGACAAACTTCTATATATAAAAGATTTTTTTATAAAAATGCAACAACTTTTTTTAATAAATTAAGAATAATCTTTTTCTTTAGCCTCCTCTCCATTATAGGAACCTATACCGGAGTAAATATAATTCCTTCTTCCTCTAATTCTTTAAATACCATTAATCCTTATGCATTAGCAAATACTCGTCCAATAGGTGCTATAACCGCTGGATATATTGGAGGACCATTAGTAGGAATGATTGTTGGCTCCATAGCAGGCTTTCAAAGATATACTATGGGGGGATTTACCGCATTATCCTGTGGATTATCAACAATTATTGAAGGATTATGTGGTGGAATTGCACGAAAATATTCACGAAATAATAACTTAGATGCTAAAGTAGGTTGTCTAACTGCAATGGTGGCTGAAATATTACAAATGATTATTATATTAATTTTTTCTAAGCCTTTTAATGAAGCATTGGAATTAGAAAAAATAATTGCTATTCCTATGATAGTGATAAATTCCTTAGGAGTTGTAATATTTATAAATATAATAAATAATGCTTCTGATCAATATAATCGTATTGGTGCTATGCAAGCTCAAAAAGCCTTAATAATAGCAGAACAAACATTAAATTATTTAAAAAACGGATTTAATAAGGAAACAGCAGAAAAAGTAGCAAAAATAATATTTGATAATAATAAGTTTAAAGGTGTTTTCGTAAGTAATGATAGAGAATTACTATACTATTGTGGCAAAATTTTCCCATTGGTTTCTCTATCTGAAGCTCTTAATTCTTATTATTATAATCCTGATTACAAAATAATATCTGTATCTAATAAGGATAAAAAAATACTTTTTTTCTGTATTCCAATTTTTCATAAAAATAAGTTGGAAGCTGTAATAGGCTTAAAAATAAAATCCGAAAAATATATAGATAATTATTTTATACAGTTTGCAAAACAATTAAGTAGTCTTTTATCTACACAACTTCAAATATATAAACTAAATGAAATTGCTCATGAAGCTTGTATAGCAGAATACAAAGCTTTAAGGGCCCAAATCCACCCTCACTTTTTATTTAATGCTCTAAATACAATTTCATCATTTTGCAGAGTAAACCCTAATAAAGCTCGAGAACTTATCATTGACCTATCAAATTACTTTAGGCAAACATTGAAGAAAACTGAGGATTTCGTTACAATTAAAGAGGAATTAGACTTTTTAAATTCTTATCTTTCTATAGAGCATGCAAGATTTGGAGATAGGCTTAAAATAAACATAGATATTCCTAACGCATTACTTAACTATAAAGTACCAGTTTTTATACTTCAGCCTATTATTGAAAACTCTATAAAACATGGTATTTTACCAAAGCCTTCTGGGGGAATAGTTACCATAGAAGCCACTTCCTTAGAAAATAGCCTAGTTTTTGAGATTCAGGATGATGGCATAGGAATGGATGAAGATAAGCTAAAAGTAATTTACAAGAAGTCAGGTGGTATAGGACTAAAAAATGTAAATGAAAGATTAAAACTATTATATGGGCAAAACTGTACATTAAAAATAAAAAGTATGAAAAATAAAGGAACACTTGTAAGTTTTGTAATACCAAAGGAGGTGAAAGCATGAAAAAAATAAGTTGCATAATAGTTGAAGATGAAATACCTGCTGCTGAAGAATTAAAATATATATTAAGTGAATATGAATTTTTAAATGTTTGTGCTATTGCTCATGATGGAGAAAATGGCTTTAATATTATAAAATCCCAAAATCCTGCAGTAGTATTTTTAGATATAAATATGCCTATAAAAAATGGTATTGATTTAGCAACGGATATAAAAGAATTTAATAGTGATATAGAAATTGTATTTGTTACAGCTTACGAAGAACATGCTCTAGAGGCCTTTGAAGTAGCCGCTTTGGATTATATATTAAAACCTTATGATGAAAAAAGAATAAAAAACACTATAAACCGTATTTATAATAAATTAGCAAAAGATCCAAATACTGAAATAACCAAAACAATTAATAAAATAATTAATAAACTAGATAATACTCAAAATGCTATTCAAAAAATTCCTTGCGAATATCACGGAAAAATAATATTAATTCCTTTAGAAGATATATTTTATTGCTACACCGAAAATGAAAAAATTTATGTAAAAACATATAACAATAAATACTTCACTAACTATACCATGAATAGACTTCAGAAAAAATCAAAATTTTTTAGAGCGCATAGAAGCTATCTTGTAAACTTGGATAATATTAAAGAACTATACTCTTGGTTTAATGGTACTTATAAATTAGTAATGAACGATATGGAAACTTCCGAAGTGCCTATAAGCAGAAACAATGTTAAAAAATTAAAAGAGATTTTAGGAATTTAAATAGATTATAAATAGGGATTTTTTCAAAAGAAAAATCCCTATTATTCTTCCTGTTCTATTTTAAGTTCTTTTGCTGCCTTCTCTGGAGATATAGGATTTTGTATAATTCCTGTACTTATCTCAAACCCCGCAAGACTTGCTATTCTAGGATAAATGCCTACACTAAAATGAAAATAGTCATTTTCTTCTTTAATAAAATAAAGACAAATATTTAAAGCAATATCCCCCAATTTAGAATATATTTTATTTATAATTTTAAAAATACATTGGCATAGTGATGTAATATCTTCCTCAGTAAAATTTAAAAATTGTACATGATCTTTCTTTATTATTGTAATCTCATAAGAAAAAATAGAAGCTTCTGGACAAAAACATATAAATTTATCATTTTCATATATTAATCTAATATTATTTTTTAATTCCTCTCTTATAGTTTTACAATATATACATTCACTTTTATTTACATAAAAATTATGATTATAATCTAACATATGCTTTATTTTTTCTGGCATTATATTTAAAGCTATTATTTGAGAATGTGGATGAGCAAGAGATGCTCCCCCTTCCCTTTTATAATTCTTAAATATTTGTATATACTTAACATTATCATCTTTATACAATTTATTTGAAATATCTATATAAGATTTTATTATTTTTTCTATTTCATCTTCTTTAAATTCATGTATTTTTTTATTATGCTCTCTACTTTCTACCACAACATAATGATATCCAAATACATTCTGTCCTTGTTTAGTATAATTTTCAATACAAGGATATTTATTAGGAATGACCCTTACCTGCCAAGGATCTTTTATTTCATACACAGAATTATCACTTTGACTTTCATTTCCTGGGCAAAATGGGCAATCTTCCTTATAGCTTACATCATTTTTTTCTTCCCCAATATTAAAATCATAAGGCTTCTCTACCCTTTTTTCGGATACAATAACATATTTTCTATTGCACTCTTCTTTTCTATAATTACTCATATTTACTCCTTTACTATCTTGTAATTAATGTGCCTTTAATACAACCTTTACCAATTCAGGTCTATTAAATATTCTTTGAGGTATTGAACTATTACCTAATCCTCTACTTATTACAATAAAACCCTTTTTTAATTTATGAGCACCTGATGTATATTTAGGGAATAGTCCTTGTCCTGGTGCTATTATAGCTCCTATAAGTGGAATTCTAACCTGTCCACCATGAGCATGCCCAGAGAAAACCAAGTTTATATTTTCATCATTATATACATTTATTCTTTCAGGTCTATGGGATAAAAGAATTGTAAAATTCTTTTTATCTACTCCATTTTTAGCCTTACGAATATTTTCTTTAAGCACTTCATCTTCTTCATCAGCATGAACTACACCTGGATCATCGATACCTAAAAGATAAATATATTCTTTCCCATTATCTATCTTTACATTCTCATTTCTTAATACCTTTACCCCTATATTTTTCATATTACTTTCCAATTCATTAAATTTTCCTGACCATATTTCATGATTTCCTGTAGAAAAATATACAGGGGCTATTTTTACTGCTTCTTTTAAAAATTCTATACTAGGTTTATCATTATACCTACGCCTATCAATTATATCTCCAGTAATCACAATAATATTGGGTTTTTCTTTTTTTATTTTTTCTATGAGAATCTTATTTTTTTCACCAAATACTTTACTATGTAAATCTGAAATATGAATTATACTATAGTTATCAAAACTCTTTGATAAATTGTCGTAATATAAATCATAGTTAGATATACCTAACCAATTATTTTCACAATAAAAAAATGTTAGCAGGACGCATATTATACATAATACTTTCCACCTACTTTTGATTTTTATTTTCATAGTATCCCCCTGATAAAAATTATATTATAGTTTTTTTACGTTCTCCTATTTTTAATATACACTAAAAAAGCCACACAAGAAACTATCCCAAGAATACTTATTAATTGCGCCATCCTAATAGAACCAAACATTAAGCTATCCGTTCTAAGTCCTTCTATAAAAAATCTTCCTAAGGAATATAGCCCAATATATGAAAATAATGCGATTCCATCTATAAAAGTTCTTTTTAAAATATTTATTAATAATATACATACAACTATATCCCAAATAGATTCATATAAAAAAGTAGGATGATAATAAACACCTTCTATATACATACCTTTTTGAATAAATCTGGGAAAATGTTTTATAAATTCATAAGTAACTGGACCTCCATGAGCTTCTCCATTAAAAAAGTTTCCCCATCTTCCTATCCCCTGAGCTAGAATTAATGACGGTGCTACTACATCAGCAAACTTTAAAAATTTTTGTCCCTTTTTCTTAATATAAATATAAGCTGCAGTTAATCCAAATATTACGCCTCCATGAATAGCAAGACCACCTTCTCTAATATTTATAGCACTCCATAAATCATTTTTATAATACTGAAAATTAAAAATAACATAATATAACCTTGCTCCAAGTATAGCTATAAGAAAAGATATGAAAAATGTATCAAACATTACATCAAAATCTATTTCTTTCATCTTACAATTACGTTTAACTAATAATACGCCTAACAATACTCCTGTGGCAATAAATATACCATACCATCTTATTTGTAAACCAAAAATGTTAAAAGCTACTGGTTCCACCTAATATGTCCTCCTTAGTTTATTATTCATATAATCATTTTAATTCATTTGTTAATAATATCTCAATATATAATTTGCACATTATTTATTATATATATTCTTCCAAAAAATTAAAATTGTGATAAAATATATTATATATAGAAAACAGGGAAAATTAAAGCTAGCAATGTTTGCAATACCAAATTTCACACTATTTTTTATATAGAAAATATATATTATTTTTCAATACTTTATTGCTATAAATTATTAACTAATGTAAAATAATATATCGTTGTGTATTATTTTGTCTTATTTTGCTTTAAAATTATCTTTTTTTTAAAGTTAATTTTGATATAATCAAAGTATGTTAATTTTTAAACATAATAAAGGAGGTCTTTATTGGTGTGCTGCAAAAATGAAATCTTAGAAAGCAAATTAAACGAATTAAGTGAATTTATCGATAGTATTCAGAATAAGGAAGGTTCATTAATCGCTGTCCTTCACAAAGCTCAAAACATATTTGGGTATCTTCCTAATGAAGTGCAGAGCTTTATTGCTAAAAAATTAGACATACCTGTATCTAAAGTATATGGTGTTGTAACATTCTACTCATATTTTAATACAGAGCCTAAGGGAAAATATGTCATAAATGTATGTATGGGTACAGCTTGCTTTGTAAGAGGAGCTGGAGATGTAGTAGATGAACTACAAAAAAAATTAAATATCAAAATTGGAGAGACTACAGCCGATGGAAAATACACTATAGAAGTTTTAAGATGTGTAGGTGCTTGTGGACTAGCTCCTGTAGTAACAGTTAACGATAAAGTTTATGGTCATTTTACTAAAGATAAAGTAGACAAATTATTAGAAGAGTATAGTGAATAAGGGGGAATAACCATTGGTTAAAATAAAATCCTTTGAAGAACTTCAAAAACTTAATATAGAGTTTCAAGAGCTTGTTAAACTAAAAAAAGTTTCTCATGAACTAGAACTAAACTCAGAATCCAAAAGATGCAAGCGTTACATCTCCGTCTGTGGAGGGACCGGCTGTAAATCTAGTCAAAGTTATGAAATAGTAGAAAAATTAAAAGAAGGTATCGAAGCTGCCGGTCTTGCCGATGAAGTTCAAGTTGCTATAACTGGCTGCTTTGGTTTTTGCGAAAAAGGACCTATTGTAAATATAAATCCAGATAACGCTTTTTATGTAAGCGTAAAACCAGAAGATGTAGAAGAAATAATAGAAAAACACTTATTAAAGGGTGAAATAGTTCAAAGACTTCTTTACATTGAACCTACTCTTCAAAAGAAAGTAAAAAGACAAGATGAAATGTCTTTCTATAAAAAACAACTTAGAATAGCTCTTAGAAATTGTGGTCTTATAAATCCAGATGATATAAGAGAAGCTATAGCAGAAAATGGCTATATGGCTTTAGGTAAGGCACTATCTCAAATGACACCTGATGATGTTATTAAAGTAATCTCTGATGCCGGCCTTAGAGGAAGAGGAGGCGGAGGTTTCCCAACCGGTAAAAAATGGGGCTTCGCTAAAAAGTATACTAGTGATAAAAAATATATAATTTGTAATGCTGACGAAGGAGATCCTGGTGCTTTCATGGATCGTTCAATACTAGAAGGAGATCCTCATAGTGTTTTAGAAGCTATGGCTATTGCTGGATATGCTATTGGTGCTAATGAAGGTAATATTTATATAAGAGCTGAATATCCACTTGCTGTTGAAAGACTTTATAATGCTATAAGAGAAGCTCATGAATATGGACTTCTAGGTGATAACATACTAGATACAGATTTTAGTTTTGATATTCATATTAAATACGGTGCAGGAGCTTTCGTATGTGGAGAAGAAACTGCTTTAATTCACTCAATAGAAGGATGCCGTGGAGAGCCAACTAATAAACCTCCTTTCCCAGCAGAAAGCGGTCTTTGGGGTAAACCTACTTGTGTAAATAACGTAGAAACATTAGCAATAGTACCTGATATCATAAATAAAGGTGCAGATTGGTTTAATTCTATAGGAACAGAAACATCAAAAGGAACTAAAGTTTTTGCTCTTGCAGGAAAAATTAATAACGTTGGTCTTGTAGAAGTTCCAATGGGGACAACCTTAAGAGAGATAATTTATGATATAGGCGGCGGAATAAAAAATGGACGTAAATTTAAAGCCGTTCAAACTGGTGGCCCTTCAGGTGGATGTATTCCTGTTGAAGACTTGGATGTTCCTATTGATTATGAATCATTAACAGCTATCGGTTCCATGATGGGATCAGGCGGAATGATCGTAATGGATGAAGATAACTGTATGGTAGATATAGCTAAATTCTATCTTGAATTTACTGTTGATGAATCCTGTGGAAAATGTACTCCATGTAGAATAGGTAATAAACGTTTATTAGAAATACTTACAAAGATAACTGACGGAAAAGGTACAGAGGAAGATTTAGTTAAATTAAAAGAATTAGCTGAAACTATAAAAGATACTTCACTTTGTGGTCTTGGTCAAACAGCACCTAACCCTGTATTAAGTACTATGAAATATTTCATGGACGAGTATATAGCTCACGTTAAAGAAAAACGTTGTCCTGCAGGAGTTTGTAAAAATCTTTTACGTTACGAAATTGAATCAAAATGTATAGGATGTACAAAATGTGCGAGAGTTTGTCCTGCATCTTGTATTACTGGAAAAGTAAAAGAAAAACATACAATCATCCAAGATAAGTGTATTAAATGCGGCACATGTTATAGTGCTTGCCCTGTAGGAGCTATTGTTAAAAAATAATATTTAAGAAAGAGGTGTGCACTTTGAGTTTAGTAACACTTACAATAAACAATAAAAAAATTCAAGTAGAACAAGGAACGACTATACTAAATGCCGCTAAAACATTAAATATAAATATCCCTACTCTTTGTCACTTAAAATTACATGATAAAAAAACAGAAAATAACCCTGGTTCATGTAGAGTATGTGTAGTAGAAGTTCAGGGAAGAAAAAATTTAGCGCCTGCTTGTTGTACTCCTGTTATGGACGGAATGGTGGTAAAAACTAATTCTATTAAAGCTATAAAAGCTCGTAGAAATATGGTAGAACTTCTTTTATCAGATCATCCACAGGAATGCTTACTATGTGAAAAAAATACTGAATGTGAACTTCAGAGTTTAGCAGCAGATATGGGTATAAAGTCTATAAAATATACTGGTGAAATATCAAAATTCCCAAAAGATACTTCTTCTTTCTCTATAGTTAGAGATTTAGATAAATGTATTCTTTGTAAAAGATGTGTAACTATGTGTAATGAAGTACAGACAGTAGAAGTACTTTCAGCAGTAGATAGAGGATTCGATACTGTTATAGCTCCAGCATTCTCCGCTCCAATGATTGAAACTAACTGTACTTTCTGCGGACAATGTGTAGCTGTCTGTCCAACAGGAGCTTTAACTGAAGTAAATAATACCTCTAAAGTTTGGGATGCATTAGACAATAAAGATAAGGTTGTTATTGTCCAAACAGCTCCAGCTATTAGAGCAGCTTTAGGAGAAGAATTTGGATTAGAACCTGGAACGGTAGTTACTGGTAAAATGGTTTCAGCTCTTCGTGCCTTAGGTTTTAATAAAGTTTTTGATACAGATTTTGCAGCAGACTTAACTATAATAGAAGAAGCTACTGAGCTTATACACAGACTTGAACATGGCGGAAGACTTCCTATGCTTACAAGCTGTTGCCCAGGATGGATAAAATTCTTTGAACATCAGTTTAGCGATTTATTAGATATACCATCTACTTGTAAGTCACCTCAACAAATGTTCGGAGCTATTGCTAAAACTTATTTAGCAGAAAAAATGGGAGTAGATCCTAAGAATTTAATAGTTGTTTCTGTTATGCCTTGTCTTGCTAAAAAATATGAAGCTGCAAGACCAGAAATGTCTAATAACGGAGTACCAGATGTAGATATAGTTATAAGTACAAGAGAATTAGCTAAAATGATCAAAGAAGCTGGAATTGACTTTAGTTCCTTAGATGATGATAACTTTGACAATCCATTAGGCGAATCCACTGGTGCTGCTGTAATATTTGGAGCAACTGGTGGAGTTATGGAAGCTGCTCTACGTACTGCTTATGAATGGTTAACTAAAGAAGAGTTAAAAGATGTTAACTTAATTACTGTACGTGGAATGGAAGGCATAAAAGAAGCTACAATAAAAATAAATGATATGGATGTAAAAGTAGCTATTGCTAGTGGACTTGGTAATGCTCGTAAATTACTTCAAGCTATAAGGGAAGGTAAAGTTAACTATCACATGATAGAAATAATGGCTTGTCCCGGTGGTTGTATAGATGGTGGCGGACAACCATATATGCACGAAAATATAAATACATTAGAAAAAAGAATGGAAGCTTTATATAAAGAGGATGCAGGAAAAGCTATAAGAAAATCTCATGAAAATCCATTTATAAAACAACTTTATAATGAATTCTTGGGAGAACCTTATGGCGAAAAGGCTCACGATTTACTTCACACTACTTATATAAAAAGATAACTATCTTTTTATGTAGTTGACACTTGACAGTTAAGGAGAGAATTTTTTATGTTCATAAAAAATTCTTTTAAATAAATATCCACCAGCTTAGCTGGTGGTTTTTCTTAAGCCCTATAAGGGCACTTTACCAGCATTGTGCCTTAAGGCACCTATAAAAATCTCGCCAGCCGCAATTTAACTGTTACCTGCCACCCTTAAAAGGGTCAATATATTCTTTAATACTTATTTGGTCGGCGATCATGTCTTCATTCTGTTGATTTTTTATATATTCTTCTATTGCATTCTTATTTTTTCCTACTGTATCCACATAGAAGCCTCTACACCAAAAATGTCTATTTCCATACTTATACTTTAAATTTGCAAATTTCTC
>NZ_JHVC01000010.1 GCF_000619945.1 Clostridium lundense DSM 17049 | reverse complement strand
ATCAGTGGAACAGATTTAAAGAACAGTCATAGGTTATTCAATGCAACCTACGAATCTGTAATAGATACTAACGGTTTGAAGTCTCTCACCGTCAATAATTTCAGGTTCTGATATGGTTATCTTTTCAATAAGCTCATTTAGCATTGATGCATCAAGCTCTATTGTGTCAGCATATTGTTTTATAAGATTAACCCATGATTTTGTATCTTCAATGGATTTCTGACTTTCAGATAACTTGTTTTCGATATGTTTTATTTTTTCATCAAGATTAGTTTGTTCTGTTTCATATTTTTCTGTCATTACTGTAAAATTTCTATCACTTATCTTTTTAGTCGCTCTATCTTCATAAAGTTGTGTAAAAATTTTATCAATTTCTGCAAGCCTTGTTTTATACAATTTTTGTTCTTTCAAAAGATTAGAAAGTTCTAATTTATTTTGTGTGCTAATTTTCTCAGATATTTTTTTTATAAGTTTTCCGTTATCTTTTATGGCAAGTCTTGCGTGTTTTTTAATATCTTCTAATACAACCGAATGTAAATCCCTTGCTTCAATCCAATGTTGTGTACAAGCTTTCTTACCATAAATACCATAGTTATTACAAAAGTATCCTACATTATCAATAGGTTCAGGTCTTTTCCTTCTATTAGCAGAGCTTGTACGCATAGCATAGCCACAATCAGCACATTTTACAAGTCCTGAAAATATATTATCATAACCCGTAGAAGTATTGACCCTTCTACTTTTTATTAGTCTTTGTACTAATTCAAAATCTTCTTTTGAAATAATAGGTTCATGCGTATTTTCAATAATAACCCATTCTTCTGGTTGCCTACAGGGTCTTTTCTGATTTTTCATTGATATGGCAGGTCTTTTATATCCTGCAAGATGTCCTGCATATACTGGATTTCTAAGAATATCTCTAACTGAGTTATTACTCCAAATATAACGTTTATCTTCATTGCCAGCAAAATATCTATCATAACTTATTTCACTGTATGCGCCTGGACGCATTATTTTTTCATCTGTTAATACTTGCCTTATTCTTGCGATTCCAAATCCTTGTTTAGCAAGAGCAAATATACGTCTTACAACAGGAGCTACTTCTTCATCAATTATTAGTAAATGCTTATTTTTAGGACTTTTCTTATAGCCATAGGGAGCAGAAGTTCCTAAAAACATTCCTTGCATAAACCTTGTTTTCTTAGCTGATTTTACTTTTCTTGAAACATCACGAGCATACATTTCATTTAGAATATTTTTAAATGGTGCTAAATCATTATTAATAGCATCTAAAGTATCCACTCCATCATTTAAAGCTATATATCTTACTCCACGCTCTGGAAAATATACTTCAAGATATGCCCCTGCTTCAAGATAATTCCTACCAAGCCTTGAAAGGTCTTTAGTTACTACACAATTAATCTTTCCATTGTCAATATCCTCAAGCATTCTCTTAAAATCTGGTCTATCAAAATCCAGTCCTGAAAAGCCATCATCAACATATATACCTGCTAATTTCCACCCTTGCTGTCTTACATATTGTGTCAACATTTCTTTTTGTGTTTGTATACTTGAACTCTCTGTAAGTTTTCCATCATCTTTTGAAAGTCTGCAATAAACTGCTGTATTATAATCTTTCTGTTGCCTTACCATTAAAAATCCTCCTTTTCGTTCAAAGACAACAGACCATACAATATTCTATTTTTAGTATAGCGCCGTTCTCTTTAGAATTTCAAGACAAATAAAAAACAGCTAAAAGACTTTCAATCTTAAAGCTGCTATCCCATTTTCTTTTCTATGTTTTTTATAATAACCTCTGTAAATGCATCTATAAGGCTTTTATTGCCTTTATAATAAGGTTTAACTACTATCTTAGTCTTAACTACCTTTGAACCCTTCTGTGGCTGTATATTCTTATTTTGTGTCATAAAATTTCTCCTTTCAGCGTAAAAATGCATAAAAAAAGTCTTTGGTTAATTTCAACCTAAGACTCTTTTTTATTATTTAAAAAATAATATTAACATTTAGTATTTCATCTACTTTATTCAAAAGCTCGTTTTTTACACTTTCTAAACTCTGATATTGCTTTGCATATTTTCTTTGCTCTTCAATGTTAGGTAACCCACTTTCATTTATTGGTATAATAATTTCTATATTTTTTATTATGTTTACTGTTACTCGCTTATTTTGCTCTCCATCTGCATGTTTCCTCAAAATTGAAGAAAGATATGCATAAACATAATATATATCAATAGTTTCTTTATATTCCTCTTTTAAGATTAATGCTCCACAATGTGTAGTCATACTAAACTTTCCTTTTCTATAAAAAACTGTACCTGCATAAACTCCGTCAGTAGTCCAAGTTATGCATTCGGTATCAAAATCAAAAGTACTTATTTTTGCGATTTCTCCATTATTTTTTGTTTGAGAAGAATACACAGGATATTCACCAATATTATTTACAAAATACTTGTGTGTATAAATTGATTTTCCTTTAAAAATATAAAACAAATCCTTAATTTTAATAGTAACTGATTTAGATATATCTGAATGGATAAAATTAAAATTATTAATTGTTTCTTTAAATTTTCTAATTTTATCTTTAAATTCTAATTCTACTGAACTACGTTTTACATATTGTTTTTGTGTTTTTTCACAAAAACTATCAGTTCCAATTATCATAGGCATTTCAATTTCTATATCTTTTATCATTGAAGGATACAATTTAGTAAACTCATCTTTACCATCTTCACCCTTTCTTCCTTTTGCAAGTTCTCTTAAAATTGGTTCAAGAATAAGTTTAACATAACCTAAATCAATATCTGTAAAACGAGGAATAAGGACTCCCCTATCTCCATTGGCTGAAAATTTACCATTGATAACTTTCATATATCCTGCAAAACCATTAGTCGCCCATGTTAAATAATTACCATCAAAATCATAAGTATCTATATATGTTAAAGGTGCTAAATTTGATGCTGAATAAACAGGAAAACTTCCCTTATGAGCATTACCATAACTTTTGGTATACTTTGAATATCCTTTTACTACGTCAAACAATTCATATAATTTAAAAGTTTTTATATCTACTAAGTTATCGTTTTTTTTTTCATCCAATTCTTTGAAGATAGACTGATACTCTGTAATTTCATTTGCAATATCACCAATAAAATTACTAAAATCAGACATCGTCATTGATGGCATTTTTTCAATTATTCCTAATTTTATTTTTTCTTCTTCTGACCACCATCTATCAATAATCCATCCTTTTTCAACAGTATTGATAAATTCATCAATATTAAATATTTTACAACGTAAATCTTTTGATTCAAAGAACGTTTTTGCTCCTTTAAATTGATTAAATAAATTTACAGCTGTCTCTAACTGATTTTCTCCAGTTTCAAATCTGTTTATATCCAATGTTTCTCCTATATCACTTACTAAATAAGAAAATACTGGTTCTGTTTGTATATCACTAATAGCATTTTTCTTAGTTAGTGCAATAATATACGTCTTCTTATTTGTAGTAAAAAATGTATTCAAAGGCAATGAAATAAGTGCATCAACATAACAATTTTCAAGTATGAATTTTCTTAAATTAGTATCATTCTGCCTATTTAAAATACCATCTGGGATTACAACAAAAGCTTTTCCATTAGGTTTTAAAGCTTTTACTATCCATTCCATAAATAGACCTTCTACCCCTAATCCATTTGTTTTATAATAAGCCTCTAAAATGGTGTCTTTTTTAATTTCATCTTTTAAATTACTGCTACCACTTGTTACATAAGGAGGATTAGTTAATATTAAATCATATTCATTTTCTACTGGGTCACGTAAAGTGCCTAATATAGAATTTGTTTTGAGAGTAAATGTATCATTAAAAAGCTTAGCAAAATCCTTTGTGGATTCAATATGTTCCTTAATAAGATCTGAAAAATATATCAGCATATTTGCTTTTGCTAATATAATAGTTTTTTGTTCTTCTCTATCGAATCCTTTATCAAAACCATGCAGTGTTATTTTAGAAGTTAGCTTACCATTTCTATCAACCGAATAATATCTTTTAATTTGTGGTAAAATTGCTTCCAACAAAAATTTACCTACACCACAAGCTGGGTCACAAACTGACATTCCTTCTTTAATATCTGCCATTTTAACCATTGGTTTAACAACCTTTAATGGTGTAAAAAATTGACCCCAATTTTTTTTGCTAATACTTTCTTTTAAAAAGCTTTCAAACAGCTTGCTTTTAAAATCATAATCAATTTTCTCAAGTTTACCATAATTTTTAAATCTAAATAGGATTTTTTTGAAAACGCCACTATACCCCTCAATAGCTTTATCATCTTTACTAACAAAAATTGTACCATTTATGATAGTTGTGTTATCTTTGTCATTTTTAGGAAATAATTCTTTAATTTTAATACGAATAGTCTTTGCATAAAATTCTAAAACTTCATCTTCTTTATTTGTTTTATACATTTCAATAAGTGTATCAAAATTATGTAATCCTTTTAAAACATTCAAATCACTAAGATATTTGAAAATAAAAATTTCTACGAAAGTATACAAACAGTTTTCCGGAGTAGCTCCACTTACTGCCCAAATATCCTGCCATATTTGTTTAGCTAAAGGTGTGGGATTCCTAAGCTCGGCTGATATAATTTGAGAATTATTTATATTTATGCATTCTTCCATTTTAATCAATAATTTTAATACCTCTGGACTACTATAGTCAAATATGGTTGAAATTACATTTCCATCTTCATCTAATATTTCTTCACCATTAATTCCATTAAGCCAAATTGTTTGAACCGTATCCGTAACAATAGCAATTTTTGCATTTAAAACCTTTGATACTTCTAAAGCCTGTTTAATTGCTTTATTTCGTTTTTTATCAGTATTAAACTCAGATGGTTTCTTATTTTCTATTACTGCAATTACTTTCTTACTATTTGATACAATTAATCCATCAGGTTTTCTATTTTCAATGTCGGCATAGTCAATATTTTCAATAATGCCACTTTCTTTCAAAGACTTAATAGAAGTTGCTCCAATGTTATAGAAATTCCAATTTCCTATCTTATAAGGACTATTAATTAAATTACGTTGAAACAATTCTTCACTCATGACTATCACCTCCATGCTCATTTTTTATCTTTTTAAAATATTCATCATCCCTTGTAGTAGGTATATGTTCTTGAAGATTTCTTATTCCGTTTTCATATATTTCTTTTTGTATAAGATATCTTATAGTATCAGTAAAATTCGTTTGTTTCTCAGCAAATTCAATTAAACTATTATCATCTTTATGAAAACGAAAAGAGTACCGTTCGGGCATACACACTCCCCCTTCTAAAAAATTGTATCATAACGAGATATGTATGTCAATAGCATACATATCTCAAACTATATTTCATTTTCCCATTCTTGTTTCTGCTTATTTTCATTAAATTTATTAAAAAGTTGTCGCCTTAGATTCTCTGGAATAAACTCAATAAATTCTTGATTAGCTTCATAAGCCTGTGCTAAATCTTCATTGGTGTATCTTAATTTGTTTATAAGTTCTAATTGCTTTGACCTTTCCTTATTAAAGTCTTTTTTCATATTTTCCAAATCTTTTTTAGCAGCTTTAACTTCTCCCATTAAAACATCTTTTTCTTTAACAAGTTGCTCCATAGATTTATTAAAGGAAATAGCTTTAGGATACCATTTTTCAAGTAGCTGTATAACCTTTGTTTTCTTTTTTCCTGCATTAAATACATTAATATCTTTCATAATATTCCTTATTTCTTCCATTTGAGCATTAAGACTTGTAGCTTGTTTGAATAGTCTTACTGGAATATGCTTTCTTTTAGTTTCAATTGCAGGTTCTCCCCTTTCAAATTCATTCCATCTTGAATGCATACATTCAAAGAAATCATCTTGCCATTTAGTCATTTTTACCCTATTCCCTAAAACATCTTTTGCACTTAATCTTTTATCTTGAGTTAATGGTACAAAACATAGGTGCATATGAGGTGTTTTTTCATCTAAATGTACTACTGCTGAAAATATATTTTCTTCTCCTATACGTTCTTTTAGAAAGTTTACAGCCCTTTCAAAATACTCTCTTATTTCAACATCTGATTTATCTTTAAAAAACTGTGGTGAAGCTCCAACAAAGGTATCCACAAACTTTACGCTATCACTTCTAACCTTACACTTAGCATTTTCTATTCTGCTTTGAATTTCATAATAATATGATTTTTCACACTTAATAATGTGATAATTATTAGAACTTCTATTTATATCAATATCAGGATTACTGTTATAAGCTTCTTTTTCTCTTTCATGATGCTTTTGTAGTGGCTTTGCAGGTCCTCCCTTATGTTTAGCAAATCTTAATATTGCATACATAACAAATCATCTTCTTTCTCAATATTTTTTTTAGAATGTCTCTGGAGTCTTCATATACTCATCACTGACTATAAAAAACACAAGGAAAATTCTTTTTTGAAGAATTTCCCTTGTGTTTTTTGCCTGATTTGCTCTTTCAAATTTTATTTTTAAACCTAAAATATCTTGCAAATCAGGCTCTCGTCATTGACGAGTATAACACACTATACTTTGTTCCAAAGTGTGTGGTCTTTGCAGACGGCAACAAAGGGCGCTGCCCTCTGTACTCCCTAAAATTGTTAAATGATACTACTATCACTTAACAATTTTATAGTTCCAATTCATCATCATTTTCCATATTGTTTTCAACTTGTAGCAAGTTTTCTATGTGGCAACCATAACGTCTAAAATATATGGATTGTATTGCCAATTCAAAATTATCTTCATCTAAACAATAAATAAATTCTGATGGTGATACTTCCATTGAACCATTAAAAAGATTAGCAGCAAGTCTTACAAGTTTTGATTCACCACTTGAGAAATCCTGTTCTTTCATCATAGTTTCAAAATCAATTCCATCACTACTCATATACTGACTTGTTTTTTTATATAGATTATTTTGAGTAGATAATAATAAATAAGCCACAGGCATATAATAGCAATCTATTTCTCCATCTTTATAAATACGTCTTTCCTTCTTTAAAAAATTAATTACATTATTTTTATGTTTTTCATTTTGAAAATATCTCATCATTAATTCCTCCTGTTATTTGATAATAAAAAAAGATATTGAAGAAAATATTTATTCTCAATATCCAATAATTTTATTTTAGGGTGTCGATGGGGTCGGTAAAGTCGATATTTTTACATGTACCACTACTTTAAAATATCGACACCCTAATATATCCTCTATAAAATTTTGAGTTAAGGGTCGATATTTTCTATTTTTTCTTCATTACCCATACATAGAAAATTATCGGCACCATCGACACTATCGACACCCAAACTTGTAAAACATACCAATTTAATTCCATTTATTTTCTTTGATTGATAATTTATAGCTTTTTTATTTTTCAATAACTCCTTATTTGAATTAAGTATTCTTGCCAAAACATTAGGTTTTACAGTAATAGAAGTATCTATCTTCTTTAACTCTGCGAGCAGTTCCTTGGAAGTTCCCTGAAAAATTTTCTTTTCAGTAATAAGCTTTTTTAATGCAGTTAGAATAGGCTCTTCCTTTGAAGTATTAGAATTATCTCCATAAGAAATTAATTTCCATACACTTTCTTCCTTGTCAAATTCAATGGATAAAAGCATATCTTCTATATCTCTCCCTGTGATGTGAAGTTTTGCCTTGTTTTCTGTACGGCTTTCTTTTTCAAGAATATAAATACCATCAACTGCACCAATAATACCTGTTGAACCTGAAACCATATTTACTGGGTCACTATCTTGCATTTTTCTAAGATGATGAACTAAAAGTATTGCTATATCATGAGTGTCTGCAATTACCTTTAGTTTTCTAACTTCATCATAGTCACTGGCATAAGCATTCTTATCATTTGAGTTATCTCTTATCCTTTGAAAAGTATCAATAGTAATCAATGAAGTATCAGGATATTCCTTTAAAAAGTTTTCAATCTGCACTTCTAAACCTTTTGACAGTTCTTTTGCTTCTGTTGAATAAAATGATTGCTCTGAACCTTCTTCTGTAATATGCGATAGTCTAAAATGTATTCTTTCAATTGTATCCTCCAAGGATAAATATAGTGTAGAGCTTTTTATTGTTTCAAAGTCCCAAACTTTTTCGCCTTTAGATATTTGATTACAAATCCATAGGGCAAGCCATGACTTACCGATTTTAGGGCTACCTGCAAGAATATGTAGTCCTGTTGGCATTATTTTAGAAATTACATATTTAAGTGGTTTCACCTCCATTTCCAGAAGTGTCTTGCCATCAATTACATTTAGCTTTAGCACTTCCTCTTTCATATTTTCTTTTTCCATTATTCCCACAATTCCACCTCCAGAAAATTTCTTTATATAAAAACTCCCAAGAGATTAAATTTTCCTCTTGAGAGTTTGAATATTGTATAGCTCTGTTTTATTCTCTGTAATTGATTGATATTACTCATTTTAAACTACCTTTTTATTAATTGCCCTTTAAGTCTGTCCTACTTCACTTGGCCTATAGGGACAATCTAAATGATGAAGTGCAATTAGTCTGTCTTGAATATTAGTTCCAGTTCCCATTTTAGGTGTACTTCCTATAATTATTCTTTTATTTCCGGACCTCATATCAGAAAATATTTCTTCACGTTGTATTTCATTTTTAGCATCGTGGATAAAACATATTTCATTTTCAGGAATTCCTTTATTTATTAGTTCTGCTTTAATTGAATCATAAACAGAAAAACGCCCATCTGAATTAGGCGTTCCAACATCACAAAATACTATTTGAGTTCCTTTTATACTTTCTGATTTTTTATATTCTTCATAAATATTTTCAATGCACTTATTAACCTTTGAATCTGTCTCATTTATTGCTTCTTTATTGATAAGCCTTGGATCAGTTCCCAAAAGTCTTGCTTCATTAGTTATCTTAAGCATATTATCTACAGAAGGATCAACCATGCCATTTCTAATTCTTTCAGCTCTTTCAACATAGTTTTCCATTTCATGTTTTATAAACTCACTTGGCTCTGAAGATACTAAAATATATTTATCATCTTTAAGTTTTGGCACTGGAAGCTTTAACATATCTGAAGTTTGAACATCTGCTATATTTTTAAATAAGGTCATAAGCTCTGGAAGGTTTGTAAACTTTGAAAACCTGCTTCTAAACCTATAACCTGTACCTTCTGGAGCAAGTTCTAATGAGGAAACCACTTCACCAAAGCTAGCTGCCCAAGCATCAAAATGCTGTATTCCTCGCCTTTCCAGTTCATGATTTTGAAGATATCTTTGCATTACATACATTTCTGTCATAGAATTTGAAATAGGAGTTCCTGTAGCAAATATTACTCCCCTGCCTTCATTTATCTCATGGATATATTGGCATTTCATAAGCATATCACTGGCTTTTTTAGCTCTTGTATTGGATATTCCAGCCACATTTCTCATTTTAGAAAATACTGCACAGTTTTTATAATAATGTGCTTCATCTACAAACATAGTGTCAATACCAAGCTCTTCAAAGTTTATAACATCATCCTTTCTTGATTCATCAAGAAGTTTTTTAAGTTCACTCTCTAAACTCTTTTTAAATTTCTCCATCTGCTTTATAGACCAGTTTTCTCCTCGCTCTCTTTTAGTAGCTTCTATGGCATAGGTCATTTGCTCAATTTGATAGTTTAACATTCTTTCTTGTCTTTCCTTTGAAATTGGTATTTTTTCAAATTGCGTATGACCTATAATTATTGCATCATAAGCGCCTGTAGCAATTCTACTTACAAACCTTCTTCTGTTTTGCTTTTCAAAGTCTTTCTTTGTAGTAACTAAAATATTAGCTGATGGATATAATCTTAAAAATTCTGCTCCCATCTGCTCTGTTAAATGATTAGGCACTACAAATATGTTTTTCTTAGAAAGCCCTAGTCTTTTAAGCTCCATTGCACTTGCTATCATTTCAAAGCTCTTTCCAGCACCAACACAATGAGCAAGAAGGGTACTTCCACCATATAAAATTCTAGCTATAGCATTTACTTGATGCTGTCTAAGTTTAATATCTGGATTCATTCCAGGGAAAGTTAAATGACTCCCATCATACTCTCTAAGCCTTATGTTATTAAAGTTTTCATTATAGAATTCAACATACTTCTTTCTTCTGTCAGGATCTCTGAATATCCAGTTCTTAAATTCTTCCTTAATCTGATTTTGTTTTTCTCTAGCAAGCATAGTTTCCTTTTGATTAATTACATATCTTACAGTATCGCCTTCTTCTATTCTGTCTTTTACAGTAACTGTTCTAAGGTTTAAAGTTTCTTCAACAATATAGTAAGCATTAAGCCTTTTAGTTCCAAAGGTTTCTGTTGCTGCCACGGAATAACCATCTATACCTTTGTTTTCAATAACCCAAGATGCATTAAAATTATTATAATGAACTTTTATTTCATTGCTGCTATAACGAGAACCTGAGTTTTGTGCATACTTAGGAGTTCCTAAGGTTTCATAAATAAATTTTTCTATATCTCCTTCTTCAATCCATGTTGTTCCAAGCCTTATGTCAATTTCACTAGCCTCTAAATTTACTGGCTGAACTTTTTCTAAGGCTTCTACATTTTGTGTAAAAAGCTCTGGATTAGTTTCAGCATAAAGCTTTGCCAATTTTAATTTCTGCCTTACATTACCGCTTAAATATTCATCTTGAGTTTCCCAGCCTTGAAGTAAATCATCTTTATTATATTTTTCAGGATTTAAGAATATTAAACCCTTAAGTTCATTTATAATGTTCTCTCTTGTGCTATCATAAATTTCTAACATTAGCGATAAGTCTACTGTTCCTTTTTCATTTAGACTTACAGTAAGAGCTTCAATGGCTGTATCAACTTCTGTTATCTTTATCTGAGACCTTATAGTTTGTTTAGTAAACATATCAGCTTTAGTAACATTTTTGTTTTCATCTACTGCTTCAAGAGAACATAAGAGAGGATAATCATTGTCATCTCTAAATGCTGTATTATTAGTTCTTGCTGTTATATATCCATAATTTTTAACAAATGTATCATACCTTTTATTCAATATTTCCTGCTTTTCTTTTAACTCTTCTTGGGTGCATCCATTTGTTTGAATATCTATTATTTCTCTAGTGATTTCCCTTATAGCATGAAGTCCCTTTATTCTCTCTAAAATCTTTCCTGAAGCTTCAATCTTTCTCATTACAGCATTTTCTCTATAATAAAGCTGGTTATCTATAAAGGTATAGGTATAATTTCTAACATTAGGATCAGCAGGAATAAAATCTTTCGCAGTATCTTCTTCTCTTTCAAAACTTACTATATTAGCATTTAGATTTTGAACTGCTTTAGCTAAAGCTTCACTTAAATCAAAATTTTCATCATCATTAACTAAGGTTGTGTATTTACTGCCTTCACCAAACATTCTCTGGTCAAAAACCATCTTTCCAAGAAGCATTTCTGGATTATCAAGAAAATATTCATTTATAGGCACTCCATCTTCTGTTTTTGCAACATGAAGCCAATTTTCTTCTACAACCTGTAGCCTTTCTCTCTTTTGAAGAAATATAATATCCGCTGTAACATCTGTATTGGCATTTGATTTAAAGGCAGTATTAGGAAGTCTTATAGCTCCAATTAGTTCTGCTCTTTCTGCAATATACTTTCTTACACTATTGTTTTCTTTATCCATAGTACCTTTAGAAGTTATAAAAGCTATAATTCCACCTGGTCTTACTTTATCTAAAGCTTTAGCAAAAAAGTAATCGTGTATTAAAAAATTATATTTATCATATTTAGGATCATGAAGTTTATAATCTCCAAAGGGAACATTACCTATAGCAACATCAAAGAAATTATCTGGATAGTTATTTTCTTCAAAGCCTTGTATTTTAATATTCGCCTTTTGATAGAGCTGCTTTGCTATTCTTCCTGAAATATCATCAAGCTCCACTCCATATAGCTTAGAATCTTTCATGCTGTCTGGAAGCATAGAAAAGAAATTTCCAACTCCCATGGAAGGTTCTAATATATTTCCTGTTTTAACCCCAAAGCTTTCAAGCGCCTTATAAATTCCTTCAATTACTGTAGGTGAAGTGTAATGAGCATTAGGTGTAGACGCTCTTGCAGATACATATTCCTCAGGAGTAAGTAGTGCCTTTAGCTCTGTATATTCACTATTCCATCCTGTACTATTAATATCAAAGGCTTGAGCCATACCTCCCCATCCTACGTATTTAGCAAGTATTTTTTGTTCTTCTGGTGTTGCCAATCTATTTTCTTCTTCAATAACCTTTAAAGCTTTAATAGCTTCTATATTGTTTCTAAATTTAGTTTTAAGTCCTCCAACTCCAATTTCATCTTCTGGACTATAGCTGTAGTTTATTTTCTCATCTTTTTCTTTTGCATTTGTTTTTTCTTTAGATTCAGATTTTCTATTAACTTCATTGTTATTTAGCCACCCTAAAATATTAGTTTCATAATTTTCTATGGCTTTATTTTTATAATCTTCCCAAGTTGAATTTTTATTTGTAACGCTACCTTCTGTATTTATTAAGGAGTTTATTTTATTTACAGCTGCATTAATCTCCATATCATTAAAGCTAATATCCTTTATTATGTTATTAATTGCATTTTGAATATTTTCTAACTTACTTCCTATATTTACTTCTTCTAATGCTATTTGACTTGTAATAAAGTTTGATATATTTTGCAAAGTCTTTGAGTAAAGATTCTTTTCTAGAGTTTCATCAAATTCTAAGCTTTTATGATAATCAGTATTTAGTGCTTTTATTTTATAAATAACCTGTTCATAGATTTTATCTTGAATATCTTCAATATTAGTAGTTTCACTTTTTTCTTGCTTATTATTGTTTATTTTTTCAGTTTTAATTGTTTCATTAATATTTTCAGGCATTAAAAAAGAGCCACTTTTTTGTGACTCAAAAATATCTATTTGCTTTATCTCACTTTGTACACTATTTCGTGAAGAACTATCTCCTCTGCTATTTCCTTTATTCTCTTCCTGTGCTTGAAGCTCTCCGTTGTATTCTCTGGATTCATTATTGGATCTGTTTTCAGCATTTGCTCCATTAATACTTCCAGCCTCTGATAAGCTTCCTCGTTCACCTGATGCATTTTCTCCATCAGTTCCCCTTGTGCTAGAAGTAAGCTGTATCTGCTGTGATGATTCTCCTTTAGATAATTCATTGCCATCTGTCCGTACTTCCCTAAGGGTTTCTGATCCACTTCCTTGTCCTTGGATATTTGTATCTCTGGATAAAATATTCCGTCTATCTCCTTGTAACTTAAGTTTAAGTTCTCTTTCATAACTTTTTTCGCTCCTTTGCTCTCTTATTATTTTTACTATTTCACTTTCAAATTCTCTAAGAATTTGCTGAGATATATTGCATACAGAATTTCCAAGTCTAAAAGTTAATGGCAGCATATTAAAATGATTTATTACTCTAAAGCTATTTTCATTGTAAAAGTTTGAAGCTTCTATTCCACATCTTTTTCCCACCATGTAATTTATACTTTCAAGAATAGTTTGAGTAAAACAACTTATAAACCCTTCTTCTGGTAAACTTTCAAGCCACGTTTCTTTAATATCCTGTTCATAGCCTTCTAAAATATTATCAAAGCTTTCATTAACCTTAATATCTGTAAGCTGTAATATCAATTCTTCAATAGAACTACAATTTAACTCATATTTTTCATTTATACTTTCTAAAAGTTTTTCACAAATAGCATCACTTAACTTCCATAGCTTAGGAATGGTATGAGGTTCTCCATTAGTGTCTTTAATATCAAATAAATAGGTTAACTTAAGAGTTGGCATTGAGGTATCAAAGACTGCTATGCTTCTTGTTCCCCTGTTTACATATCTTCCTATTTTTTTATTCCAAATTTCCATAGTAGCAACCATTGTTGAATCAGGTCTTTGAGCATAAATTAAAACTGCATTATCAAAGTTATATTTATAAATTTTTGCTGCAAAGTCTAAGAACTCTTTCCACTCCTTTTTATTGCTTGTAACTATTCTTGTTACTTTTTCGTAGATTTCTCTTACCTCTGTTATTCTACTCATCAAGTACCTCCTTCCCCTGTGTTTCAAAATATAGTTTTAAAGCCTTATCAATAATCTCTTCAATCTCTGGCTGTTTAACTTCTGGTGCAAAATATTTGCTTATCAATTTTGGCTTCAATTTTATAGCAGTAGGTTTATTTGATTTTGTTTTCTTGTTAAGTTCTCCTGAAAGAATTGAATAAGCTGTTTCTTCATTCAGTTTCCCTTTCTCTGAATAATCCCTAAGTACTTCGGCTTTTTTCATGTCTAATTTATAATTATTTTCTGTTGTAATTTCTACAATCATATTTTGATGTTCTTCTGATAAATATGATAAATCTACACCTGCTCTTATAGATATTTCCTCTTTATCTATAAATTCTTTTATTTCATCTATTAACTTGAAGATTCTTAAATATCTTGCTATAGAATTTTTAGAAAGTTTATAAGTTTCACCTATTTCTTCGTGGGTTCTTAACTTTTTCCCCAATGGGGAAAAGGTTGCATCTTCCTTGATTTCATTGGATTTAGAAAGTCTTTCTATCTCATTTAATAGGTCATTTCTAATTCCTTGATTAGCCATAGCTTTGTGCCTTGTAAAAATAATTGCAGCTCTTTCTGAATGAAGTAAATCTGAAAATGATCTTTGCATTGTATTTGTTTCAGTAACAATTAAAGTAGCTTCATCTTCAGTAAGTCCTTCCTTAATAACTGCTGGTACTTTAAGTATTCCTGCAAGTTTTGCAGCATTTACTCTATTGTGACCAGATAGGATCTGATAGCTTGTACCTATAGGTCTTATAACTATAGGTACTATAACTCCAAACTCCTTAATACTTTCTATCATATCATTTAATCTTTCACCTTCATACAGCTTAAAAGGGTGATTACTAAAAGGCACAAGTTTTTCTATTTCAATCTCTGCTATTCCTGAATTAGTTTCTTTTTCAGATGAGATATCTCCAAACATATCATCTAAGCTCATTAACTTTCTCTCACTCATATTGCAGCCACCTCCTTAGCAAATTCTCTATATGCAATGGATACTTTATTTTTAGAATCATATTCTATGGTACTCTTACTTTTCATATTAGCCTCGCCAACCTTAACTGAAGTTGGTATCTTATTCTGAAAAATATTTATTCTGCTTCCATAAGCATCCTGAATTATTGCTAACACTTCCTTTGATAACTTCATTCTTTCTGCATACATTGTAAGAAGTATCCCATCAACCTCAATATTAGGATTTATTCTCTTTTTAACTCTTATAATATTCCTAAGAAGTAACTCCAATCCTTTAGCTGAAAGATATTGAGGAGTAACAGGAATAATAACACTATCACAAGCTGCAAGAGCATTTATAGTAAGCATTCCAAGTGATGGAGAACAATCAATAATAACGTAATCATAATCAGTTTTCACTTCATCAACTATAGATTTTAAAACCAATTCTCTGCTCATAACATTAACAAGGGCTATTTCAATTGCTGATAACTCTAAGCTACAAGGAATAATATCAATGTTTCCTGTTGAAATAATATACTCTTCCTTTTTAGGTAAGTTTTTTTCCTCAATAGCCAGTGCCATAAGATTATATATTGTTGTTTTTATACTGTCCGTATTATCATAACCAAAGCATACTGTTAAGCTGCTCTGCGGATCGAAATCTATAAGCAATACCTTCTTTCCCATTTCTGCTAATGCATATCCTAAGTTTAAAGTTGTTACGGTTTTCGCTACACCTCCTTTTTGATTCACGATAGAAATTACTTTACTTTTACACATTTTTACCATCCACCTTTATAAATTTATTTTTCCTGTTTTTCTAATTCACACTATTTAATTTAATATTACACTTATAAATGTAATTATTCAAGAAGAATCTTTTGTTTTTATCAATTATTTTTATTATTATTGAAAATTCACATTAAAAAGTGTATATTTAAATTTAAGGATGGTGAATCACATGCAATTAACTATGGGTGAAAAAATTCGTATTTTAATAAAAAGAAAAAATATTACTATATCGGAGCTGGCAAGATTAATTGGAACAACTAATCAAAATTTATCCAATAAACTATCACGTGATAATTTCTCAGAAAAAGAGCTCCAGCAAATTGCTGAAGCTCTTGGATGCAGGTTTGAAGGATATTTTATTTTTGAGGATGGGGAAAAAATTTAATTATATAAAGGCTATAAGTTATGTTTAAGTTTTTATAGTCTTTTTATGCCCTTACTTTAAATATTAAAAAATATTCTTAATCACATATCTTGATACGAATCCTATTCCTTGAAGCATATCGAAATATTTTTCCAATCTTTTCTTGAGTTCAAATGTATCTTCAAAATCATCTCCGATAATTTTAATTATATATTCAACATCTCTTTCATATACTCCCAAATCAAGTAACATTTTCTTTTGTTTTGAAGTTGAAAAATAAAGATACTCAATTGTATTAATTACTTTATTATTTAAAACCTCTATTATAGACTTATTGGTTAATTCCAGTTCCATAAAGTATTTAATTAATATCACCTTTGTATAAAAATTGTGCTCGATATAACTCATTTTCATATTTATCGTAGTTGATATTACGTTATCTATATCTTTACTTTTAAAGTATTTTTTGGTATTATCGACTATTGTTTTAATTTTAGGTCTACTCCTATTTAAAAGGTTGTTTATAATATTAGCTCTATAGTTATCATTCTTTCCTTCAGCAACATAATACAAATGCTTAATTAAATTTAATCTCCCATACCTTTCGTTGTTTAAAAACGCTAATAACTCTCTTAAAATTTCATATTTTTTCTCTTTATATCTGTAATAAATTGCTTTCACAGTTTCAAACCTATGTTTACTGCCTATGTTAGTAAGGTAATCATCTATTGTAATTCCCAACTCTTCAAGAAAAGCTATTACATCTGGATGTTCCATTATATTACCTTTTTGAATGTCTATATCTTTACTTTCATCTGTCAATTCAAATTTTATACTTTTTATTGCATCAATTTTATTATATTCTGGATCAGTCGGTGCCTTTAAATAATATGCAGTTCCTACAAAATGTTTATTAAGCCTTCCTGTTCTACCAACTAAGTTATAAAAATCGAAAGCTGAAAAATCCGAATTATTATCATTTCTATCTGACATCCTAGATGGTTTTGTAATTATTATACTTTGAGCTGTAGTATTTACACCTTCAAGCAAAGTTGAAGTACACAATAGTCTATTGAAAATCGAACTACTTTCATAAAAATCTAATTGAAACATTCTTGTACCAATTGGTATCTGTCCATTGTGTATAAGATACCCTCTCTCCATTGCTTTGATAACACACCAATCCTCATGAATTTCATCTCTTGCCCATTCCAAAAAGTATTTTGCAGATTCGTCAATATCATTAATAATAGGCTCTTTAGAAACAAATTCATTTACATATTTATATATTCCTGTTACTGTAGGGAAATATATTAATGTCTTTTTGTCTGTTATAACTTCTTTTAATAAACGTTGACACTCAACATATCTATCTTCATGTCTTAATATCTTAATAGTTTTTACATCATTTACAACCGGGGAATATAATGTATTGTAAAATACTGGCTTTTTGTCAAGTTGTTCAATATCTTCTACTGATTTTATAAAAGGTGCTAATAAGACATATTTTTTAGCTTTTTGTGCTAAATGATAATATGCCATATTCAAGACTAAAACCCTATCATTTTTTTCGTCACTTTCAAGTTTATATACTTCATCAATAACTAAAAAGTCAATTTGCTCAATCATTTTATATGCGCTTTCTTGAACAACTCTGTCGTGGGTGATAACAAATATATTTTTTTGCTCGAAATCATATTTTTTTTCTTCATCAATGTGTGTATGAATTTTATATTTTGAAAACAATCTATGATACTTTTTTATTATTTTTTTTATATATTCTTCTATTAAAGCTAAAGTTGGAACAATTAGAACAATATTATTAGGCATATACCGAGCTATATATTCAAAGACACAAAATGTTTTCCCAAAGCTTGTTGGTGCACTTACTATTAACGCATCATTCTCTTTTATTTTTTCAATAATTTCAATTTGTTCTGGATGCAAAGATATTTCATCATCAAGCTGCGATTTTGCAAATGCAGAATAAATAATTGAATCCAACGTATAATCATTAGAATAGACTGTCAAATCTAATGCAAATAAATTATCAGCAAGTTCTCTAGCTTTTTGGGTAGGATTTGATGAATCAGATAATGATCGTATATAAAACTCTCTTAACTTTTGAGGATCAACACTATTTTGATTTAGCTTCATAGTCTGCCATCCTTTCCGCTATAGCTTGAGTAAATACTCCTATCATTTTACTTTTATTTATAATTGGCAAAGAAACAATTATATAACTTGTATTTAATCCTAAAATGTTCTTTGTTTTTATTTTATTAAGTTTTTCAAATATATCATCTGGTGTTGTATCTTCACCATGTGCTATAAAAATAGGGATTCCTATATTTTTTACACTCGCCTTTTTTATAAAATCTTCAACTGAAAGACTTAATTCTATAGTATCGGCATAAATTTCTCCGAATATGCCCATATTATTTCTTAAAAACCTATTACTTAGCATTAACACAAATTCATCTCTAACTTGCTGCTCATAAGTCTTTAAAGATTCATTAATTAATCCAGTTCCATTTGATAATGATTTACTTAGCTTTGACTCTCCTAAAAGAATCATATCCTTTTCACGAGAGTAAAATAGTGTATCAATTCCATAAACATTCATATTAGGATCTGTAGTTAAAAGTACTTTAGGAATTATACAATCAAACTTAAAATACTCTGATAGTAAATTACAAAATATATATTCACCTATTTTTCCCATTTTATCTAATCTTACTTTAAGATATCCATCACCAGTATCATCAATCTCATATTCTTCCTTTAGAATTCTTATAACTTCACTTTCTATTTCTGCTGGAATTCGTTCAATATTATGCTCATCAATATATAATCTTAAAAGTTTAAACAATGTAACATAATTTTTAATAGTTGGTTCAAATTTTAAATTCATTTTATTTTCAGCATATCTTAATAATCTACTCTCATTAAAGAAATAATCAAATAAGCCTCTATAGAAATTATATGAATCTTTCATATCTATATGCAAAAAAGTCGTTTGTTCATTATGTATAAAAACTGTAAAATCATTGAATACTTGTGTTTTTGTAGAAACCATTATTAACCCTTTCTAGTTTATACCAATATATTTTATAAATATTTACAATATTATATTATTCTACAAAACCCATTATATTCCTTTATAAAACAGTCACATTATTTCTTTTAAATACAAAAAGGACTATAAAATTGATTATTTCATCAACTCTATAGCCTTTTTTATTATTTACTTTACATATCTACTTACACCATATCAAATCCCCACTCTTACTCTAACACCCTGAATAACTTCTTTATTTTTAAAATCATCACCATTTGTGTTAAAGTTATAAAAGCTTGCAAAGTGAGTAAATTCAATGATTATAAGGAATCCTTGCGACGTATTCCTACTACACACTCCACGTGGCCAGTTTGCGGAAACATATCCACCGGCTGTACCTTTTCCGTTTTATATCCTAGCTCCTTTAGAATTCCCAAATCTCTAGCAAGAGTTGCTGGATCGCAGGATACATATACTATTCTTTTTGGATTTATTTTAGCTATCTCTTCTAAAAGATATTTTTCACAACCTTTTCTTGGTGGATCAACCACTACTACATCGGCTTTTATTCCTTTATTAATAAGCTCCGGAATTACTTCCTCTGATTTTCCTACTATAAATTCTGCGTTATGGATACCATTTTCCTTAGCATTTACTTTTGCATTATCTATAGCTTCTTTTATAATTTCTACTCCATATACTTTTTTTGCTTTCTGGGATAAAAATAATGAAATTGTTCCTGTTCCACAGTAAGCATCAAATACTATTTCTTGCCCTTTTAAATCAGCATACTCTAATGCCTTGCTATATAGTATATCTGTTTGAATAGGATTTACTTGAAAAAACGATAATGGAGATATATTAAATTTAAACTTTCCTATATAATCTACTATAGTATCTTTTCCCCAAAGAGTAATATTTTTTTCTCCCATTATTACATTAGTTTTTTTATTATTTACATTCTGCATAATGCTTTTTAATCCAGGTATGTTTTGAACCATAATATTAACAAACTCTTCTTTATAAGGCAGTTCATCAGTTTTTGTAACTATAACTACCATAACTTCACCAGTTTTAAAAGCTCTTCTTATCATTATATGTCTTATACTTCCTTTATGTATCTCCTCATTATAAGGTTCAATATTATACTTCTTTATCCATTCCTTTGTTAAAGCAATAACCTTATCTCCTATTTCATCCTGTATATAGCAGGTACTTATATCAATAATTTGGTGACTTCTCTGAGCATAAAAACCTATTTTCACTTCACCATTTTCTTTTCCTATAGGCAGTTGAACCTTATTTCTGTATCTATATGGATTTTCCATACCTATGACAGGTTCTACTTCTACATCTATCTTTCCTATTCTATTTATAACGTCTTTTACCTGTTGCCTTTTAAATCCTAGTTGTTCCTTATAGGACATGTGCTGTATCTGGCACCCACCACATCTATTATATATTGAACAAACAGCTTCTGTTCTATTTAAAGAAGGTTCTACCACTTCTACTAATTTTCCAAAAGCAAAATTTTTATTTACTTTTACTATTTTTACTTTACATCTTTCTCCCTTTATTGCATGAGGAATAAATACTGTAAAGTTTTCTATTTTACCTACACCTTCACCTTCACTACCCATGCCACTTATATCAATAATGTAATCTTTATTTTTTTCTACCGGAATATTTTTCATCATAACTATCACCTTTTAATAAATATTTTGTATATAACACATGTACTATGGTATAGTAAAGAGAATACCATTGCAATAATAATATACTTACTTTATTATATTTATCAATATATTTTTTCAAAAAAATTGCACCTATAAAAGGTGCTAGTAAGAATCAGTTATCCTTATTTTCATCATCATTCTATTATATCCATATATTTATATAATATACGTAAAAATAAAAATATTATATATTATTCATCGAAACATGTCCTTACTTTTTTAAGCATTTTTCTTATTGGAAGATCATAAGGACATTTTTTCTCGCAGCTGCCACATTCCACACAATCCTTTGCTCTACTCTTTATGCTAAAGTATCTTTGTTCTGCCCAATCCTTTAATCCATACTTCTCTTTATAAGCTTTTAATATTAATATACCTGGTATATCTATCCCTTTAGGACATGGCCCACAATATCCACATCTTCTACAAAATTCAGTTCCCAATTCCCTAGATATTTCTATAATCTTATTTCTCTCATCTTCTGTAAGAGTACTTATATTTTCTCCTACTTTACTATTTTCCTCTATTTCTTCAAAGGTAGCCATTCCCGGAATAGCAGTTGTAACATTGCTGTTCTGTAAAATGTATTTAAGAGCTAGTTTACCATCTGTTAGTGCTCCTCCAGCCATAGGCTTCATAGCAATAACACCTATATCTAATTCCTTTGCCCTATTAAACAACTTCTCTCCTTGATTTTCAACTAAATTATAAGGGTACATTATACTTTCAAATTTTCCTGTTTCTATAGCTATATTAAGTATATCCAAGCTATGTGATGTAATACCTATATGCCCTATCTTACCTTTTTCTTTCATTTCTAACAAAGCATTATAAGCCCCATCTTCACTTAAAACTTTATCATAATCTTCTTTAGTCTTTACATTATGAAGCTGATATAGATCTATATAATCTGTTCTTAAATTTGCTAAACTCTTTTCAACATCTTTTATCATTGATTCTTTATCTCTTGCCATGGATTTTGTAGCTATAATCCATTTTTTTCTTCTGCCTTCCATAGCATATCCTATGTACTCTTCTGATACTGTATATCCTCTAGCAGTATCAATAAAATTTATTCCCTTTTCTTCACATCTTATTAGAAGATTTTTTACTTCTTCCTCATTAGTTTTTTGAATAGGTATTCCTCCAAACCCTATTATTGATACTTTTAATCCAGATTTCCCAAGTGTTTTATATTCCAATACTACCCTCTCCTTTCCCCATGTTTTAATACAATTTTATATTTAGCTTTTTTTATTGTCAAATATTAAAAGGATGTCTAATAGACATCCTTTTATTTTTTTATCTTAATCTTATGAATCTATTTATGGAATAGTAACTCTTCCATTATATACAATTCCTCTTTTTACATCCATAGTTACGTAAGAACCACTTTTTAATACTTCCATCGCTCCACCTGCACTACAAATGAATGGTATTTCTTGAGTAATACATTCTATAGCTAAGTGAGAAGTTAATCCTCCCTTTTCTGTTATTACTCCCCCTACTCTATCTAATGCACAGATATATTCTATATCTGAATTCTTAATTACTAGAATATCTCCCTTTTCCACAATTTCATTTGCTTCTTTTGGACTATTTGCAACCTTTATTGTTCCATAACCATGATTTATTCCAGATCCTCTTCCCTGTACCAAAATATCTCCTACTACATGAACTTTAAGCATGTTAGTAGTTCCTGAATAACTAACAGGTATTCCAGCTGCAATAACTACTAAATCTCCCTTATTTACATATCCTGATTCTAGAGCCATTTCAACAGAAGTTTCAATAAGTTCATCTGTAGATTCTACTGCCTTAGTCAATATAGGAAACACTCCCCAGTTTAAAGCTAATTTTCTTGCAACGCTTTTACTTGGAGTTACTGCAATTACTGGACAACCAGGTCTATATTTAGAAACCATTTTGGCTGTATATCCACTTTGAGTAGCTGTAATTATAGCTGAAGCATTTAATTCTGCCGCAGTAGTACATGTTGCGATACTTATGGCATTAGCTACATTCATTACATGTGCTTCTCTCTTCTTATTTAAAATAGCTTCATATTGAATTTTAGCTTCTGCTGCTGTAGCTATTCTTGCCATAGTTCTAGCAGCTTCTACTGGATATTTTCCTCCTGCTGTTTCTCCACTTAGCATTATAGCATCTGTTCCATCAAATATAGCATTAGCTATATCCGATGCTTCAGCTCTTGTTGGTCTTGGATTTCTGATCATTGAGTCAAGCATTTGAGTAGCTGTAATAACTGCTTTTCCCGCCTTATTACATTTTTCTATAATCATTTTCTGAATTAGTGGTACCTGTTCTATAGGAATTTCTACTCCCATATCTCCTCTTGCTACCATTATTCCATCAGAAAATCTTATTATTTCATCAATATTTTCTACACCTTGATGATTTTCTATCTTTGAGAATATTTGAATGTCATTACCACCATTTTTTTCCAAGACTTTTCTTATAGCTAAAACATCGGATGCTCTTCTTATAAATGAAGCAGCAATTATATCTACTCCTACTTCACATCCAAATTTTAAATCTTCTTTATCCTTTTCTGTTAATGATGGTAATGATGTAACAACACCAGGTACATTTACACCTTTATGATTTCCTATAGAACCACTATTTTTAACAATGCAATGTATTTTATTTTCTTCAACTTCTTGCACTTCTAGTCCTACAAGTCCGTCATCTATAAGTATCATATTTCCTGGTTTTATATCTTCTGCAAGCCTATCATAAGTTATTGAACACTTTGTTTCATCACCTACTACTTCTTCCCCACAATATATTGTAAACTTGTTTCCTTCTGCTAATTCTACTTTACCATTTTGAAAATTTCCAGTTCTTATCTCTGGTCCTTTAGTATCTAATATTATGGCTACTTGCTTATTAAATTTATTGCTTAATTTTCTCACTAATTCTATTCTTACTTTATGTTCTTCATGAGTTCCATGAGAAAAATTATGTCTTGAAGCACTCATTCCTGATTTTATTAATTCACTTAGTACCTCTTCATTATCACTAGATGGTCCAATTGTAAAAACCATTTTAGTTTTTTGCATAAAAACACCCTCCTCTTATCTAAAGTCAATTCTTATATAATCTATTAGTATGATAATGCAGTTGCTATATCATATAATTTTTCATCAAACTTTCTTTCCATAGCTAATGCTTCATCTATATCTATATCTATTACCTCTCCACCTCTTACTCCTACAACCCTTGATGATTTTCCATCCATTAAAAGCTCTACTGCTCTATATCCTAATCTAGAAGCTAATATTCTATCGTTAGCAGTTGGGCTTCCGCCTCTTTGTATATGTCCTAATATTGTTGCTCTAGCACCTATTCCAGTAACCTCTTCTACTTTCTTAGCAATTTCATTAGCTCCTCCTACACCTTCCGCAACAATTACTAAATTATGTCTCTTTCCTCTTAACTTACCTTCCAATATGGTTCTACATAATTCATTTATATCGTAGCCTTTTTCTGGAACTATTATGCTTTCTGCTCCTCCTGCTAGCCCTGCATACAAAGCTATGTCTCCACAATTTCTTCCCATAACTTCAACAATACTTACTCTTTCATGTGAAGTTGATGTATCCCTTAACTTATTTATTGCATCCAATACTGTATTTACTGAAGTATCAAAACCTATAGTATAGTCAGTATAAGCTAAATCATTATCTATAGTACCTGGAAGACCTACTGCATTGATTCCATACTTTGTCAATGCTTGTGCTCCATGAAATGATCCATCTCCACCAATTACTACAAGACCATCTATTCCAAAAGCATTTAAAATTGCCGCTCCTTTTTTCTGACCTGCTTCAGTTTTAAACTCCTCACTTCTAGCAGTTCTTAATATGGTTCCACCTCTATGAATGATATCTGCAACACTTCTTCTATCCATTTGGAATATTTCACCGTTTATGAGTCCACTAAATCCTCTCTGTATTCCCATAACTGTTAATCCTTTATCTAAACATGTCCTAACTACCGCTCTTATAGCAGCATTCATACCTGGGGCATCTCCACCACTTGTTAAAACAGCTATCTTTTTCATACTATACCTCCTATGTTACCGCTTGGACATTTTTAGTCCCACTTATTTTATAAAGAAAAATTTTCTCTGTATATTATTAATTTTAATAAAATTAAGTAAAATATGCAATGATTTAAACAAATAATTAGACAAAATAAACAAAATATTAAAGAAGTTAATAATCTTCTTTAATATTTTGCTTATTTTCTATAATAAATATACTATTAATTTAAACAACTCTAACATTGTCTTTTCCAAAACTATTTTGGAAATAATCCAATACTTCTTTCTCCTTGTTTACCCATAAATCCTTATTTATTAAAAATGTTTTTTTATTTTCATTAACATATAAATATAACGGAATATCTCCTCTATATTGTATGCATATTGGCTTTAATTTCTTCATAACATCAGTTACATGCTTCTCTTCTTCTATTCTTATATAGATTTTATTATAAGAGCAATCTTTTTCTTCACTTTTTGATAAAGCCTCAATACTTTCACACAGTATTTTAGGTTGTTCACCTTCCCTTATATTTACTCTTCCTTTTACTATTATCATTGAATCATCATCTATTAGATCCCTAAACTTATTAAAGGTTTTTGGAAAAACAATAACTTCAATAGAAGCATATAAATCTTCTATAGTCATAAAAGCCATCATCTCATTATTTTTAGTTATTTTTTTATTTACTGAAGTTATAATTCCTCCTATTTTAACTATTTCTCCATCTTTTACAGTTTGCTCCTGTTCCACTAGGTTGTCTTCTAAAGTTTCAGAATTAATTATTTCAGATATGTTCATAATAGAACTTCCGCTTAGTATATCCTTATATTCCTCAAGTGGATGTCCAGATATATATAGCCCTGTCATTTCTTTTTCCATAGCTAATATATATTTTTTATCAAATTCCTTTATGTTAGGATATTCAATTTTTACAGTGTTTTCTTCAAAATCCGCAAAAAGATTTATTTGCCCATTTATATTTTTCTTTCTATCGTTATTTGTACCATCTAATATTTTTTCATATACTGCTAACATTTTTGATCTATATATTCCAAAATCGTCGAAGGCTCCTGATTTTATTAAGCTTTCCACAGCTCTTTTATTAACACAACTTAAATCTATCTTATTGCAGAAATCAATTAAATCTGTAAAGTTCTCCTTTTCCATTCTAGACTTCACTATACTTTCTATAACATTAACACCAACATTTTTTATAGATGCCATACCAAATATTATCTTGTCTTCTTGAGAATTAAACTTACTATAACTTTTATTTATATCTGGAGGTAGCACTTCTATGCCTCTTTCATTAGCAAATCTTACATAGTAAGCAACCTTTTCATTATTTCCTATTACACTATTTAACATAGCTGCTATAAATTCCGTTGGATAATATCTCATTAAATAAGCTGTTTGATAACCTACTACTGCATAAGCAGCAGCATGTGATTTATTAAAGGCATAAGAAGCAAAATCCATCATTTGGTCAAATATTTTATTAGCTACTTCTTCTTTTATACCATTACGTACACAACCTGGCACCTCTACATTTCCATTTTCATCAACAATTCCATAAATAAAATTCTTTCTTTCCTCTTCCATAACCTTGTGCTTCTTTTTGGACATGGCACGTCTTACAAGGTCACTTCTTCCCATAGAATATCCAGCTAACTTTCTAACAATCTCCATAACCTGTTCTTGATAAACCATACACCCATAAGTTACAGAAAGAATATCTCTTAACTCCGGGGTTAAATATTCTATTTCGTCAGGATTTTTTTTATTGGAGATATACTTAGGTATTTCTGCCATAGGACCTGGCCTATAAAGACTTATACCAGCTATTATGTCTTCCAACGAATCTGGCTTTAGTTCTTTCATAAAATTAGTCATTCCAGGGGATTCTAGCTGAAATACACCTACAGTTTTACCTTCGCTAAGCATTTTATAAACTTCTTTATCTTCAAAGCCTACTTTATCTAAATCTATCGTTACACCTTTATTTTCTTTAATCATAGTTGTAGCATCTCTTATTACAGTTAATGTCCTTAACCCTAAGAAGTCCATTTTTAATAGGCCTAGTTCTTCTAATGTTCCCATGGTAAATTGAGTTACTATATTGTCTTCATTTTTTTGAAGTGGTACAAAGTTCACTAAAGGCTGGGATGCTATTACTACCCCAGCAGCATGAGTTGATGTATGTCTTGGTAATCCTTCTAATTTTTTAGCTACTTCAATTAATTCTTCTACTCTTTCTTCATCTTCATAAACTTTACGCAATTCAGGATTTAACTCTAGAGCTTTATCAATTGTCATTGTTGTATTAAGTGCAGTAGGAATCATTTTAGCTATTCTATCTACTTCAGCATAGGAATAATTCATAGCTCTACCTACATCCCTTATACATGCTCTTGCTGCCATAGTACCAAAGGTTATAATTTGTGATACATTCTCTGCTCCATATTTCTCCACAACATAATCAATAACTTCTTGTCTTCTTTCATAGCAAAAATCACTATCTATATCTGGCATTGAAACTCTTTCTGGATTTAGAAACCTTTCAAATATAAGTCCATACTTAATTGGATCTATTTTTGTAATACCTAGAGTATAAGCTACAATAGATCCAGCTCCACTTCCTCTACCAGGACCTGTCATTATCCCATTTTCCCTTGCAAATCGGATAAAATCCCACACTATAAGGAAATAATCTACATAGCCCATATCCTTAATTATCTTTAACTCATATAATAATCTTTCCTCTAGTTCTTTTGTTATTTCAGCATATCTTTCCGTTAGTCCTGTATAACATATATCCTTAAGATATTCATAATGGTCAACTTCCTCAGGAAGAGGAAAATTCGGCAACTTAGATTCATGAAATTTATAATCAAAATTACATTTCTCTGCTATCTTAATTGTATTTTCCAACGCTTCTGGTACATGAGAAAACATTTCATACATTTCTTCAGGAGATTTCAAGTAAAATTCATCTGAAGGATATCGCATTCTGTCTTCCACATCTACAGTTTTTCCTGTTTGAATACATAAAAGTACATCATGTGGCTTATAATCTTCTTTTTTTATATAGTGAACGTCATTAGTAGCTACTAATGGTATATTGAATTTTTTAGACATATCTATCAGCTCATTATTTACCTTTAGCTGTTCTTTCATTCCATGATATTGTAATTCTAAATAAAAATCTTCTTTAAATGTATCCTTATAAAAAAGAGTTACTTCTTCTGCTTTTTTTATATTTCCATTTAATATATGTGATTGAATTTCTCCACCAAGACATGCACTTAAAGCAATAAGCCCCTCACTATGCTCCTTCAAAAAATCATGATCCACCCTTGGTTTATAGTAAAATCCTTCTATAGATGCTTTACTTACAATTTTCATTAAATTCTTATATCCTGTTTCATTTTTAACAAGTAAAACCAAATGATGATTTTCATTATCCTTATCACTATTTTTTATATTCATAGATTTTGAAACTATATATATTTCACAGCCTATAATAGGCTTTATACCAGCTGCTATTGCTTCTTTATAAAATTCTACACACCCATACATAACACCATGGTCTGTTATAGCTATACTTTCCATACCTAATTCTTTTGCTCTTTTTATTAATTCTGGAATTTTTGCAGAAGAATCCAGCAGTGAATATTCCGTATGTTGATGTAAACTCACCCATTTATATTGAGAGTTTTTCTTTTGTTCCATAGGTTCATTCCCTTCCATTCTTACAATTTCCTTATTTGCTAATACCCTTGGCAGACAAGAAAGCTTTTGCAATTAAATCCTTTTTGTCATCATACATACTAATTTCCACCTTACAAAAACTTCTATCCATAACCTTGCAAAAAGTCTTACCCTTATCAATAATATCTACATACGCATCAATATCTGTATCTATCTGAACTGGTTTCATAAAGTGTGTATAAATACTATCAATAAATAAATTCATGTTATTTTTTTCTTTCAAACATACTATAGCCATAGAAGAAAGAAGCATATTTAAAGAACTCCATGAAGCTGTTCCCACTGGGTCCAACATTTCTGGAGTTATTCTTCCTTCAAAATGCATCTGCTCACCTTCCCAATGAAACTTGAATCTCTTCAATACTATGTTCTCTAAGTTTTCCTCTGTCTTATGCTGCTTTGATACATATTGTAGTGCCCTCATTATATCTTTTCTTTTTACTACCCCAATTAACTTTTTGCTATATACTACAGGACAAAATTGAATTCCTTCCCTATCCATTACATGACTAGCATATGCTGCAGTAGTTTTGGGCTCCAATGTTATTACATTTTTATTCATCACTTTTTCCATTAAATCTTCATCATTTAATGATTCTAGTAACTGATTTGGTGATATCACTCCTAGTAATTTCATTTCACCATTTACTACTGGAAACATTGCTTCAGAAGTGACATTCATTAAGTCCTTCCATTGTTTTATAGTATCAGTATTTTTTAGATAAGGATAGTTACAATCCATAATATCTTCTATAATAACTATATCCTGCTTCACTATAGTTTCAGAAATAGCTTTATTAATCATACTTGCTACAGTAAAAGTATCATACATAGAACAAATTACTGGCATTTCTTTTTCATTTGCTAATTTTTTAATATTATCACTACACTTAAATCCTCCAGTTATTATTATTCCACATCCATTTAATAATGCTAATTCCTGTACTTCTTCTCTATTTCCTACTATTAATAAAGACCCAGGAGTTATATATTCTGTTATAGCTTCTGGCGTCATAGCTCCAATTTTAAATTTGCCTAAAGTTTTATGAATTCCAGCTTTCCCTGCGGCTATACTACCATCTACTATGCTAATAACTTCTCCAAAGGTTAATACTTCTTTTTTCTTTTTTTCAACCTTTTCTATTCTAACAGTTCCAATTCTAGGTATAGTAGTTACAATCCCCATGTCATCACAATCTTTTATAGCCCTATATGCAGTACCTTCACTTATACCTAACAAACTTGCCATAGTTCTAACAGAAATTTTGGTTCCTACTGATAAATTACTAATATATTTAATAACCTCTTCATGTTTTGACATGTGTAACTTCTACCTTCCTTCTTTTCTAAGTTCATCTGCTATTTTCTCAATTCTTCTTAATCTGTGATTAACACCAGATTTACCTACTGGTGGGTTTAGCATTTCTCCTAGCTCCTTTAAAGACTCATCTGGATATTTCATCCTCAATTCTGCAACATCCCTTAAATTCTTAGGAAGACGTTGAAGTCCTATTTCACTTTGTATAAGCTTTATACTCTCCACTTGCCTAACAGCAGCATTTACAGTTTTGCTCAAATTTGCTGTTTCACAATTCACTAACCTATTTACATTATTTCTCATTTCCTTCATTATTCTTACATTTTCCAGTTCTAAAAGAGATGAATGTGCCCCTATAATATTTAATAAATCACTAATTTGTTCTCCTTCTTTTATATATACTATATAACTGCTCTTTCTTTGAATTACTTTTGAGGCTAATCCATAACTATTTATAATTTTACATATGTTCTCTGCGTAGTTATCATTATGAGTTACAAATTCTAAATGATAAGTTTTTTCTGGATTACTTATACTTCCACCACCAAGAAAAGCGCCTCTAATATAAGCCCTTTTTGTCTTATCGTCATGCACTATCTTTTCAGATATAGCATAATTTAACACTAAAATACCCTCTTCACCCTTTAAAACATCTGCTTCCCTTAGTAATTTTGTAACATTCATTTCCTCTGTTATAAGAATCATATATACATTATTTTTCTTGAAAGAATTACTTTTTTTCACCATTATTTTAGTATGAATACTAAAATGATCCTTTAAAAGCTTGAATACAAGTCTAGCAATGGCAGGATTTTCTGTTGTAATTTTAAAACTAATATGTCTGTTGCCTCCAAAAGTAAGTGTCCCACTTACTCTCATTATTGCAGATAACTCTGCCAAAGCTTCCTCTTTAGTTAGTTGTGTATATCTACAAACCTCATTTTTTACCTTAGATGAAAATGACATAATTTCTTACTCCCTATTCTATTTTTTTTCTTTTAGTCTCTCTGATAAGTAGAAGTACTCTATTATCTTTCTTCTATCATATAATAATTTTTTATCCATTATAGTTTCGATTAAAATAGATGCTAATTTTTCAGAATTATGCCTAATTAATCCCTTTTTAACACTCACAAAATCTCCACCAATTATATTTACACCTAAACTTTTTATCTTTTCCTCATCTATTTTAACTAAATGAGCTGCTTCTTCCTTATATTTTCCCTCTAGATCTTTTTCTACTTTCCCTACATTTACTATAACATAGTCAACTATATTACTACCTACATGTTTAACTATAGCATTTATATGATCTGAAACAGAATATCCGTCTGTTTCACCAGGTTGAGTCATTATATTTGATACATATATTTTAACAGCATCAGTTTTTTGTATAGCTGAACTTATATCTTTTACCAATAAATTAGGTATAACACTAGTATACAAACTTCCAGGTCCTAATATAATAGCGTCTGCTTCTTTTATTGCAGTTACAGCTTCTGATAATGCTTTTGCATCCTGCGGCTGTATAAAAATCCTATCTATAGAACTATTTTGATTAATAGCTTCTTCTGGAATATTTGATTCACCTTTTACCACTGAACCATTTTTAAGCTTAGCGGTTAGAACCACATTATCCAAAGTTACAGGTACAACCTTACCAGTTACAGCCAAAACTGAACTCATCTTTTGAACAGCTTCTTCAAAGTTATTAGATATACCATCCATGGCAGCTAAAAACAAATTACCAAAGCTCTGATTTTTTAATCTACCATCTTTAAATCTATACTGTAATAACTCTTCCATTAAAGGCTCTGTATCTGACAACGCTAATATACAGTTTCTAATATCTCCTGGAGGTAGTATTCCTAAATCTTCTCTTAAATCTCCAGACCCTCCCCCATCATCTGCTACAGTAACAATAGCTGTTATATTAGAAGTATAATATTTTAATCCTCTAAGCATAGTGGATAATCCTGTTCCTCCACCTATTGCTACAATTTTAGGTCCCTTAACTAACAATCTTTTTTCATAGATTAGAGTCTCTAACTTTTTAGAATCTAATGATACATTTAGATATCCCTTATTTATAAGAGCTATAATTGATCTCATACCTTGAGTCACTGATATATATAAAATAAATACTCCGGTGATAATTAAAAATATATAAAAAGAAATGTAATAACTACTATATAATCTATGTCTTACAAATTCAATTAGAGCAAAGGCAATAAAAAGTATACCCATGGCAGCAAGTAAAACCCATCTTTTTACTTTTATACCTGGCCTAAGCCAATCAATTATCTTCATATCTTTTTACCACCCTTATTTACATCTTCTTCTATATCTCTATGGTCTATATTTACTTTATGCCCATTATCCTTCAACTTATTATAAATAGCATTGGCTATTGCTACTGAACGATGTCTTCCTCCTGTACATCCTATTGATAAAATAAGTTGTCTTTTACCTTCCTTTAAATAATTAGGGATAAGGAACTCCAACATATCCTCTAGTTTATTTATAAAATTCTTAGTTACATCATAACTTATAACGTAATCTACCACATCCTTATCATTTCCAGAGTAATTCTTTAATTCTGGTATATAATAAGGGTTAGGTAAAAATCTTACATCAAATACTAAATCAGAATCTAATGGAATACCATATTTAAAACCAAAAGATACTACTGTTATAATTAATTCATTTTCAATTTGCCCTTCCTCTCCATATATTTTGGTAATTTCTTCTCTTAATCTCATAGTTGACAAATTTGAAGTATCTATTATGTTACTTGATCTATCTCTAACTTCTCTTAATCTATTTCTTTCTGATAATATTCCATTCAAAATTCTTCCATCAGGCGCTAATGGATGTTTCCTTCTAGACTCCTTAAATCTCTTTACTAGCACTTCGTCTGAGGCATCTAAAAATAAAATTTCATATTTATATCCCTCTTGTTTGATGTATTTTAAACTTTCAAATAAATCATCGAAAAATTCTCCACCTCTAATATCAATAACTAATGCAATTTTATCTATTCTTCCTTCTGTTTTATAGCAGGCCTCTGCAAATTTAGGTATTAATGTAGGGGGTAAATTATCCACACAAAAATATCCTAAATCCTCTAAGCTTCTAATAGCTTGAGTTTTTCCTGCCCCTGATAATCCAGTAACAATTACGAATCTCATAGTTGATCCTCCTTATAAAAAAACGAAAAAAATTCTAAATAATTAACTTTTTTATTATAGCATAACACACTATTTATTAATAGTAAAAGGGTCATAATGCCTTATATTCCAATAAAGTTCCCTATATAAAAATAAAAGTTAAGGACAAAATATTTTTTCTTTTTATCCTTAACTTCTCTTATTCAATCTACTTATCTTGACCTATTATCATTACTTCTGTATGAAGATCTACATCAAATTTTTCTTTTACAGTTCTTTGCACAACTTCTATTAAATCTAATATATCCTTCGCTGTAGCATTACCTTTATTTATAATAAAACCTGAATGTTTCTGTGATACTTCTGCATCGCCTACATGTATTCCTTTTAATCCACTATCTTCAATAAGCTTAGCAGCAAAGTAACCTTCTGGTCTTTTGAAAGTACTGCCTGCTGAAGGATATTCTAATGGTTGCTTTTCCCTTCTTCTTCTTCCAAGATCATCTATTCTAGCATATATTTTCTCACTATCACCTTTTTTTAATTTAAACACAGCTTCTAAAACTGTATAACTATGTTTTAATATAGAACTCATTCTATATCCTAGTTCTAAATCTTCTTTAGATAATCTTATGAAATTACCTTGTTTATCTATAACTAGAGAACTTTCTATTACCTGTGATACTTCTCCATTATATGCTCCAGCATTCATAGTTAAAGCACCACCTACGCTACCTGGTATACCACTAGCAAATTCTAAACCTGTTAAACTATGTTTAGCAGCTAAACTGGAAATCTTGGAAAGTAATACTCCTCCTTGAGCTATAATATTTTCACCCTCCACAGTAACCTTATCTAGTTTGCATAATTTTATAATAATACCACGAACTCCTCCATCTTTAACTAATAAATTAGATCCATTGCCTATCACAAAATAAGGAATATTATTTTTTTTCGCTAACTCTATTGTTTCCTTCACTTGATCATAGGTTTCAGGAGTAACTAAAACATCTACAGGTCCCCCTACTTTAAAAGAAGTATGTTTTTTCATTGGCTCATCTATTTTTACATTTTCTTCACCTAACCACTTAACTAATTCCATAGCAAAATCTTTGTATTGATTCATATCGTTATCTCCTTGAACTAAAATTCTGTATCATAATTAGTATAATGTAAATCTCTTTCTTTATCAATATTTATATAATCATCCTCATTTATTAATATATTTATATTTTGGTCATATTTTTGCATCAATATTCCATATTATTTATGTGTTTTGAAAAAGTCTACTATACTTAATGCTGCCTTCTTATCTATAGATACAGTATCTATAAGTTCCTCATAAGTAGCCTTTTTAATATTTTCTATACTACCAAACTTTTTTAAAAGTTCTTTTCTTCTTTTTTCTCCTACATTAGGTATGTCCTCCAATATGGAATGTAATACCCTCTTATCTCTTAAACTTCTATGATAACTTATAGCAAACCTGTGAACCTCATCTTGAATTCTTGTTATTAACCTCATAACATTGGAGTTTTGTGGTATATTTAGTTCATTATTATTATATATAATTCCCCTAGTATTGTGATTATTATCTTTAACCATACCACAAACAGGTATAATTATGTTAAAATTCTTTAAAACTTGTAGCGCTATATTAACCTGCCCTTTACCACCATCCATTAATATTAAATCAGGGAATATGCAAAATTTTCCCGAACTTAAATTTAGGCTTTTTTCTTGTATCCTCTTTATTTCATCTAATCCATGTTGAAATCTTCTAGTTAATATTTCTCTCATACTTTCATAATCGTTAGCACCTTTTACAGAATTTATTTTAAACCTTCTATAATCACTATTTTTACTTTTGCCATTTTCAAAGACTACCATACTTCCTACAGAATCAACACCTTGTATATTAGAGATATCGTAAGCTTCAATTCTTTTAGGGATTTCTTCTAACTGCAATATATCTGCTAATTCTCTTAAAGCAGTTTCATGTATTTCTTTATCTTGTAGTAATTTTAATTTAAACTGCTCCAGAGTAATTTTAGCATTCTTCTGAACTAAATCTAATGTATCCTTTTTCTCCCCTTTTTTGGGTATCTTAATCCAAACCTTAGACCCTCTTTTTATTGTAAGCCATTGTTCTAGCAATTCCTCATCCTGTATTTCTGATACATATAAACTTTTAGGTATGAAAGCAGTACCTCCATAAAAACTTTTAACAAAATCCGTAATTATATCTTCTTTTTCCATACCAGATGTATTTTGAATTATAAAATGTTCCCTACCTACAATTTTTCCTTCTCTTAAAAAGAATATTTGGGCACAACTATCCTTATCATCAGTGTATATATCTATAAAATCCTCATTTTCAAAGCTACCAGTAATAATTTTCTGTTTTTCAGTTATCTTTTCAATTGAAGTTATTTTATCTCTTAAAATTGCTGCCTTTTCAAATTCCAAATTCTCTGCAGCTTTTTCCATTTGCTTTTTTAAATCTGCTAATATAATTTTATCCTTACCTGATAATAAATCTATTATATTTTGAACAATCTTTCTATATTCATTTTTAGATATGCATCCCCCACAAGGAGCCTTACATAACCCTATATGATAATTTAAGCAAGGTCTTACTTTTTCACTATTCTCTTTAATCAATTTTTTACAAGCTCTAATTGGAAATATTTTTTTTATTAATTCTATAGTTTCATATACAGCTCCAACATCTGTATATGGTCCAAAATACTTACATCCATCTTTAGCTACAATCCTTGTTACAAAAACTCTTGGAAATTCTTCATTTATGGTTATCTTTATAAAAGGATATCCTTTATCATCCTTTAATAAAATATTATATTTAGGTCTATACTTCTTAATAAGGTTACATTCTAATATTAAAGCTTCCATCTCTGAATCCGTAACTATATATTCAAATTCCTCAATATTACTTACCATAGCCTTTACTTTTTCAGAATGATTTTTTGACTTCTGAAAGTACTGCCTAACTCTATTCTTTAATATTTTAGCTTTTCCAACGTATATTATTTCTCCAAGGGAATTTTTCATAAGATAAACTCCAGGCTTATCTGGAAGTATTTTTAATTGATATTCCAAATCAAACACGAAATCTCACCATCCTTAAGCATCTTAAAGAATTACATAAAAATATATCATAATGTTTGGCTATTTTTCATCATACCTTACTTAAAATATTTTAGGCAATCTATATATAGCATAAATTAATCCTATTATTGCAATAACATCTTCTAATGTATTGCCCGTTTTTGAGTTAGTTTTATAAGTAAAAGGTAACTTTACATTTTTCCTTTTAAATGGATAAAATAAAGGAACTCCTCTATTAGTCCCCATGTCGCAAAGTAGATGCAATCCATATCCCGACATAAAATAATATATTACATTATCTATATTATATATATTGCCTATATAACCAGCAAGAAACGAAAATATTATCATTCCTGTTAAACTATGCGTCAATCCATTTCTATGAGATGATATAGCTATTAATATAAAAAGTATTCCTAAAGCTTTTAAATAATCTTCTCCGTTACACATAAAACTATAATATAGTATGGTCAAACCTATACAAGCGTAAAAAACCACTTTTGTCATTTTATTTTTAAAAGGCAATATATATTTATTTATTATACTTTTAGGATGGTCTACATCTGGCAGTAATGAAGCTAATGTAATAATCGCCAAACCTGACAACTCCATTTTTATTGGTAACTTATTGTAAGCAGCAATAAATGTGAGTACTCCTATCCCCGCATGAGTTTTTCCCTTCATATTTTCTCCTTAGTAAATTTATTAATGTATTGCAAAATGTCTACTATTTAATATATTATACATTAAAATAAAAGAAAAATGGAGAATTCTATCACAATTTCTCCATTTGTTCATTTCTTTATATTTTATTTTCAATAGCATTCACAACTTGGCTGTCTACAATATCTGCTACATTTAAAAGTATATCCTCAATACCCTTAGGTTGAAAGTTCCCAAATTCTCCATGGTGAGATAATATTGAATAGCAAATATCGTCTAATTCTTCTTCTGATATAGGGTTACCCATTTCAACATTTATTTCTCTAATATAAGCCGCCCCTAATATTAAATGATCTAATTTGATATCTTTTCTTCTTATTATTCCATCATAATCATATTCTTTTATCTTCATAATATCATGGACAATAGCCTTCAACATTAATCTATCTTTATTTATAACATCCTTTGCACTCATGTAAAAAGGATTTGTAATGTAGTTATTTATAATATTTTGCATAGTCTTCATAACTCCAATAGTATGAAGGAAAAGTCCACCTCTTTTATTTCCATGAAACTTTTCCGCTGCTACACAACTTAAAAAAGCGTTCCATCTAGTTTCATTATATCCTAAGGCGCCTGTAGCCCCTATTGCTATTTTCTTATATTTATCATCCAAATTATCCACTACATTATTAAAATACTCTACTAATTCATTAGGTATATTATATACAGGTACATAATGAGAGTAATCTATCTCCTCTTCAGCATTGCTTATGATTGGATTGCGTATTTGTATACTTCCATTAAATCTAGCAACTATTCCTTTAACATTTATAACTGAGTTAACCTGCAATATAGCATTATATTTATCATAGCTATCCCATACTGGAAAAGCTATAGTGCCTGTGTTGTCCTGCATAATTAAAAGAAGATATGCACTACCATCCTTTTTCCATCCAGTCCTTTTATCACTTAGCAATGCATTAAATTGAACCTTTTCTCCATTTTTTAATTCTTCTATTTCTTTAATTCTCAATATACTCCCCACTTTCTAACCATTATTTAACTAAAGCTGTCCTAATCACACCAGACGCTATATTGGCAGCAGCAACTCCACCTTGTCCTCCGTCTTCTACAATTACTGCTAGTGCTATTTGTGGGTTTTCATAAGGTGCGAAACCTATAAACCAAGAATGAGGTAATGCTCCACTTCCTTCTTCCTTATGATCCGCTGTTCCTGTTTTCCCACAGACTTTTATGCCTTCTACTGAAGCTGCTCCACCTGTTCCCTGTTCTACAACACCTCTCATAAAATCTTTTATGATTTTAGCGTTTTCCTTTGAAGTAACTTCTTGTATAGACTCAGCTTTTATTTTATTTAAAACTTCACCCTTACTAGATAATACTTCCTTAACTATACAAGGTTTCATCATAACTCCATCATTAGCTATGGTGCTAGCCACTAGTGCCATATCCATTGGAGTAGCTAATACTGTAGCCTGACCTATTGCACTTTGTGCCAAATTTCCTACCTCATAACTTTTTAGTGATGGAAATCTACTGTTTTCTATAACCACTCCATCTGCTGGTATATTTTTGTTAAAATAAAATTTTTCAGCAGTTTCTTTTAATTTAGCATTTCCAATATCTATTCCTAGCTGCCCAAAAAATACATTACTTGAATGAACAAAAGCTTCTCTAAACCCTATATTCCCTAATGCCTCTCCATTGTAATTTTTTAATGATTCTTTTGAATTAAAAGCTAATACACCAGTATCATCCATTCTTCTGTCCATTACATTTTTAATATTTTCTAAGGCACTTACAGCAGTTATAGCTTTAAAAGTAGATCCTGGCGGATATAGTCCCGAAGTAGCTCTATTAAGTAATGGCCTATCTTTATTTTCATTTATTGCTTTCCAATTCTCTGCTAAATTATTTGGATCAAAGGATGGTTTAGAAACCATAGCTAATATTTCACCTGTTTTAGGATTAAGCGCTACTACTGCTCCTCTATTATCACCTAATAATTCATATGCCTTTTTCTGTATATTATAATCTAAAGTAGTCTTTAAACTATTTCCATACTTTTCTTCGTTTCTTCCTTTTAATTTTAAAATATTATCTATAGTATCTTTAATATTAGTAGAAGTTAATTCTTTATCATATCTTTTCTCCAACCCAGTTATTCCATATTTCACATCTAAGTAACCTAACGCATGAGAAAAAATAGCTCCTCCTTCATATTGTCTTTTTTGAACTTCTTTATCTACTCTTGTACTCTTAGCTAGTACTTTCATATTTCTATCATAAAAAGTTCCTCTAAGAACCTCATTTCTTTTAGCCCATAATCTTTGATTATATTGACTGGAAACTATTTTAGGCGCTACAATGATTTCAAAATAAGTTATATAAGAAATCAATCCTATAAAGCATAATAAAAAAACTATAGTAACCTTTTTTATATTATCTGATATATCCTTCATTCTTACCTACCCTCTTCTGATATCTTCTGAATTATTCCAAGAGCAAAACAAATACTTAACATAGAACTTCCTCCATAGCTTACTAAAGGGAGTGTAATACCAGTAAGAGGAATCATATTCATTACCCCTCCAACTATTACTAAAACCTGACATGCTATCATTGAACTATATCCTACTGCTAATAATCTAGAAAAATTATCTCCTGCATACAAGGCTGCTCTCATGCATCTATAAAATAACAGAAAATATAAAAGAATTATAGCAAACCCCATTAATATTCCAAGTTCTTCGCATATAATAGAAAATATAAAATCTGTAGTTCTCACCGGTATATAAGATGGATATCCTTTACCCAATCCCGAACCTGTAAGACCTCCTGATGCAATTGCTAGTAATGATTGCACTACTTGATAGCCTTTAGTTGTAGCATAAGGCCATGGATTTTTCCAAATCAGAAATCTTAATTTTACATGATCAAACAATCCATAACTTATAAAAGCTCCTATAATAAAAAGTCCAAAACATGTTATTATATATTTCGTCTTAGATGTGGCAATATAAAGCATAGTTATTGATATACCAAAAAATATAAGAGCACTTCCTAAATCCTTTTGTAATACCATAAAACCAAGAGATGCCATTACCACAATAGCTGGTTCTATTAGATCCTTAAAACTTTTATAGTCTTTAAGAGAAGATGCTAAATATGCAACTAAACATAGCTTACCAAATTCTGAAGGCTGAAAGGAAAAACCTCCTATACCTACCCAATTTTTTGCTCCTAAAGTTTCATTACCTAAAAGTGTACCTAGAGCCATAAGTATTATAGTAGAAACTAAATATACATACTTATATTTATCAAATCTTTTTAAATCTGGTAATAAAACCACGATTAATATAAACGTAGTAACTCCTATAGCAAACCAAATTATTTGTTTAATAGATACAGCCATCTGTATCCTATATAGTATTATTATTCCGATAGATGCTAATATACTAGAGAAAATAAATATAAATTTGTCTCCATCAGAAAAAAACTTCCTTATTATAAAATAAGAATATCCTATAAGTAAACAAGTAATTAAGCACATAACCATAGCCCCTTTATCAAAAGGTTCCTTCAATATAGCTAAGTTAAAAAAACCTATCAAACACAACAAATACGTTAATAGCAGTAACTTCTTCTCATCTTTACTAGTATTCAAATTCTGGTCACCATCCTAAAATTACTTTTATAGAATTCATCATATACAATTTTATCCAATAAATTTTAATATAGTATTTCCTATCTTTATTATATCACCAGACTTTAAGCACTTTCTTCCACTAATTCTCACCTTATTTATTAAAGTGCCATTTGTACTTTCTAAGTCTTCTAATATATATTCATTATTTTTAATAAAAACTCTAGCATGACGAGATGAAACATAAGGATCATCTAATACAAATGTATTCCCATTGCTTCTTCCTATAGTTATCTCCCCTTGAATCGGAATTACTCCTCCTTTTCTTAAGTTATAACTATTACCAGGTTCTATTATTTCCAATCCTACAGAACGTCTAACAACTTTTCTTTTCCCATTGGATTTAATATCTTTATTCATTATTTTTAAAGCAGTAAATATTATCATATATACTATACCAATAATTAATATAGTAAAAATGGAACTTAATTTTCCAAAAATCATAGAATCACCTTCTTTTTATCTGATTAAACACATAAATTCTAGCATACTTATAGCCAAAAGACTAGCATTTAGGTTTCTCATGCTAGTCCAAATTAAATTATAACATTTTTCTTAAATAATGTCCTGTATAAGAATTACTATTTTTACTTATATCCTCTGGAGTTCCTGTGGCTATAATAGTACCACCTTTCTCTCCTCCTTCAGGGCCCAAATCTATAATATAATCTGCACATTTTATTACATCTAAATTATGTTCTATTACCACTACGGTATTTCCATTTTCAACCAGTCTATCAAGTATCTTTATCAGCCTACTAACATCATCTATATGTAATCCTGTAGTAGGTTCATCCAAAATATATAATGTTTTTCCTGTACTTCTTTTTGAAAGTTCATATGCAAGCTTTATTCTTTGAGCTTCTCCTCCTGATAACTGAGTAGATGGCTGACCTAATCTTATATATCCTAGCCCTACATCCATTAGAGTTTGAATCTTGTTCTTTATTCGTGGAATATTCTCAAAGAACTGCAATGCCTCTTCTACTGTCATATTTAATACATCGTCTATATTCTTTCCTTTGTATTTTACCTCCAAAGTTTCTCTATTATATCTTTTTCCTTTACAAACCTCGCAAGGCACATATACATCAGATAAAAACTGCATTTCTATCTTTATAATTCCATCGCCCTTACAAGCTTCACATCTTCCTCCCTTTACATTAAAACTAAATCTTCCAGGCTTATATCCTTTCATCTTTGATTCTGAAGTATTGGCAAAAACTTCTCTTATTATATCAAATACACCGGTATACGTAGCTGGATTTGATCTAGGTGTTCTTCCTATAGGACTTTGATCTATATTTATTATTTTATCAATATTTTCTAAGCCCAATATATCTTTGTGAGCTCCAGGATTTTCTTTTGTATTATTAAGTTTTTTATTTAACCCTTTATATAATATTTCATTGACTAAAGTACTCTTTCCTGATCCAGATACTCCTGTAACACAAGTAAAGATTCCTAATGGGAATTTCGCATCTATATTTTTAAGATTGTTTTCTTTAGCTCCCTTTATTAATATTGAATTTCCATTAGATTTTCTTCTTTCTTTTGGCACTTCAATTTTCTTTTTCCCACTCAAATATTGTGCTGTTATAGATTTTTCATTATTTATTATATCTTCAAAAGTTCCTGCTGCTATTACCTCTCCTCCATGTTCTCCAGCTCCAGGTCCCATATCCACAATAAAATCTGCTGCTCTAATAGTATCTTCATCATGTTCTACTACCACAAGAGTATTTCCTAAATCTTTCAAATGCTTTAATGTTTCAATCAACTTATCATTATCTCTTTGGTGAAGTCCTATACTAGGTTCATCTAATATATAAAGCACTCCTACTAAACTTGAGCCAATTTGCGTAGCCAATCTTATTCTTTGAGCTTCTCCTCCTGATAATGTACCAGCTGTTCTAGACAAATTTAAGTAATCTAACCCAACATCTATTAAAAAATTCAACCTACTCTTTATTTCCTTTAATATTTGGCTACTTATTATCTGATCCTTTTCTGAAAGTTTAAGAGAATCTAAAAATGCCAGTTCTTCTCTTATAGATAACGTACAAAAATCAGATATATTTTTTTCTCCTACAGTTACAGCTAAAGCCTCTGGCCTTAATCGTGCTCCATTACATTTAGGACATGGGTTATCACTCATATAAATTTCTATTTCATCTTTTATATAATCAGAATTTGTTTCCATATACCTTCTTTTTAGGGTATTAATAACTCCCTCAAAAGCATGTTGAAACTCCATAACTCTATTTTCTTTTTCATATTTAACTTTTATTTTTTCTCCCCTTAGTCCATAAAGTAATATATCTAAAACTTTTGGATCCAATTTTTCTATAGGAGTATCTAGCTTAAATTTATATTCTTTAGATAAGGCTGTTATAATACTATATGTCCATGAATCTTCTTTTAAAACAGTGTTAGCCCAAGGTATTATACCACCTTCTAATATACTTTTACTCCTATCTGGTATAACTAAATCTTCATCTATTTCTAAAAGTGTTCCCAATCCATCACAATGATCACATTTACCAAAAGGAGAATTAAAAGAAAACATTCTTCCTGATATTTCACCTATACTTATTCCACACTCTACACAGGCAAAATTCTCACTAAATAATATATCTTCTCCATCTATAATATTTATAATTACTATTCCTTCTGCTAACTTTAATGCAATTTCTATGGAATCTGAAAGTCTACTTCTTATATCTGATTTTGTTACTAATCTATCAATTACTGCCTCTATATTATGTTTTTTATTTTTTTCAAGTTTAATATCTTCTTCTTCTAAGTCTATTGTAACTCCATCTATTCTTGCTCTTACATAACCATTCTTCTTAATACTTTCTATGACTTTAACATGTTCTCCTTTTCTTCCTCTAATTATAGGAGCTAATACCTGAATTTTTGTCCTTTCTGGAAATTCTAAAATTCTATCAACCATTTGATCTACTGTTTGTTGTTTTATTTCTTTTCCACACTTAGGACAATGAGGTACCCCTATTCTAGAATATAATAATCTTAAATAATCATATATCTCTGTAACAGTACCTACTGTTGAACGTGGATTTCTACTTGTAGTTTTTTGATCTATAGATATAGCTGGAGAAAGTCCTTCAATATACTCCACATCTGGCTTATTCATTTGACCTAAAAACTGTCTAGCATAGGCGGAAAGAGATTCTACATATCTTCTCTGACCTTCTGCATATAATGTATCAAAAGCTAAAGAAGATTTCCCTGATCCTGAGAGTCCTGTAAATACAATAAATTTATCTCTTGGAATTTGGAGAGTTACATTTTTTAAATTATGTACTTTTGCTCCCTTTATAACTATTTTATCAATCATAAGTTTATTTATTCCACTCCTTAGTCTTTAGATTTTTTATTCTTTTTCTTTAACTTAAATATAGTATCCCTCAGCTCTGCTGCCCTCTCAAACTGTAATTCCTTGGCCGCTTTTTTCATCTCTTCTTCATATTGATTAATTAACTTTTCTATACTATCATTATTAGCCTTAATTGCCTCTTCTAAACTACTGTATTCAACCTTTTCTTCTCCAATCTTAGTTGCTTCTATTACATCTCTTATATCTTTTATAATTGTTTTAGGTGTTATTTTATGTTCTTCATTATATTTAATTTGTATAGTTCTTCTTCTATTAGTCTCCTTTATAGCCTTATCCATGGACTTTGTAACCCTATCAGCATACATTATAACTTTACTTTCTGAGTTTCTTGCTGCTCTTCCTATAATCTGTATCAATGACCTATCTGACCTTAAAAATCCTTCTTTGTCTGCATCCAATATGGCAACTAAAGCAACTTCTGGAATATCCAATCCTTCTCTTAATAGATTGATTCCAACTAATACATCAAATTCACCTTTTCTTAAATCTCTAATTATTTTCATTCTTTCAATGGTATCTATGTCTGAATGTAAATAATTAGTTTTTATATTCATTTCCTTAAAATATGCTGTTAAATCTTCCGCCATTTTTTTAGTAAGTGTGGTTACTAAAACTCTATATCCCTTATCTATAGTTTCTCTAATTTGAGAATAAAGGTGGTCTATTTGCCCCTTTACTGGCTTGACTATTATTTCTGGATCTAACAATCCTGTTGGTCTTATAATCTGCTCTGCTATATTTTGTGAATGATTCAATTCATATTCTCCTGGAGTAGCACTCACAAAAATCATCTGATTTAGTTTAGATTCAAACTCATTAAACTGTAAAGGTCTATTATCAAAAGCTGATGGAAGCCTAAACCCATAGTTTACTAAGGTCTCCTTTCTTGATCTATCTCCCGCATACATTCCTCTTACCTGCGGCAAAGTTACATGACTTTCATCTATAAAAAACAAAAAATCATCTGGAAAATAGTCCAATAAAGTTTGAGGTGGTGTACCAGCTGCTCTACCATCAAGAATTCTAGAATAATTTTCTATACCACTGCAATAACCTACTTCTCTCATCATTTCTATGTCAAAATTAGTTCTCTGCTTTAATCTTTGAGCTTCTAATAATTTATCATCAGCTACAAGCTCTCTAACTCTTACTTCTAGCTCTTCTTCTATTTTCTTAATTGCTACCTGCAACCTTTCATTAGAAGTAGCAAAGTGAGAAGCTGGAAAAATGGAAACATGTTTTCTAACTCCCACTATTTCACCTGTCAATACATCAAATTCTCTTATCTTCTCTATTTCATCTCCAAAAAATTCTACCCTTATGCCTCTATTAGTTGAAGATGCCGGAAATATATCTAGTACATCCCCTCTTACTCTAAAGGTACCTCTTACAAAATTAATCTCATTTCTTTCATATTGTATTTCTACAAGTTTTTTTATAACTTCATCTCTATCTTTTTCCATACCTTCTCTTAAAGATATAGTAAGTTTTTTATACTCTTCTGGATTACCAAGACCATATATACAAGATACAGACGCTACAATAATTACATCTCTTCTCTCGAATAATGCAGCAGTAGCTGAATGTCTTAATTTATCTATTTCATCATTTATTGAAGCATCCTTCTCAATATAAGTATCTGTTTGGGGTACATAGGCTTCTGGTTGATAGTAATCATAATAAGATACAAAATATTCCACACAATTTCCAGGAAAAAATTCTCTAAATTCTGAGCATAACTGAGCTGCCAAAGTCTTATTATGTGCTAACACCAATGTCGGTTTTTTCACCTTTTCTATTATATTTGCCATAGTGAAAGTTTTACCTGATCCTGTAACACCTAAAAGGGTTTGAAATTTGTCTCCTTTTTCTATGCCCATTACTAAATTGTCTATAGCCTGTGGTTGATCACCAGTAGGTTTGAACTTAGAGTGTATCTTAAATTCTCCCATAATTACTCATCCCCATCTTTATCTTTGTTTTTAATTTTATTTAATACATCTGAAAAATTGTCTTCCTTAACCTTAACAACAACCTTATCCTTCGGTATATATTTAGGAACAAATACAATGCCTAGTCTGTTTTTTCTTTGTGCCTCTCCATATGTAACTTCACGAATAACTCCATTAATTTTTTTTATTTTAAAAATCATATCTCCTTGAGTATTCTTTATCATTTCTAATATGTCTTCTTCTTTTTCTATTTCCCTATCATTTATTCCAATTAATGAATCTCCACTTTTTATGTTCATAGAATCTGCTGGTGAATAAGGAGCTACCTCTAAAACTTTAATACCCTCTTCACTTACATAAAGTGGTTCTTCATTTAATTCATTATATCTTTGTAAATAAATAATCCCTTCATGAGCTATAGGCGCAAATAATACAACTAATATTTTATAGATAATGCTTATATAACATAACTGAGCTAAGACAAATAAAGCTATGCTATATGCAATTATTAGAAAACCAGAACTATTAACCTTAGCCCTCTTTGTTTTAGTAAATGTAATACTATTATATCCTAGCATACCATAAAAAGGTATTAGCATAACTATTGATTTTTTCAATATTTCCAAAGGTATTGTAGTATGTATAATGGGCCACCAGTTAGGCATTGGAACAGTATCTGCCATGTCCAATGTATAATTTCCACTTAAAATTATAAATAATGCAATAGGTACAACCCAATACCTTTTCATTACAAAACCACCTATTATTTTATCTTCTCGTTTTGTAAATACTGGTACAGTTCCTCTACTACCATCTGTAATTATAAGCAACCCCTCTACAAAATGTAATACAGCTATCATAGTCATTAAAGATGCTATATCAAATTTAAATAACTGTATTTCCTTTGTACCATATAAAGAAGCAATTAAAGAATTTATAATGCTTAAAGCACCTAATATAGCTCCAGAATATGAAAAACAAATAAATCTAGGATTTACAACCGTCAAAAATACAGAAATTAGAAAAAGAATTTCTATAGCAGAGTTTTGATAAAAAGTTACACCAAAATAAGCCATAATAATGCTACTTAAAACTCCTCCAAATATACCCATAACTAGTTGAGATATAGTTAATTCAAAAGGGGAGTTTATTTGCTCCCCAATAATCATCTTTTGCATTGCTGAAGTTTTTTTATTTTGCATATATAAAAATATACTTATAATCACTAAAAAAAACACTAAATAAGGATTAGTTAAAGCAAAAGCTACAGCTTTAAGTGTATAAAGTACAATATTCATTGTTTATTAAATTCCCTTCTCTATTTTTTCTTTGCTATACTTAATGCTATTTTAAACTGAGGATCCGTTTCTCTATTATAAGGTTTCTTAAGTAATTCTTCTGGATATTTAATTTCCACATCTGGTTTTATTCCAATCTTATGTATATTTTCTCCATTAGGAGTATAATACTTTGATATTGTAACCTTTAAAGCAGTTCCTTCTCCAGTATCTATTAGACTTTGAACTACACCCTTACCGAAAGTTTTTTCTCCAACTAAAGTTCCTATTTTATAATCTCTTATAGCTCCAGAGAATATTTCAGAAGCGCTAGCAGAACCCTCATTAGTTAATAATACTAAAGGTAAACCTATATAATTTCCACCCTTAGATTTATACTTCTTTTCTGACTTATATTTATCCACTGTAGACACTATAACCTTACCCTTAGGAACAAAGTTTGAAACCATATCTACACATTCATCTAATAATCCACCTGGATTACCTCTTAAGTCAATAATTAATGATTTCATTCCTTTATTTTTAAGTGTGTCTAGTTGCTTCTTAAAGTTTTTACCTGTATGTTCATCAAACATAGAAATCTGTATGTAACCTATATTGTCTGATACCATTTCTCCCTTAACAGTTACTAAATTAATTTTCGATCTTTTCAAAGTCACATCATAACTTCCTTTTCCTTCTCTGAAAAAGGTTATAGTTACATTTGTACCTTCTGGACCTTTCATCATAGTTACTGCTTTATCTAATTCTTTACCACTAACTACTTTTCCTTCAACCTTTTCTATTTGATCTTTTGGTAATACCCCTGCTTTTTTAGCTGGTGAATCTTCAAACACATCTACTATAATTATTTTATTATCTTTAGCCTGTACTTGTAATCCTACACCACTATAATTTCCTTCTGTTTGAGCATTAAATTCTTCAAATTCTTTTTTATCCATAAATACTGTATATGGATCATTAAGTGCTGCTGTCATTCCTTTAATTGCTCCTTCTTCCAAAGCAGCATTATCTATCTCGCCATCATACCTTTGCTGGATTATTTCCTTTATCCCAAATAACTTTGAGAACTCTAAAAATCTATTATAATCATCTCTGGTAATTATAACTTTTCCATTTGGCATAGCTAAAGATATAGCACTACTTCCTAGAAAGGTTGTAATATTAGTTAAAAGTATTATTGCTATTGTCCAACCTATCCACTTCTTTTTATTCATTTAATTCACTCCTTTGTAGTAAAATACTACTTTAAGTTTATATTTTCAAGCTAATATATATATAGTGCCCCCACTATATATATTTATATAAATACTAAATAATTATAACATTAAAAAAAATAATTTTGCAAAATATTTGTGAAAAACACCCTACCTTAAAAAGCAGGGTGTTTCTTATAAAACAATTGTTTTTCTTATTTTAAACTGCAAGAAACTTTCTTATTGATAATATACTTCCTATTGAACCTATTAATATTCCTAATAATCCAAACTGCCAAGAAATAGTTGTAAGCACGTATTTAGGTTCAACAAGTTTAATTAAAAACATAGCTGTAGAAACCTTTGTGTAGACTACATTATAACCATAGTATAGTACCACACATCCTATTATTGCACCAAAAACACCTATAATCATACCCTCAATAATAAATGGCCATCTTATAAACCAATCTGTAGCTCCTATATATTTCATTATTCCTATTTCTTTTCTTCTTGAATATACAGTAAGTTTAATAGTATTACCTATTAAGAATAAAGAAACTCCTATAAGTATAGTAAATAGAACCATTCCTATCCACTTTATAGTTTTTGTAATAGCAATAATCCTGTCCACTATCTTCCTTCCTTCTTGAATTTCATATATTCCTTTCATACCCTTTACAGAATCTACAACCTTTGTTACCATTTCTGGATCTTTAACTTTTACTATATAAGCATTTGGTAATGGATTTTCCTTTTCTATTCCTTCAATAAGTGCCTTATTATTTTCTCCTATTTGCTCCTTAAAGTTTTTCATAGCTTGTTCCTTATTCTCATATCTTACACTAGCTACTTCATTTAGACTCTTTATTTTTGCCTCTATTTCTTTTTCCTGACCTATGGTTATATCATTATTTAAAAATATCTTTACTTCTACCTTGGATTCTACATCCTTTACCACTTGCTTTACATCTAAAGCAGTTAATAAAAATACACCTAATATGAATAATGTAGCTGCAACAGTTGCAGCAGATGCAAAACTTATAGTTCTATTTCTTTTTATACTTTTCAAAGAATCTATTGCAAAATATTTCAAAGTACTAATCTTCATATCCGTATGCACCTCTCTGTTCATCTCTTACTACAACACCTTTTTCTAGTGCTATAACTCTTTTTCTCATAGTATCAACTATATCTTTAGCATGAGTAGCCATTAATATGGTTGTCCCTGCATGATTTATATCATTAAGTGTTTCCATTATCTCCATAGCTGTTTCTGGGTCAAGGTTTCCAGTTGGCTCGTCCGCAATAAGTAATGCTGGATTGTTAACTATTGCCCTTGCTAAAGATACTCTCTGTTGTTCTCCACCAGATAACTCATGAGGGAAAGCCTTATATTTAGTTGAAAGTCCTACCATTGAAAGCACCATAGGAACTCTCTTTCTTATATCTTTTACAGGTGCTTCTATAACTCTCATAGCAAATGCAACATTTTCATATACATTTAAATTAGATATAAGTCTAAAATCTTGGAATACTACTCCTATTTTTCTTCTATAATAAGGTATATCTTTTCTTTTTAATTTAGTTATATCTATGTTATTTACTACAATACTTCCATTAGTTGGGTCTACTTCTTTTAATAATGACTTTATGAAAGTTGATTTACCAGCTCCACTTGGTCCAACTAAAAAAACAAATTCTCCTTTTTCTATAGTTAAGTTTATATTTGATAATGCAAATATATTATGATTATAAATCTTACTAACATTCTTGAATTCAATCATTAAAAATCTCTCCTCTTGATTAATACGATTTTATGCATATTTAAAGATTCACTATTGCTATTATAACATACTAATCTATTAATTTGACAATTAAATTATTTAAAATTATTATTAATTCAGTTATAAATTGTCTTTAGGTAAAAGTAAATCTATAAATGTTAAAAGCTGTCGAATGATTATAATCATCGACAGCTTTAATATTACTCTTCTCCAGAAATATTTTTAAATCCTTCTCCTAAAACTTCACGTACATCTCCTACAGTGATAAATGCTTTTTTATCAACTTGCTTAATAAATTCTTTTAATCTTATAAACTCTCTTCTGCTTAGCACTGTATAGAGTATATATGTATCATTGCCAGTGTATCCTCCCTTAGCTGTAAATATTGTACAGCCTCTCTCTAATTCCCCTGTTATAAACGTCCTTATTTGGTCATTTTCTGGGCTTACAACCATAATTTGCTTACAAACATTTAAACCTTCAATTATTATATCTATTACAAAACCATTGAATAATACACTTAATAATGAATACATTCCTATTTCAATTCCAAAAGAAAGAGCAGAAAAAAGAGTTATTATAAAATCCACCATAAGAAGTGACTTACCTATAGGTACATCTATAAACTTGCTTACTATTTTAGCAATTATATCTGTACCGCCAGTAGAAGCATTTTGGTTAAAAACTATTCCCATGCCTATGCCAGATATTATTGTACCAAATATAGATGCTAAAAAAAGGTCATTCGTTATAGGTATATTAGAAGTAACTACTTTATCTAATATCCATATTAACCCTGATAAACTTATACTAGCATATATAGTCTTCCCTCCAAACTTACTTCCAATGAATATAAAAGCTACAATAAACAAGAAACCATTCATTATTAAAGACAAAAGTCCTATATCCAAAAAAGGGAAAAAGCTATTTATTATTATTGCTAATCCTATTACTCCACCTGCTGCAACTTTATTTGGTGCCAATAGAAACTTTGTGGCCAAAGCCACCATAAGCGTGCCTAATGTAATGAAAAAATACTCCCTAAATTTTTTCATAATAACACCTTACTCCCACATAAAATTATTTTGTTAAGGCACATTAAAATAAATAACAAGTCAAAGATGCGACGGATATTTTGTATCAGACAAGGAAGTAGGTTCCACTGCTAGTAGAGCTATCAGTGGGTTCTGATGACGCAGTATGATGCAAAATAGCCTAGCATACTGACTTATTTATTTTTTAAATGTGCCTAAAATCCAAATTGAATCTTGAATCCCTACAGAAAATATCAAAATAAATAGTGAAACAAAAAATATTGCAAATGTTAAATTTATCTTTTCGAAGTATGTTTTCCACTGATCTTCATAATTTAAGGGTCTCATTGACTCTTCATGCATAAAAGATATGGCCGATATAAATAAACCTAAAAAGGATATATATTGAGGAATTCTAATTCCCCAAGCCATAATAGTTATTAAATTAACTCCTCCAACTATTAATCCTATAAGACCACCTATTAAAAATGCTACTATAAATATATATATAGAAAACTTTATACAATATAGTATATCCTTTAAATAATTTTTCATATCATTTCTCACTCTCATAATTTATAAATATAAGAACAAATTGCTTTAGAAATATTCTATAATTTCTAAAGCAATTATGCAAATGCTATTTACAATAGCTAAGATTCACTTATTTTAAACTTAATCCTTTTTTTACTGCTCTCACAATATCTTCTGCAGTTAATCCATATGCCTTTATTAATTCTTCTGGTTTACCACTTTCACCAAAAGTATCTTTTATTCCAACTCTGATTACTGGAACTGGATGATTTTCACTTGTTACTTCACATACTGCAGAACCAAGTCCTCCTATAATGCTGTGTTCTTCTGCAGTTACAATAACTCCAGTTTCTCTTGCTGCACTTACTATAGCTTCTTTATCTATAGGCTTTATAGTATGTATATTTAATACTCTAACCTTTATTCCATCTTCTGCAAGCATATTGTAAGCTTCAAGAGCTGCATCCACCATTATTCCTGTAGCAATAATAGTTGCATCTTTTCCTTCTCTATACTTTACTGCTTTTCCTATTTTAAAATCATATCCTTCAAAATCGTTTATTACAGATACTCCAGATCTACCAAGTCTTACATAACAAGGTCCATTATATTCAGCTACAGCTTTTATAGCCTTCTCTGTCTCTATGGCATCAGCTGGACATATAACTGTCATATTTGGAATACCTCTCATTAATGATATATCCTCAACTGACTGGTGAGAAGCTCCATCTTCACCTACTGTTATACCTGCATGTGTAGCACATACTTTTACATTTAATTTAGGATAACAAATAGAATTTCTAATTTGTTCATAAGCTCTTCCTGTTGCAAATATAGCAAAAGTACTAACAAAAGGTATTTTATCACAAGTTGACATACCAGCTGCTACTGTCATCATGTTTCCTTCTGCTATTCCCATATTTACAAATCTTTCTGGACATACCTTCTTAAAATCTGCAGTTTTTGTAGACTTTGATAAGTCAGCATCTAAAACTACTATTTTTTCATTGTTCATTCCTAATTCAGCTAATACTTTACCATAAGCTTCTCTTGTAGCTATTTTGTTACCCATTATTTTTCCCCTCCTATCTCTCTTAACGCCTGTTCGCATTGTTCAATATTAGGAGCAGTACCGTGCCATCCGGCTTGATTTTCCATAAAAGATACACCTTTTCCTTTTACTGTTCTGCAAACTATAGCTGTTGGTTTATCTTTAACTTTTTTAGCCTCTTCTATAGCATTTATAATTTCTTCAAAATTATGACCATCAATAAATAAAACATTCCAGCCAAATGCCTTAAATTTATCAGTTATTGGTTCGGGGTTCATTACTTCCTTACATGGTCCATCTATTTGTAAACCATTGTAATCTACAAAAGCAGTTAAATTACCTAACTCATAATGAGCGGCTGCCATAGCTGCTTCCCACACCTGTCCTTCTTCTAATTCTCCATCTCCAAGTAATGCATATACTCTATAATCCTTCTTATCAATTTTTCCTGCTATAGCCATACCTACAGCTGCTGAAATACCTTGACCTAATGATCCCGTTGACATATCTACGCCTGGTACTTCATTCATATTAGGATGACCTTGTAATATAGAACCTAATTTTCTAAGATTCTTTAATTCATCTACATTAAAAAATCCTTTTCTAGCAAGAACACTATATAATACTGGTGCTGCATGTCCTTTAGAGAGTACAAACCTATCTCTGTTCAAATCTTTACATTTTTCCTGGCTAACATTCATTTCATTAAAATATAATGTAACTAATATTTCCACTGCGGATAGTGAACCACCTGGATGACCAGAATGTGACTCTGTAAGCATAGTTACTATATCTTTTCTAACCTGCTTAGCTATGTCTTTAAGCTCTTCTAAAGTTTTTTTCATGTTTTTAACCTCCTGTATTTTTTTACTAATTACTACCATATACATAAAAGTAAGGGCATTAAGCCCTTACTGTTTTAACCCTATACTTATTAAAAGTGCTTCATCAACTTTTTTCATATCACCGTTAGTCATATGGCCTATTTTTTCTTTTAGCCTTCTTTTATCTAAAGTTCTTATCTGCTCAAGCAAAACTACAGAATCTTTGTTTAATCCATACTCTTCTGAAGATATTTCAACATGAGTGGGTAATTTTGCTTTATTTATCTGTGAAGTAATTGCGGCTACAATAACAGTAGGACTATATTTATTACCTACATCATTTTGTATAATGATAACAGGCCTTACTCCTCCCTGTTCTGAACCAACTACAGGGCTTAAATCAGCATAGAATATATCTCCTCTTTTCACTATTGTTGTCATCTGACCAATCACTCTCCGGAAGCTTCGCTTCATATTCTTTTAAATCTCTAATGTCACTTGCAAAGCCCATCTCTGCAAACTCTAAATTAATTTTGGCCATTTCCAAATACCCTTTTTTCATTTGTTCCATTTCTTTTAGTCTTTTTTTCTCCTCAATATATAGTATTATAACTTCACGAATAAATTCACTTCTTTTTTTAGAATCTTCTTTTAGTGCTTTATTAAATTCATTATTGAGTGTCTCTGAGAGGTTTACTACTAATCTCTTTGAACTTGACATTGAAATTTAATACCTCCTATTAACCTATGCAAAAGATATGTACAGAACAATTATAATCCTATTTTTACAGCAATGTCAAAGGAATTTTATCATTTTAATTATTTCCATGTTTGATAGCTCTATACATAATTTCTTATCTTGATTATTTCCTTGTCTTTTATGTAAACTCTAGGCACTCTTTTACTTACCATACAAGTTATTTCATAATTTATAGTTCCTAGCAATTTTGCAATTTCATCTGCTGTTATTTTTAAATTATTATACTCTCCCATTAATATAACTTCATCGCCAACTTTTACTTCTCCAATATCAGTTACATCTATCATACATTGATCCATACATATTTTACCTATAACTGGTGCAAATTTACCATTAACTATTACTTTAACTTTATTAAATAATAATCTTGTATATCCATCTGCATAACCTACAGGTAAAGTTGCAATTACACTATTTCTTTCAGTGTGAAATGCTCTACCATAGCTTACATACTGTCCTTCATTCATTTCTTTTACGTGTACAACATTTGTTTTTAATGTCATAACCGGTTTTAAATCTATTTTATCTTTTAATACTTGCCCTGAAGGGTAATATCCATAAAGTATAATCCCAGGTCTAACCCCCTCTAAATGTGTTTCTGGCAAATCTATAATTGCTGCACTATTAGCAATGTGTCTAATATTAATTTTTACTCCTTTTTCTTGTAGTTTATGATAAAACCAGTTAAACCTTTCAAATTGCATATTTGTATAAGTTTTATCACCTTCATCTGCAGTAGAAAAATGGGAAAATAAACCCTCAACCATTATATTTGGCAATTTACTTATTTTATATACATCATTTAAGCTCTTTTCATCTGGAGTAAACCCTATTCGCCCCATGCCTGTATCTAATGCTATATGAATTTTAGCTATCTTATCTTTTTCCACTGCCATATTAGATATTTTCTCTGCTAAATCATAGCTATATATTGTTTGCTCTATATCATATTTTAGAATACTATCTATTAAACTATCTGGTGTAAAACCTAAAACCATGATAGGACAATCTATTCCACCTCTTCTAAGTTCAAAAGCCTCATTTACTACTGCTACTGCTAATCTTGTAGCACCGTGACTCAATAAAGTAGGTACTATGTCCAAAGCTCCATGTCCATATGCATCTGCTTTAACTACTGCTATTATTTCCTTACTTTTAGATACTTTTCTTATTTCCTCCATGTTGTGAGCTAAATTATCCAAATCTATTTCCGCCCAAACAGGTCTTAAATGTCTAAACAATTTATATTCCACCCTTCTTAGTCTTCATTAAAGAGTTTATCATTCAATTCAGCATTCGCATTAAAGTTTTTATAAGTAACTCTTACTTTCTCCCTACTTTTAAAATCTAGTATTTCTAACTTCTCTGGTAAGTTATCCCTATTATTAATATAAAGTTTTCCTTTACTTAAATTTCTATTCATACCTGGTATAGATAATTCCACTATAGTATACTCTATTCCATCTATATCTTTAACGAAAGTTTTTATCTCTTCATTAGTATACATCAAATGAACACATTCTCCTATCATGCTAATTTTAAATATAGTGTCAAAATCTTTATCTAACGTATATTTAATTCCGGATTTTAAATCCCTTACATATATTTTATCATTTTTATAGGTCAAAATCCTATTTTCATCTATTTCTATTCTTCCACCTAGTTTTCTATTGTAATATTGCTTACAGTTGTATTCCAGTATTTGTCTATCGTTCTCTAAAGCTATGGTACAGTCACAACTATAACTTTTAAGACTTTTTATAAATTCTAAACTTTTTCTACTTTTGTCTTCAGCATACTTACAAGAAATTAAAACTAAAGAAAAAACAAAAAAAATAACAGGAAGTATTAGTAACCTTTTTCTCATAAAATTCCTCCCATTGGAAATAATTACTTATATTACTAATACTATTCCTGTTTTTAATCTAATATTCTGATGTTATTTATTATAAATACTACAAATTTTGAATTTCTTTTATTGCCATTGGTAGTTCATTTAAAATATGACTTGCATTAACACAAAACATATTAGTAGATAATCTTTCTCCACAATATCCATGTATAAATGTTCCCATAGCTGCAGCTATTATAGGCTCATACCCTTGAGCTATAAAAGATGTTATTATTCCTGTCAAACAATCCCCCATACCTCCAGATGCCATAGCACTATTGCCTGTTGGATTTATAATAACCTTATTTCCATCAGTTATTATGGTATTATAGCCTTTTAAGATTAAAATAACATCATATTCCTTAGCAAATTTTTTTGCAACTTCTACTCTATTTTCCTTTATATAATCTATTGGCATATTTATTAATCTTGACATTTCTCCTAAATGAGGGGTTAATATTACTTTCTCCTTTTTTTCCTTCAATAATTCCAACTTGTTATTAAGCACATTAATGCCATCTGCATCTATTACTAAAGGACAATCTGCCTCTAATACAGCCTTCTGAACAATTTCAAAAGTTTTTTCATTGTTTCCCATACCAGGACCTATAGCTATAGAGTTACTTTTATGGAATAACTCTTTAATTCTTTCCTCTTCATTAAAAGATACAGTCATAGCCTCTATAAACTTTGAACTTAAAATATCTATTATATCTTCAAAAGTACATAATGTTACTAGACCTGCTCCACTCCTCACTACTGCTTCCGTAGTTATATACGCTGCTCCTGTATATCCCTTTGACCCTGCCATTACTAATACTCTTCCATAATCGCCCTTATGAGAATATTTATCTCTCTTAATTATAAGTTTATTAATCATGGACTTATCCATAATAAATTCATTTTTATGAAATTTATTTATAATACATTCAGGGATACCTATATCTTCAACTATTACATCTCCTGTTAATTTATCCGATCCATAATTTAAAAATCCTTTTTTATATAATGTAAAAGATATAGTTTTATTAGCTCTAATACAATTTCCTAATATATTACCATTATTACTATCTAGCCCTGATGGTATATCTATTGATACAATATAATTGCTATTCTCATTTATAACTGATATTACTGAAGCATATATTCCTTCCACTTTTCTTTTTAATCCAGTACCGAATATCGCATCTATCGTAACATCACTTGTTTGTATAGACTCTCTTAGTTCATTTATATCCTCTAAATTATTTATCTTATTTACCTTTATTCTCATATTATTCAATATAGTATAATTTATACTGCAGTCATCGCTCATGCCTTCACTTTCCCCTATTAAAAACACATCCACTTTTTTCTTCATGCTCAATAAATGTCGTGCAACAGCAAACCCATCTCCACCATTATTCCCCTTACCGCAAACTACAATAAATGAATTAAACCTACTTAAGTCTATATGTTGTAAAACCTTAATGGCTGCATTTTCCATTAGAACAATTCCAGGTATTTTTAATTCTTTTATACAATAGTCATCAATTTTTCGAGATACTTCCGCAGTACCAATTTTCATACTACTCCACCTCCATTATTGAATATGCAATGGCATTTTCTCTACTATGAGATATACTTATATGAATTTTATAGTTTTCATATGCATTTAACAATTCCCTAGCCTTACCATTGATGTAAACTATAGGTTTTCCCAAATCATCTCTTAATATTTCTATATCCCTTATATTAAAATTTCTAAAGCCAGTGCCAAAGGCTTTTGCTACAGCTTCTTTTCCTGCAAATCCTCCAGCTATAGTTTCTTCTCTAAAATTTCTAGTTTTAAAATACTCTAACTCTTTATCAGTAAATATTCTATTTAAAAAATTAGGATTTCTTTTTATAGCATTACCAATCCTATCTATTTCTACTATGTCTGCTCCTATTCCTATAATCAAAGATATCTCCTCCTAAAAATAATGGATAAAAAAATAGAGGTTTTCACCTCTATTCTAGCATAAACTCGATTTTTTAAATAATAAATAATAGAGAATAAATAATAACTTTTAGAAGAACATCTTGCTTATTTATTCTTTATTATTTTTCATTTATTATTTGAAAAAAGTTGCCCCTTAATCTTTTTAATTTGTTGCTATATTCATTAATTCATTATCAAAATCTATAATATATTCATCTATATATTCTCCAAGTATGTCCACTAAATGAATAGGTGATACATTATTATCGTATACTAGCTTTAATAGCCTATGTACTTTATGCCTTTGAGGACTTATACATTTTACATAATCTCTTTCAATGTTTACTATACTGCCATCTATTTTATCCTGCCTCTCAATCTCTATACCATAAGACTGTACTTGCAATGATTCTCCACCATAATTTAGGGTGACCTGATCCTTTAGTAGCCTGTAATAATAATTATACTCTATATTTTCCTTCTCAATACTTCTAGCTAAATTTTCTACAACTAACATAATTTCAATCCCCCCACTCAATTAACTTTAATAATATATTATCACCTATTGAAAAAAAAAGTTGTCACTTCATAGGAAGACTATTTTAGAACTTATCTCTCTAATATGACATTTATTCTATAAAAAATCCTTAACTGCTAACCATATATTACTGTTATGGAAATATATGTTACAAATATATATTATACCTGTCGAATAGTTAACCAATTTGACTATATTTTATCTCTATATCAGAAAAAAGTTGGAAATATCATACATAATAAGGTTATTAAAAATGCAGATATAATCCCTCCTATTGATGTGCATAACAAAGACTTCTTAAAATCTAACCCTAAAAAAGCTGCAATTGCACTACCAGTCCATAATCCTGTAGTAGGAAGTGGAATTGCTACAAATGTAATTAAGCCAATTTCCTTATATTTTTCAATTTTCCCAGAATTCTTTCTAATCTTATTTTCTATTATATTATTAATTGGTTCAAATACCTTATATTTTTTCATCCATTTAAATATAGAGTTGAACAACAATAATATAAAAGGAACTGGTAATAAGCTTCCTAAAAAACTTACTAAAAAAACAAATGAAGGACTCATATTATAAGCAAATATTCCTAGAGGTATAGCCCCTCTTTGTTCAACAAGCGGTACTGCTGACATAATAAAAACCTTTAAAATATTCATAAATTCTCTCCTTTTAATATGTAAAATTATTTTTTCATAATATATTACCATATAATATATTATAATAATTGTTTACAATTGTTTTCAATACACAAATTAATACCCAAAACTATAAAATCCATACAATTATAGCAATTACAGTTACTTTTTAAAAATCTTTTCTTTTATCAATGCTATGAAATAATACTGGTTACTAAAAAGTAATTTAATAGGGGCGGTTTCTACACCGTCCCTATTAAATCTTAATGATTACGTTAATATTAATTTTTTAGATTACGCTCCCTTAGCAAACTCCTTATTTCCTGCTGACTTTATTCTAGGGAAACCTATAGCTATAGCTACTAAAGCACATATTCCCATAAGGTAAGGATAATATAAATATCTCATTATTAAAAATGGAGATATCTTTGCTAAACCAGAAGCTGCTAATAATTGTGCTCCATAAGGTATTATTCCTTGACAGAAACATGAAAAAGTATCTAGTAAACTAGCTGATTTTTGTGGTTCTATTCCATACTTCTCAGATATATTTTTAGCTAATGGTCCTGTCATAACAATTGCTATTGTGTTATTAGCTGTACACATATCAACCAATGATACTAATAAAGCTATACCGATTTCCGCTCCCTTTCTTGTTTTTACCTTACTTGTAATAAAACTTAATAGAAAATCTATTCCTCCATTGAATTTTATTAGCTCTACAGTTCCTCCAATTATTAATGATATTATAACTAATTCAGACATACCATTGATACCCTTAGCTATGGATTGTAAGAATCCCACAAAATTAAAAGCACCATATGCTATTCCTATAATTCCTGAAAATACTGTGCCTCCTACTAATACAGCTAAAACATTTACTCCTGCAAGAGCTGCTATAAGTACAGATACATATGGAAGTACTTTTACTAAACTGTAGTTATATTCTCCACTCAAAACAGTATTATTTCCTGAAGTAATTACAGCAAATATAATAGCTGTAGCTACTGCTGCTGGCAATACTATAAAGAAATTTGTCTTAAATTTATCCTTTAGCTGACATCCTTGAGTTCTAGTAGCTGCAATAGTAGTGTCAGATATCATAGAAAGGTTGTCTCCAAACATAGCACCTCCTACTACTGCTCCTATAACTAATGCTACTGGTATACTTGTTTTATCTGAAATTCCAACTGCCATAGGTGCTAATGCTACTATAGTTCCCATAGAAGTTCCAATGGAAATAGATATAAAACATCCAATTATAAACACTCCTGATATCAATATATTACTTGGCAAAATAGATAATCCTAAATTAACCGTAGACTCAACTGCGCCCATATCCTTAGCTACTTGAGCAAATGCTCCTGCTAATATAAATATTACACACATTAATATAATGTTAGGCTCCCCTGCCCCTTTACAAAATATATCTAACTTATTGGATATACTTTCCTTTCTATTCATTAATAATGCTACAATTGCTGCAATAAGAAAAGGAACACTAACAGGCATTGCATAAAAATCGTTAGAAATAAGTGCAATTACTACATATAAAACTATAAATACTAATAAAGGAAATAACGCACTTGCTCTTCCTTTTAATTCGCTATCTTTCATTAAACTTTCCTCCTCAATAAAATGTTAAATAAATAAAAAAACTCCTTGCAGATAGATACAAGAAGTTTAACTTCTCCTCTTATCTATCAGGTTTTTATACCTGCTGGAATTAGCACCTTGAAAGTATAAAACTTTCCGGTTGCCGGGTTTCGTAGGGCCAGTCCCTCCACCGCTCTGGATAAGAAGCGTCTTAATTTAATTTTAAACATATTTTAGCATAGTAATTTACATTAAGTCAATGTTTATATTATTGTTATTTATATAATCTTTTTACATATTAGGTTCATATTTAATATAGAAATAAAAAATAGTACCCATGATTAAAGTTCAGTTCCTACTTTTTATATCCTTATTAAAAGCTATAGCTGCATTTATTTCTCCACCTACTATAATTATAATAGAAGTTAAATATAACCAAGTTAAAAGAACTATTACAGCACCAATACTTCCATATACTCTTGAATAATTCCCAAAATTATTAACATAAAAAGCAAATCCAACAGAAGCTATTACCCATCCTACTGTTGCAAATATTGCCCCTGGTATAACTTCTTTCCATTGTAATCTTCTGCTTGGAATATAACGATACATTAAAGCAAATATTAATATCATAGAAAAAAGAATTATCATATATCTTATTACGTTCCATATAACTTCAAACAAATAACTAACTCCAATCTTTTTAGCTAGAATATATCCAATAATTTGTCCAAAAACCAATAGAAGTATAGTTAATATTATTAAAAAACCTAGTCCTAATGTACTAATTATAGAAATTAATACTACCTTAAAAAAAGATCTTTTTTCCTTCTCGTCATATGCCTTATTTATTCCTTTTATTACACTTCTAAACCCACTAGATGCAGTCCATAAAGTAAATATAATACCAAATGATAATAAATTTGTATTTTTTGTCTCTAATATTTCTAATACTGTATTATGAACTAATTCGTAGGCGTTGTTTGGCAAAACTCTACTAATCTCTGATAATACAAATTCACTATCTATAGAGCTAAATCCTACTAACGTCATTAAAAAAATAAGAAATGGAAAGAATGCTAATAATAAGCTATAAGATAATTGAGATGCCAAAGCAGGTATTTCGTCATCTAGTATCCTTTGTATTAAATCCTTTATATTCATTTTTGATCTCAAAATATTCTCCCCTTTACCAAGCAAATATAATATATATCTTATAATTATTGTGTTCATGATAGCTTGCTTCTATGCTTGGCCCTTTCTGAGGATAATTCTATCATATTATCATATTAATGTAAAATATATACAAAATGTATCAACTGTCAGTTGCAAAAAATACAAATTACATTTAAATTATATGTAGGATATAATTTCCATATTAATATATTATAATAACATATGGAGGATTTTATATGAACATTGTAGTAATAGATGGACAAGGTGCTGGTCTTGGCCAAACAATTGTAAAAAAACTTCGCAAAGAATTAGGAAAAAGTATTTTTATAATAGCTCTAGGTACTAATATAGCAGCAGCTAATAACATGATAAAAGCCGGTGCTAATAAAAGTATTATTGGTGAAAAAGACATACACTCCTTTCTGAAAGAGGAAGAAATAAATTGCATTATAGGCCCTATAGGTATACTTTGCAATGGCGGTATAAATGGAGAAATAACTTCAAAAGTATGTGGTACAATATTTGAAATAAACTGTACTAAATACATAATCCCCCTACAAAAACATGGTATCTATATACCAGGCACAAGAGATCTTCAAATAAAAGAAATTATAGAGGAAATCATATCAGATATTAAAAAAAATATAAAAAATGTCAGGTTAGACGCCTGACATTTCCTTATATTTTCATTCCTGAAACATAATACATATTTTCATTATCTATAATTTTTTCTACTCTAAAATATTTTTCCATTATTTTTCCTGTGGCTTCCCCCGAAGGTAGCTTATCCTCTTTTACAGTTTCACTTTTACTATGAACCTCATTTATCTTTTCTTTACTTTGTGAGTGAGCTATTACTACTTTCCCTCCGCCAGTAATCAGTGTTGATAAATGTTTTAAAATAGCATCTTTATCTTTAAAATGAGGATATACAGAATATAAGAATATATAATCAAAGCCATCTTCAGTATATTTCATTATATCTTTTACTATAAAATTAACTCTATTATCTTTATATTTTTCCTTTGCAACTATTATCATATTTTCTGCTATATCTACTGCAACAATCTTTTTTGGGCTTGTACTTAGTAAATATTTAATTAATATACCTGTTCCTGTTCCTACATCTAAAATCTTTGCCCCCTTCTTCACTGATGTTAATGCTAATATATTTTCTAACTTTTTTTCATCATGCCTACACATACTATCCCAATTAAAAGCTAAGTTATTAAAAAACTCTCTATTATCCATTTAAACTAACCGCCTTACTATTTCTTTCTATAGCCTTAACAACAAAAGGAATTATTATTATCTGTATTAGAATTCCCCATAATGGTTTTACAAAAGCACTTATCATAAACAGCTTTAGTACAAAAGATTTTCCTACAAACCCCATTAATACATAATTAGCAATTCCAGATATTAATCTCCCAAAAATCATAGCTAGTATCAAAGCTATGTATACATTACTCTTTTTTCTTTTAAATAAGTATCCTGATAACCATCCATAAGCAGCCAATTCAAAAGCCATAGCTACTGCTACTGGATATATAGGCGGCATACCTGTAATAACTGAATTTATTAATGGGGTTATAAAACCAATTAATAGTCCATATCTTTCTCCTAATATAAGACCACATAGTAGAACTGGAATATGCATTGGTAAAAATACGTTCCCTGGCATGCCTGTGAAATGAAAAATATAGGGTAGGATCAATCCCAATGCTAAAAATAAACTAGCCTTTACAAGTTCCTTTGTGTTAGTCTCCATAAAAAATCCCTCCTGAAAATTTTTGTAAATAGAGTTCTTGTCTTCAGAAGGAGTTTTTACTCCCACTGAAGCTTATTAACAGAATTCTTAGGAGTTTCACTCCTTAGAATTCGTTATCCTTTATGGGAAATCGTTATCCAGGGACGTACCCACTCTTTACATCCACTTTAAAGAAAAGCAGAGAACCCAAATCTTTGATTTGGTGTGAATCGCTTTCACAGAGTGCGATTGGAGTATTAGAGCGGGTAGTCATCGGATAAAAATATAAAAAGGTAGAGTATAACTCTACCTTCGTGGTATCAGATTTATTAATATTAAATTTTAATTTATCTAGTATTCGTGTTTCAAATTGAGTCTTCGTAACCCATGCTTACATTATACCATATTATGTATAAAATTCAACTTTTTATAAAACCATTACTTTTGAATTAAATCTTCAATTTTAACTTTTTTCTGCTGTAATCCATTTTTTATCATAAACTCTTGAGTCTTTTTAAGTTCTTGTATATCTTTGTCAGTTATACTACTATTAAAATCATACCAAGAATACATTTGTTTAGTTTCCTCGGGAGTTAACCCAACCTCTTTAGCTGTTATATTTATAGCTTCATCAAAATTATTGTTTATATAATCAATTGCTTCATTATGAACTTTTTTAAATCTTTCAACTATTTCTGGATTATCTTTTAAAAATTTTCCACTTACAGCAGTTACTATAGTTCCTTCTACTATACCTTCTCCATTAGTTACAATCTTTGCTCCTGATTTTACAGCTTTTAACGCCGCTGGTCCTGCTAAAAGCGCTGCATCTACACTTTTATTATTAAGTGCCGCTACTGCCTCTGGTATACCCATATTTACAAATTCTATATTTTCTTGTCTTAATCCATTTTTTTCTAAAGCTCCTACCAAAAGTTGATGAAGTACAGTTCCCTTAGGTCCTGCTACTTTCTTTCCTTTAAGATCTTTAGGTGTTTTTATGTTATTGTCTTTTGTTATTATCATAAACGCTTTAGGTGCTCTACTGTATACATTAATTATTTTTAAATCCACACCATTAGATGCCGCTAAAATAGCAGAAGTTCCTCCAAGAGCATGTAAAAACTGTAACTCTCCTGCAGCAAGCGCTTGCGTTTGTTGTGGTCCTGCAGTTATTTCATGCCATTTTATATTCATATTATCCTTTTGAAATTCTTTGTCAAAACTTTTATTGTTCTTTTCAATTATAGATGGCACGTTCAAAGGAGATTTTACATAAGTTATATTTATAGTTTTATTGTTTTTCTCCTCAGCTTTATTTTCTTTGTTGCCACATCCTGTCAGCATACTTCCTGCTATAACTCCAGTCAATGCTAAAGCTAATAATTTTTTTACTTTTATCATTTGAGTCCCTCCAATTTATAAAATAATACATTAAATTTAATTAATCCTCATCTCTACAAATAGCTTTTAAAATATCTTCCTTTATTTCTACTAATCTATCTAAAGCCAAATCCCTTGGGTAATTTTCCTCTATATTATAATCCCTTGCTACCTTCCCTTTATCTAAAATTATAATTCTATGCCCCAGTAAGATTGCTTCATCTACATTATGGGTTACAAAGACTATTCCTTTTTTGGTTTTTCCATATAAATTTATAATCTCCCTTTGCAAATTGTATCTTGTGAAATAATCTAGTGCTGCAAAAGGCTCGTCCATCAACATTATATCTGGTTCATATGCAAGGGCACGACCTATTGAAACTCTATGAGCCATTCCACCTGAAAGTTGAACTGGATAAGCTTCTGAAAATTTTTCTAATTTCATAAGCTTTAAAAATTTGTCTTCTATTTGTCTATCTCTTTTATTTAAATAAAAAGTTATGTTTTCTCTTACTGTAAGCCAAGGCATAAGTCTGCTTTCCTGAAATACCATTCCTATTTTAGGTTTAAACTTAACAGCATCTTTATAAAATACTATGCTTCCTGAAGTAGCATTTTCTAATCCACCTAATAATCTTAAAAGAGTTGTTTTTCCACATCCACTTCTTCCAAGAATTATTGTTATCACGTCACCTTCGATATTTAAATTTATATTTTCTAACACTGTATTTAATTTTCCATTTACCGTATAATTTTTATTTAAGTTATTTATTCTATACCCCTTCATTATCATCTACCTCTAGTTTCCAAACATTAATTTTTCTCACTAAGAGTGAAAATATATAATCCATTAAACTTCCTAATATTCCTATAGATAGAATACCTACAACTACAACATCTGATCTTGAAAGCTGTTGTCCATCTAAAATAAGATATCCTAGACCAGAAGATGCTGCTACCATTTCTGCTCCTATTATAGCTCTCCAACTATATCCTATACCAAGCTTCATTCCAACTAATATGTTTGGAAGAGCTGATGGTACTACTATCTTAAAAAATATCTGTCTTTTAGATAAATTAAAAACCTTCCCTACTTCTATTAACTTCTTATCACAGCCTTCAACACCCTTTATAGTATTTAAAAATACAGGAAAGAATGAAGCTAACACTATTATGATTATTTTAGACTTTTCCCCTATACCAAACCATAGAATAAGCATTGGTACTAAAGCTAAAGGTGGCGTATGTCTTATAAATTCTAATATTGGCTTAAAATAAGCATATATTCTTTTGTTTACCCCAAATAAAATTCCAAAAGGGATTGCTAAAATCAATGTTATAAAAAAACCTGATAAAATTCTTATTAAACTTTGTCCTATATGCTTGAATAAAATTCCTGAAGCTATAAGACTAATATAACTTTCTATAACAGTTTTTGGTGAAGGGAGTATATATCCGCTCCAATAATTATTTGCACTGCCAATACACCATATGGCAATTATTAATACAATAATTATATATCCCTTTAACTTATATACCATCTCCTGTATTGCATCCCCCTTCACACAGTAGTATCTCTATAAGGTCAATATCTTCATTATTCTCTACTGCATTTGTTACTGTTTCCAATACCTCTTGCTGTCCGCTTGCTTCTAAAACCTTTAAATTTAAATTTCTAAAAAACCCAAGAGGTATAGGAGATCTACTGCATTTCTCCTCCTTTGGTATATCTAACTCTTTGCATATATCATTCCATGTTTTAAAAACAATTCTGGATTTCTTCTCCTCTTTGAATATCAAATTTCCCATATCTTTTAGAGAACTACAAGGAGTGGTTATAAAAAGTGTATTATCTTTGTTATCCTTTATGTATATATCATATAGAGCTCTGGCACTATGAATTAATATAGGTTCTATTCTAGGTATAAAAAAGCCCCTGTTTTTTACTTTTTCTTTTATATATTCAATAGCTGCTGGACATCTTGTATCAAGTACTATCTTTTCTTCTTCCATACATAAATTTTCAAATTTATTCTTTACTAACTCTACTTGGCTTGGAGTTTCTACCACCTTATATCCTTTATCTTCTAGCTCTTTTATTAACTTCTCTAATTTATAAGCATACATAGCTTTAACTACTGGATTTATCCAAATATAATTCATCATTATTCCAACTTTCTAATCTTTCTTTTAATATTAATCATATAAAAAATAGCAAACCAATTTAATGGATAACTTTATCTAATACTTCATTAAAAGGTTTCCTTAATAATTTTACTACTTAGAGAGTTTGTTACATCCTCTTTCGCAAAATTCTGTTATTAACTTCAAACTATTATTCTATTATGGTATCATTAACATTTGCCTAATGATAATGAATATCAATCTCACGTTATGAATTACATTATAGCAATTATATTAACTTAAGTCAAAACCATAATTATTTAGATAACTTTTCTAAAGATAAACAGTGGGTAGCAATTTTATATAAATCTATAAAATGTTAACCACTGTCTAAATAGAAATCTATGTCTATAATTTATTTTATATCATACTTTTCAACATACCACTTTTTTACAAGCTGAGTTGATACCACATAGCATAGTAAAGTCACAATTACTAAAACATAATATAATAATGGTAACTTTGTAAAACCTAAAAATGTTGAAAGTGGGGAGTTTACTAAAAATGTTCCAGTTAATGCTACAATTATTGATGTAATTATCAATGGCTTACTTGCAGTACTTTGTATAAAAGGAATCTTATTAGTTCTAATCACATGAATAATTAAAGTTTGAGTGAATAAAGATTCTAAAAACCATCCCGTTTGAAATAAAGCAGGATTATTCCAACATTTAAATATAAATAACATAATAAAGAATGTTATATAATCAAATATAGAACTTATTGGCCCTATAGTTATAATATATTTCTTTAAATCACTTATCTCCCATTTCCTTGGCTTTTCCATCCATTCTTCATCTACAGAATCCGTTGGAATTGCGGTTTGAGAAATATCATACAATAAATTATTTGTTAACACCTGTATTGGTAACATAGGCAAAAATGGAACGAACATACTAGCTCCAATGATACTAAACATATTTCCGAAGTTTGAACTAGCTGCCATCTTAATATATTTAACTATATTACCAAATACTCTTCTTCCTTCAAGAACTCCTTCTTCTAATACTAGTAAACTATTCTCCAATAATATAATATCTGAGGATTCTTTAGCTATATCTACTGCAGTATCTACGGAAATACCAACATCTGCAGTTTTTAGTGCAGGTGCATCATTAATTCCATCCCCCATAAAACCTACTACATGATTTTTACTCTGTAATGCTTTTATAATTCTCTCCTTATGCATAGGTGATAGTTTTGCAAAAACTGTAGTTCTTTCTGCTACTTCAGCTAGTTCTTCATCACTTATTTCATCTATTTCATTTCCAAGTAGTATGGAGTCTATTGGTAAGTTTATTTCTTTACAAATTTTCTTTGTTACAATATCATTATCTCCTGTTAATATCTTTACATCTACATTATATTCATGAAACTTCTTAATAGCCTCACGAGAGGTTTCCTTAGGTGGATCTAAAAAGGCCATAAATCCTAATAAAGTTAATTCACTCTCATCCTCAACGGTATACTCTTTTTTATAATCCTTTATCACTTTGTAAGCCACTGCAATAACTCTAAAACCTTCTTCATTAAGACTTTTGACTATAGAATTAATTTTTTCTGCCATCTTTCCTATAAAGGGTTCTGTTCCTTCCTTAGTTTCATATTTATTGCATAAACTCAAAACTTCCTCTACTGCACCCTTACAAATTAATACATCTTCCATTCTTTTATTTCTTACTACCACAGACATCCTTTTTCTTATGAAATCAAATGGAATTTCATCTATTTTTTCATATTTGTATTCTATATTAGCATCTTCTTCATTATCCTTACTTTCAAGTATTGCTTCATCCATAAGATTTTTTAATCCTGTTTGATAGAAGCTATTTATATATCCATACTTTAAAACTCTTTTACTATCTTCACCATATATATCAAGATGTTTTTCTAATATTACTTTCCCACAAGTAATTGTTCCTGTCTTATCTGTACAAAGTACATCCATAGCTCCAAAATTTTGTATTGCATTTAGTTTCTTTACAATAACCTTTTTCTTTGACATTGCTATAGCACCTTTAGAAAGGTTAACTGTTACAATCATAGGAAGCATTTCTGGTGTAAGTCCAACAGCTACAGCTATAGCAAATAAAAATGCTTGTTCCCAATCACCTTTAATAAAACCATTAATAAAAAATACAATTGGTGCTAAGATGAATATAAATCTAATCATTAGCCATGTAAATTCATTTACGCCTTTATCAAAGTTTGTCATGCCCCTTTCTTCTGTTATTTTACTACTTAATTGTCCAAAATACGTATTACAGCCTGTGGTTATAACTACTGCAATAGCAGTGCCACTTTCTACATTAGATCCCATAAAACATAAATTAGGGTTTTCTAGAGGATTTGCATATTTTTTATTTATTATAAACTTCTCTACTGGTAAAGATTCTCCTGTAAGAGCAGATTGATTAATAAATAAATCTTTTGAAGAAATTATTTGAACATCTGCTGGGACCATGTCTCCTGAAGATAAATGTATAATATCTCCTGGAATCAACATTTTTAATGCTATTTCCTTTTGTACTCCTTCACGAATTACTGTAGCTGTAGTACTTACCATGGCTTTAAGCTGCTCAGCAGAATTATCCGCCTTTAATTCTTGTACAAACTTTAATATAACTCCTAAAGATACCATTACACACATTACTATAGTTCCTGTAGTATCTCCTGTAATATAAGATACAAACGCAAGCACTGATAAAAGTATTACTAACGGATTTTTTATATTATCTAATATCCTTGCAAGTACTGATTTCTTTTTTTCACTTTGAAGTTCATTTAACCCGTATGCCTCTAATCTATTTTCAGCCTCCACTTCTTTTAAACCATTTATTGATGTTTTAAGTAGTTTAAAAACTAATTCCATGTTTTCAGTTTCAAAATTCTTAACTAATTTTTTTAATTCCATAACAATGACCTCCTTCTAGTCATTGTTATCAAAAGGGTGGTTGACTCTTTTGATAACAACAGTTATTCTAATTTTCCACTTATGACATTTACCTCCTGGGCTATCTTCCACATCAACCACCTCCTTTCTTTTATTTAAAACATAATAATAAAAAATCTCTTCATTTCAACGAATGAAGAGATTTTGTGCGACAAAAAAATGCTATATTGACTTCACTCGTTGAGTTTTAGCACTACAAAGCTTTGAGCAAAACCATTCATATTCTTATATGAAGGTTGTCAGCTACATTAAGTAGAACCTTATTTCGGCAATACCTGCTGACCCATTGGCGTCTCTCGACATTTCTGGGCAGTAGCGTATATCTGTTGTAGTAACCTCACCTAACGAAATTATTTAATTGTAAAAATAAAATATTATTAATTCATAACTAATTATACATTAATAGTATAATATTAATCCATAATTGTAAACACAAAACTTATGATTTACTAATTAGAAAATATTATCAATAGATGTATAATCCATCTATTATATAGTATTCATTAATATATAGTATTCACTAATCATGAAAAAGCTACACAATAGAATATAGATAAAAAATTTAATCATTGTTATAAATATTTGAACTGAACTGTATATTTATCATTTTCAAAAGTTAAAATAGCCATACTAATAGGCAAACTAAACCTCCTAGGTCCTGCCCCACCTGGATTTAAGTATAATACACTGCCTTTTTCTACTTCATAAGCTTTATGTGAATGTCCAAATACAACTATATCTATTCCAGCAGCTTCAGGATCAATATCCATTGTACTAACATCATGTATCACATATATATATTTACCTTCAAATTCTATAACATCTGAAAAAGGTAACTTCTCTTTTAACTTTCCTTTGTCACAGTTTCCTCTTACTATAACTACCTTAGAGCATAACTTATTAATTTCTTCTATTATCTTTTCATTATCAAGATCTCCTGCATGAATTATCATATCAACTTTCTTTAGTTCTTCAACAAATTCATCTCTTAAAAGGCCATGTGTATCTGAAATAATTCCTATTTTCTTTGTCATTATATTTTCACCCTTAATATATATTAAATAAAACAATCCACATTGTCTATACCATTTTATCAACACTGTGGATTATACTGATTAAAAACTTAATAATCTTTTATTTTACTCTTTGCTAAACTCCTAGCAATTATCTTTATCCATTCTTCTAAGTTATACTTTTCCACGCCATTTCATAAGGCTTTAACTCAACATCAAAATATATTTCTCTATTCATATATATTCTTGCTTTCTCATTTTCTCCACTATTGTTTATTACTACAATTTTCCCTATATTACTAAATGATGCACACTCCACATTTATATTTGAGGAAAAATTATATTGTATTTCTTCTTCTTTGTGTGCTGCCCAATAAATTGCCCTTTTTAATAGACGTACATTATTATAGTTAAATGGCATTCCAGCTATGTAAACAGCCCTACCATTTCCATAATCATTTACAGCAAGAGATGCACTCATGTTATTCTCATAAAGTACATGTACATCCTTTGAAGCTACATATATACAATTCATTCCTTCACCAAAATCTATTTCTTTATCTGCATCTTCAATAATAAAGTGATTTTTAATTATATTATACTTTAATTTATTTCTACTTAAGCCAAAACCTATTTCTTTTTGCACTCCTAATACATCATAAAGTTGAAAGAACGCACCATAATGTTCACAGGCTGTTGGATCACCTACTCCAATAAAACCTCCCCCATTATAAACCCACTCTCTTATTGTAGTAACTACTCTTTCATCCTTCCAATAGTCTCCTCCACTCCATGAAGTATAAGCATCTCCTGCATTTATGATTACTTTTATGTCCTGTGATATTCCCAAATTCTTTATGTCATCAAAGCTAATAAATTCTATATCAAATTCAAGACCTGTTAAAGCCTCAAGTATACCAAGATATGAATAACAACGCTGATTCCAAAGAGAATGTGCTATCTGGTGGGTTTGCCACCTTCTTAGTCTCCCCCAAGTGTTTAGTATTGCTACCTTGAATGATGCGCTATCAGCCTTTGTTCCTTTTGTATTTTCATGTATAGATCTAAATTCATTTGCAATACTTTGAATACAGTTAATAAATTCTGGAGATTTAAGTGCAAGACTTAAACTCCCGCCATACCCCATTCTATCTATAGGCTTTCTTAATATAGCTCTTCTTGATTTTATCCAAACTTTTGTGACCTCTGCCGCAAGATCTTCCCTTTCATGAAATACATCTGAGGATAAGTAAGGATAAAACCTAATTTCTGTAGCTTCTACAGGTATATCAGCTATCATTCTAGTAGTTACTCCGTCACCACCAGATCCAACAACAGCATCAAGTCCAATTTGTGTAAAATATTTGCCATAGGGTTCTGTACCCGCAAAGTGGTCACCTAAAAACATTATTGCTTTTTTATTTCTATTATGAACTAACTTAACACATTCTTTGGCAAAACTAGCTACAAATCTCTCATTAAATTCAATCCAATCAAGATGAAATTTAGACGGATTCTTAAATGGAGTATTAAAGTATCCATTGTCTATAAAATCTTCTGGTCTTGGTCTATACCCATACTCTTCTTCAAATATTCTTATAGCAAATGTACTTACACAACTAGCATAACCAAACCAGTCAATTTGTTTCTCTTTTCCATTTTCATTATAAATAAGATCAAAATTATAAAAAAATGTTCTGAACCCTACCACCTTAGTTACAGGGTGTTCAGCAAGCCATTTATCAAGAACTGATAATAAATGTTGTCTAACCTCTGGATATCTTGGGTCCAATGGCATTTTATGTTCTAGCGTCCATGAATTAATAATGTGATTATACATTGATACCGGTTCCCATATTTGCCATGCAATAAAAGTAACAGTATAGGAATGCCATTTTTTTATATTTTTTATGGTCACTACTTCTGTACATTCATTATAATCCCAATGGCTACTATCTATTATCTCTCCTGTTGTTCTATCTATTACTTCCCACCATTCCTTAGGATTATCTTTTGTATTAGGTTTAAATTGCTCCTTAAAATATCCCTTCATAATTTCAATACTAATAATTTCATCTATAGCCGTAACTGGTTCTGTTATTAAATATATCATTTGAAGCTTATCCTGATTCTTTTTAGCCCATTCATTGTCTTCCCTTATAATACAAAGGGTTGAATAAACATCAAAGCTCATATTAAGTATATCATCAGACAGCTTTATACCATCACAATCTCTTATAGCATCTGCTCTCCATTTTTCAGCAAGATACAATAGTTCTTTTTCCATTCCAGCTTCTGCTGGTAATATAAATCTGCCTTTTCCCATGACTATTCCCCCTCATATAATATTGTCATACATAATTTTTATTTGTAATATTTTTACTTTTAATATAAAATATTCAAATTTACTATTTCTTCTACGTACAGAGCCTAAATTCCTTCTTTTAGATTAGTAACATATGTGAAAACTAACAATTATATCAGATACTCTATGTTATAACAATAAAGTTAACAATTTGTTCATAATTTTATTTGCAATTTTTCACTTCACATATTTCCCTAAATGACACAATTCTCTATATTTTCTAATAGTATATTTTTCTTGATATATGATATGTATACTGGTAAATAAATAACTTTTCCATTAATAAACCTTTACACTAAAGAATTATCTTTTAATTTTATTTATGTAAAGGTTATCTTTTTTCTAACTATTTTTACAATGGACAGATAACATTCAAAATATGTTTTTTACGAATGTCATCTTTTTGTCATATCACCTATTGTCTTGTTTGATTTTCATAATATTTTAATTTAAGTAATATAATGGTTATTTTGTCGCATTGACACCGTAATTCGCCATTGATATAATTGACAAAATTAAATTGAAAAGTTATCAAATTTAGAAAATACCGGTATTAATTAAATATTCTATAATTTGAACTCACAAATATATGATCTTCTTAATCTTAATTAGAAAATCATAATATAAAAAACATAAATGAAAGGGGCATATTATTATGAATTATAGTGTAATTGGGGCTTTCACTATTATTTTAATTGTATTGACAGCTGGCGAAATTATTTCAATGAAAACTAAGGCATTTATTCCTTCGGTTTTCGTATCTGCAGTGTTATTCTTAATTGGATTTTGGACTTTTATGCCAAAAGATATTATTGCTAAAGGTTCATTTCAAACTCCTATAGTATATACTTCCATGTATCTACTATTAGTACATATGGGTACATTAATGAACCTAAAGGAGCTATTATCTCAATGGAGAACAGTTTTAATGGCTCTTGCTGGTATTTTGGGCATATGTATAATGACTTTAACTATTGGTAAAGTATTATTTGGTTGGCAGACTGTTGTAGCAGCTACTCCTCCTCTTACTGGTGGAGTTGTAGCATCAATATTAATGTCTAAGGCTGCAGCTGATAAAGGCTTAACATCCATAGCAGTGCTTGCTACCTGCATGTATATAATGCAGGGGTTCATTGGGTATCCAATTTCAGCCTTCTGCCTAAAAAAGGAAGCAAAACGTGTATTGGGAATTTATAAAAATGGAGGAAAAAAAGCTGATTTAGCTAAATCTGAAGTTGCATGTGAACTTGCTGAACCAAGAAAAAAACTTCTTCCTCCACTACCAGAAGAGTATCAAACTCCCTATGTAATTTTATTAAAACTAGGATTTGTTGGTTGGATAGCTTCTAAAGTTGGTCCAATTGTACACATTAATGATTTTGTACTTTGTTTAATTTTAGGTGTTATTGCATGTGAAATTGGATTCTTAGAAGAAAAAGCGTTAAATAAAGCTAATTCATTCGGATTCCTTATGACTGTACTTATGGCATTTATATTTGCCAACCTTTCTCAAGCTACACCATCTATGTTAAAACAAATAGCTATTCCACTATTCGGAATTATTATTTTAGGTGTAATTGGTATGTATGTTATATCATTAATACTTGCAAAGACACTAGGATTTTCAAAACATATGGCCTTTGCTTGCACACTTACTGCATTATATGGGTTCCCAGCAGATTATATTTTAACTCATGAAGCAATTAAATCTGTATGTGAAACAAAGGAAGAAAGAGATTACGTAATTGAGGACATGCTTCCAAAAATGCTTGTAGCCGGTTTCACTACTGTTACAATAGCATCAGTTATTATAGCTGGTTTCTTTGTAAAATTATTATAATTTTTATATATTGAATTAAATAATATTATTAAATATTCTAGGGGGCGAATTTTATGACAATAAGAGAAATAGCTAAAGAGTATCATCAGAATGTTATTGGTTTAAGAAGAAATTTCCATAAATCTCCTGAGGCTAGTTTAAATGAATATAATACAAGTGAAATGATTAAAGAAGAATTAAATAAACTTGGTATTGAATGTAGAACTGTTGCTAATACAGGGATTATTGCTGAAATAAAAGGTAAAAATTCTGGAAAGACTGTAGCTTTAAGAGCTGATATAGACGCATTATCTGTTACTGAATTGAATCAATGCGAATTCAAATCACAAAATGAGGGACTTATGCATGCTTGTGGACATGATTGCCACATATCAATGCTTCTAGGTGCTGCTATGGTTTTAAATGATATAAAAGATAACCTTAATGGTACAGTAAGATTAATATTCCAACCTGCTGAAGAAGTTGCTAAAGGTGCAAAAATGATGATAGAAGCTGGAGCTCTTGAAGGTGTAGATGGAATATTTGGTATGCATGTATGGAGTGATATAGAATGTGGCTCAGTATCTGTTCAGGAGGGACCCCTAATGGCATCTTCTGATTTATTTACCATTAAAGTAACTGGTAAAGGTGGACATGGTTCTGCTCCACATCAAGGTGTAGATGCCGTTTTAGTTTCTTCCGCAATAGTTATGAATTTACAAAGTATAGTTAGTAGGGAATTGGATCCTTTACAACCTGCTGTTGTAAGTGTTGGTTCCCTTAGTGCTGGATCAAGATTTAATGTTATTGCAAGTGAAGGTATTTTAACTGGTACTACAAGATGTTTTAATCCTGAAATAAGAGCTAAATTTCCTAAAATGCTTAAAAGAGTAGTTGAAGATACAGCTTCTACTTTTAGAGCAGAAGCTGTACTTGAATATTCACATGGAACTTCTGTAGTAATCAACAATAAGGAATGCTCAGACCTAGCCAAAGATTCCTTACAGAAAATTGGTGCAAAATCTATAGTCATTGAAAAAATCATGGGGGGAGAAGATTTTGCAGAATACTTAGATAAAGTTCCAGGTGTGCTAGCTTTAGTTGGTGTACGAAATGAGGATAAAAATGCATGCTATCCACAACACCATCCTAATTATACTGTAGATGAAGAAGCGCTAGAAATTGGGTCTGCTCTTTATGCACAATATGCACAAGATTTTTTGAACAAATAAATTTAAGTGAATGCCTCGCCCTAGGAAATAATTTCTAGAGCGGGGTAATCTTTTATTAGATCATATTACGAAGCCAAACTTCATCCAAGGTTCAATATAGTCTAGTAAAAATATCTCATCATCTACTATTTTCCCTACTACATTAGTTTTCCCTGTATTTTTCATATCTTTAAGTGCAATTTGTAATTCTCCTGCATATCTTTTGTACAGTGATGATTCAATTAATATATCTCCTCTTCTTATATCTACAATATTGAAAGGATCAAATTTTTGCTGTTTATACTTTACCCTACTTTGAGTTGATCTTATAACATAGTCAGATACATCTCCTCTATTAAAATGTTCTTCATCAAGAACTATTTTCTTTTCAAGTTCAGGAATATTTTTTTGTAGTTCTACCCTAAACTCTAACTTGTTCTTATTAAGCTTACTTAAACTTTTTAATTCTTCTTCTGATGCAAATTGATTTGCAATGATAACATCATCTATCAGCCCTGTGGCAAATAAATGCTTTGCTTGTACATCTATAGGTAAGTCTCTATGCATTTCTAAAGTACAAATTCCTTCTTCTACAGGCCAAGGCCCAAACTTAGCTTCTTTGGAATTTACAAAGGCTGCTGTCCTTATTCCTAAACTTTTAAACTGTTTACTACATTTTATAAAGTGATCATAACTTAGCCCAGTATATATATGTGGATAAAAATTATGACAGGCTAATATATTTTCTACATTAGGCTTATAAGATAAAATATTATCTATATACTTTGTTCCACTACTCATATTTAATTCTATTTTCATTCCTTGCTTATTAAATGACATTACAGATTCCTCAAGTCCGCTAAATCCTAAATCCAATCTTATTCCATAAAGCCCCATCTCTTTAAATATAGATAAATCATCATAAGATACATTCATTCTTTCAAATACTGATGGTTCTACATCAGCTATTACATGCATCCCCTGTTCATTGGCAAAATCAACTATGTCCTTAAAATTGTTTACTATAGTCTCTAAATCCGTTCCTTCAGAAGATATTAGACATGTAAATATTCTCTTAAATCCATACTTAGATGCAACAGCTATATATTTTTTAATTTCCTCATTATTAAAATTTAATGGATATATAGATATCCCCAAATTTCTCATAAAATCACCCCTATGTAATGTTTATAGTAAAACTCTAATAATATTCATCATCTATTAGAGTTTTACTATAACTTAAAATTTATTTTAATCTTGTATAGACTTCTACTAACTCATTAGCTATATCTTTCAATGTCATGGTGGTCATTAAATGGTCTTGTGCATGTATTAATAGCAATGAAACTTCTCTTTTCTTTCCTCCCGCTTCTTCCTGAATTAAAGTAGTCTGTTGTTTATGAGCAAATCCAAGCTGTTTATTTGCATTTTCAATAAGCTCTCTGGCTTTATCAAAATCACCACTTTTTGCATATTGTATTGCTTCCATTGCACAACTTCTTGCTTCTCCACTATAAGTTATAATATTGAGTATAATTTCTTCCATAATAAAAACGCTCCCCTTTTTCTACTAAATTTAAGTTAATATAATTACTTTAGTTTTGTGAAATATTTTGATTTGCTCCAACTTCATATTTCTTTTCCATCTTTTCACTAGCTATAATGAATGGAATGTACATTGCTATTCCTACTACTAAATTGAATATGCATAAAAGTGCTCCTTTTATTGAACCTGTGGCTATAAATCCACCCATTATTGGAGGCGTTGTCCAAGGTAACAAAGCTATTGTTCTAGGAACTAATCCTGTATAAATTGCAAAATAACTTATCACTGTTAGCACTAAAGGTATCAATATAAATGGGATTAATAGCACAGGATTTAAGACTATAGGCAATCCAAATAAAACTGGTTCATTTATATTAAACCAAGATGGAACTATTCCTAAATTAGCAATAGTTCGCATTTGCTTTCTTTTAGATACTATATATATAGCAGCAATTAAACATAAACATGTTCCTGCTCCTCCCTGATATACAAAAGCATCAAAGAAAGATTTTGTTACTATATGTGGTATTGCCTTGTGTGCTTGAAATGCTTCTATATTCTCCTTTATAAGGGGAACATAAATTGACTGCATTATTGGTTCCATAATATTTGTACCATGTAATCCGAAAAACCATAATAAATGTACTAAAAATACTACAATTATAGCTGAACCGAAACTATCTGCTAGTCCCATAAGTGGTTTTTGTATTACATCAAATATAAGCTGATGTAGATCTGTAACCCCTATGGTCACAAGTAAACATCTGAACAGTGAAAATATAACTAAAACAATCATTCCAGGTAGTAACGCTGCAAAAGATTTAGATACTGCTGGTGGAACTCCATCAGGCATCTTTATAACAAGTTTTGGATTAGCTGCAAGCCTTACAAATATTTCAGTAGATACAATGGCTACAAATATAGCTACAAATAATCCACTGGTTCCTAAAAACGTAAATGGTAGAGTTCCATCTTTTGATGCTGTAAAAAGCATTCCTAAACAAGCAAATGCTACTAATCCTGACTGAAATGCATCTGAATCGTAACTTTTAGCTAAATTATATGCTATTGAAAATACTATTAATAATGACATTAGGGCAAAAGTTCCATTCCATATGTTTCCCCCTAGATTCTTCCAACTCTCTCCTCCAAAAATTCCTGTCATAAGTTTCTGATACCCTTTAGCTGGGAAAGCATTAATTAAAACAGCTAATGAACCTGCAATAACTAATGGCATTATTGAACAAAAGCCATCACGTACTGCCACCAGGTGTCTTTGTGAGCCTATTTTGCCCGCTACAGGTACAAAATGCTTTTCCAAAAACTCAATTATTTTTCTCATAATATCCTCCTTATTTAATTATTATCTTTCATTAAATTTAAGGCATATTTCAAAACGTTTTCTCCATTCATAGTTCCATAATCCATGCTATTTATTACTTCTACTTTTATTCCTTTAGGTTCCGCTTGAGACTTTATTTTATTGAGTAAATACCTAACCTGTGGTCCTAATAATATAACATCCGCATCATCCATGTTGTTTTTTAACTCTACTTCTGGAACTGCCTTTATTTTTACGTTTACATTAGTTTTTACAGCTGCTGTATTCATTTTTGTAACTAATAAACTTGTAGACATTCCAGCAGAACATACTAGTAAAATGCTTTTCATAAAAACTCCCCCTTAACCCTATTTTTATTTATCTACACATTTATATAGAGCAATTTACATGCCAACATTATACGTGTGTAGAAACATAGTTATATAATAAAAAAGTGTGTAATTATATTTACACACTTTTACATTGTTTCATATAATTACACACTTATACCGTTTTCTATAAACATTCTAAGTATATATACTTCCTCATCTTTACATATAGATATATCATAATTTCTTTCTAAATTCTTAAGTGCTTGCTTAACAATTATAAATTCATTATTATACTTACTAATATAATTATCTGCATTATGAAAAACAATTTGTTTACTACCATTTTTAACTCTATCCACCATAAAGCTTATGTGAAGCAATATCCCTACTTTCACATCATCTTCAAGGGGTATATTTAATTTTTCTTCTATATCTTCAATTAAAATTTTAACCATATCTATTAACTCTTCAACATTCTCCATATTTATATGAGCCTTAAGTGACTTCTTTATTTTATTATACTGATCTTCTATTTTTATAAAATTCTTTAACTTTTCTAATCCAGTTCCATCTAAGATCTCTGCTGCAGATATAAATGGTACATTCTTAATAAACATATTGATTGTACCTACAACAGCAATTATATTATACTGCTTATTTAGATTTTCAATATGTGCTAAAAAATCGTTTTTATCTAATATATTAAGAGATGCTATATCTAACTTTGAATTTTCTCCTAAAGAATCTGCTATTACGTCCTTTAACTTTTCTGAAGCGCCTTCTCCTGTAAAGCATGCAGTTATTATTAAAAATTTTTTATAGTGATTATTGCTTATGTTGACTTGAATGCCATACCTGTTCAAATTTTTACATGAATTATAAATTGACTGTAAGTCACTTCCTATAATTGACTTTCTACAGGCTTCTATTACTATTGGAGTACTAGCCATATCTATAGTTCTTACATCAATTCCTGTTTCCTCATATATCATATTCTCAAAGTTTGTAAGAGAACCCATATCTACTAATATTAGAACTCCTCTTCCCCTATTCATCTCTATAACTTTTTTCTTTGCTATTTCATACATGTCTTCTACTCTCATATTCAATGGCATATCTAGCGCTTGGACACATTCTTCTCCTAACAATTGATTAGTTACTTGTGCCATACTACTAGCAGTAGATTTACCATGCATTATTACTAATATACCTACTGCTTCTTTAAATTTCATGTCATCTTCATATTGATTAGAAGCTAAAAACATAGTTAAATATCCGATTTCATCCAAAGGAGTTTCTATATTAAAATGATTATCTATAATTCTTGCTATCTCAATAGATACCATAAATTCATCAGCATATTGAGCTCTGATAAAATTTAATTTAGGATGATATATACTATTACCTTGCCTTATTCTATCAATACTTCTCTGTAAATGAAGTGCTAATCCTAAATGTATTCTGTCATCAAACTCCTTATTAAGCTTTTTACTGGCCATAGATAATATTTCTTCTACTACAGCTACTATTTCTAGATTTACCACCTTACTTATTTCCTCTTTACGAAAAATCTCAGGTAAGTCACTCATATATCTTTTAAAATGTCTTTCTATATCTATATTTAATATGTCATTAATCTCTTTTTCCTCCATACCTTCATTTTTTAAAGAAACTAATTTCTTTTCAATAGAGTCATAGAAATAATTTTCTTCTTCATGGTCCTCTGTTTCATCTAAAGCTTCACTTCTTTCTCCATCTGTATTATTAGAAAATACCAAAATATCACCCTTATTTTTCAGTAAATTATTTATTTCCTCCCTATAATTTTGTATCTTCATAAAACCTTTCTTTGTATTTTTAGGCAAATCACTCTGTTCAATAAAAATATAGTCTAGATTTTTAGTTTTAAAATCTAAGAAAGCTTTAGCACAAGACAACTGAATATCACTTTTAAGTTGTCCTATATTATTAGGACAATCATACAATAAAAAAGATGCCAATGCATTTTTATCTATATATATATTCTTTGATAACCTTTTGGACTCGGTTATAATAAATTCCTTTAAGAGATAGTACTTTTCCTTCAATGTCCTATCTTTTAAAGGAGGCAATTTTATTATCATAGGTATTCTACGGGTAAATGTTCTTAACAGATAAGATTCTGGATCTTCTGTAGTAGCAGCTATAATTTGGACTTGTGCTTCTGTAACTTTATCAGTGTCTCCTAATAATCTAAAAAATCCTTTATCTATATAAGTAAATAACATTTCTTGCCCTTGTGGAGATAGCCTATGAATCTCATCTAAAAATAATATTCCTCCATGAGCTTTTTTCAGCAATCCTTCCTTATCTGAATCAGCACCAGTATATGCTCCCTTTTTTACACCAAAAATTTGGGCTACAACAAGCTGAGGATTATCTGCATAATCAGCACAATTAAATCTTATAAATGGAGCCTGCTTATGGATTACATTAGCCTCTTTAGCAAATTGGTACATAAGCTCTGCAAACATAGATTTTCCTACACCCGTTTCTCCTAATATAAGGGTATGTAATCCTCTAGGTGGGTATAAAATAGCTGCTTTTGCTTGTTGTATAGGTACTCTTAAGCTTAATTGAGCTCCTATCATTTTATCTAAACTATTATGTTTATCCATATTATTTTCATTTATATTTTTAGATTCAATAGAATAATATAGAACTGGTCTTCCATCAATTTTTTCTATTTTACCGTTTTTATAAAGCTTATTTAAATATCTACTTACGTTAGATCTATCTATGTTTAAATAATTACTCAAATCTATAGCTGATATATGATTTTTATTATCTTTTTCTAGTTTTATTAATGCCTCATATACCTCATCAATTTTTCTCATTTAAATCCCTCTTTGTTATAGTTATAATTCTAACTATATTTTAGCACACAATACTTTATTTTCCATAATATAAATCACCTTTCTCTCCAATATCAATTATGCATTCAGCATTACGATTTTTATAATCAATATTTATTAATGACATAATTCCTATCGGTGTTTCTGTTTTACTTTCAAGAATTATATAACTTTTAGAAGAATTAGAACCTAATATAACTTGGTTTACAAATTCTCTTGTCTCCTCCATATGATACAAATCTAAAAATGGATTAGTAGATGTCATAACTTCAATGTCATTTCTCCACTTATTGTAAAGTACTGAGTCATCCGAAGTCGTTTTTCAACACTTAAATAAAGTTTAGCTATAAAACAGAGAAGGGACTTCTCATATTGCATTTTTATGCATTATGAGACAGTCCCTTCTTATCTAATATCCCCAATTGTGTTTTATAGACATTTTGTATCCTTATATAAAATAATCAAATTATTCTACTGTGAAATCTTTCTCTACATTTTTTCCTAGTTTGCCACCTGAATCAGACTGTAATCCACCACCTATTAGAATAGTATAGGATTCTCCCTTAATAAACCCGTCTTCAGTACTAATTGTTATTGTTTTATTTAATTCATCATATTTAATAGTAGTGTCTACTACATTTCCTTTAGAATCCAATATACTAATATTTTTAAGATTATTTTCATCATCTTTTATACCCTTACTTAACCTTACTTCCCAATCTTTTTTAGTTTCTGTTATTCTTTTTTCTTCAAGTTTCTTATTAGTATAGTTTTTTCTTATTTCTGAAACTTGCTTTTGTTGTAATCCTTTCACTCTATTAATAGATGCTGTAACATCATTAACTAATTTAAAATATCTTTCATTAATATTTTTAAATTCACTACTATTTTTATCAGCTTTCTCTATCTGTTTTCTTATAGTATCTAATTTGTTTAATAATGAATTTAATTTTCCATAAAAACTATTGTATCTCCCATTATCTTCTTCTTTGTATTTGTCATTAAATTCTTCATCTAATTTTTCATCTTCCTTTGTTTGTTCATCTTCTATTGTCTGCTGACTTCCGCTAATAGAAGTATTCTGTTCACTTAATTTTGCCTCTTCATTAGTATTACTTTTTTCTTCTAAATTTATAGTAGTATTATTAGTAGTAGAATTATTAACTTCTGAACTAGTATTCTGATTTGTGCCAGTATCTGGCTGAATCTGTATAGTGAAATACTTGTCTATTTCTTTATTAATATTAGTTAAAGATTTTTCAATATCGTCTAATCTCTTATTTAACGTTTTAATATGCTTTAAATCACTTTTTTGCTTACCGTTTTGTTTATTTTGGTTATTGCTGTTATTTTTGCTCTGATTACTATCATCTTTTTTAATCTCATTATTATCAGTGTTAGTCTTATTTTTGCTTTCAATAATATTTTCTACCTTATTATTTTTTGGGACTGGTTTTTCTGCTAATACCTGTGATGAAGAAAATATTAGTGAAAAAATAGCAATAGCTGTTATTAACGCTTTTCTTCTTTTCATTTTAACACCTCTTTTAATTTATTTTTTTATAGAATTAAGGGTTTAATAAAATAATCGCATTTTTCTACATAATATTTATATTTTTATGTAAATAAATATCATAAAAATAACTTTAAAAGAAAAAGAGCCCAAAAAATTTTGAGCTCTAGACAATAAATTTTAACTATAAAACAACATCTAACTACTAACTAAATCTATTGTTCTACAACTGTATTAATATATTTTTTTAACCTATCAGGTTCATTAATTATAATACTCTTATTTTCATAACTTATAATTCCCTCATCTTGAAACTTATTTAAGCATTTAGTAACTGTTATTCTAGAACATCCAATATTATTAGCTAATTCTTGATGAGTATATATCATATTTACACTTGTTCTTCCTTTTGAATCAGGTTCTGCACAAGCTGACAATCTAAGTAGCGCGTCTGCAATTTTTCCTGTTGAATCGTTAAATATATTGTTTGTAAGCTGAAGCATTACTATTCTAAATTTTCTAGTCATACTATGAATAAAGTACCTATAAGCTTGAGGATTTTTACTCAATTCTGATTCTAAAATCCCCTTATTAATTATAGCTATCTGCGAATTTTCTTTGGCTATTGTAACTATATAATCTGTTCCCCCACAAAAATACGTCATTTCACCTAAAATCTCACCTGGTCTTATTAAGTATAATAGCTTTTCATCCCCTTTTAAACTAATTATACTTTGTCTTATTACTCCTTCTACAACTACTCCCACACTATCTTCTTCTATATCTATTATTTCATTCTTTTTATACTTTACAATTTTTCCTATATTACTAAGTTCATTTAGAAAGTAATTTCTCATAACTGATTGTCTATTGTTATCAAAAAAACTCTCGTACATAATATAATAGCACCCCTTAAATAATTTCAAATACTAATTTAGTACTTTATCATAATATTATCAAATAAAATTATTTAATTCCAGTTTATATTAAAAAAACTGAACCTAAAATGTTTTAGGTTCAGCTTAAATTAACTATTCACTTCTTAAATTTATATACTATTATAGTCTAGCATATCTTACCTAATGTGATATTTAAATCTTCCTTATTTTCCACTGCCGCTTTTATTGCAAAAGTTAATCCTTCTGCAATTTTATTAAGATCCATAAATGGTGTATTAGGTTTTGTTATAACTTGTTCTGCAATATAAGGAACGTGAATAAATCCGCCCCTTATGCTTGGATACTTTTTATTAATTAAATAAAGTAATCCATACATTATATGATTACAGACAAAAGTTCCAGCTGTATTAGATAGAGATGCTGGAATATTATTATTTTTCATCTCTGACACCATTGCTTTTATAGGTAAATTTGAAAAATAAGCATTTTCTCCATCTTCAAAAATCTTTTCATCCACAGGTTGATTTTCTTCATTATCTGCAATACGTGCATCATCAACATTTATTGCTACTCTTTCAACTGTTATATCAAATCTTCCACCTGCTTGACCCACACAAATAACTATATCAGGTTTATGAATAGTAATTAGTCTTTCAAGTTCTTTAATTGATTTCTTAAATACTGTTGGTATTTCTTCTTTTATTATTTCAGCATCAGATACTTTATCAGTAATTCTTTTAACTGCTTCAAAGGATGGATTTATTTTCTCTCCTCCAAAAGGTTCAAATCCTGTCATTAATACTTTCATTTTATTCACCTCCAAAAATATAACCAAAGAAAATTAAATTCCTATAGTTTTAAAAAGCCCAAAAATACATTAAAATAATATGAATAATAAGTAATAGTATTGCTACTGGTGCTTGATACTTAATAAGCCCATTCTTTCTATCCTCTATTTCAAGTATAGCTGTTGGGACTATATTAAAATTGGCAGCCATAGGAGTTAGTAGTGTTCCACAAAATCCCGCAGTAAGTGCAAGCGCTGAAGCTATAGCTGGATCTGCCCCTTGCGCAAATACAAATGGTACTCCAATACCTGCAGTTATAACCGCAAATGCTGCAAATCCATTTCCCATAATCATAGTGAATACTGCCATTCCAACACAATATGCAATAACCCCAAGAAATATATTTCCTTGTGGAATAACTGTTTTTATTCCATTAGCAATTACATCACCAACTCCAGCAACTGAAAAAACAGATCCAAGTGCTGCAAGAAGCTGTGGAAGAATGCTTACAGGCCCTACCACTTCAAGAAGTCTTCTGCTATCTTCAGCCATCTCGCTACTCTTTCCTTTAGTAATTATAACTGCAAGTATTAGAGCCACTAAAGCTGAAATTCCTAAAGCTACAAGTGAACCAATCTGTTTTGTCCAAAATTGTGCTACAATAAAAGCAACTATTGCAAGTGCTAATGCAGGTAGAAATATACTGTTTCCTATAGAATTTGCCATCTTCTCTTTAAATTCTTTAGATGACTCACTAAATGTATTAAATTTTACAAGTTTAAGTGCTGAAAGTACAGCCATTATCAAAACAAGATATCCTACAATTGTATCATTTATAAATATATTCTTATTACCCCATACAAGTCCAATTCTACTAAATGTAAAAGTTAATCCTAAAATCCCCCAGAAAAGCGCAGTAGGAATCCTTGAAGGATGTTTTTTATCTTTCATAGTTACATATACTGAATAAAAACAAACAATACCAATTAAAACATACATTATTTCTGTTAAGGAATCTTTTAACATAAATCCACCTCCCAAACTATTATTTATTATTTTCGGATTTTAATTGTGATTTATATTTTTTATCAAATTTCTTATCATAGTATAAGAATTGTATAGTACCTACAATCATTATAATTATTGCAATAGGTAATGAAGCTTTAGCAATATCAACCGCTTCAACTATATATCCCTGTTCTTTCATAACACCAACAATTAAAAGAACTCCACCAGATGCAACAAAAAAATTCTGGCCAAAGAAGTTACCATAATTTTCAACAGCACCTTCAAGACTCTTTATAGTTTCAACATCCTCTTTGTCCATCTTTCCATATCTGTTTTCTCCAGCTCCCATTGCCATTGGTAATATAAGTGGTCGTATAAACTGGATATGACCTCCTATTCTTATACCAAACATTGCTGCAACTGTTCTTATTACTAAATACAATGATGTTAATCTTCCTACTGTTGCAGATTTAAGTTTACTAATTAAATAAGCAGCTCTTTCTCGAAGTCCATACCTTTCCAAAAGTCCTATAACAGGTAAAGAAATAATAAATATTGACATATATCTATTTTCTACAAATGCCTTTCCAAGTGTTGTCATAACATCATTAAATGACATTCCAGATACAAGCCCCGTTGCAATTCCTGCAAAAACAACAACTGCAATAGTATCTAGTTTAATGATAAAACCTATTAAAATAATTAAAATACCAATTAACTTTATCACTTTATCAAGCCTCCCTTTGTATTTTTATATACTATGATACCAAAATATAAAATTTATTTTTGTGTCCTACACTACAAAACACATGTTTTTATGTAATTGTTTAACTTGATATAAAAATATTTTTGTGATAATATTTCATACATAAAAGAATATTTTGTAAAAATAGGTCTAAGTATCCTTGGTTAAAAGGGAAGTTGGGTGAAAATCCCACGCGGTACCGCCGCTGTAAGAGAGGAGTTTTCTTCTATTATGCCACTATTTTTAATGGGAAGGCAGAAGAAAATTATAATACTCAAGTCAGAAGACCTGCCTATTTTCTTACACTGTAGCTCTACGAGTAATAGGGAGGTGTTTATTGTATTTTATTTGTGTACATATTTATAACTCTTTAACTATTTGTAGTTAAAGGGTTTTTTATTTTTAAAAAATTACCAAGGAGGAATATACATATGAAAGGAAAAGGAATAAAAAAACTATATAAAAAATTAATACTAGGAGTAATAACTGTATCAATGGTGCTTTCAGTAAGCGCATGTTCTGGAAATAGCACATCAAAAAATAATGAAAATACAAATAAAAACAATGTGGAAACTTCAGCAAAACAAGGAGACAAGCAGTCACATTATCCAGTAACAATAACAAATTATAATTTTGCTGGAGAAGAAATCAAGGTAACTTTTGATAAGATGCCCGAAAAAGTATTAACTACAAATCAGACTACTACTGAATTAATGCTAGATTTAGGTTTAGAGAAATATTTAGTTGGTACCTGCTATCTTGATAATCCAATATTAGATAGATTAGCAGATAAATATAAAAAAGTTCCTGTAACATCAGAAAAATATCCAACAAAAGAACAGGTACTAGCTTTACAACCAGATTTAATTTTTGGATGGAAAAGTGTATTTGCAGATAAAACTTTAGGAGATATAAAAGAGTGGAATGAAAAAAATGTGAAAACTTTTGCTCAACGTAATACAGTAAAAACAGTAGGCAATTTTACTATAGAAAATGGATTTAAGGATATTGATGACTTGGGTACTATATTTAATATTAAAGATAAAACTGATAAATATGTTAAAGACTTAAGAGATAGACTAAATAAAATAGAAGAAAAAACATCTAAGCTTAAAAATAAGAAAAAAGTATTAATTCTTGAGGATGCTGGAAACGGCAAGTTTAGATTATATGGTAAAAATGATTTAGTAGGAGATATGGTACTAAAAGCAGGTGGAGAAAATTTAGGTGAAAAATCAGGTACTATGAGTCTTGAAAATATAGTATCTGCTAATCCAGATGCTATTGTACTTGTACATTTTGGAGATGAAAAAGAAATTCATGATAAAAACTTAGCTAAAATACTTACTGAAAATAAAGCTTTAGCTAATGTAAATGCTATTAAGAATAATAAAATAATTATCACTGGTTTAGCAGAAACATGGGCTGGCGGAGTTCGTACTGTTGATGCAGTAGAACGCTATGCCAAAGAATTATATTCTGAATTATTCAAATAAGATGGAAGATACATTAAAGGCAAAAGCTACTACTAAAAGCCATAAAAATTTAAAACCAGTGAAAATAACTAATTTAATAGTCATAACAGGATTATTTATCTTCTTGATAATATCAATAATTTGTGCAGTAGCTATTGGTTCGGTAAAAATACCTACAACAGATGTATATAAAGTTATTTTGTACAAGCTTTTTAGTATTAAAGGACTAGAATCCGATATCCAAAGACAATTTGTTGATATTATATGGCAAATAAGATTACCAAGAGTATTACTTGGTGTAATTGCAGGTATGGGGTTGGCCTTAGGTGGAGTTGTAATGCAAGCAACAGTACAAAATCCTTTAGCTGATCCATATATATTAGGAATTTCTTCAGGAGCTACTTTTGGAGCTACATTTTTTATATTAATAGGCTCCAATGTTTTAACAGGAACACTTTTAAACATTGGAGTGGCATTTTGGGCATTTATTGGAGCATTGTTAGCTTCAATAATGGTTTTTAAATTATCCAGTATAGGTGGAAGAATTACCCCAGTAAAATTAGTGCTATCTGGTATGGTAGTTAGTCTTATATGCTCAGCTTTTTCTCATTTAATGGTATATCTAACTAATAACAATGATGCAGTACGTTCTATTTCAGAATGGGCTATGGGTAGTTTAACAGGCGGAAAATGGAGTAATCTGTGGCTTCCAACTTTAGTTGTACTAATACTAGCTGCTTTCTTTTTGTGCCAGTGCCGTGTCATGAATACTATGCTTCTAGGAGATGAAGCAGCTATAACTCTAGGTATAGATTTAAATAAATATAGAAAATCATATATGCTTATAGTGGCTATATTAACTGGAGTGCTAGTATCAAGTTGTGGAATTATAGGTTTTATAGGATTAGTAATTCCACATATAACTAGAAGCTTAGTTGGATCAAATCATAAAAATAATTTACCTGTAGCTATGCTCATTGGAGGTATTTTCCTTGTATGGGCAGATGTATTAGCACGTATTATTCTTAAGAACATGGAAATGCCTATAGGTATTATAACTTCATCACTAGGAGCTCCATTTTTTATATATATTATAATAAAGCGTGCGTATAGTTTTGGAGAGAGGTAATTGAATATGAAGTTAAACATTGAAAATATAAATGTAGTACTAGGTAAAAAAACAATAGTAGAAAACGCCTGTATTAAAGTTAACAAAGGGGAATTTGTAGGAATTATAGGCCCTAATGGAAGTGGAAAGTCCACTTTATTAAAAACAGTTTATCGTATTTGTAAACCTGAATCAGGAGTTATATATTTAGATGGAAAAAATCTTCTTACTATGCCTATAAAAGATATGGCTCGTGAATTAGGCGTTGTAAGTCAATTTAATAATATAGCTTTTGATATTAAAGTAGAAGATATGGTTCTTATGGGGAGAAGTCCTCATAAAAAGATGTTAGAACAGGATAATGAAAATGACTATAAAATTGTTAGAGAAATGTTAGATAAAGTAGATATGCTTCATTATGCTAAAAGAAGCTTTTCAACTTTATCAGGTGGAGAAAAACAAAGGGTTCTTTTAGCTAGAGCATTGGCTCAAAAGGTGGAATTACTTATATTAGATGAGCCTACAAATCACTTAGATATAAAATATCAAATTCAAATATTAAATTTAGTTAAATCTTTAGGTATTACAGTAGTGGTAGCACTGCATGATTTAAATTTAGCAGCAGCTTATTGTGATAAATTATATGTTATGCACAATGGAAATGTTGTAGCTAATGGAGATCCTAAAGCAGTATTAACACCACAACTTATTAAAGAAGTATATGAGGTGGATTGTACAATTCATGCACATCAAGAGCCAATGTACATCACCTTTAAAACAATTTAAAGAAAGGATGATAGTATATGGCTATAGCAATAATGGCATGTAGAAAATTAATTGGAAAATGTTCAGGTACAGGATGCCTTAAAGCTTACAACAATTGCAAAGTAGCTTTTGAAATATATAAAGATAACAAACCACCTCTTGCAAGCTTCTTTTATTGTAAAGGTTGCAAAGAAACTAAAGGAACAGATGAAGATTGGGATCATAAAATAACTCAACTTAAAAATAATAATGTAGATACCGTTCATTTAGCACTTTGTATAAATGTGGAATGTGATGAATATGAAAAGCATGAAGAAATGCTTAAAGGCGAAGGCTTTAAAGTAATTCGTGGAAGTCATTAACTTAAAAAAGATGGTTACAATGAGTTAAAAATTGTAACCATTTTTTTATTACTTTATATCATCTTTGTTTACATAAAAAATTAATTTGTTATGATTTTAATTTAATATATTTCCTCAACTATATTATAACCCATTTGTAAGTTCTATTTCTTCTTCATATTTCCTATATTCTTTAGTAAATAGGAAAGGCAAATAAACTATAAACATGCAAATCAAATGTCCAAAACCATTAGCTCCCGTACTGCTGTTAAAAATAAAAGCACCAAAAAAGTTGTTAAAAAAATGAATTATAGATACAGTCCATATGTTTTCTGTCTTCATATAGACAAATCCAAAGAATATAGCGTAGGGAATACAACAAATTAATAGATCTAGAATAGAATAGAAAGATATTGTTGCCCTATAATGAAATAGGCTTAATGGTAAATGCCATATACCCCATATAATTCCTAAAATAATTATACCCTTTCGCTTACCTAGGCGTCGTTGAAGAGCAGTTTGAAGAAAATATCTCCAGCCATATTCCTCTCCTAAAAATAAAATAAACTGGAATAGAAACCAAAAAGGTAAAAGAAATATGAACTGCATAAATATTTTTATATCCTTGAAAAAAGTAATAATTTCTTTAACACTACCAAAAATAAGTTCATTTAAAATATTTGTACATATATACAAAACAAAAAATAACAAAATACACCCAAGAGATGTCTTCACATTTTTTCCAAAACCCAATCCAAAATTATACAGACTTTCTTTTTCAGAGGGAAAAGAACACATAAGTAATGTGGTAATACTCCCCACAATCATCCAGCATTCTATATACATATCTGGGTTTTTGTGAAATACAAATATCTCTACTAAAAGAAATAAAATCGAGGTAATAGTAAAAAATAAATATGATCCATAAAATTTCATTGGCAGCTTTTTACGCTTTTCTTTGTTTAATAATAAAGCTATCATCACCCCTATAGCTGGATAATACGCCTGTGCCTTACTAAAGACACCCATTGTATATTTAGTATATACAAATGCCATAGCAATACCCATACCTGTGGTCAAACCAAAAGTTACTAACAAAAATATAGTAAGATCTTTGTTTGAAATATTATGTTCCAACATTTTTTGCCTCCTAGTAAAAATATAGTTAATAGTTGCTCTTCTCATTTACTATTTCTATTTAAAATTTATAATTGTTTCCGTTAACAGTTTAGCATATTTTGTAACTTGTTCAAAATTTAATAATATAATCCTAAAATTTATGATCACTTTTCTAATATTCATCAATAACATTTGTTTAAACGATCTATTAAATACAAATAACTATCTTCTAACGTTGATTCCACATTAACTGCATTCGTAATTGGCTTTATAAAATAAATCTTATATTGGATTAACCACTTTATTTTGGACAATATCTAATTAATTCTTGCTTGTTCTTATAATTACACCCTTACCTCGATATTAGTTAGCTGCTCTCAGATTAAATTAATCAAATCTATTATAATTCACACAAATCTATGGACGTTTTCCATATAGGAAAAGAACCTATATGAATAGACCTCTATTCTATAGATTCTCTTTTATATCTTAGGAGTACCTTCTTAAATAATATTTTTACTATTTTAATAAATTCTTTATTAATCTTAAGTATATCTACTTATTAAGAAAAACCGAATGTCCACTTAATCCAGATTCATATATAGAATTTATAATTTTTTGAGTTTTAAGGCAATCTTCTCCGTTAACCTCAACTTCTTTTCCTAAAACTATATTTTCATACACCTTCTTTATTAATGTATAATGACAATATCCCCAGTACTTCTTTACATTACTTCCATAATCGATTCTGTCACTATCAAGTAGTTTAATACTCATTTTTCTTCCATCAACATAATCAATATAACCTTCATCCCCAATTATAGATGCTGTTCCCCTCTCGCAATGAATTGTAATATCTATTGGCATGTCACTTGTAAAATAATTCATTGTATAAAAACTAAGATTAAAGCCATCTTCAAAATAAATTATACCTTCAGCACAGTCCTCAACCTGAACCTTTTTATGATTTCTATTTCGTATACTAGCATCTACCTTAATTGCCTTTTTTTCCACAATATATCTTACAAGATCAAGTGAGTGAATTGCTTGGTCTATCACCACGCCTCCACCTTCCTTATCCCATGTTCCCTTCCAATCACTTTTTAAATAGTATTCATCACTTCTATTCCAAGTTACAATAACTCTTCCTGATAACACCCTACCTAAATTACCATTCTGTATCTCATTTTTTATAACTTGTACTCCTCGATTATACCTATTTTGAAATAATACAGATAGAGTTACATTATTTTTATTACAAGTATTGACCATGTCCACAGCATCATTGTAATTTATTGCCATAGGTTTCTCTGTTATCACATGAATTCCTCTTTTAGCTGCTTCAATCGCCATATTGTGGTGAAGATAATGAGGTGTACAAATATGAATGGTATCCAAAGCTTCCTTATCAATCATATCTAAATAATTAGTATAATAGTTACACTTATATTTTTCTGCTGTATATTTTGCTACATATTCCCTTATATCGCATACAGCAGCTATATTGCAATTTTCAATCATTCTTATTGATTGAAGATGCATTGGTGAAATTCTTCCACATCCAATTAATCCGACCCTAAACTTCATTGTTACCTCTCCAATTCTTAAAAGCATATTTAAACTTCCATCATACTCAACTATTTACTTTCATCAAATCTATGCTCAACAGTTTCTACCAAATGACTCTTAAGTGACTTATAAGCTGTTAAAGCAACTTCCATTGCCTTAGCTCCATCAAGTCCAGTTACCTTTGGGGTTGATTTACTCTCTATACTCCTTATAAATTCCCTTATTAATCCTTCATCACCATCGCTTCCCCAAACTACATCATTTATAGAATTATCCTCAACACTAAATACTCTTTCTGTTTGTCCAAATGCCTCGACCTCAAGAGTTCCCTTCGTCCCTATTATCTCCATAAAAACTTCAGGCCATATTGTATAGTTTTTATGGTGAGCCCAGCTGCTATCAATTGTTGCAAAGACACCATTCTCAAACTGAAGTGTAAGAATTCCACAATCATCTATTCCTTTATTATGAATAAGCTCTCCACCTTCGCAGTAAACAGTATTACATTCACTTCCAACAAACCATCTCATTAAATCTGCAAGATGAACTGTATGGTCCATAATCGCCCCACCACCAGCTTCATTCTTATTTATAAACCAGCCTGATGGTATTTTTCCATGATTAATTCCTGTTATACAAAGAATGTCTCCAATATCACCATTATTCACTGCTATCTTTGCCTCTTCAATTGATGCATTAAACCTCATTGGAAATGCAGTCATAATTCTTACATTATGTTTTTTTGCCTCTGACAACATTTCTTCAGCTTCTTTATAGGTAGTTGCAAACGGTTTTTCAACAAGCATATCTTTTCCTGCTCTTGCTGCATCAACTGCTATCTTGCAATGAAGCTTATTTGAAGTACATATTACAACTCCATCCACAAGTCCCAAAAGTTCATGATAATCCTGAAAATATTTAGTATTAAACCTTGAAGCCATCTCTATTCCTCTAAAATTGTCTGAATCAGCAATGCCAATAAGCTCTACATTAGGAAGTTTTAAAAGTGAATCCGTATAACTTAAAGCATGCATATGTTGAAAACTTATTACCCCAACTCTAATCTTATTCATTTTTCTCGCCCCCTATAGTTACTACTTTTCCTTCTTTTGAGGATTTTATAGCAGCTAATGAAATTCTTATTGCTTCTATAGCATCTTCACCTGTAACAATTGGAACCCTACTCTCAACAATGCAATCTACAAACGCTTGAATCTCCAAAGTATATGGCTCATCCCAATATGATAACGGTGTGTCTAAATTCATATTATACATTTCATTATTAGTTTGCTTTTTAATAGATGAAGTTCTTCGACTATCAAACTCTATTTGTCCTTTTGTACCAATAACTTCAAATGTTGTTCCAAAGATTGCTCCCTGTGGAAATGCCCAACTTCCCTCAACATGGGCAATAGGACCATTTTTTAATTTAAGTGTAATAAGACAATGATCTTTTCCTTCAATTTTTCCATTAAAGCTTTTTACATAAACTCTTTCAATTTCTCCAAAATTATGCCTTATCCAGTCAAAATCATGAATAACTAAATCTAAAATAGGTCCTCCACTAAGCTCATAGTTTGAATACCAGTTATTCCAGTTCCATGATGGATATGCTCCTGTCCTTGTTGTTCTTATAAGCTTTGGCGTTCCAATTTTATTAGAATTAATAGTTTCAATAGCCTTTGTATATGCAGGGAAAAATCTAACCACATGTCCAACTGAAAATTTTACTCCCATTTTTTCAGCAAGCTTAACCATATACTGAGCATCCTCTATATTTAAAGCAATAGGCTTTTCACAAAAAACATGTTTTTTCATTTTCAATGCCTTTTCAGCAAATTCTCTATGCATATAGGTCGGTACACAAACATCAACAATATCGATATCCTCATTATTTAACATTTCATCATAGGAATTATAATTATTGGCATTATGAATCTTTGCAATTTGACTACCCTTATTTTCATTTATGTCACATACAGCCACTACTTTTGCGTTTTTAACATTTATGTAGCTTCTTCCATGTACTCCGCCCATGGTTCCGCATCCCACTATTGCTACCTTTAACATATTAATCCCCCCCTATATTAACTTTAAATAATCAAAAAGATTCTTATAATTATTCTTTTTTAAAATATCCAAAGCCCAATTTACCCTACCTACCATTTGTAAAACATGAGCATCAGTTCCCACACTTAACCTTACATTTTTCTTCATAAGACTTTGAATTATGCTAATCCTTGGTGTTTCTGTTGCACAATGAAGCTCATAGGCTTTGTCATTTTTTATTAAAGCTTTAGTTAATTGATTTATAAAGTTCTCATCAAAATATCTTTCCGAAATTAACTTGCATATCTCCTTTCTCTGTTCATAGGTGGTTGTATTAGGTATTATCATTGACTCAATTGGCAAATATCCCTCAGGATGTCCAATTATATCCCCTTGTCCACTTCCCATATTTATAATTTTTTCTTTATAACTTTCCCAGTAAAAATCATTAAAGTATTCACCTTTTTTTATCTCGCCTTCATATTCAACATAATGTCCACTGGTTATTATTAAATCGCAGGTATTAAATACCTTATCACTGACCCTAATATTACCATTAAAATCTGTGCAAGTTTCAATTCCACATAAGACTGGCTGACTTATACTATACCCATAAGATTTTGCATTCTTTAAAAACTCTATTAAATCTTTCTCACTAATATTTCTTACTTCATCCTTAGGGTCATAAGGATCAAAATGATCAGTAATAGCCACACACTTTAATCCAATTTCCTTTGCCCTATTAATCACTTCTTTATAATCAGGTTGTCCATCTGAAAATTTAGTATGTGTATGTAAATCAACAAAATACATATTATCACATCCTTTAAGCTATTCTTTCATACCAGATAATGATATTCCTGATACAAAGTATTTTTGAAAAGCTATATAAACAATTAAAACTGGTATTATTGCTAAAAATGCAGCTGCCATTTTTAAATTATAAGCGTCATAATATTGACTTGATAACTTAGCAATAGCAAGTGGCAATGTTCTAAGTCTGTCCTCCCCTACAACTAACAGTGGCCATTGGAATGCATTCCAGCTTGATATAAACTTGTTTATTGTAATTACAGCTATTAAAGGCTTAATAAGTGGAAGTACAACTTTTGTAAAAATATCAAATTCATTTGCTCCATCTATTCTAGCTGCCTCTATTAAAGAATTTGGTATTGACTGCATAAAATTTCTTGCAAGAAATATACTAAAAGCATCTACCATTCCAGCAAATATCAATCCAAAATAGGTGTTAATTAATTTTGCCTTATAAGCCATTATATAAAGAGGTATTATTGTTGCAACCCATGGAATCATAGTAGTTGCAAGTATTGCCAAAAATATTATTCTTTTTCCTTTAAAATTGTATTTAGCAAAAGCAAAGCCTGCCATGGTAACAACTATAATATTCGCTACTACCTGGACTAATGTAACAAATATACTATTTAAATAATATCGTCCAAAATTTCCCCTTTCAAAAAGCTCTTTAAAATTCTCAAGTGAAAAGTTATTAGGTAATAATTTTGGTGGTATTAAATAAAATTCATCTATTCTTTTAAAAGATGAAAATATCATCCAAACAAAAGGAAGGGCTACCAAAATAGAAACTAATATTAAAAGGCAAATCGTAATAGCTTTATATCTACTATTTTGTTTCATATTTCTTCTCCTCCTATTCAATATCTATTTTCATGATTTTATACTGAATTATAGTAATGATTAATACGATTATGAACAGTACAAATGACATGGCACTTGCATAACCCATCTCTGAGCTCATAAATCCCTTGTCATAAATATAGTTTACAACCGTATTTGTGCTTTTTAACGGTCCTTGAAGTATATATGTTTCTTGAAATATCATAAACACTCCTATAACTTCTGTTATAAATAGGTACAAATGAGCTGGTCTTAAAAGAGGTAATGTTATTTTCTTAAATATTTGCCACTTGTTTGCCCCATCTATAGTTGCTGCCTCTAAGACTTGGTCTGAAATATCCTGAAGCCCTGCAAGATATATAAGCATTGCTGCTCCACAACCCTTCCATACCTTGAAAATTAATACTGACATAACAGCAGTGTTAGCATCAGAAATCCACCCTATTCCCTCAAATCCAAATAAAGACAAAATGCTATTAAATAGCCCAAAGCTTGGTTGATAAAACCAATCAAAAAGAATTGCTGCAGCTATTGTTGATGTTATAACAGGAGAATAAAATAGTATTCTAAAAAACACCATACCCTTAATCTTATTATTTAATAATAGGGCCATTAAAAGTCCAACTACCATATTAATGGGCACAAATATAAAAAACTTTGCCATAGTAATTAAGGATTTTATAAACTCACTATCTTGCAAAAGTCTTCTATAATTATTAAACCCTACGCAATGCATTTTTGGAGTTAGTGCTGACCAATCTGTAAAGCTAATTGGAAGAGCCATAATTGCTGGAATAATTGTTACAATTAGTAGATAGATAACAGCAGGTGCTATAAAAATATATGGTGCTATTTTCATAGTATTAACTTTTGACTTTTTTTGTTTTTTAAAAGGGGTATTTGATGTTGTCTTTAATTGCATTAAATCACTTCCTTTTTAATTTCTAATCTAATTTCTAAAATGGAGAACTCTTAGTTCTCCATTTTAGAAATATAATATTGAATATACTTAAATCTATTTTATATCCTTTGCTATCTCCTCATTTATTTTATTTTGAATTTTCTTTAATCCATCCTTAACAGAGACATCCTTTAATAATATTTCTTCAAACCCTTCACTCCAGTATTTATTTAAAATACCCATCTGTACATATCCAACTTCTGAATCCTTTAATGATGATAATACAATTTTTAATTGTGGATCAGCATTTAGCTCTGAATCTTCTAATAGTTTCTTTCTTGCTGGAAGTTCCCCTGTTTGTTTTGTCCATTTCTTTTCAGCATCAGCACTAGTTAAGAACTCTATCCATTTTGTTGCTGCCTGAGCGTTAGCTTTCTTTGAAATAGCATATCCCCATGATGTAACAACAGTTGTGTGCTTACCATTTTTAGCAGGTATTAATCCAAGCCCTAGTTTAACATTTGGAGCTGTCTGCTTTAAATTACCTATCATAGCTGGATGCCCAAGCATTAATGCAATCTTGCCTTGTCTAAATCCAGCCCAATTTTTCATAAACTTTGTATCATAAACTTTATCTTTCTTATATGCACCTACCATATACTGCATTGCTTCAATTGCCTTAGGATCATCAGCAAAAATGTATTTTCCATCTTCATCTACAATTTTCCCACCATTTTGAAGAATTAAAGCCTGAACTTCAGGGTGATATCCCTTAACACCCCAACCTGAAATTTCCATCTTACCATCTGTACTTCTCTTAGTAAGTTTCTTAGCCCAATTAAGCATTTCATCCCATGTTTGTGGACCTTTTTCAGAGTCTAAGCCTGCCTGTTTAACAAGATCTTTGTTCCAAAAAGCTACTATTGTCTGTGTATCTGTTGGAAGACCATAGTATTTTCCGTCTACCTGAAGTCCATTTACTGTAGCTGGTATAAATTCATTCTTAATATCTTTTGTAGATAAAACGTTTTCATCTAAAGGTTGGATAGCATTAGCCTTTGCTAACCTATTTATCATACCTGATTGAATTTGCATAACATCAGGCGCTGCATCAGTTGCCAAAGATGAAATCAGCTTAGTATTATAGCTATCTTCTGGTATAAACTCAAGCTTAACTTCTATGTTTGTATTTTTTTTCATAAATTCTTGAGCTAAACTTTCCATCATTTTGTCTCTTGCTGGACTGCTATGCTGCCAGTATGTTATTGTAGCCTTTTCTCCCTCTGCACTTGCAGGCTTTTCAGCTTTATCACCGCAACCTATAAAAATACTAGAAGCTAATAAAACTGATAGACCCATACTTAATAATTTTTTAGTTTTCATAGTAGTACCCCCCATATTAATTTACCCAAAGGCATATTATTAACTAAATATTAATTGGTATAAAAACTTCATCTTCCAAAATAAAATTAGCCATCCCTAGTGGTGAAGACTCATGACCAAACTTTGAAAACTTTATGTTAAGCTTATCTGTATAAGGCTCTAGTGCATGTTTTTTTATGCTTTTTTTAATACAACTAATTAAATCCCATTTACTATAAATAAGTGGTCCACCTATAATGATCAATTCCGGATTTAATAAATTTACAATATTCGCCATGCCAATACCCAGTTTTTCAGCCTGTTCCTCAATAACTTGTCTGGAAGCTTTATCATCGTTATTTGAAGCTCTTATGATATCAATATAATTTAAATTAGAAGCCTGACTAAAAGAGGTTTCCATACCTTCTTTAATAAGTTCATTTAATCTTAAAAGAGCTGGCATTTCAGAAACAAGCATTCCTAAACATCCTACACTTCCGCACTGACACTTTGGCCCAGTTGATGTTATAGTGGTATGACCTAGTTCAAATCCCCCTCTAGGAAGTCTAAATAATTTTCCTGAATTAACATAAGACATACCTATACCATTTTCAACTAAAATATATACTAAATCTTTATATTCTCTTCCTTCGCCAAAATAATATTCTCCTAATATCATAGAATCTGTATCTTTAAAAATATATGTTTTCTTATCTATAACCGATCTTACTGCATCTCCCATATCAAAATTAGATAGATGAAGCCTTGAAGAATAAATAACCAGATTATCTTTGTAGTCAATTACCCCAGGCACACTAATACCTATCCCAACAATTCTCTCCACATTTTCTGAAAAATCACTCATTATATTTTCTAAACATGTACTAATCATCTTTCTTACCTTTATCTCATTATCCAAATATTCTTTAAATTCTTTTCTATATATAGGATTGCACTCCATGTCAACTAAATCTAAAATTGCACCTCTATAGGTAAGCCTTATAGTGATTACATATTTTGCATGTTTGTTCAATCCAAATATAATTGGTTTTCTTCCACCACTCGACTCTCCTACACATATTTCCGCTATCATATTATTCTCCATAAGTTCATTAGTAATTGTTGAAACTGTAGTTGGGCTTAATCCTGTCTTTTCTGTAAGGTCACCTCTAGAAATCTCCTTACTATTCCTTATTATATTCAAAATATTTTGTCTATTTAATATTTTTAATTTCTCCTGATCTAATTTTAAATTTTGTCCCATACCAACCTCACACTTTCTTTTTCCATTGGAAAAAGTATTTATACTAATCTATTTCTTTTGACTTAATTACTTTTCTAATTATAGTCCCTGTTGAACTTCTCATAACTGGAATTTTTAATATTTCACATAATGTTGGAATTAAATCTATATTCTTTACTGAGTCTTTACAAATAAAATTTTCTTTTATTAAAGGCCCCTTTAATACTCCAAAGATTCTTTGAGTACCTTCATTTAATGAATCATGTCCCCCTCTTAAAAGAAATCTTTTTGATATATTACCATTAAAATGATATGGTGGAATTGGCGACACTAATATATCTGAAAATCCTTCAAAGACTCCTTTATCAATCAATTCGTCTCGGGTTAGAGCTTTTTCAATATAATCTTTTTTCTCTAACTTATGTTTTATTTTGTTCAAATCTACCTCTGTTGAATTGAACCATACCTGTACCTCTATTCCTGTAGATGTCATTACCACATCCCAATTATTTTCATATTCCTTTGATACTAAATCATCTGTATATATTATATTTTTAAATCCACACTTCTTTAAATCTTTTATTAGTCTAGGTATTGAACTCCTTCCTTTGAAAGGAACCATTCCATGATCAGAAGTTATAAGTATATAACTTCTTTTATATATCTTTTTATCTATTAATGCCTTAATAACTTCACCTATTTTAATATCTATCTTCTGTAATCTAGATATTACTTTACTTATACGCTTTCTTTCTGAAAATGCCATTAATCCCTCATAGTTGAAAATAGCATTATGTCCAACTTCATCAAGGTCATCAACATAAAGAAATATAAACTTAGGTATTTTATCATAAAAAATACTCTTCTCACCTAAATCAACCCTATTATTTCTTAATAACTCTAATAAAATATTAAATCTTTTTTTGTAATCTCCTCCTGGTTGAAGATATAAAAAATCTCTATCCTCATAAGAAGCCCCTCTACTATTGAGTACAAATTGTTGGATTGATATAAGGGAATTATTTTTATTTCTTAATACCTCCCCAAAAGTTTCACCATAATTCAAATGCTTACAGTAAACAATTTTATTTTTCTCCTTATCAAAGTACTTTGATACATTTCCTGTAACATTTGAATAAGCTCCACTAAGTATAGAACTTTGCATTGGAAAAGTAATTGATGGAATACCTGTCCACAAATTTTCAAAATAACAACCTTCATTAATCAAACATTCCAAGTTATACAGTGGAATATTTAGCTTTCTTGCTAAATCAAAATAATATTTAGCAAATCCATCAATATTAATGTATATGAAATAATTTTCCATATTCATAATCCACCTATATAAATCTCAATAACTTTTTAAAGTCATTGGAATAATATTACATAATATAAATTATAATCCTAATTTGTAATTATTTCAATACTATTTGTAACATTCATATTTTTTTATTAATTCACTACATTTATACAATTATATTTTTCTCCTTTAAAATAAAACAATCCACATTGCTGATTATTTTTTATCAACAATGTGGATAAATTTTTTAAATTAATGTGGACAACTATTCAACTGTAACTGATTTTGCAAGATTTCTTGGTTTATCAACGTCACAACCTTTTTGTACTGCTACATAGTATGAGAATAACTGCAATGGGATTACTGAAAGTAATGGTGCAAATAGTGGATTGATTCTTGGTAGATATATTGCTGAATCCACTGTTTTTTCTATACTTTCATTTCCTTCAAAAGCTAATCCTAAAACATGTGCTCCTCTAGTTGTAACCTCTTTTACGTTACTTACCATTTTTTCAAATAGTTCATCTTGTGTTGCAAGAGCTACTACTACAGTTCCTTTTTCTATTAAAGCTATTGGACCGTGCTTTAATTCTCCACCTGCATAAGCTTCTGAGTGGATATAGGATATCTCCTTAAGTTTTAAAGAACCTTCCATAGCTACTGCGTAGTCAAGGCCTCTTCCTAAGAAGAACATATCTTTATGCATGTAATTCTTAGCAGCAAACTTCTGTACTACTTCTTTATTATTTAAACATTCTTGTGCTTTTTCAGGTATGCTTAACATTTCTTTCTTTAATTCTTCTAATTCTGCTTCACTTAGAGTTTTCTTATTTTGAGCAAAGAATAATGCTATTATATACATTGCTACAAGCTGAGTTTCATAAGCCTTTGTAGATGCTACTGCAATTTCTGGTCCAGCCCAAGTATATAAAACATCATCTGCTTCTCTTGAAACTGAACTTCCCACAACATTTGTTACAGCAATAACTCTAGCTCCACGGTTTTTTGCTTCTCTTAAAGCAGCTAAAGTATCTGCTGTTTCACCTGATTGACTTATTACTATCATTAATGTCTTTTCATCTATTATTGGATTTCTATATCTAAATTCTGAAGCTATATCTACTTCTACTGGTATTCTTGCTAACTTTTCTATTACATACTTACCAACTACTCCAGCATGATAAGCTGTACCGCAAGCAACTATATATATTTTATTTATATTTTCTATTTGTTCTTTTGTTATTTTTATATCATCCAGAGTTATTGGTTTGCCCATCATTACTCTTGAAGTCATTGTATCTTTAATAACTTTTGGCTGTTCATGTATTTCTTTTAACATAAAGTCTTCATAGCCACCCTTTTCAGCAGCATCTGCATTCCAAGTTACATGATATATTTCTCTTTCTATTTCTTCTCTTTCTTCGCTATATAATTTTACTCCATCCTTTGTTAATACAACAAATTCCTTATCATTAAGAAGATATATATCTCTTGTATGATTTAATACAGCTGGTATATCTGATGCTATAAAATATTCACCTTCTCCAAGCCCTACTATCATTGGACTATCTTTTCTTACAGCCACAATTTTGTCTGGCTCATCATTACATATTACGCCTATAGCATAACTACCTTCCATTTTAGCTACTGCTTTCATAACAGCATCTAATAAATCTCCATTATAGAAATAGTCTACTAAGTGTGGTATAACTTCTGTATCAGTTTCTGATTTAAAAACATATCCTTTAGAAGTTAACCATTCTCTTAAGTGAATATAATTTTCTATTATTCCATTGTGAACAACGCTTATTGTTCCCTTTTCATTACTATGTGGATGTGAGTTTACATCTGACGGTTCTCCATGAGTAGCCCATCTTGTATGTCCAATACCTATTTCTCCTTGTAAAGGAGTTTCTTTTAGCTTTTCCTCTAAATTAGCTAATCTACCCTTACATTTCATTACATTTATTGAGCCATTATCTATAATAGCTACCCCTGCTGAATCATATCCTCTATATTCAAGTTTTGATAATCCTTCTACCAATATATCTGAAGCCTGTCTCTTTCCTATATATCCTACTATTCCGCACATAAAAAATCTTCCTTTCACATTTTTATTTATGCTTTTCCAGTTCTCGTTAAATTATTAACTAGAAAAACAGGTCACTTAATTTCGCTTTGACCCTAAGCTTAAGGTTTTAACACCTGATTGATATTGTATCGAAAATCGCTTTTCGGTTTTATCAATCGTTAACGGTAGTGCGATACCGTGGGGCACCCGCCGAAGATTCGATACTCCCCATCCTCGTCAACTTAAGTGACACTCTAAATCTTTGATTTAGTCAGTGGAACTTACTCAGACGTTAGTCTGAGTTTCATTTAACACTCCAAATCTTCGATTTGGTTAGTCGAACTTACTCAATCATTAGATTGAGTTTCCTTTACTACTCCAAATCTTTCACTTGGTCAGTCGAACTTCATCACCTAAGTCCTGGCGCTTTTAATAAAGCTTTTAAAATTCTATTTATTCATTTCTATAAACATCACTTCCTTTCAAATTTTTAAAAAACATACTTTTTAAATTATTATTTTATTTCATATGCCTTATTATATTTTTAATAATGGATTTGGTCAATGACAAAATTAGTCATTGATTATTTAAATAGCTATTCCATTACTAATAATGGAATAGCTAAATCATACAAACAAAATTTAATTTGCCTTTTCTCCAATTAATTTAGCTAAGGAATGAGCTATTTCATCAATTTCCTTTTGATCTTCTCCTTCAAGCATAACTCTTACTAGTGGTTCAGTACCCGAAGGCCTTATTAAAACTCTTCCTCTTCCATTCATTTTCTCTTCTATTTTTCTTATTTCTTCTGCTATTTCACTATCTTCTATATAGATATTCTTTTTATCATTTGGCACTACCGCATTTACTAAAACCTGAGGTAATTCCTTCATCATAGAAGCTAACTGTGATAATGTCTTTTTACTATTTTTAACAATAGATGAAAGTTGAATAGCAGTTACAAGACCATCCCCTGTAGTGTTATAATCTAGGAATATTATATGACCTGATTGTTCTCCTCCTATTTTATAACCTTCCTTTAGCATTTCTTCAAGAACATATCTATCTCCAACTTTTGTCTTTACAAGATTTATATCTTCTTTATCCATGGCAATAAAAAGTCCCATATTGCTCATTACAGTAACTACTACTGTATTTTTATCTAATTTTCCAGCTTCCTTCATATGTTTACCACAAATAGCCATTATGAAATCACCATTTATAAGATTTCCTTTTTCATCTACAGCCAAACATCTATCTGCATCTCCATCAAAGGCTAATCCTAAATCACATCCTTTTTTAACTACATATTCCATAAGTTCTTCTGGATGAGTTGATCCACAATTTTTGTTTATATTTATACCATCTGGATCATTATTTATAGCTAGCACTTCAGCTCCAAGTTCTCTAAAAGTTTCTACTGCTGCCTTATATGCTGCTCCATTAGCACAATCAAGTGCTACTTTAAGGCCCTTTAAGTCAGTATTTATAGTACTTTTAGCAAATTCTACATAATGTTCCAAAGCACCTTTTTCAATAACTTTTCTTCCTATATCCGCTCCAGTAGGACTTGGTACTCCCTCAAAATTATTTTCTATTACACTTTGAATTCTATCTTCTAATTCATCTGGAAGCTTATATCCTTTATTATTAAAAAACTTTATTCCGTTATATTCTACTGGATTATGTGATGCAGATATAACTACTCCAGCATCTGCTCCATACTTTCTTGTAAGATATGCTACTGCTGGAGTTGGTATAACTCCTACACAAATTGCTTCTGCTCCTACAGAAAGAATTCCTGCTACTAAAGAGCTTTCTAACATATGTCCAGATATTCTGGTATCCATTCCTACTAATATTTTAGGTTTATGTGTTCCTTCTGTTAACACATAAGCTCCTGCTCTTCCAAGACTATAAGCTAAATCTGCTGTCAATTCATCGTTAGCAATTCCTCTAACTCCGTCTGTTCCAAACATTCTACCCATTTCAATACCTCTCTTTTGCTTATTATACATTATTTATATTTTCTATAATATGCATTTTCTTTAAATTTTGCAGCATTTTTTACATAAAGCCACAGAATAATTATAATATAATTTTACCCTACTAACAATAAAAACGCCTTATATAAATACTAGTGTTTCTAAAAATTTAATATTTTAGGCACATTAAAATAAATAACAAGTCAAAGATGCGACGGATATTTTATATCAAACAAGGAAGTAGGTTCCACTGCTAGTAGAGCTATCAGTGGGTTCTGATGACGCAGTATGATGCAAAATAGCCTAGCATACTGACTTATTTATTTTTTAAATGTGCCTTATAGAAAATGACCAGTGATTTTCATCACTGGTCATTATATAAACTGCTGAATTATTTATATTCTTTTGCAGCTTCTTCTCCATTTAATACTCTTAATCCACCTTGAGCTAATGCTAACATTTCATCTTCTCCTGGGTAGATTACAAATGGAGCTATAAATCCAACTTTTTTCTTAATTTCTGAAGTTACATACTTGCTGTAAGCTATTCCACCTGTTAATATAATTGCGTCAACTTTTCCTTCTAATACTGCTGCACATTTTCCTATTTCTTTAGCCATTTGATAAATAAATGCATCTAATATTAATTTAAACTTTTTATCCCCTTCTAATGCTTTAGCTTCAAGATCTCTGAAGTCGTTTGTTCCAAGGTAAGCAACAACTCCACCTTTTCCGTTTACTTTCTTTATCATTTCTTCTAAAGTAAATTTACCTGAATAACAAAGTCTAATTAAATCCCCACTTGGAACTCCGCCTGTTCTTTCTGGTGAGAATGGTCCTTCTCCATCTAATGCATTGTTAACATCTATTATTCTTCCAGCTTTGTGTGCACCAACAGATGCTCCACCACCCATATGTCCTACTATAACATTTACATCTGTGTAAGCTTTTCCATTTTCTTTTGCATATCTTCTAGCTACTGCCTTTTGATTTAATGCATGGAATATACTCTTTCTTTCAATTTCTGGTATACCAGAAACTCTTGCTACATCCTCAAGTTCATCAACAACAATAGGATCTACAATAAATGCTGGTATTCCTAATGAATTTCCTATTTCATTACCTATAATTCCACCAAGATTTGAAGCATGCTGTCCTCTTACAGTCTCTTTTAAGTCTTTAAGCATAGCTTCATTTACAGTGTATGTACCACCTTCTACAGGTTTTAAAAGTCCGCCTCTACCAACTATTGCATCTAAAGTCTTTATATCAAATCCTTTTTCTTTTAATACATTAAGTATTACTTCCTGTCTGAAATGGAACTGATCATAAATAGTAGCATACTTTCCTATTTCTTCAGCTGAGTGTCTTAAAGTTTCTTCTAAAACTAAGTTTTCATCATCAAACACAGCAATTTTTGTTGATGTAGAACCTGGGTTAATTATTAATAATTTCTTTGACATTTCTTCTCCTCCATTTATCTAAATATATTATTTTCTTTTTTTCATGTTATTAGCAACTAATGCTGCTAAAGCTATTGAGTACATCTTTGTTTCATGGCTATCATTTCTTGAAGTTAATACAACTGGAGCAGCTGTACCTACTAATAAACAACCATTTTTAGAGTCAGTTGTATATGTTAATGTTTTGTACATTATATTACCTGCCTGAATATTTGGAAGTAATAATATATCTGCTTTTCCTGCTACTTCTCCTGTTACTTTCTTATGAGCTGCAGCTTCTTCTGATAAAGCGTTATCCATTGCAAAAGGTCCATCAACTACACAACCTTTTATCTGTCCTCTATCGCTCATTTTAGCAAGTATTGAAGCATCTATAGTTTCTGGCATATTAGGATTTACTACTTCAACTGCACATACTGCTGCAACCTTTGGACATTCTATTCCTATAGCATGAGCTACTGTTGCTGCATTGTTTATTATATCAACTTTTTCCTTAAGTTCTGGATACATATTAAATGCAACGTCTGTTAAGAAAAGTAATCTATCAAACTTTTCTGTTTCAAAAACAGCTACGTGAGACATTAATTTTCCAGTTCTTAAACCTACTTCTTTATTTAATACGGCTCTTAAGAAATTAGCTGTATCAACTAATCCTTTCATAACCATATCAGCTTTACCAGTTGATACTAATTCTACCGCCTTTAAAGCAGCCTTTCTCATATCTGGCTCATCTACTAATTCAAATTTGTTTAAATCCATTCCTATTTCTTTTGCTATAGCTTCTATTTCAGTCTTATTTCCAACAAGTATTGCATCAGCTATGTTGTTTTCTTTAGCATCTCTAACTGCTTCTAATACTGGCTTATCCTGTGCCACTGCTACTGCTACCTTTTTAGTTTCCTGACTCTTAACTTTCACTAAGATTTCATCAAAACTTTTAATCATTAGAACACACCTCTTCTTAAATATTATTTTATATTTTGTCAAAGTTTTAACTAATAAAAACGAATATATGTTATCTATTCTATTTTAACAAAGATTTGTCGTAAATTACAAGTTTTCAGAATATTAAGTTACCCTAATTAAAATGGAGCCCAATTTTTCATAATAGCTTCCGCTACTTTTAAGCCATCAACAGCAGCAGACATTATGCCTCCAGCATATCCAGCACCTTCTCCAGCTGGATACAGCCCTTCTATAGATATACTTTGTAAAACTTTATTTCTAAGTATTCTAATTGGTGCGGATGTTCTAGTCTCTATTCCTGTAAGAACTGCATTTTTATCTGCAAATCCCTTTATTTTCTTATCAAAATTCACTACCCCTTCTTTAAGAGACTCTACTACATAACTTGGTAGACACTCCTTTAAATCACTTAAAGTATATCCTGGTTTATAAGTCGGCTCTATATTGCCTATTTTTTTACTCCTTCTGTCTTCTAAAAAGTCCCCCAATAACTGTACTGGAGCCAAATATTCTCTTCCACCTACATTATACGCTAAACTCTCATAATGTCTTTGAAATTCCATTCCTGCTAAAGGTGAACTATTTCCAAAATCATCTGGAGTTACAGATACAACTATGGCTGAATTAGCATTTTTCCCATCTCTTTTATAATAACTCATACCATTAACTACAACTCTTTCTTCTTCTGAGGCGGCTGCTACTACGTATCCTCCTGGACACATACAAAAACTATATACTCCCCTATTTCCCTTTGTATTATGAGCTAATCTATAATCAGCTGCCCTTAATCTTTTATGTCCAGCAAACTTTCCATACTGATTTTCATCTATCATACTTTGTAAATGTTCAATTCTGACGCCTATAGCAAAAGGCTTAGGCTCTATAGCTATGTTTTTATTAAATAGCATTTGGTAAGTATCCCTTGCACTATGTCCAATGGCCAAAACTAAAGCTTCACAAGGTATTTCCCTTCCATTTACAATGATAGACTTTATCTTATTATCCTTTGTTAAAATATCTTCTAACTTACTATTAAAGTGAACTTCTCCACCTAATTCTATAATTTTATGTCTTATACTTTTTACTACTTCTTTTAATATATCTGTTCCTATATGAGGCTTCCCCATATACAAGATTTCCTCTGGAGCTCCTCCTTTTACAAATTCCTCTAAAACAAAGTCACATCTAGAATCCTTTATTCTTGTAGTTAACTTTCCGTCAGAAAAAGTACCTGCTCCACCTTCTCCAAATTGAACATTAGATTCCTTATTAAAAACTCTACTATTCCAAAATGTGTCTATACTTTTACTTCTATGTTCTACACTTTCTCCACGTTCTATTATTATTGGATTATATCCCTTTTGCGCCATTAAAAGGCCAGCAAACATTCCTGCTGGCCCCATACCAATAATTACAGGTCTATGGTCTAGTTCTTTATCTCCAAACTTAAATTCTTCATTATATTTTACTTCTTCTATTTTTACATCCTTATCTCTAGACTTTGATACTACTTTAGATTCATTATCACAACTTATTTCTACTGTATAATTAAATTTAATAGAATCTTTTTTTCTCGCATCTATAGACTCTTTTAAGATTTTAAAATCCTTTATAGAATTAATTGGCAATTTTAACCTTTTTGCAGCTTTTTCTTTTAATATTGATGTATCTTCTTCTATATCCAATATTATATTATTGATTCTGATTGACATTTGTACCCTCCGATGTTACTTTCTTTTTTATATTTACAGTAATACTTTCAGGAGACTTATCTACAAGCTTAATTCCTTCTGGTAAATTTATATTAACAGGTAACTTATGCTGACCTTCCTTTATAGAATTTAAATCCACGTAACATTCTATACTTTCCGGCTTTAAACTATTTATAACATTTTCTAGCCCTGATACAGTTATAGAAACCTTGTCAACATCTAAAGTTATATTATAATTACTATCCATATTTATGGTTTTTACAACTAGAGAAACCTCTTTATTTAAAATAGTATTAGATTGTACTTTAAACTTTACCTTCACAAATCCATTTGTGTTACTAACTAAAGTTACACCTTTAGGTATTACTAGTTTCGCATCTACTTCATCTGAAGATAAACTCTCTAAATTAATAGGCTCAATATCTAAACTTGTAATATTATTTATAACATTCTCATCGCCTATTATATCCACTTTTTCTGGTTCTACAGTAATTTTATCCAATACCTTATTATCACTTAATTTTCCCATTGTTTTTACATTTATACTGACAGATTTAGATTTTTTAATTGGAACATTAACTCCTATGGATTTTGGATAAACCTTAACCTCACCTACAACATTTCCATTACTGTCAATAGCTTGTATAGGTAATATTATATTTAGATCTCTATAAATAGCCCCTATATCACACTTTACTTCACCTGCATCTACTAGCTTTACAAAGCTTCCAGGTCCTTTTACTGATACATTATTTACACCAGTACTAATCTTTCCAGAATAATATCCTTGTTTAGGCTTACCCACAGTAGATAGTTTTAAAGGAACAGTCTTTTCAACTAAATCGTCTAATGATATTTTTACCCAAAGATTATCACTATTTAATATAGTTATATTATCTGGACTTTGTTGTATCTGAACAGGTATATTATTATCACCTTTTTTTAGTACATAAGCGCCAAGATCAACTACAACCTTAAACTGATCCTCAGTAACAGAATATATGTCATTTATGGTTCCTTTTAAAGTTAAAGTAACATAAGGCTTTTGACCAGGTATTAATGCTAATCTCGATTGTTCTAATCCTTGTTCATTAATTATGGTAACAGGAATATTTTTATTATATGTTCTTACAGGGTTTGGTACAGTATTTATATATAACCATAGTCCAAAAGCAGCAATAACACAACATATTTTAACTATTATTTGTTGTTTTCGGTTTTTTTCATCCATGTTACCACCCGCTCCCTAAAATTCAACTTTCTATTCTTACTTTTCCTTATTATTCTCATCAATATATCTTTTAGTTTATTTTTATCATAATTTCTGGTAAGGGTTCCATTAACGGCTAATGAAATAGTTCCCGTTTCTTCAGATACAACTATTATAATAGCATCTGAGTTTTCAGATAATCCTATAGCAGCTCTATGTCTTGTACCAAGAGATTTATTTAAATCATTATTACTTGTTAATGGAAGAAAACATCCTGATGATATTATTCTATCATTTCTTATTATGGTAGCTCCATCATGAAGAGGTGTATTTACTACAAATATATTCTCTAATAACGCTGAAGACACTATAGCATCTAACTTTACACCAGTATTTATAGTCTCTCCTAAGCCTGTTAATCTTTCTACAACTAAAAGCGCACCAGTTTTTGATTTTGATAAATTATCAACTGCATTCACAATCTCTGTTATAACCCTCTCCATAGTTTCTTCATCTTCTAATATATGCTTATCATTAAATGCAGTTCTACCTATATGCTCTAGTGCTCTACGAATTTCTGGTTGGAATATAATTATAAATGAAAGAACTCCTATAGTAAGTGTATTACTTAGAATCCAATAAAGCATCTCCAAATGTAATAAATTACTTATGGGAATAAATATAATTATAAAAATAATTCCTTTCAATAATTGTTCAGCTCTTGTCTCTTTTATAAGAACATAGCTCTTATAAAAAATGTAAGATACTACTAATATATCTAATATAGATGCCAAATTAATGTTAGTTACTGTGTTTACAATAGTTTCAATAAATTTCACGGGCTCACCCCCTTAAATTAATTATATCCATTAACAATTATACACTATCTTAATATATTTATATAACATTATAAATTAATTTTAAAAAATATTAATAAATATATTTTTACAGGAATTTTAATTATATAAAAAGAATATTATAGCTAAAGGGGTGAGATGCATATGAAAAATAAAAAAAACAAAATAATAATTTCTATTAGCTTACTTTCCGCTTTAATTATTTCACTTATATTTTTATTTAGTTATCGTTTTTTCTTTAATAATACGGACAAAACTTATGAAAAAAGTATAAAATTTAGCATCAATAACATACTTAAGATAAATAATAATGCAGCTGATTACATTAAGGGAGAATCCATAGATATTGATAAATCAAAAAAGGAATTGCCAGAAAAAATTTCTTCACTAGTAAAAATTAAAGATAAAATCACTTCACTAAATCCATCAGAAAAATATGTAAAGTCACATGAATATTTATTGACTGGTTTGATAAATAATATACATATATATGAACAAATAATATCTATTCTTAATAATCCTGAGGGCAATGATATTGATAAGTCTTTGACTGCCTTAAAAAATTATAAAAATAAATGTATGCAATACTATTCTCTTATTAATATAAGGAATACCAAGATTGCTCTAAATGAAAATACATTAAAGTATATAAATAACTGTACTTCCTATGTGGAAGAATTAGCAAACTTAAAAAAGGATAAGGAAATTCGTAAAAGCCAATATACTGATTTTATAAATGAAATGGACGAAGTGCTAAGTTCTTTTATAGAAATAAAGATTAATTTTTCCGAGTACAATGATAAAATTAAGAATAAATCAATATCCTATGAAAGTGTACTAAACAATATAGATAACACGAGAAAAGAATTTGGAGACCTGAGAAGTCAATTTTCAAAAATAACTGTTCCTTCAAAAGGAATCGCGCCTTACAAATTGCTGCTAAAAACTTTTGATAATTATGACTCCTATTTACAAAATTATAGATATGCTCTAAGCACAGAATCTGCACAAGCATTTAATAACACTGCTCCAGATGAAAAATTAAAAGCATTATATATCGAAGCAAATTTAGACTACAAAATTATGAACTCCAATTATAACGAATTTATAAAAACTTATTCTTATTTTAAAGAAAACAATAAATAAATGCATTAATTATTAAGTTTAGGGAATAATAGCATTAGCCTAAGTTTATAAGAAAAACACGGGGGAACCAATATTTTGGGGTGAATCGTTTTTTACGTAGGCTAACCTTTGCCGAATCCGTCAGCTAACCCCGTAGGTAAAAGGAGAGGATATTAAAATGAAAATAAGGGCATTAATTTTATTATTAACTTACATGTTATTATTACCTAATACTTTTGTTAAAGCAGGCATAGCATGTGATGCGGATGTTGAATCTGATTTATTTAATGATCAAACCAGTACAGTTCAAGTACTGAGCCATTCTAAAGGGAAAATATATGTAACAAATAAAGATATAATTCTCATGGCTAAAGTTGTTTACGCTGAAAGTAAAGGGGAACCTTATGAAGGAAAAGTAGCAGTTGCTTCTGTAATACTTAATAGAGTAAAAGATTCATCATTTCCAAAGTCTATTGAAGGAGTTATAAAACAACCTAGTGCTTTTTCTTGTGTTAGTAGAAATGGTGAAATAACAGTAACACCAGATAAGACCAGCTATAAAGCTGTAATGGAAGCATTAAATGGAACTGATCCTACTAATGAAGCTCTATTCTTCTATAATCCTAGAATTGCAACTTCATCTTGGATGAAAAACATAGGAAAAACTAATTTAAAAACTATCGGAAATCATGTATTTTTTACAGCAAGATAAGAAAAACTTAAATTATAAATAATAGGAAAGTAACTTATCCTTAGGCTAAGTTACTTTCCTTATTTATTCTTTTTTATTTATTATTTTGGGAGTCTAAATAAGCTACTGCATTTAATGCTGCCACTTGGCCTTCTCCTGCAGACTTTATATACTGATATGGCTTTCCTGTACAATCTCCAGCTGCGAAACATCCTTCTATACTAGTTTTCATATTTTTATCAACTTTAATATGTCCTTCTTCCATTTCTAAACCTGGAACAAGTTGTTCTGGTGAAACACTATCTTTTAATACAAATACTCCATCTGTATTTATAGCTCCATTTTTTAATACTAATTTATTAACTAAGTTATCTCCTACTATTTTTAATGGTTTGTCCTGAAGTATCTCAATAGATTTCCTTAAACCATATTCCCCTCTGTACATAGGTATATAATATACCTTTCTGGCTAATTCACTTACAAAATTAGCCTCCTCTTCTGCTTCTTTATTATATCCAATTATTGTTACAGTTTTCCCCTTATACAATGGAGCATCGCAAGTAGCACAATACCCCACACCTTTTCCTAAGAATTCTTCCTCACCCATAATTGGTTTGTTATATTCCATTCCTGTGGCTATAACAACTGCTTTTGCCTCATAGGATTTCTCATTTACCATTATTGCAAAATAATCTCCCATAGCATAGACAGCATTAATTTTTTCTTGTGTAATAGAAATATTCATAGCATTTATATGATTTTCAAAAGCATTTTTTAATTCTTCTCCACTTACATCAAAAAAACCTAAGTAATTATTGATTTTAGGAGCCTTCACTAATTTATGACTTAACTCTTTATTACCAAAAACTATTATACTCTTATTTCTTATCTTTGCATTTATTGCCGCTGATAATCCAGCAGGTCCACTACCTATTATAGCTATATCATATCTTTCACTCATTTTTACACCTCTTTTAAAAAAGTGTCTTACACTTTTTTTAGTTCATATATGACAATTGACAGATTACAGTTAAGAATTCCTTTTTCATGTTAACACTATAGAAAATCTTAAATTCAAAATTTTTCATAATGTTAATGAAGAAAAGTTTTCCTTATCTGTACTCTGTCATCTGCACTTTAAAAATCTATTCTTTATACAACCTTTATTATTTTCTTATTAAATATGTCTTTCTATAGCTGTTTTTATAGATTGTTTTGGTCTAAATCCTACTAAAGTTTCTACAACCCTTCCACCTTTAAATACCATTACTGTAGGTATGCTAGCAACTCTAAATTGACTTGAAGCAACTGGATTTTCATCTACATTTACTTTTACAAATTCTACTTTTCCATTAAGTTCTTGAGCCAATTCATCTATAACTGGGGCAAGCATTTTACAAGGTCCACACCAAGAAGCCCAAAAATCAACTACTGTAGTACTCTCAGTATCTAATACTTGTTCCTGAAAATTTCTATCATTTATTTCTTTTACCATAATTATATCCCTCCAAATTTATACCCTACCTAGGTATATCTCTTAATATAATTTTATTACAGAAAATAAACTTAGTCAATAGTTTTTAATAATAATTATTATTTAGCTATTAAGTTTTGTATGTTTGTGTTATTATATATAGACTCTGGAAAAGATTTTACAAGCTTTTTCCCATAAGCCTTTGCCTTATTCATATCTATATTTTTGTACAAAAGAGCTAAATTATACAAAACAATTTCTTCATACTCATCATTATTAAACCTATTATCATAACTAGAATAATACCTTATGGCATTTTCCATATCCCCCAAATTTTGATAAGTAGTTCCTAATAGATATATTGCATGTGGATAATACCATTTTCCGTTTCCATACTCATAAGCTCTTTCTAAATATACTCTAGTGTTATTATGGTCTCCTTTTGTTAGAAATTCATAACCTTTATTATAAAAATACTCTCCTCCTGCTGAATTAATCAGATCTTTTCCTTGACCTAGCAGTGATTTTTCATTTATGCTAAGATCTTTATTATTCCATTTTATTAAATCATTATGTATTTTGTTAAAGTCTTTTTCATCAATATGCTTTTTAATTTCATTATAAGGAAATACTTCATTTTTGCTTTTCTCTGATTTTTCTTCATTATTCTGTTTATTTAAAGCCACATTATCTGTATTTGATTTAGTCTTATCTGAATCACTATTCTTTTTATGTATACTTGTCATTATCTTGTTTTTACTACTTTTTAAGCTTTTACTTATATTTGCAGAATTAATTTTTATTAATATACCTATGCCAAATACCAAGAAAACACATATAGCAGTAAGACTAATATTTTTTAAATTAATTTGTCGTTTTGTACAATTATATTTCCTTAGATTTTTTTTACTTTCTAAAGCTATTTTATTCTTATTATCTGCTTTTAATACATTATCTAAATGTTCCAAAGCCTTAATATAATTTCCCTTTTTTATATAACATAAAGCTAAATTATTATTTACATTTATATAATTAAAATGACTTTTCTCACATTGCCTAAGCAAAATTAAAGCTTCATTTATTTTTAATTCTTTTATTAGTATTAATGCTGTATTATATAATTCCAATAACTTTTGATCATCTTTTGTATCTTGTAAATACTTATCAGACACCCTATCCTTATTTATTTGAAAGTTCATTTTCCATAGTTTTCTACAGTTATCTAAGTCACCATTTATATAATATAATAATCCTTTAAGATTTATAGAAGCAGAGTTATTTATATTTAACGATATACTTTTTTCACATATTTCCTCTGCTTTATCAATATAGCCCTTATTGTATTTTTCTAATGCTTTATTATATAGTTTTGAAGATTTATCCATATGATTCTCCCTTTACAATGTAATATCCTATACGATAAATTATACATCTTACATAAAAAATTTACTATTTACTTTTTTAAAAAAATAAGGGCATATAAAATCGCCCTTACTTATCAAATATTACTTTAAAATCATGAATAGTTAAATTTTCTACATGAGATTTCATGTAATTATCATCTTCATAAATATTCATAGGTAGCTTTAATTCAGTAGTTCCATCTTTTTTTATTATTTCTATCTTCATTATTTCTTTCTTTAAGTCTTTTGTATCATATACTATATAATTTTTATTGCTATTTAAATTTAATATATATAGGTTTCCCCCTTTAGTAACTGTGCCATGTCCAAATCCAATTATAATTAATATATTTTCATTATCTAACCACTCAACCTGTTTTGGAGTAAATTGTTTCTTATTATTAATTATATTATATTGCCATAATTCATTTTTATCATTATCCTTAATAACTATGCTGCCTATACCTTCCTCTTGGGCATAAGGCCCTATGCCTTCAATACATACACTCAATTTACCATTAGGCGAATTCCTCCATGATGTATTAAAAGAAGGTACTTTACCTTTTTCCTTTTGAAATTGATAGTTTTCATCTAAAAATACTGTTGGCTTTTCAACACTGCTTAATTTTGTATCCATTTTATTTTCCTTATTTAATGAATAACTCCCTTCTTTTTTCAAAGATTTTTGCGATTGCTTGTTGCTACCAGATATTACATTAGGATTAAACTTCTTCATTGCCCAGGGACTAATTACTAATAAAAAAACTATTAATGCTACACAAGAAGTATATGGAATACTATATTTTTTGAAATGATAATACATCTTTTTAAATAAGTTTTTACTATATCTATTCTTATCTATACTCTTCATTATCTCACCCCTAGAACTCTTAAATTCAATATGTTCCACATCTAAGGTAAGCTTTAACATTTCATTTATATTTTTTTCTTCCTCATATAATTCTCTACAATTTGGGCAACTCTCTATATGTTCTTCCATAGCCTTTTTTAAATCATTGGATACACTGCCCTCTATAAAATCATCTAATTTTTTCATAAACGTACTGCAGTTCATATCCTACACCTCTTTTCATTACTAGAAATATATTCTTTAAACTTTTCTCTAGCTTTATAATATCTTCTTTTAACCGATGATTCACTTATATTTAAAATTTCAGCAATATCCGAAAAGGTTAAGGTTTCTTTTGAATATCTTAATATCACTATTTGTTTATCTGGTTCTTCCAAATTATTAATATATGTCTCAACCTTCTCCTTAGTTTCCTTAAATTCTATAGACTGCTCTGGACCTTCTTCCTTAGATGCTAAATTTCTTATTTCTTCTATATTTGATTCATAAACTCTTTTATACTTTCTCATATAATCTATACATTTATTTTTAGCAATCTGAAATATCCAATTTGAAAACTTATATTGCTTTTTATACATATAAAGCTTATTATACAATGTTATGAATACCTCTTGAGTTATATCTTCAGCTGTTTCTTTATTTCTTATGATATTATATATGAATTTCATTACAGAAAGCTCATACTTATTTACAATTATATTAAAGCTGTCTATATTACCATTTAGCACTTCTTGTACCAACTTTGAATCCTCATCCACTCCACAGCTCCCCCTCTTATCAGATTTTGCATATATTTTTATTAGTATATTTATTAATACGAAATATAAATAAATAAGTTCATAAATAAAAAAACTGAAATAAAATTTCAGTTTTTTTATTTATATTAAATTATTTAACTAAATTCTTAAATTCTTCATTTTCTCTTATAGGGTCAAAATCTTTTTCTCTTCTTGCTTCCTCTTTTATACTTTTATCCATGGAAATAGCTATCTTCAAATTTTCTATTGCTTTTTCAACCTGTCCTCTTCTTCCATAGATACTAGCCTTACCATAATAACTCCATATATAATTTTCAACTTCTAAATCTTTATCATACCATTTTAATGCTTCTTCATATTTCTCATACAATTCATAGGCTAATGCTTTATTAAATCTTGCATATCCATAATCCGGTTTAATTTCTAACGCTTTATCTATGTTTTTCATTCCTTCATTAAAGTTTCCATTAAAACATAGTGCTATTCCTTTAACATTATAAGCTTTATAAAATTTGCTATCTTCTTTTATAACTTCATTTTCAATTTTTATAGCTTCATCATACTTTTTATCAAAAAAAGCCTTATATCCTTTGTTGTATTTTTGTTCTAAATCATTATTTTTTTCTTGTTGAGACTTCGCTTTTTCACCCTTATTTTCTTGTGCACTTTTTATATAAGTGTCATTTTTAAACTCCTCACTTACTTTCTTGGTTTCCTTAGTTTCTTCTATTAAACTTTTATTTTTTACTTCCCCATTGAATATAAAATATATACTAACTATACTTAAAATGAAAAAAATAATTAACTTACTTTTTAACGATAGATTCTTAAACATTTCTCCTCCTCAGAAGTAAGTTCTTTCTTAAAACTTCTTTTCACTCATATATTTTTCTACTAAATCAAAGAATACTGTAACTGCAAGTAAATCTGCACTTCCTCCAGGACTTATTCTTCTTTTACTAAAATCTCTATCTAGATTTTCTATAGCCTCTCTGCCCTCTTTAGTTTTCATTCCACCTATTTTTAAAATACGTTTTGCCTTTTCTTGCATTTCCTTTAAAGTTTCTACAGAATGTCTATGGAGTATATTTGAATCCTCTGAATATTGCATTATCCCTATTAACGTATGTATCAATCTATCATTTTTACTTAAATCTTCATTCTCTTTATAAAAATCTAATGCAAATTGGAATACTATAGGAAGCCCTCTCCCAGCTTCTCCCCTTATTCCTTCCATATTATAAAGCAAGAACAACTTTTCTCCATAAGATAATTCTGATTTTTGGCACATTTCTTCTATAGAATTGTAATCCTTTATGTATTTTTTTAATGAATAAAGTTCTTTTTCCACTATATCATGACACATTTCTTTTATTATGCCCTGTATATCATTAAAACTTTTGTTGTCATGTATAGCCTTTCCTACCGCAATACAACAAATTCCCATTAGAAATAACATACCCTTATGTGTATTTACTCCTCCAGTTTTATTAAACATGCTCTCTTCAGCTTCTATTCCTAAGTAACGACATTCTTTTAATATTTCCTTTGGAGAATTATCAGAAAATCCGCCTTGACAACATAAACCTAAATATTTAATTAAGCTACAGCTGCTATCTATAAATGTATAATGATCCATATCATTATGAGCACCTGTAGATACAACAGAAACTAATCCTGGAGATGGAAAACAAGCTACTTCATAAAGCATAGCTTGAAGGGCAAAACTGCTTATATCAAAACTTATATCATTTATATTGTAATTTTTTATCATATAATCTCTCCAAACTATATATTATTCTGCAATATATATTCCTTATATTTATCTTCTATAAATTTTATCACGTCTTCTATATCATGTTTTCTAGATCTTCCGCAATTTTGTGCTTTATCCTCACATAAAAAACATTTCCTACTAGAAAGTCCTAAAGAAGTCCTACTTAATCCTGTTCCATGTTCATCATATACATCTATATCAACACATCTGCCTAGTATATGATTTTCTTCTACAGCTACTGTTTTTCTTTTTATTTCCTCGGCAATATTTCTTAAAACTAGAGTAAATACTGGACCTTCAGCAGTGTTTTTGTAATCTTCGTATACAATATTTCCTTTAAACTTATCCATTAATTCATTTTTCATTATTTCCGCTATTTTTCTTGATATTTCATTGTCCTTATTAATTCCTGGATAATTTACACGCATAGAAATCAGTGGTAACTTATATTTGTTTATAAGTTCATATTGGAAATCTACTCTTTCCTCTTTTGCTAAAAGTAAATCTTCTATAGTATATTTGCTCATATTAGTGCGGAGAATTGCTTTTCTTTATTTTCTCCATTATCTCCTTTCCTTTTTCTGAGTTTAAAAACTCCCATGTAACTTGTGGAACTACATTTTTTACTTCTTCTAGATTATTATCTTTAATTAGTTCTCTAACTTTTGATGCACTTATAAAGCTGCCATTGTATTCTCTTCTCTTTATTTCAATTAATTCCATTCCATGTTTAGGCAATACTTCTTTTAATGTTTCATTATATGTATTGGTTACTTTACAATAAGGCTCTTCACCTACAAATCTCTTTTTTATATTAAATTTAGTCCCAAAGAACCTTCCAAATATTCCCGCATCAATTTCAGCATAAGCTTTTAATCTTACATCTTCTTGTCTTATAAAATAAGTTGGGAAAGTTGCCGAAGAAATTATATATTCTCCACCTGGTACAACTTTTACATTCTCCAAATCCTTTGTTCCTTCTTTTACTAACTTATATCTTTCTTCAAATGGGAATAATGATTTGTCCTCCTGAACTATGAAAACTATTACCTCTTTACACTGCCTTGATGCTTGTTCTATAAGATATCTATGTCCTTGCGTAAAAGGATTACAATTCATAACTAATGCACCTTTTTCATTTTCTGAATTTAACTTATATTCTTTTCCCACTTTATCTAATGCTTTATTTATATCATAAATTCCATACTCTAAAAAAACTGCATCATGTGCTTCATAAATAGGCTTAAAGTTTAAAGAAGTAAATACTTTAATTTTGTCTGGTTTGGTAAATATAAAGCTGTGATACATTCCTTCTTCAAAAAGTTTATCTACTAACGCAGATATTAATGTTGAAGTAACATTTTCTCCTCTTAAGTCATCTGATACTGCAAAACATTTAAATATATTCTTTGCTTTAGAACAAGTTGCTTTTATATTTTCATCAACCTCTATAACCAAAGTATAATCTACATCATCATCTAACTTTAATCCAAAGCTTTCTAAAAATTTATGTACTCTTAATCTTTCTTCTTCATTTTTCAAGTTAACTGTTTTTAACTGTAAACCATACATATATCTAACACCCACTTTTTTATTATTATCTACAATTTTTACAATTATATATTATTATACCCCATAATATTTAAATAACAAAGTACATATAACTTTGCTATATTTATTTCTTCACACAAAAATATGGACTGTATAAAACTACAGTCCATATTCTCTATATATTATTCTATTGCTTTTTTAACTACGTCAATTACAGTACCGTCTCTGTATTCAATTACAGCAACTATGTCATCTGTAGTCTTTATTGGTTCAGGTTTTCCAGTCATTTTTTCAGCAACTGCTTTTAACTCTTCTATAGTCATTACTGGAAGATTTGTTTCTTTTAATTTTTCAATTAAATCTGTTCTTCTTGGGTTTACAGCTATACCTCTTTCAGTTACTAAAACATCTATGCTTTCTCCTGGAGTAGTAACTGTAGTAACTGCATCCTTTATGATTGGAAGTCTTGCTTTTACAAGATTAGTTACTATTATAGCAAGTTTTGATCCTGCTGCAGTATCACTGTGTCCACCAGAACCACCCATGATAACTCCATCTGATCCAGTTGTAACATTAACGTTGAAGTTAGTGTCTATTTCTGTTGCACCAAGAATCATAACATCAAGATTATTTACAACTGATCCTTTATTATGTGGGTTACCATACATTGATGATGACATTGCCATGTGAGCTGGATTTTTCTTGTAAGATTCTATTGCTTTTAAGTCGAAGCACTGTACATCAAATATAGCTTTGAATAATCCTTCTTCAAACATATCTACTATATAGCCAGTTACTCCACCTGCTGCAAAGCTTCCAACTACTTCTTTGCTCTTCATTATTTCTTTTAATTCAGCTGCAACAGCAAGTGATGTTCCACCTGCTCCAGTCTGGAATGATATACCGTCTTTTACTAGACCTGAAGCTTCAATAACTTCAGCAGCCATCTTAGCTATTTTTAATCCTACAGGATCTTTTGTTATCTTAGTTGTACCAGAAACAATACCTGCTGGATTTCCGATAGAATCAACCTTTACAACATAATCAACAAAAGTCTGGTTAATATCTATTGGTGATGCTGGATATGGTACTAAGTTGTCAGTTATAGCGATAACTTTATCAGCATATTCTGCATCTGAAACAGCATATCCTATAGTACCACAAGCTGATGGTCCTTCAACTCCATTTAAGTTACCATATGTATCTGCTGTTGGTGCCGCAACAAATGCTACATCTATGTGTAAATCTCCACTTTCAATTGCTCTTGGTCTTCCACCATGAGTCATCATAACTGCTGGGTTCTTTAAGTATCCCTTTGAAATAGCTTCTGCTACAGGACCTGACATATAGTTTGCATATATTCCTGTAACCACTCCATTTTTCATGTATTCTACAAGTGGTTCATGAATTGGGAATATTGAACTTGCAGCTATTGTTATGTTTTTAATTCCTCTTTGAGCTATAGCATACATAACCATGTTAAGTATAAAGTCACCATTTCTTAAATGATGGTGGAAAGATATTGTCATCCCATCTTTTATTGCTACTTTATCTAAAGCTTCTTCAATGCTTGCTAAAACTTTACTTTCACCTGGTACTACACTCTGTACTTTAACTGCTTTTTTTTCTACAACTCCACAATTTGCAAAAGCACCTTCAAATGGCTTTACTTTACCGTAACCTTCTATAACTTCTGGTAGCTCTCTGCCAAGTACGTTTTTCATGTTAATCCCTCGCTTTATCATTTATATTACAAATTTAGTTTATTGAGATTATTTTAAAAGTCCTAATCTCTTAGCTAATTCTACTGTTGTAATTGCTCTGTTAATTACAGGAGCATCTATCATTTTTCCGTCTAAAGAGAATACTCCAAGTCCTTTAGCAAAAGCTTCATCTCTTGCTTCAAGTACTCTTACAGCATGCTTAATTTCAGCTTCAGTTGGATTATAAACTGAGTGAATTGTATCTATCTGTCTTGGATTTATAGAAGCCTTTCCTGTAAATCCAAGAGATTTAGCTTTTTCTGTATCAAGTCTTAATCCTTCATAATCGTTTGTATCAGTAAATGGAGTATCTATTGCATCAATTCTTGCTGCTCTACAAGCTGCTGCAAATCTGTTTCTTGCATAGAATATTTCATTACTTTCTTTTGTTCTCTTTATACCAAAATCAGAAGTTAAATCTTCCGCTCCAAGAAGTAATCCAACTAATCTCTTAGTTGCTGTAGCTGCTTCATAAACTGTTTCTAATCCATAAGCAGTTTCAATAAGTCCGAATAAGTTAATACTTCCTTTTTCGAATCCTTCTTCTTCCTCTACTTTAGTTATTATTGCATCAGCTTCTTGTAATTGTTCTCTTGTTGCTTTTGGTAATAATATAGTATCTGGTTTAACTCTTGCTATTGTCTCTAAATCTGTATGACCAAATTCTGTATCTAATGGATTTACTCTTACTACTAATTCAACGCCTGAATAGTCTAATGTTTTTATAGCACCACTAACTAATGCTCTAGCAGCGTCTTTCTCTGTTAAACTAACAGCATCTTCTAAGTCAAGTATTACAGCATCTGCTCCCAAAATTGGTGCATTCTGAAGCATTCCTGGGTTATTACCAGGCATAAATAACATAGTTCTTCTTAATGTTTTCATGAATTAATCACCTCAATTTTACATTTTAGATCAAGTTGTCTATTGTGTTATTACTGCGCTCTATTTACAGCAGTTTCTAATCTTGCTTTGATTGTATAATCAAGAGCTCCCTTATCCTGAGCCTGAATTTTAACTCCATCAAGTCCTAATTCTGCAGCTTTTTCAGTTAATACTTTACGTATTTGATCACCAAACTGTTTCATAACAATACTTTCAAGTTCTATTTCAACGCCTGCTTTATCATTTGGCATTACCATGATAAGAATATCGTTTGATTCTAGTGTTCCAGCTTTAGCTACTTTATTTATTTTCATTTTCTAAACCTTCCTTTCTAAAATCAACAATTGAAAACTGAAGATTTTAGAAATCTTCAGTCTCAATTATGGATTTGAATTACTTTAAGCTATCTAAATATGCTTGTTGTCCCATTTCGTATAAGTTATTTCCTTCACTATCTATAACAACTACAACTGGTAAATCTTCTACTTCTAATCTTCTTAAAGCTTCTGCGCCTAAGTCTTCATAGCAAACTATTTCAGCCTTTTTAACGGATCTTCCCATTAATGCAGCAGCTCCTCCAATTGCAGCAAAATAAACACCAGTATTTCTCTTTATAGCTTCTATAACTTCTTTTGATCTTAATCCTTTTCCGATCATTCCTTTTAATCCAACGTCAAGAAGTCTTGGAGCATATGGGTCCATTCTATAACTAGTAGTTGGACCTGCAGAACCTATTGGCTGTCCTGGCTTTGCTGGTGTTGGTCCAACATAGTATATGATTTGATCTTTTACATCTACTGGAAGTTTTTCTCCCTTATCTAATAAATCAACTAGTCTTTTATGACCAGCATCTCTTGATGTATATATAACTCCTGATAATAATACTGAATCTCCTGCTTTTAGATCCTTAACTTTTTCAGCAGTTAATGGAGTAGTTATTCTCTTTTCCATATTAGCACCCCCCTAAAATTCTACGCTCTTATGTCTTGTTACGTGACAGTTTATATTTACTGCTACAGGAAGTCCTGCTATGTGAGTAGCATAAGTTTCAATGTTAACAGCTATTGCTGTAGTAAGTCCTCCAAATCCTTGAGGTCCTATTCCTAATGAATTTATCATTTCTAATAATTCATTTTCAAGTTCAGCATAGAAAGGATTTGAATTTCTTTCATCTAATGGTCTCATTAAAGCTTTTTTAGCTAAATTAGCAGATCTATCAAAAGTTCCTCCTATACCAATACCTACAACTATTGGAGGACATGGGTTTGGACCTGCATCCTTTACAACTTTTATTACAAAGTCTTTAACACCTTGAAGGCCATCAGCAGGTTTTAACATTTTTTGCTGGCTCATATTTTCAGAACCGAATCCCTTTGGAGCAACAGTTATCTTTAACTTATCTCCTGGAACTATGTCATAGTAAATAACAGCTGGAGTATTATCCTTTGTATTTACTCTTTCAATTGGATCATTAACAACTGATTTTCTTAAATATCCTTCAGTATATCCCTGTCTTACACCTTCGTTGATTGCATCTTCAAGACTTCCACCTACAAGATGAACATCCTGTCCAATTTCAACGAATACACATGCCATTCCAGTGTCTTGGCAAGCTGGTCTATCTTCTTTATCAGCTATATCAACATTTTGTAATATTTTTTCGATTATACCTTTAGCCATTGGCCATTTTTCTTTATTGTTGTACTCTTCAAGCTTTGCTTTAACATCAGCAGGAAGTCTATAGTTAGCTTCTATACATAATTCTTTTATCGCTTTTGTTATCTCTGCAACATTTACTTCTTTCATATATGAATTATTTACCAAGCAAGTGTCGGTTTAATTCACTTGCCAGATAAATGCCTCCTTTCAAAATATTATTAATTAGCCATTTATATTGGAAAAGGCAGTTTAGAAGTAAACCGCCTTTTCAAAAACCTAAGTTGTATAACCTATATAATTATTTTCTTCTTCCTACAAGAGCTAATACTCTGTTCATTTCGTTTTTAACGATCATCATTCCTTCGTCAACACCCATACCTGGTTTAGCAAGAACCTGTCTAGCTCCACAAGCCATACCGATGTTAGTTGTAACTTCAGCGGATCTGTTAGTTTCGTTACAAGTTCCTCCACAGTAAGCTCCCATTCCGTTAGCTTTACAGTACATAATAGCATCTGCTATATTGTTAACTCCACCAAGGTCTGGAGTTTTGATCTGAACCATGTGTCCAGCTTTGTTATCAGTGAAGAATTTAACGTCATCAACTGTATTACACCATTCATCAGCAACTAATTCTACGTCTACTTTTCTTCCATCTAATTCAGCTCTTAAGTCTCTCATAGCTTCCATTTGTTTTTGTCTATCTTCAACGTCCATTGGTCCTTCAATTCTTAAGTGGAATGGAGCTGCTGCTTCAGCTAAAGTCTGGATGTAATCAGCCATAGCTTTGATGTTAACATCAAATGCAGCACCAATTGTTCCATATACGTCGATGTGGAATATTGGAGCGTAGTCTTCTCTTACTCTTAATTTGATTATTCTGTCTCTTAACCATTTAACGTACTCAAGAAGTTTTTCTCCCTTAAGTCCTAATTTTTCTTCAACATTGTTGATTAGAGCGTGTGGTAAAACGTCAGCTTCTTTGATTATCATCTTATCAACGTTGTCATATCTATCATCACCTGACTGAGCAAATACAGGAACTGCATTGATTTCTGCTCCAGCATTGTATTCATCTCTGATTACTTCAGCCATAGTTACTTTTCTAGTTTTAGCTACTGCATCAAGTATAGCCTGAGTTATACCGTATCTGATAGCAGTATGTAATCTGTTACCATTTACTTTTAAGCCATCAAATTCTTCTGCCATTGACTTAAAGTTAGTTATTTCTCTTCCAATTAATTTTGGAGCTATTTCTTTTTCTATAACAGGTATAAAATCTTTAGCTAAGAATAATGGATCTCTTCCGCCTGCTCCTGAGTACTGAACTGCAGCACAATCTCCGTGAGCAACCTGACCATCTTCAAGAACGAATAATACTGATATTGATTCACCCTTCTGTCTTACTTGAGTAAATCCTTCAGTTACAGTGGAGCCAGTGTATGTAAATCCATCATGTCCTGCTCCTTTTTTTATTGCTCTCTGGTCGTCAAAATAGAATCCAGTTAATCCTGGTGTACAAAGTACGTCAACAATTTTCATAATTATTCACCTGTCCTTTTTTTTTAATTTAATAACTAATTATTGTTATTATATATTTTAATCCACATTCATGCTAGCAGAATACTGCCAGCATTAAATGTGGTAATAAACAAGTTATATTAAATTATTAGTTTTCTGGTCTTCCGATAAGTCTTCCCTTACCTACTGCAAATATATCATCGATAACCATCTGGAAGCTAACATCTCTTCCTTCACATTTAGCTCTTTCAGCTAATTTTTCTCTGTTGAAGTTCTTTAATTCTTCAGTAAATGGAACATTACCGAATTCTAAGTATCTTACGCATCCTAAGTTATCTCTTACTGGTAACATTTTACCAGCATTGTATTTGCTTGGTCCGAAAGGTATATCCATAACACCAGTTTCGAATGCTTTAACAGTACCTACTGCTAAATCACCTTTTCCTAATTCAAACATTTTGTCAAGTATACACTTAGTTTCAGCCTTAATTATAGCCATTTCAGTTTCTAAGTCTTTTGACATTGGCATTCTCTGTCCTTCTAACATGTTTAATGCCATCTTTGTAGCTTTGATACCTGAAGCGTTAGCTTCTTTTGTTGGGATACCAATAGCTTCGTGTGGAGTCTTAACTATAACTTTAGTTGCTCCAGCTAATGCTGCTATAGTTGTAGCTGTAACTATAACACCAAATGCTTTGGATTCATCCTGAGGGAATCCACCCATCCACTGATGGAATACTGTTGTTACGTATACATCATTGTATCCGTAAGCTTTTAAGTATTCATTTGTCTGTTCTTCTAATGATCTTAATGCAGCTATATCCTGGATCATGTTTCCACATTCACCATATCCAACAGTGATGTTTTTAACTCCCTGTTCTGCTGCAAGTAAAGCTTCTGTAATTGCAACTGCGTTTGACATTGATGGTGGTACAAGTGTTCCAGTTAATGGTCCGAATGGTTCTCTGTTTATATGAACTCCTTGTTCTTCATAGAAACCAACAAGTCTATCGCAGTACTGCCAATCTTTTAAACACTTATCGATTGGAACTGACTTAGCGTATGGTATATTGTAGGAGATACCGCCTCCTTCATTTGAAGTCCATCCACCAGCATGAATTATTTCAGCAAGTAATCTTGAATCTGGTGTACCATGTCTAGCCTGTAGTGGTAAGTTTACTGATTCTAAAACTTTTCTACAGCCCTTAACACCATGGTTAACTCCTGGGAAACCATTTAATAATGATCTTCCAGCTTTTTCACTTTCTTTTATACCAATTTCACATTCTTCGTATCTGTTCTGTCTTGTATATGCATCAATTGTTGAAGGTAGTAAATCTGCGCCACCTTCATCCTGTAAAAATCTTAATAAAGTAATGTGTTCATCAAGTAATGCAACACCTGCTCTTGGCTGAGCTAAAGTTATTCCTGCTTCTTTTGCTCTAACTAATTTATCAGCAAAGTTCTTTTCTGTTGGCACTTTCTTTAAGTAATCTACAGCTTCCTGTAAATCTACTTCCTTACCTGTTGGCCATTGGCTTAATACTTCTTCTCTTTGTTTAAAAAACTCTTCATCTGTCCATCTTTTATTTCTAAGTTCCACTGAAATTCCCTCCTATCAAATATTAACTAACTTTAACTAAATACTTTTTCATGATTCTAACTGCTTTATCTGGAAGATCTTCTGCTAAAAGACCCATTGCAGATAATATATATGTCTTATCTATATAGCATTCTGGATGTTGTGGCTTTAAATGTGTAGGGTCAGCTGCATCAAATGTTCCTGCTTTTAATATTTCTCCTGGGTTCTTACTATGAACTAGTACTCCTCCAGTTCCTATTAAGCACTTAACATCTAACAAATCTTTACCTACCTGACTATATACAACTCCCATAGGAGTATACATACTTTCTATAACACCAACATGTCTTTCTAAAGCCATGTCTGTTGCTACTTTAGCCATAGCCTCATCAAATTTAATTTCTTCTTCTGTTTGAGGCACCATTTTTATATGTTCAGATCTATATTTACAAGAAGCTTCCACATCTATGCTTTTATCACATAAATATTTTTGAACCTTTCTTGTTCCTGCTGCTTCCCATAAAGAAACTGCAGAATATCTCATCCCTAAGTCACCCTCAACAGTTCTCTTTGCAAAAGGTTCTTCAAGGCCTCTTAATGTAACTCCAGGCTTAGATGGTTCACCATCTGCAAGAGAGTGTATATCAGTAGTAGCACCACCAATATCCACTACTATTAAATCTCCAATACCTTCTTCTTTATCAGTTCCCTCTGCTAATGCTCTAGCTGCTTTTAAAACTGCTGCTGGAGTAGGCATAAGAATTCCATTAATAAAGTTTTCAGCATCGTTCATCCCTTTTGCTTCTACAATTCTTTTCATAAATATTTGTCTTATTTCTTCTCTAGCAGGCTCTACATTTAAAACATTTAGTTTTGGCATTACATTATCTGTAACTCTGTAGAATATACCTGCATTATCAAATATTTCTGATATTTCATCACTAGCTACTTTATTTCCTGCTACAACTACTGGAAGTTTAACTCCATGATCAGCTAGCATTTTTGCATTATGAATTATACATTCTTTATTTCCACCATCTGTACCACCTGCTAAAAGTATTATATCCAAGTTAGATTTTTTTATTTCTTCAATTTCTCTACTAGTTAAATCATAACTATATACATTTAATACCCTAGCTCCTGCTCCAAGAGCAGCTCTCTTTGCAGCTTCTGCTGTAAGTTCTGGTACAAGACCGATGGCTATCATCTTTAATCCACCTGCCGCTGATGAACAAGCTAATTTTTTTACAAAGTTTACATCTTTGTCTTTAAGCTGTTCTGTAAGTTTTTCATAAGCTTTATTAAAGCCTATCATTATGTCAGTTTCTACTGTTGTAATATCCTTTGCTGTAGCTAATATTTCTTCATTTTCTATATCTACTGCAGTAAGTTTTGTATAGGTGCTACCAAAATCTAAAAGTAAATAAGCATCCACCCTAATCAACTCCTAATTTAGGCAATACAGTAGCCTTTAGTTAAATTATTTTATTCCTAAAACTTCTTTCATATCAGCTATTGTTGTTTCTGGAGATGTTCCTGGTGGATATACTCTATCAAATCCCATTGCTTTAAATCTCTGTTCAACATCTGGCCAGTTTTGTTTACCAACAACGATGTTTCCACCAACAAATAATTTTATTCCTTTAAGTCCTGCTTCATCACATTTTTCTCTTAAGCCTTTGCAGTCAATTTCACCCTGTCCATATAGTGAAGAAACACAGATAAGTTCTGCTTTAGTTTCTATAGCTGCATTTATAAAGTCTTCCTGTGATGATAAAACTCCTATGTTAATAACATTGAAGCCTGCATTTGTAAATGAGTGGTCTAATATTTTGTTACCAACTGCATGACAGTCTGAACCAATAACTCCAAGAACAATAGTCTTTTTCTCCATTTCTAAAACCTCCTAGATAATTTATATATATAAAATTTATATATCTATCATAAGTTATTTTGAATATTTGATTTCTAGCAACTTAGATTTTAGGGCCTTTACAGATCCATCATCTAAACTATATAAAAAATTTATAATTTGCTTTTTCCCATTGTTAATCTCATTAATGTCTTTATATCTTCCTGGTGAAGCTATTATCACATCAGACATTTCTATTATATTCTTTAATTCTTCTTTATCAAATGAATTTGTATATTCAATATTTATGTTGCCTAATCCAGCACTTTCTAATGCGTCTCTCACCTTAAATTTAAATTCTTCAGATATACACACAAAATAGAACCTAGTTTCCATAGGGAACCTAGCAATTCTCACTATGGTTTCTAAATCCGGTGTAATAGCAACTCCTAATACTTTCTTGTTAAAACTTCTTGTAAGCCTTCTAACTTCATTTACATGATTAAAGGTGGTTATTATTATTTGTGACTTTTCTAACAATTCTTCTGTGTCTTTATCCATATCCTTTAAATCGTTTACTGTCAGAGGCACAAAATTTATATTAGTTCTGTCTTTTAGCTGAGTTGCAAATATCTTCGATTGTTCTATATTGCATTCAATATAGATACCACTTATTTCATTAATTAGCTTTCTTTTTTCTTCAATTGTTTCTGTAACAACTTCTAAAAATTCGTCTGCATCTACACCAGCTTCTATAGCCTCTTCAAAAGCCAAATCAACAAATTTCTTTATTTTTTCCCTTATATTTTCATCTTTCCACAACTTGACTTCTTCGGCTACAAAAGTACCTTTCCCTTGGTAAGATTTAAGCACTCCTTCTTGTTCAAGTTCTCGATAAGCTGTACTAACTGTATTCCTGCTTACCTTGAGCTCTCCTGATAATTCTCTTTCTGTTGGCATTTTAAATCCTACTTTGAGAGATCCATCCTTAATCAAGTCCATTATTTGTTTTTTTAACTGTAAATATAAAGGGACTTTATTACCTTTATCTATTACAATCTGAATATGAATCACTCCCAAAGCTTAAAAGCTAAATTGATTAATGGACTAATCCATTGATCAATTTAATAATATCATAACCTATTTATAACATCAATATGTTTTTTCAAAAACATAAAATTTTTTTAAGTTTTTGTCATTTCATATATAAATTTATCGCAAAAGTAAAAAGTATATTACTCTTTGTACTCATTTTCAAAGTATTCTTTAACTGATTGTGTTATAATTTTAGCTATTTTCTGCTGGTATCCTATATCCTTTAATTTTTGTTCTTCCATAGGATTTGATAAAAATCCACACTCAACTATAACAGAAGGTATATCATCACCATTTCTTAATATCTTATAATCATTATTAGCTGGTTTTTCTAATCTTTTATTTGTTTCATCTAAATGCAATTTAAAATTGGACTGAATTAAGGAAGCTAACTTTTTGCTATATTCATTGCTAGAATACCATACTTGTGCTCCATAATACTTGCTTTCTGGAAACATATTTAAATGTATGCTTATAAAAGCATTACAATTGGATTCTTTTTTCATCTTCCATCTATTATATAAGTCTGCTCTTTTTCTTTCTCTAATTTTTCCCTTATCGTCATCACATAACCATTTATCCTCTTCCCTTGTCATTATAACATTAAATCCACTTTTCTTTAATTCATCTCTTAATTTTAAACTAATACTTAAATTTATATCTTTTTCCAGAGTTCCACTTCTAGATACAGCTCCTCCATCCATGCCTCCATGGCCTGGATCAATTAAAATAACCTTTGCATTGTTTTTATTTGTATCCTTTTTATCTGCTAACACATCTTTACCCATAAAAGCATATAAAACTGACATAACAATTAATAAGAATAAAATAAACCTTTTTTTATAATTGTTCAAAAAATTCACCTCCTTTTTTCTCTCTATATTGTTCTCATTTACACTAAATTTTATTAATTTTTTTTATATAAAAAAAAAGAGAGGGTATCCCTCTCTTTCCCACTATCTCTTTGAGAACTGTGGTGCTCTTCTAGCCTTTTTAAGACCGTATTTCTTTCTTTCCTTCATTCTTGGATCTCTTGTTAAGAATCCTGCTTTCTTTAATTCTGGCTTTAAACTTTCATCTGCTTTTAGTAATGCTCTTGAAACACCATGTCTTATAGCTCCTGCCTGACCAGTGTATCCACCACCATGAACATTTACTAGAACATCAAATTTTTCCTTAGTTCCAGTTAAAACTAGTGGCTGATTAACGATAACTCTTAAAGTTTCTAATCCAAAATAACTTTCTATATCTCTTTTATTTATAACTACTTTACCTTCACCTGGTACAAGTCTTACTCTAGCAATAGCTTTCTTTCTTCTACCAGTTCCAAAATACTGAACTTTTGCCATTTTTCTTCCTCCTTCTTCCAGCTCTACCTATTAATATTTTAATTCTAATACTTCAGGTTTCTGAGCTTCGTGGTTATGTTCTGTTCCCTTATATACTTTTAGCTTTTTAAGCATATCTCTTCCAAGAACTCCCTTTGGAAGCATTCTTCTAACTGCTTCCTGGAAAACGAATTCTGGTTTCTTAGCTAAAGCTTCTCTGTATGGAGTTTCTTTTAATCCACCTGGATATAATGAATGATGTCTTAACATCTTCTGGTCTAATTTCTTACCAGTTAACGCTACTTTATCAGCGTTAATTACTATTACGAAATCACCTGTATCTACATGTGGTGTAAATATAGGTTTATTTTTTCCTCTTAATATTGATGCAACCTGACTTGCTACTCTTCCTAATGGCTTTCCAGCAGCATCTACAACATACCATTTTCTTTCTACTTCTTGTGGTTTTGCAATGTATGATTTCATCTTTTTCCCTCCTTGAACTATTGACATAACAAACTTTCGTTCTATATAAAGATCCGGGGCTAGTGGATCTTTTATACTTTAAAATACAAACATTTATATTATAATACAAGCAGCCTGGCGTGTCAATAAAAAACTTCATCTAAACATAGCCCTCTTGCTGGAGCTGATGCTCCTGCTTTCTGCCTGTTTTTAGCCTCTAATATAGTAATAATATCTTCTGGCTTCTTTTTACCAATTCCAACTTCTATTAAAGTACCAACTATTATTCTTACCATATTGTATAAGAAACCATCCCCTAAAATACTGAAAACTACCAAGTCTTCAACTGAATACAATTTCGCATCAATTATAGTTCTAACAGATGTTTTAACACTGCTGCCTGAACTCTTAAATGAAGTAAAATCATGTTTTCCAATTAAATATTGAGCAGCTTTATTCATACTTTCTATATCTAATTTATTTTTATAATGATAGGTATAGTTACGTAATATTGGTGATGGCCATTCCTTATTCAAAATATTATATATATATCTTTTACCTATACAATTATATCGAGCATGAAAATTTTTATCTACTTCCTGGGAATCTTGTATTATTATATCATCTGGTAGTAATCTATTTATAACATACTTAAATTTATCACCTGGTATCTTACTATCAGTATTAAAATTCGCTACAAAACCTTTTGCATGAACTCCAGCATCTGTTCTACTACAGCCTATTACTGCTATCTTTTCTCCAGTGATTTCATTTAAACATCCTTCTATAGTTCCTTGAATTGTTCTTATATTATTACCAGCCTGCTTTTGCCAACCAGAATAATCTGTCCCATCATATTCAACTAACAGTTTTATATTTTTCATTATATATATCTACTCCATACTGATAAACCTACTAAAGTTATTACGATTAATGAGGCAGTAAAATCTCTACCTGTTAGTTTTAGCTGTTTCATTCTGGTTCTGCCTTCTCCACCTCTATAGCACCTTGCTTCCATAGCCATGGCCAATTCATCCGCTCTTCTAAAAGAACTTATAAATAATGGTACAAGAAGTGGTATTAAATTCTTAGCTCTTTGAATAATATTTCCAGATTCAAAATCAGCTCCTCTTGCCATTTGAGCCTTCATAATTTTATCTGTCTCATCCATAAGCGTAGGAATAAACCTTAATGCAATAGTCATCATCATAGCTAGTTCATGAGCTGGTACTCCTATTCCCCTTAAAGGATTTAAGAGTTTCTCTATACCATCTGTAAGTTCTATAGGTGATGTAGTTAAAGTAAGAAGCGATGTACCAATAATCAAAAAAACTAATCTTATAACCATAAATATTGCTAGTTTTAATCCCTCTTCATATATAGTAATAAATTTCCACTGAAATATTATTTTGCCCCCACTTGTCATGAAGACATTTAATATAGCTGTAATAATTATCAATATAAAAATAGGTTTAAGACCTCTATAGATGAATTTTAAAGGAACTTTAGATACCGCTATAGCAGTTAGAGTAAATATTGTTATAAATATGTATCCTATAAAATTGTTTATAATAAATAAATCTATAATGAATATTAAAGATATTAATATTTTTATTCTTGGGTCAAGTTTATGTACAAAGGAATCACCCGGTATATATTGTCCTAATGTAATATCTTTAATCATCTATATGCTCTCCTAACAATTATCTTTGATTTTTGTATTTCCAAATAATTTATTTCTTTAATACCTTTAGTAACTCTTTCTTAGCTTGCTCTATAGTAAATATATCCCCTGATATATTAAAACCTTTATCTCTTAATTTTTTTGTTAAATAAGTTACCTGTGGTACAGCTAATCCTACACTTTCTAAAGTGTCTATCTCTCTGAAAATATTTATAGGTTCCCCATCTAATATGCATTTTCCATGATGCATTACAAGTATTCTAGAAGCTAACTTAGCAACATCCTCCATGCTATGGGAAACTAATATAATAGTCATATTATATTCTCTATGAAGATCTGATATATTACTTAATATATCATCTCTACCCTTTGGATCTAATCCAGCAGTAGGTTCATCTAGTATAAGAACTTGTGGTTCCATTGCTACTACACCTGCAATAGCAACTCTTCTTTTTTGTCCCCCACTTAGTTCAAATGGGGATTTATCTTTATACTTTTCATAATCTAAACCTACAATATTCATAGCTCTCTTTATTCTAGAACTTATCTCTTCTTCACTTAATCCCAAATTCTTAGGTCCAAATGCAATATCCTTTTCAATTGTTTCTTCAAAAAGCTGATATTCAGGATATTGGAATACAAGACCAACTTTCTTTCTTATAGCTGATAATTTTACATTCTTACTAGTTATATCTACATTATCAATTATAATTTTACCCGAATCTGGCTTAAGTAATCCGTTTATATGCTGTATTAGAGTAGATTTTCCTGAACCAGTATGACCTATTAATGCAATAAATTCTCCATCTTTTATCTCTAGTGTAACATTATCTATTGCTTTTTTTTCAAAGGGGGTCCCCTTCATATATATATGGGTTAAATTCTCTATTTTAATCGACATAATGCATCCACCATCTCATCAATAGTTAATATATCAGAAGTTATATCTATTCCTTCTTTTTGAAGTTCATAAGCTAATTCTGTTACCTGAGGTACATCGAGGCCTATTTCTTTCATAGTACCTACATTACTAAATATTTCTCTTGGTGATCCTTCTATAACTACTTTGCCTGTATCCATTACAACAATTCTATCTGCCTTAACCGCTTCTTCCATATAATGAGTAATTAATACTATAGTTATACCATACTTTTTATTTAATTCTCTTATTGTTCTTATTACTTCTTTTCTTCCAGATGGATCTAACATAGCTGTTGGTTCATCAAAAATAATACATTTTGGCATCATAGCTAAAACACCAGCTATAGCAACTCTTTGCTTCTGTCCACCAGATAATAGGTGAGGTGCATGCTTTTTATACTCATCCATATTTACTCTCTTTAATGAATCATCAACTCTTCTTCTTATTTCATTTGGTTCTATCCCAAGATTTTCTGGACCAAACGCAACATCTTCCTCTACTATTGTTGCTACAATTTGATTATCTGGGTTTTGAAATACCATACCTGCATTATTTCTAATATTCCATACATTTTCCTGAAGTGATGTATCCATTCCATCTACATAGACTTTTCCTTCTGTAGGAATTATAAGTGCATTCATATGCTTAGCTATTGTAGACTTTCCTGAACCATTTCTCCCTAATATTACAACAAATTCGCCTTTTTCTATGTCTATTGATACATTATCTATTGCTAATTTATATGTACCTTCATTACTATCTTCATATTTGTACACTACATCCCTACATTCAATCATTTTTTTATCCATTTAAACACCTCGTAATGATTGACAGTATATTAAAATGGGGACTAAGCTATGTCTTTACTTAATCCCCTAAGCTAACTAAACTAATTCTAGTATAACCATTTCTGCTCCATCGCCTCTTCTTGGGCCAACTTTATACATTCTAGTATATCCACCATTTCTTTCAGCGTATTTAGGAGCTATATTTTCAAATAAATTTTTAACTACTTCTTCTTCAGTTACAAATGCAAGTACCTGTCTTCTTGCATGTAAGTCTCCTCTTTTTCCAAGAGTTATCATTTTTTCAGCTAAATTCTTAGCTTCTTTTGCTCTTGTTACAGTAGTTTCTATTTTACCATTCTTTAAGAAACTAGTAACTAGATTTCTAAGCATTGCTCTTCTTTGGTCAGTTGGACGACCTAACTTACGATATCCTGCCATCTCTATACCTCCTTACGTTCCATGTAGTATTATAACTTATAAACTACTCTTCACTCTGTTTTAAACTTAATCCTAAAGCAGCAAGTTTCTGCTCAACTTCTTCAAGGGACTTTTTACCTAGGTTTCTAACCTTCATCATATCATCCATTGTTCTTTCAGTTAATTCCTGCACTGTATTTATACCAGCCCTCTTTAAGCAGTTATAACTTCTAACTGAAAGATCTAACTCTTCAATAGTCATTTCTAAAACTTTTTCTTTTTTATCTTCTTCTTTTTCTACCATGATTTCTACATTATTGGCATGGTCTGTTAAAGTCATAAATAACTTGAAGTGTTCTATTAGTATCTTAGCTGATAAGCTTACTGCTTCATCAGGCATTATTGTACCATTAGTCCATACTTCAAGAGTTAGTTTATCATAATCGGTAATCTGTCCTACCCTTGTATTTTCTACAGTAAAGTTAACCCTTTTTACAGGAGTATAAATTGAATCTACAGGGATAGTTCCTATTGGCAAACCTTCTACTTTATTTCTGTTTTGTGATACATAGCCTCTTCCTCTATTTACCGCTAACTCGATATAAAGCTTTCCATCTTCATCTAAGGTTGCTATATGTAAGTCCTTATTTATTACTTCCACATCGCCATCAGTTTTTATATCACCTGCTGTTACTTCACCAGGTCCTTTTGCATCTATATATACAGTTTTTGGACCTTCTCCGCTCATTTTTAAAGCTAGTAATTTAATATTTAATATTAATTCAGTAACATCTTCTTTTACACCTTTAACAGTAGAGAACTCATGTAATACATTCTCAATCTTTATAGAATTAACAGCAACTCCAGGTAATGAAGAAAGGAGTATTCTCCTTAATGCATTGCCTAGAGTAATTCCATATCCTCTTTCCAAGGGTTCTACAACAAACTTGCCATAGAAACCATCTTCAGCCATCTCTACACATTCTATTTTTGGCTTTTCAATTTCTAACATTCGGAACCCTCCTTTTTAATAATCTATTAGTTTACATTGAGGGCAACTGATTCTCACTTAACTGTTAGCTATTATTTACTGTATAACTCAACGATTAATGTTTCGTTTACAGGAACATCTATATCAGCTCTAGCTGGTTCGCTAACAACTTTTCCTTCAAAGTTTTCTGCATTTCCTGTTAACCAATTTGGTAATGTCTTTGGATTTTCAGCAAATGTTTTAAATTTTTCTGTTGCTCTGCTCTTCTCACATACAGTTACAACATCATTTACTGATAATATATATGAAGGAATATCTACTTTGTGGCCATTTACTAAGAAATGTCCATGAGTTACTAACTGTCTAGCTTCTTTTCTTGAATTACCGTATCCTAATCTGTAAGCTACGTTATCAAGTCTTAATTCAAGAAGTCTTAACAAGTTTTCACCTGTTATTCCTCTCATTCTATCAGCCTTTTCATAATAAGTTCTGAATTGGCCTTCTAAAACTCCATATATTCTTCTAGCCTTCTGTTTTTCTCTTAACTGTAATCCATAGTTAGAAAGCTTCTTTCTACTTTGTCCGTGCTGTCCAGGTGCATATCCTCTTCTTGAGAATGCACATTTATCTGTATAACATCTATCTCCTTTAAGGAATAGCTTTAATCCTTCTCTTCTACATAATCTACAAACTGCTCCAGTGTATCTTGCCATTTAAAATTACACCTCCTATTACTTAAAATTAGACTCTTCTTCTCTTTGGTGGTCTACAACCGTTATGTGGTATTGGAGTAACATCCTTTATTAGAGTTACTTCTAATCCAGCCGCTTGTAAAGATCTTATTGCAGCTTCTCTACCAGCTCCTGGTCCCTTTACATATACTTCAACGCTCTTTAAACCATGTTCCATTGCAACTTTTGCTGCTGTTTCAGCTGCCATCTGAGCTGCAAATGGAGTGCTCTTTCTTGATCCTCTAAAACCTAATCCACCAGCACTAGCCCATGATAATGTATTACCAGCAGTATCAGTTAATGTAACAATAGAATTATTAAAAGTTGACTTTATGTGTGCACTTCCGTGTTCAACATTTTTTCTTTCTTTTCTTCTTCTTGTTATCTTCTTACCTTTTGACCCAGCTGCCATCGTTTTCCCTCCTTAAATTAGTCTCTTACGCTTATTTCTTTTTCTTTGAACCAACTAATTTCTTTGGTCCTTTTCTTGTTCTAGCATTTGTCTTAGTTTTTTGACCTCTTACTGGAAGTCCTCTTCTATGTCTTATTCCTCTATAGCAACCAATTTCTATTAATCTCTTAATATCAAGAGCTATATCTCTTCTTAAATCACCTTCAACTATGAAGTTTTTATTTATATAATCTCTTAATGAATTAACTTCTTCTTCAGTTAAATCTTTAACTCTTGTATCAGGATTTACTCCTGTTTCTTTAAGGATTTTGTGTGAACTTGGTAATCCTATACCGAAAATGTAGGTTAGACCTATTTCTACTCTTTTTTCCTTTGGTAGGTCAACTCCTGCTATTCTTGCCATTAATATTACACCTCCTGAATATCTTTTTTATAGATAAAGGATTAAATCAATTTCTATAAAATATATATAAAGTTTCAGGCCATTAGGATTTTTTTAAATCCAAATGTCAGCCGCTCCTAAAACATATTAACCTTGTTTTTGTTTATGCTTTGGATTTTCACAGATAACCATTACTCTTCCTTTTCTTTTTATGACTTTACATTTTTCACATATAGGCTTAACTGATGGTCTTACTTTCATAGCTAACCCTCCTTATTACTTTGCTCTCCAAGTTATTCTTCCACGAGTTAAATCATATGGAGAAAGCTCCACTGTGACTTTATCACCTGGTAGTATTCTTATAAAATTCATTCTTAATTTTCCAGAAATATGAGCTAAAATTTTATGCCCACTTTCAAGTTCTACTTCAAACATAGCATTAGGTAAAGCTTCTAAAACAGTACCCTGCATTTCTATAACATCCTCTTTTGACATAAGGTCTCAAACCTCCTTATTCATGTCGTGAGACTGCAAAAATTTCCTGATTATCGAATTACTAACACTTTTATCTGCTAATAATTCATTTTTTATTTCATCAGCTACTACATTAGTAAAAACTAAATGCTTAACTTTCTTTTTCTTAGGTTTCTCAATAAACCTCAAACTGCCATCGGAAATATAAACATATTCTTCACTTAAAACGCCTACAACTATGAAGAATCTACCCTTATCTCTTCCTGTTTTAGAATAGACTACTTTACCAATTTGGCCATTATCTTTCAAGATTTTCACCTCTATTAAATCAATGTTAGTATTTCTGGGCCGTTATCCAAAATAGCAACTGTGTTTTCATAATGAGCTGATAAACTATTATCCCTAGTTACAACTGTCCATCCATTTGGTTTAACTTCAACATGATAATTTCCAACATTAACCATAGGTTCTATGGCCAAAACCATGCCTTTTATTAATTTAGGGCCTCTACCTGGTCTGCCAAAATTAGGAACCTCAGGATCTTCGTGCATTTCTTTGCCGATACCATGACCAACGTAGTCTCTAACAACAGAATATCCAAAACCTTCAACATACTGCTGAATTTCAGAAGAAATATCAGTTAATCTATTTCCTACCACAGCTTTTTTTACTCCAGTAAAAAAACTTTCCTTAGTTACCTGAATAAGCTTTGCTGCTTCTTCAGATATTTTTCCTACAGGAAATGTTCTGGCTGCATCTCCATGATATCCATTAAGAATTGCTCCACAATCGATACTTATTATATCTCCTTCTTGTAGAACAATGTCTTTTGATGGAATACCATGCACTACTTCATTATTTCTAGATGCACAGATCGAAGCTGGGAATCCATAATAACCCTTAAAAGATGGCTTAGCGCCTCTTTTAATAATAAATTCTTCTGCTATTTTATCCAATTCTGCAGTTGTTATTCCGGGTTTTACTGCCTCTTCAAGTTTTGCAAGGGTTTCTCCTACAACTTTACCTGCCTGTCTCATATATTCAATTTCTATATCATTTTTTATACCTATCATTATTTATCGCTCCCTAGGATATCGCAAATGCTATGAAACACTTCCTCAATCTCTTGAGTACCATCAACTGTACAAAGTGATTCTTTATTCTTATAATACTCAACTAGTGGTGCAGTCTGTTTTGAATACACATCTAATCTTTCTTTTACTGTTTCCTTAGTGTCATCTTTCCTTTGAATTAATTCTCCACCACACAAATCACATTTTCCTTCAGATTTTGAAGGGTTAAATTTAACATGGTAGCTAGCTCCACAATCTTTACACACTCTTCTGCCTGTCATTCTATCTAAAATAAATTCTTGAGGTACTTCTATTAATAGAGCACTATCAATTTTTGTACCTTGACTTTCTAAGAATTTATCTAGTGCTTCTGCTTGCTTTACTGTTCTAGGAAATCCATCTAATAAGAAACCATTCTTACAATCATCATTTTGTAATCTATCATTAACTATTTCTATAGTTAATTCATCTGGTACTAATTGACCTTTATCCATGTAGCTCTTAGCTTTAACTCCAAGGGGCGTTTTTTCTGATATATTTTTTCTAAAAATGTCACCTGTTGATATATGTGGTATGGAATATTTTCCGCTAATTAATTTAGCCTGTGTTCCTTTTCCAGCTCCCGGAGGACCTAGTAAAATTATCTTCAACCAAACCATCTCCAAATATATTATTACTTCAAGAATCCTTGATAATGTCTCATTATTAGTTGAGATTCTATTTGTCTTACAGCTTCAAGAGCTACTGATACCATAATTAATAAACTAGTACCTCCAAAAGATATTCCTTTAAACGGTGTACTTGATGCTACTATTATAGGAATAATTGTTATTATTCCAGCAAAAGTACCTCCAAGCACTGATATTCTTCCTAGTACTTTTTCTATATAGCTAGCAGTAGGCTCTCCTGGTCTTATTCCAGGTATAAATCCAGATGATTTATGCATATTCTCTGCCATTTCATCAGGTTTAAATGTAACTTCAGTATAAAACCAAGTAAAGAATATTATTAATAAAAAGTAGATTATAATATACTGCAAACTTCCTTCTTTAAAAGGACTATATTTGCTTCCTGTTATAAACAGATAGAACTTTGAATTAGGCCAAAATTGGCTTATTGTTACTGGGAAAAGCATAACTGACATTGCAAATATTATACCAATAACTCCTGAAGAGTTTACATTGATAGGAATATGTGTTGACTGCCCTTTATACATTTTTCCACCAACAGTTTTACCTGCATATTGTACAGGAATTCTTCTTTCTGCAAGACTCATCACAACTGCTGACAAGAATAATGCTAATGCCACAGCACTAAACATTATAACTTGAACAAAATTAACTTCTTCAGTCTTTTGAAGTGAAGAAAGTCCATATAACGTACTTGGAAATCTTGAAACAATATTCACAAATATTATAAGTGAAATACCATTTCCAATTCCATGTTCTGTAATCTTATCACCGAACCACATCAAAAACGTTGAGGCCGTTGTTAAGGTAAGTATTATTAACACCATATTAAGCTTAGACGTATCATTTAATGCTCCAGCTCTTACTATTATGAAATATGTACTAAAGCCTTGAAGAACAGCGAATACTATAGCAGCATATCTAGTATATTGCTGAATTTTCTTTCTACCTTCTTCTCCCTCTTTAGATAATTGTTCTAAAGAAGGTATGGCAATAGTTAAAAGCTGAAATATAATGGACGCGTTAATATAAGGAACTACACCCATTGCAAAGATGCTGAATTTACTAAACGCACCACCAGATAATATATCATAAAAGCTAAATAAGTTTCCGTTTGCTCCTTCTGTTAGTGCCTTTAACTTCATTTGGTCAATCCCTGGGACAAGAATAAAATTTCCCATCCTAAATAGGATTAACATTACAAAAGTAAAGACTATCCTTTTCTTTAAGTCAGGAACTTTCCAGGCATTACGTAGGGTTGATAACACCTTATATCACCTCAACTTTTCCTCCAGCCGCTTCTATCTTTTCAGCTGCTGCTTTAGAGAACTTTGTAGCCTTAACTGTTAAGTTCTTTTCTAAGTCGCCGTTTCCTAAAATCTTAACTCCATCATATATTTTCCCTATAATTCCTTTTTCCACTAATAATTCTGGAGTTACAATTGTTCCATTTTCAAATATATTTAATCTATCAACATTGATAGCTTCAAATCTTTTAGCAAATATATTAGTGAATCCTCTTTTAGGTAATCTTCTATATAAAGGCATCTGTCCGCCTTCGAAACCTGGTCTTACTCCGCCACCGGATCTAGCTTTCTGTCCCTTTTCACCTTTTCCTGCGTTTCTACCAAGTCCTGATCCAGTACCTCTACCTACTCTCTTTGGAGCTTTTCTTGAACCTTCTGCTGGTCTTAATTCATGAAGTTTCATATTTTACACCTCCTCTTACTGTAATTCTTCTACTTCTAAAAGATAACTTACTTTATTTATCATACCTCTGATTTGAGGAGTATCGTTCTGCTCAACTGTTTTTCCTATTGTCTTTAATCCAAGAGCATTAACAGTAGCTATGTGGTCTTTTTTTCTACCAATTATACTCTTCTTTAAAGTTATTTTAAGTTTAGCCAAGGCTATCCCTCCTAACCTAAAATCTCTTCAACGGTTTTGCCTCTTAGCTTAGCTATCTGCTCAGCTGTTCTTAATCTTGATAAACCGTTAATTGTAGCGTTAACCATGTTTCTTGGATTGTTAGAACCTAAAGATTTAGCTCTAACATCTTTAAGTCCTGCAAGTTCAAGTACGGCTCTTACTGGACCACCAGCTATAACTCCTGTACCTTCACTAGCAGTCATAAGAAGAACTCTTCCTGTTCCAAATTCTCCCTGTAAATCATGTGGTATTGTTGTTCCTACCATTGGTACTTCTACTAAGTTTTTCTTTGCATCTTCTATACCTTTTCTTATAGCTTCAGGTATTTCGATAGATTTTCCCATACCAACGCCTACATGGCCATTCTCATCTCCAACAACTACGAGGGCGCTGAATCTAAAGTTTCTACCACCTTTTACAACCTTAGCAACTCTATTTATAAATACAACTTTTTCTTTTAATTCCAAAGTGCTAGGATCTATTCTCATTTATTTCCCTCCTTTTTTAGAACTGTAAACCTGCTTCTCTTGCACCATCAGCAAGTTCTTTTATTCTTCCGTGATAAATGTATCCGCCTCTATCAAAAACAACTGCATTAATGCCTTTTTCTAATGCTTTTTTAGCTAATAATGCGCCTACTAATTTAGCACCTTCTTTGTTGCTTCCCATACCATCGAATTCTTTATCTAAACTTGATGCGGCAACTAAAGTTATACCATTAGCATCATCTATTATCTGAGCGTATATATTCTTTTCACTTCTATATACTGCAAGTCTTGGCATCTCTGGAGTTCCAGAAACTTTTTTACGAACTCTTAAGTGACGTTTAACTCTTAATTTTTTTCTGTCCTGTTTATTAAACATAGAGACTCACTCCTTTCTTAATTATTTATTTTTTACCAGTTTTACCTTCCTTACGTCTGATAACTTCATCAACGTATTTAATACCTTTTCCTTTGTAAGGTTCAGGTTTTCTCCATGTTCTTATATCAGCTGCTACACTTCCTACTACTTCTTTGTCAATACCCATAACGTGTATTTTATTAGCACCTTCAAGCTGGAAGTCTACGCCTTCAACTGGATTTATTTCAACTGGATGTGAGAATCCAAGATTTAATACTAATTTTTTTCCTTGTAACTGGGCTCTATAACCTACACCAACTAATTCTAATGTTTTCTTATATCCTTCAGTTACTCCTAAAACCATATTATTTATTAATGCTCTTGTTAATCCATGAAGAGCTCTATTTTCTTTTTGATCATTATTTCTTGTAACTACTACTGAATTACTTTCAACAGCTATGTTAATAGCAGGATGCATATTCTTTGTAAGTTGACCTTTTGGTCCCTTAACAGTAACAACGTTGTCTGGTGTTACTGTAACTGTTACACCATTTGGTATAGCTATTGGAAGTCTTCCTATTCTTGACATGATTACACCTCCTGTTCCTTCATTACCAAATATAACAAAGTACTTCTCCACCTACTGATAATTTTCTTGCTTCTTTATCTGTTACTATTCCTTTTGAAGTGGATATGATTGCAACTCCTAAACCATTTAAAACCTTAGGAATTTCCTCTGTTCTGCAATATACTCTTAAACCTGGTTTTGATATTCTTTTTAAGCCAGTTATAACTCTTTCTTTATTCTGACCATATTTCATTGTTAATTTTAACATTGGAACTGAACCATCATTGTATTCCTCAATGTCTTTTATATATCCTTCTTGAAGCATTATATTTGCAACAGCCTTCTTTATATTTGAAGAAGGTACTTCTACTGTTTCATGTCTAACTATATTAGCATTTCTAATACGTGTTAGTAAATCTGCGATTGGGTCAGTCATTACCATATCTATGTGCCTCCTTTCCTATAACAAATTACCAACTTGCTTTCTTACATCCAGGTATTTCACCTTTGTATGCAAGTTCTCTAAAACAAATACGGCATATACCGAACTTCTTTAAAACGGAATGTGGTCTTCCACAAATTCTACATCTTGTGTAAGCTCTTGTTGAATATTTTGGTTCTTTTTTCCACTTTTCTATTAAAGCCTTACGTGCCACAATTTTCCCTCCTTATTATTGAGCAAATGGCATTCCAAGGAATCTTAATAACTCTCTTGCTTCCTCGTCAGTCTTTGCAGTAGTAACAAATATTATATCCATACCTCTTACTTTATCAATTTTGTCGTATTCAATTTCAGGGAATATAAGTTGTTCTTTTACTCCTAAAGAATAGTTTCCTCTACCGTCAAAAGACTTATCTGAAATTCCTCTAAAATCTCTTACTCTTGGTAGTGCAACATTCATTAACTTATCTGCAAACTCATACATCTTTTGTTTTCTTAAAGTAACTTTACATCCGATTGGCATATTCTCTCTTATTTTAAAGTTAGCTATTGATTTTTTAGCTCTTGTTAATACAGGTTTTTGTCCTGTAATAATGCTTAAATCACTTACTGCTGATTCTAATATTTTTTGATTTTCTTTAGCTTCTCCAACACCCATGTTGATAACTATCTTTTCAAGTTTTGGAACTTCCATTATATTTTTATATCCGAACTTTTCCATTAAAGCTGGAATTACTTCTTTTTCGTATTTTTCCTGTAATCTTGGAATCATTAGTTGGACCTCCTTTCAAGATTAGAATGTTTCTCCGCACTTTTTACAAACTCTTACTTTAGTTCCGTCATCTAATATCTTATGACTAATTCTTGTTACTGATTTACATTTTGTACAGTATAACATAACTTTTGAGCTATATATAGGTGCTTCTTTATGAACAATTCCACCTTGCATATTTTCTCTATTTGGTTTCTGGTGTTTAGTAACTACGTTAACACCTTTAACTAATACTTTATTATGCTTAGGGAATACGCTTAAAACTTCACCTATTTTTCCCTTATCTTTTCCGGATATAACCATTACTGTATCCTTTTTTCTAACATGTACTTTATTCTGCATTTAAGCCACCTCCCTATCTTATAGAACTTCAGGTGCTAGTGATAATATTTTTGTAAAATCTTTATCTCTTAGCTCCCTTGCAACAGGTCCGAAGATACGAGTTCCTTTTGGCTGTTTATCATCTTTTATTATAACAGCGGCATTCTCATCAAATCTGATGTATGAACCATCTGCTCTTCTTAAACCTTTTACAGATCTTACAACTACTGCCTTAACAACATCGCCTTTTTTAACAACACCGCCTGGTGTTGCACTTTTAACGCTAGCAACTATTATATCTCCGATGTTACCCCATTTTCTCTTGGAACCACCTAGTACTCTTATACACATAATTTCTTTAGCACCAGAGTTATCTGCAACTCTTAGCATAGTTTGCTGCTGAATCATTAAAATACCCTCCTTTCAGCTTTCTAACACTATTTAGCTTTTTCAACGATTTCCACAATTCTCCATCTCTTATCCTTTGATAGAGGTCTTGTTTCCATTATTAAAACTCTATCGTTAACTTTAGCTTCGTTATTTTCATCATGAGCTTTAAACTTTGTTGTTCTGTTTACAGTTTTTCCGTATAGTGGATGGCGAACCTTAGTTTCAACTGCAACAACAACAGTTTTATCCATTTTATCAGAAACAACTTTACCTATTCTTGTCTTTCTATTTGCTCTTTCCACAGGACAAACCTCCCTTCAATTTTACTGCTCAAAGTTCCTTAGTTCTTCTTCTCTAAGGATGGTCTTAATCTGGGCTATAGATTTCTTTACTTCTCTTATTCTCATTGGGTTTTCTAATTGACCAGTAGCTAACTGAAATCTAAGGTTAAATAATTCGCCCTTAAGATCATTTAATTTACCTGTTAAATCTTGAGGACTACTTTTTCTTAATTCCTGTAATTCTCTAGCCTTCATTGATTTCACCACCCATTTCTTCAAAATCTGATCTCTTAACAAACTTTGTTGATACTGGAAGTTTATGTGCAGCAAGTCTCATAGCTTCTCTTGCAACCTTTTCATCAACACCTGTTAATTCAAATAATACCCTACCAGGCTTTACAACTGCTACCCAGTATTCTGGTGATCCTTTACCGGAACCCATACGTGTTTCAGCAGGTTTTTCAGTAACTGGTTTGTCTGGGAAAATCTTTATCCAAAGTTTTCCTCCTCTTTTTATATATCTATTAATAGCTATTCTGGCAGATTCTATCTGATTACTTGTAATCCATCCGCATTCTGTAGCTTGAATACCAAAATCACCATATGCTATAAAGTTACCTCTTGTAGCCTTACCTTTCATTCTGCCACGTTGTACCTTACGATGTTTAACTCTTTTAGGCATTAACATGTCATATTCCTCCTTCCTTATGCATTAACTTCTTCCTTTATTTCTTTCTTAGCTGGAAGAACTTCACCTCTATATACCCATACTTTTACTCCAATTTTTCCATATGTAGTATCAGCTTCTGCAAAGCCGTAATCTATATCAGCTCTTAAAGTCTGTAGAGGAATTGTTCCTTCATGATACTGTTCTGTTCTAGCAATATCAGCTCCGCCAAGTCTTCCTGAACAAGAAGTCTTAACTCCCTTAACTCCTGATTTCATTGCTCTTTGAATTGTTTGTTTCATAGCTCTTCTGAATGATATTCTCTTTTCAAGCTGTTGAGCTACGTTTTCTGCCATTAACTGTGCATTAGTTTCTGGTGCTTTAACTTCTACAATGTTTATTAAAACATTTTTATCATCTTTAACTAAAGTTAAAAGTTCCTTCTTTAAAGCGTCAATTCCTTGACCGCCTTTTCCGATTATCATACCTGGTTTAGCAGTGTATATATTTAGCTTTACTCTCTTTGCAGCTCTTTCGATTTCAATTTTTGAAACTCCAGCTGAGTAAGCTTTATTCTTTACATATTCTCTTATAAGATTATCTTCAACTAAATTATCTGCAAAATTCTTCTTATCAGCATACCACTTAGCATCCCAATCTTTTATAACTCCAACTCTTAAGCCGTGTGGATGTACTTTCTGTCCCATCTATTTCCCTCCTTCTTTTAAGCTCTTTCCTTAACAACTAAAGTAACATGACTAGTTCTTTTGTTTATTCTAAACGCTCTACCTTGTGCATGTGGCTGAAATCTTTTTAATATTGGTCCTTCACAAGCGTAAGCTTCAGCAACGTATAATCTATTTGTATCTAAATTTAAATTATTTTCAGCGTTAGCTACAGCTGACTTTAAAACCTTATTAACTACTACAGCCGCATCTTTTGGTGTATATTGTAATATTGCAAAAGCCTCATTTACATTTTTACCTCTTATTAAATCAAGAACGATCCCTATTTTCATTGAGGACATTCTCACATACTTAGCTATTGCTTTAGCTTCCATTGACTATTACCTCCTTCCTGCACTATCTTGAGCCAGATGACTTTTCTGTCTTATCTACATGGCCTTTAAATGTTCTAGTTAATACGAACTCTCCTAATTTATGTCCAACCATGTCTTCTGAAATATATACAGGAACATGTTTTCTTCCATCATGTACAGCTATAGTGTGGCCTATCATCTGTGGAAAAATAGTTGAACTTCTTGACCATGTCTTTATTACTTTCTTTTCACCAATTTTATTCATCTCGTTTATTTTCTTTAAAAGCCCTTCATGAACAAAAGGTCCTTTTTTAATGGATCTACTCAACTTAATTGGCCTCCCTTCATATAAACCTTATTAACAACTATTGAAGAGAATAGAGATATTCTCTTCAAATTAGTCATTTCTTCTCTTAATAATAAATCTATCAGAGTATTTTTTATGCTTTCTTGTCTTGTATCCAAGAGCTGGTTTACCCCATGGAGTAAGTGGACCTGGGTGTCCAATTGGTGATCTACCTTCACCACCACCATGTGGATGGTCATTAGGATTCATTACAGAACCTCTAACTGTAGGTCTGAAGCCCATGTGTCTCTTTCTACCAGCTTTACCAATATTAACAATTTCACTTGTTAAGTTTGAAACTGTTCCTATTGTTGCTCTGCATTCTATTCTTACATATCTCATTTCACCACTTGGAAGTCTTAATGTTGCATAATCGCCTTCTTTAGCCATTAACTGAGCTGAACTTCCAGCTGATCTAACAAGCTGAGCACCTTTACCTTTTGATAATTCTATGTTGTGAACGAATGTACCAACTGGTATGTTCTTAAGTGGAAGACAGTTTCCAACCTTTATATCTGATTCTGGACCTGAGTAAACTGTATCTCCAACTTTTAATCCGTCTGGAGCTATGATATATCTCTTTTCTCCATCGGCATAAACAACAAGTGCTATGAATGCTGTTCTATTTGGATCGTATTCTACTGTAGCAACTTTTGCTGGAATACCATCCTTATCTCTCTTAAAATCTATTAATCTATATTTTCTCTTAGCTCCGCCACCACGATGACGAACAGTTATTTTACCATTATTATTTCTACCACCAGTATTTTTTAATGCTACTAGAAGTGACTTTTCTGGTGAATCTGTTGTGATTTCACTATATGTACATACAGTCATCTGTCTTCTAGCAGGGGTAGTAGGTTTAAAACCTTTAACAGCCATTTTGTTACCTCCTTATCTTGAGCTTATCTGGCTTACAACCAATAGCGCTTTATTTATATTCACTAGAGATTACATTCCTTCAAAGAACTCAATAGCTTTGCTACCTTCAGTTAATTTAATGATAGCTTTTTTGTAATCTGGTCTTTTTCCGAAATGAACTCCTACTCTTTTGTTTTTTCCTAAGTAGTTTGCAGTTTTTACTTCAGCAACTTCTACTCCGAAAACTTCTTCTATAGCTTTTCTTATCTGGCACTTATTTACATGCTTATCAACGATAAAGGTGTATTTCTTATCAGTCATAGAAGCCATACTCTTTTCAGTTATAACAGGTCTTCTGATTATATCATAATTTGTTAGCTTCATTATGCATACACCTCCTCAATCTTTGATACAGCATCTTTAGTTACTATAAACTTTTCATACTTTAAAATGTCATAAACATTTAAGTTATTAACAGGAAGTACACATACTCCCTCAATATTTCTTGCTGATTTATATACATTTTCATTTGAGTCAGCAGTAACTATTAATGTTTTATTAGCATTTAAAGCTTTTAACATTTTAACTACTTCTTTTGTCTTAGGAGCATCTAATTCAAGACTTTCTAAAACTATTAATTGATTGTCTTGTACTTTTGATGTAAGAGCTGATTTCATTGCAACTCTTCTCATTGACTTTGGAATTGATACTCTATAATCTCTTGGCTTTGGTGCAAATACTATACCACCATGTATCCATTGAGGTGATCTTGTAGAACCTTGTCTTGCTCTACCAGTTCCCTTCTGTCTCCAAGGTTTTATTCCACCACCAGAAACTTCAGCTCTTGTTTTTGCTGATTGAGTTCCCTGTCTTTTATTTGCTAACTGTGCTACAACTACTTGATGTAAAGCATACTGATTAACTTCAACACCAAATACGTTATCTGCAAGCTGGATATCCCCAACTTTTTGTCCTTCTTTATTAAATAATCCTACTGTAGACATCCTGTATCCTCCTTTCTACAGAAAATTAAGCTTTTACTGAATTTCTTATTACTACAAAACCTTTATTTGGTCCTGGTACTCCACCTTTAATTAAAATTAGGTTCTTTTCTGCAATTACTTTTGCAACTTCTAAATTTAATACAGTTGTATTTACATTACCCATATGTCCAGGCATCTTTTTATTTTTGAAAGTTCTTGATGGATCTGATGAACCACCCATTGAACCAACTGCTCTATGGAATTTAGAACCGTGTGTCATAGGTCCTCTGTGTCCATTCCATCTCTTTATTGTACCCTGGAATCCCTTACCTTTAGAAACTCCTGATACATCAACTTTTTCTCCTAATTGGAACATATCTACTTTTATTTCCTGTCCAACTTGATATTCATTTGAATTTTCAAGTTTGAACTCTTTAAGCATTCTCTTAAATTCAACACCTGCTTTAGCAAAGTGTCCTTTTAATGGCTTATTAACTAATTTTTCTTTTATTGTTCCAAAGCCAATCTGTATTGCTTCATATCCATCTTTTTCTGTAGTTTTTTTCTGAACAACTACACATGGACCTGCTTCAATAACAGTAACAGGAACTACTCTATTATTCTCATCGAATATCTGTGTCATACCAAGCTTTTTACCTATTATAGCTTTTTTCATTGTTCTCTACACCTCCTCAACATATTAGCGGACCACATTGCGGTCATAATAGTTCGTAATAGGTCAATCTATTACAATTATAATTTTATTTCAATGTCAACACCTGCTGGTAAATCTAATCTCATTAATGAATCTACAGTCTTTGGTGAAGGACTGATTATGTCTATTAATCTCTTATGTGTTCTGATTTCAAACTGCTCTCTTGAATCTTTATATTTATGTGGAGCTCTTAAAACTGTTATTACATCTTTTTCTGTTGGTAGTGGAACTGGTCCTGCTACCTTTGCTCCTGATGATTTTGCAGTTTCTACAATTTTTTCAGCTGATTGATCTAATATTGTATGATCAAACGCCTTTAATCTTATTCTTATTTTTTGTTTTGCCATTTTAGTTTCCCTCCTTTTTCCTGCATGCTTTACTTCATACGCACAACAGCGGATGTATTCTGTAAACTGTTCCTGGTGTTGCATTATGTAAAACGCAAAAAACACCACACAGAATAACCGTCGCTTGGTTCAAGACCATAGCTCACTCAGTCAAGAATTACCCGGAAGCCCGGCAACCTCTTGCCTCATCGCCGTTACCATATTACAACTTCTATAGTATACAATATTTTTTTTAATTTGACAAGTAGTTTTTTATTTTACTTTTATTTATTATATTGCTTATACTAAACTTTTTATAAATTGTACAATTTATAACATATATTTTGTAAAAAAGAAGAGTGAGAGTCACTCTTCTTTTTTACATCATATCAGGAAATACATTCTATAAAATGTATTATTCAACTATAGTAGTAACAACTCCTGAACCAACTGTTCTTCCGCCTTCTCTTATAGCGAATCTTAATCCTTCATCCATTGCGATTGGAGTGATTAATTCAACATCCATATCAATGTGGTCTCCAGGCATTACCATTTCTGTTCCTTCTGGTAATTTGATTGATCCTGTAACGTCTGTTGTTCTGAAGTAGAACTGTGGTCTATATCCGTTAAAGAATGGAGTGTGTCTTCCACCTTCTTCTTTCTTTAATACGTATACCTGACCTACAAATTTCTTGTGTGGGTGTACTGATCCTGGTGCTGCTAATACCTGACCTCTTTCG
>NZ_JHVC01000009.1 GCF_000619945.1 Clostridium lundense DSM 17049 | reverse complement strand
AACCATATCTATTCTATCAAGGTGAGGTATTTTTTTTTCAACGCTTAAGCTTTTCTGAACACGCCTGCATAGCAGGTGGTTTTATTTATAGACAATCAAAAGGCATAAGCCCATATTGGCTTATGCCTTTGTTAAAAATAACTTCCTTTATTCTTCACTCTTCACTTCTCTAAACTTCTTTAATTTCAACCTGCTTCCCTAACCCTTTTAAAAGTTGAGCTATTTCATTAACAATATTTAATTTTATGCTTAAATCCATAGGTAAATCTGGATTTTGATGAGCAGGATTTACCGCTTTTCCAAGCCATATAGTTAAATGAGTACATTCATTTAAAAGTATTCTAGTAAGCTTTGAAGCTCCATCTTTACCTGATATATCATAATAATATCCTGGAGATAAAATTGATTTTTTATACTCCTTAATCATTTCTACAACCCTACTAAGAGTTATAACCCCTTCCGTTATTAGATCTATCCCCTCCATATTAGCTGTAGGCGGTATATCCTTACATTCAAAATCCAAATTCACATTTAGTGGCCTATTTAGCTCTCTTTGAAGAATATTTGCAGCAGTTCCTCCACATATTATCTTTTTACCATAACTCTTTATAAAATCTTTTACAACCTGTCCATCTTTACTTTTATCTTTAGGCGGACCTGTAAATAAGTTCACACATTCTGGAGTCTTTATCTTCATAGTAACTATGGTTGTATCATCTCCTGGCATTCCTCCATAAAGCTCCCAACACACTTCAGCTAAATCCTTTGTTATACTCTGTGCATCTTTTTTATCTTTTGTACTTCTCTCTAAATAATCACATACATTATCCCAGTTCCATCCTAGATTCATTATATTTCCAAGGCCTGCATGAATTACTCCATCACTAACTACAGTTAATACATCTCCTGGTTGTACATAAAATTTACTTTCATATACCTTTCTATCATTTATCACTATTTCTTTTTTATCTATATTCATCATTATTCCTTGTCTAATTATAAATATTGGCGGATTATCATATTCTGCTAAATACACTCTTCCATCATCATATATTTTTATTAATGTAAAGGTTGAATAAGCTATTCTCCTTACCTTGCATACAGGAAGAGTATTTACTATGGTATCTACAGTTTCATATATATTTGCCCCTTCTCTTAACATCGTTGCTGAAATTTTTGTAGTTAAAGTAGATAATATATTAGCCTTAACTCCACTGCCTAATCCATCAGCCATAACTATTATAGTGCTATCTGAAAGCCTTACTATTTCTACTCTATCTCCACATAACTCTTCTTCAAATTTTATTAAGCTTTGAAAGGATACATCTACAAATAAACTCATCTTATTTCACCTTCTTCTCCTTCCACTACTTTTTTAAGCTTTGATAAAATAATCTTTGTTTCAGCTGTAGTTTCTCCTAAAAGACTAGCTATTTCTTGAGCAACCCTCATCTGTTTATCTATAACTTCTTGAGCTGCATTTAAAGTGTTTTCTTTTACTTTAATTAATTCTTCCCTATTTTTTTCTTCCTGCATTATATTTACCATGGAAGCCATTATTACATCCTGCTTAGGCAAATACACAATATTTTCAATAAATACTGCATTATATTGGGGTACTGCTATTTTCTTTCCTATAATTCTTTTTCCCGTTTCTATTACATATCTAAAATCTTCATCGCCCATTAATATAGAAATAGGCTTATCTTTTACATTATTGCCTTTAACTAAGAAAACTTCTTCTCCTGCTGGATTGATTTCTTTAATTTTTAAATTCCCATCTAATAATATTATGCAAGTAGCTGTATTCTCAAATATAACATTTGTTATATTTTCTGCTTTACTCCTCATATAATGCAAACACATAGTAGGTTCTGCCATGCCATTGTAGATAGCCTTTGCCTTCTCTTTACAGGTATCATAGCCACATACTCCACAATTTAGTTCATCCTCAACACTGTATTTTCCCATGCTTTTCATTATTTTTTCTACTTCTTCATCTGATGGATTTTCATTTAAAATACTTTTATCCTTAAAATTAGCATAAAAATCTATACCCTTTGGCGTATCTATTATCTTTTCATTTTCCTTTATATGCATTTCCTTTTTTTCTATGTATTTTTTTACCCATGTCATTCTTTCAAAATATTCTTTTCTATCTCTAATTCTGTTAGGTCCTCCTATGCAACTTCCTTTACAAGCACTTATTTCTACTAATACTTTATTTAAATTTCCTTGCTCTATACTATTTAATAGTTCTATACATTCTTCCATACCACTTACTGATAATTTATCAAAATTAGTTAATGCAGGTAAATCCCCTACTGCCTTTATAATTCCTCCATGTATAGGGTAACCTCTACCTGTTTTAAACGCCATACTACTAACACTATCTTCTTCTAATTCATCTATATTAATATTTTCTTCCTCAATCCACTTTTGTATTTCTTCATAGGTTAATACTGCATCGATAGGCCTTGGATCTTCACTATAACTATCTGCTTCAACTTTTTTAGCTGCACAAGGACCAATAAACACAGTAAAACTGTCATTTTGATAAATATCTTTAAGAATTTTACCATGAGCTATCATTGGTGATACTATAGGTATTATATATGGAATCAATTTTGGAAAATACTTTTCTATAAGATAATTAGCTGATGGACAGCAGGTTGTTATATAATTTTCTAATTTATTTTCGTTTATATAATCCTTATATAATTCCGTTACTACCTCTGCTCCTACAGCTGTTTCTTCTACATCATAAAATCCCATCTTTTTTAATGCTGCGATTAATTTTCCTTCCCTACCTCTAAAAAATCCAGCAAAAGAAGGTGCTATACTGCCAACTACTCTTTTACCATCTCTTACAGCATTTCTAACAAGATCTAAATCACTAGTTATATTTCTTGCATTTTGCGGACATATAGCTAAACAATGACCACAGCTTATACATCTTTCTTCCACTATTTCTGCCTGTTCATTTTTAAATTTTATAGCCTTAACTGGACATGATCGTAAACACTTATAACAGTTTTTACAATTAGCCCTAGAAAAATTCATGTGACTCATTGCTGTATCCTCCCTAAAACCTGTTCTTTAAAAAAACTTTCCACATTACTCTCATTTACTGAATAAATTTTGTCATCTATTTTTACAGAAACGCCTTCCGTACAATTACCCAAGCAAAATGCGCCTTTAAGTTCAACCTTATCTGTTACTTTATAGCTTTCAATAAGTTTTTGTAATTCCCTTATTACTTTGTAAGAACCCTTCAAATGACAAGCACTTCCTACACATACGTTTATAGTAACCATATAATCACCATCCCTAAATCATAAACTCATTTACCTATAAATAATTTTACTCTAAAGCTTACATTTATTCTACTTATAAAAAAGTGGAAAGTAATCTTTTTATATTATATAAGGAATAATATACTCATTCTAAGCAAAAATATAATTATATATACTGTAGAAAGGCGGTTTCTACTAATGAATGGTAATTCAAATAGTATCTTATTAGATTTATTTTTTATATTATTATTAATTGGAGTTAATGCTTTTTTTGCTGCCTCTGAAATGGCTATAGTATCTTTAAACAAAACTAAGCTATCACATTTGGCAGAAGAAGATAATAATGATAAAGCAAAGCTGTTATTGGAATTAACAAAAGAAACTAGTAAATTTTTAGCTACTATTCAGGTTGGAATTACTATATCAGGATTTCTAGCTAGTGCTTCTGCTGCAACAAATATTTCTCAACCTTTATCTGCATGGCTAAAAGCGCTAAATGTTCCTGCTAGTAATCAAATATCTTTAATATTAGTAACAGTTATATTATCCTATGTAACATTAGTCCTTGGTGAATTGTTGCCAAAAAGATTGGCACTTCATCATTCTGATGAAGTAGCTATGTTTGTAATTAAACCTATAATATTTTTTTCAAAAATCACCTTGCCATTTGTTAAAATACTAACATGGTCTACTAACATTCTTATAAGACTTTTTGGCATAGATAGTGATTCTATTGAAGAAGATGTTTCAGAAGAAGAAATAAAAATGATGATAGAAGTAGGAGAAGAAACAGGAGTTATAAAACAAACAGAAAAAGAAATGATAAATGGTATATTTGACTTTGATGATACTTTAGCTAAAGAAATTATGACACCTAGACCAAATGTTTTTACTATAGATATAAATACTCCATTGAATGAACTTATTGATCAAATTTTAGAAGAACAATATTCAAGAATTCCAGTATACGAAGAAGATGTTGATAATATAATAGGAATTTTGTATATTAAGGATTTATTTTTTAATATTAGGCATAACTCCTTAAAAGAAGATTCTATAAAAAAGCTTCTAAGACCTGCTTTTTTTGTTCCTGAAACTAAAGCAATAGATGAATTATTTAAAGAACTTCAAAAAACTAAAAATTATATAGCTATATTAATAGATGAATATGGCGGATTCTCTGGTATTGTAACTATGGAGGATATTTTAGAGGAGATTGTAGGAAATATTTTTGATGAATATGATGAAAAGAGAGAATACATAAAGGAAATAGATGCTCACACTTATTTAGTAGATGGTCTTATTTCTATTGATGATATAAACGATTCTCTTCATTTAGAATTACCTTCAGAACACGCAGATACTATAGGAGGCTTTGTTGTTAACCTTTTAGGTACTATCCCAAATAATACTGATGAAAGAACTGTAGAATATGAGAATATAGTTTTTAAAATACAAGAGGTAAAATATAAAAGGATTAAAAGTCTTAAAATATACATACCTTAAATTTATCATAAATCTATTGATACCTAGGTAACCATTGCATTATAATGGATTTAAAGTAATATATTTTATAAGCAAAGATAATTTGTTATAAGAGGAGAGATTTATATGAAAAAAATCAAGTCAATTGTTGCTTCAGCTACATTAGCTGCCGTTCTTACAACGACTGCATTTAATGTTAGTGCAAAGGTAGATAATAGATTAGGCGGATCAAATCGTTATAACACAGCGGTTGCCATAGCTAATCAAATTTATAATGGTAATGTAGATAACGTAATTTTATGTAGTGGCAAAGGTCCATATGATGCTTTAGCAGCTAGCTTATTTGCTAAAAAGATCAATGCTCCTATTCTTCTTACTGATTCCACTAAAGACGGAAGTAAAGAAACATTTGAATACATTCAAAAACACCTAAATAAATCTGGTAAGGTATATATATTAGGCGGAGAATATTCCGTAAATAAAGATATTGAATCAGAAATTAAAAAACTTGGATTTAATACTGAAAGATTAGCTGGAAAAAATAGATTTGAAACAAGCAGTAAAATATTAAATAAGCTAACAATAAGTAAAGGAACCCCTGTATTTATTGTTAGTTCTGCTGGTTTCGCAGACGCTTTAAGTGTTTCTAATATTTCAGCTATAAAAGAATATCCTTTAATAATGACTAACAAGGATAAACTTTCCACAGAGTTAAAAGCTGAGTTAAATAAAATTCAACCTTCAAAAGTTTATGTAATAGGTGCGGAAAATTTAGTATCACAAAATATTGTAAATGAAGTAAAAGCTATTAACCCTAATTTAAAAGACAACAACATTATTAGAATAGCTGGTAATAATAAATATGAAACAAACTTATTAATAAACAGAGCTTTTGATTTAAAATCTTCTAATACAGTGGTTGCTTCAGGTGAAGGCTTTGGTGATGCACTTGCAGGAAGTGTACTAGCTGCTAAATTAAATGCTCCAATAATTTTAACTAATGGAAAAGATTTTTCAAAACAACAATCATACTTAACTTCTACAGAATATACAAATCACTATATATTAGGTCTTGAAGGTTCTGTTAGTAAGGCAATTGAAAGCACACTAAACAATACAGTTTCAAAAACAAAAGATGGACAAGAATTTTTAACTAAGGTATGTTCAGCAGAAGAAGTTAAATCCTGTGAAATGGCTGGAAGTTATACAATTAAATTCTCAGCAAAAGACCTTCCTGCTGAAGCACAAAATGGATTTAATCAAGTCATATCCACTGTAGGAGATACTATAACTATGGACATGACTGGAAAACTTCAAAGTGAATCTGATACAAAAATGAAAGAAGAAGTATCTAGTACAATAAAATTAGGTGGCTTTATGGCTGCAAAACCTATAAAATTCCCTATGTGGATAGATATGGACGCTTCAAAACCTGCTGATCCAGCATTTAAATTAATATACGGTTTACCTAAAGAATTAACTGATCTTACAGCAGCAGATCCAAGCATGGCTGCATTAAAGGGTAAGGAATATATGGTTCTTGATATGTCAGCTATGGATAAATTAGATGGTAATTCAAAAGATGTTACTACTCCTAAAATGGATTATGCTAAAATTACAAGCTTTATAGAAAAAAACAAGAGCACTTTTGAAAAATTAGGATTAAAATATGTGGCTGGATACAATCCTAACTTTAATATAGTAACAAAATTAGGTACTAAAACTATTCCTGATGGCAGAACTGCTACTGGCTATCAAATAACTTTAAATAACGAAACTTTAAAAGCGTTTTTAGCTTATACAGGAAACAATGCTTTAAACTTTGTTGAACAAAAAGAAGTAATGGACTTTATCAAAGCTTACTTAAATGTTTGTATAGATTCAGTGGATTCTCCTAACAAAGCAAAAGATAAAGCTGAATTCGAAAAAGAATTTGATAAAGGATTTAATGAATTCTTAGCTAATATGCCAGCTAACAAATTAGCTTATAGCAAGTTTGTAGAAGGCTTCTCAGCTATGGAACTATTAGGAAAAGATGGTATCCAAATTAAATACTACTTAGATGACAAAGGTAGAACTGTTTATGAAGAAGGCGTAATGGACTTTAAGCTTGATTTATCAAAAATGGGTGATCCAAGTGTTAAGGGTACAGTTGGTATGACTATTAACTTTAATACATCTTTAACAAAATTAAATGATTCAAACATAACTGTTAAAATGCCAACATTAACTGACTCAAATTCCATGGATTATTTTAAGTTCTTACAATCAACTATGGAAAATGCAATTAAAACAACTGAAAATGTAGAAATAAAATAATAATTATACAAAGGGCAACTTAGCTAAGTTGCCCTTTTATTATTTAATAAATAATTCTTAAATTTACATGAAATTTTAACCTAGAATACTTAGCTGTATCTGTGTAATATCTTTCTGTTATAATACCAGATGCTAAATTTAAGTACTATGCCAGAAATATTGGTTCTAGACGAACCTACTTCAGGTCTTGATCCAATTATAAAGAAAAAGGTTATTAATATAATTTTAGATGATGTAGCTGAAAGGGGAACTACGGTGTTTATATCTTCTCACCATCTATCTGATTTAGAGAGAATATGCGACACAGTAGCCTTTATAAATGGTGGAAAAATAGATTATATAAATAACATAGAGGATATGAAAAACAGTATAAAAAAGCTTCAAGTTGTATTTAAAGATGCTCTACCAGAGGATATAGTATATTGACCTGAAGTTTTAACTATGGAAAGCATAGGAAAAGTAAATTATATAATCACTAAAAAATATTCTAAAGAATTGGTTAGTAAACTATTAAATAAAGGCGCACTATTTGTTGACGAATTAGATTTAAGTCTTGAAGATATGTTTATTTATTCTACAGAGGAGGGTGTAAAACATGAAAAATCTTTGGCATAATCCATTATTTTATAAAGATTGGCGAAATGCTAAATGGATTTTTGCTGATTCTTTTAGATCTTATAGTATTTAAAATCATAAGTATTATCTCAAGTTTAACTTATTTAAAATCTTATAAGCAATCTGTTTTACAGCGTGCCGCTGGAGATTCTAATTATAGGATTATTGATTATAATCTGTATGAAAAATATTGGTTTAATAATTCATTAAATGAATTTGATCCATGGATTTTTGGAGTTATTGCTTTAACTATAGTTTTAGCAATAATATTATTTCAAAGTGAACGAAATAGTTCTACTTATTCTCTTATAGCTTCTATGCCTTTTAAAAGATCAGAAGTTATAAAAACTAAATGGCTTACAGGAATACTAGCTATAACTTTACCTTTTATAATAACCTTTGTTGTTATAAGTATATTTTATTAATTTACAATGGATGATAGAACAACCCTTTTCTTTAATTTTAAATTGGCTATTTATAAATATGTTTACCTGTGTTGCTACATTCTCTTTTATATTTTTTATAGAAACTATAATGGGACAAAATATAGCTGCAGCTGGAGTAGGTTCATTAATATTAATTGCTCCTTTTGGATGTCTTTCTATTATAAGTGAATTTATAATGATTCATATACAAAATTCTATAACATATAATCGATTATTAGGAAAAATAAATAATATTTCACAAAACATAATACTTTATACCATAAGTAAACCTATAATTAAATTTGATGAATTAGTGATAGGTGATAATCATATACAGCAGCATTACTTCGTTTATTCTAATTATAGTTTGAAAATATTAGCCTTAATATGTATAATTGGAGTAACATATCTATTATCTATATATTGTTATAATAAAAATCAATTCGAGATGAATGGCTATCATTTAAAACCTGAGAGGTAATAAAGTAAAACAATTACTCCATTACCTCTTAATTTATTATCAAGTGATTCCTAATTTAAGATGTAGTTTACTTAAAAAGAATACTTGATCCATCAGATAAATCTTTATACTTCATACTACTCTTTTTTAGTTCCCTTGTGCTATAAAGTATATCATAGTCATTTATATTAATTTCTTTAGCTAACCCTTCTATTAACTTTTCACATTCCTCTTTTGTTTTTCCATGAATCATTGTAAAAAGATTATACTTCCAATTTTCACAAGTAACCCTTTCATAGCAATGAGTTACCTGTGGTAACTTAGCTAAATAGTTCCCTATACATTCTACTCTTCCACTAGGTACATACCATACTACCATAGCATTAGCCTTAAATCCTGCCTCTCTATGATGAAGAACTGCTCCTATTCTTTTAAGTACACCTATATTTTTTAAATATTTTATTCTTTCAATTATTTTCTCTTCTCCTACATTTAGTTCTTTAGCCATACTTTTAAAAGGTTCTTTTTCTATAATTATATCTTCTTGAAGCCTTTTTATTATTTCCTTATCAAGAGCATTAAGCATTTTTTGTTCCTCCTAAATTTAAAGTAACTTTTACTTTAAATAATCTATTAGATGGCAAACTTATTAGATTTAATATACCAGCTTCTTTCTTTATTTCTCTTATTATTTGGTCTATTCTATCCTTAGATGATGCTATTATAGTAAACCACATATTATATCTATTATTTCTTATGTAATTGTGAGTTATTTCATCATACTTATTTATGATTTTAGCAACATATTCTATTTTACTTTCTGGTACAATTATTGCGCACAATGTACTGGTATATCCCATTTTTTTCGAATCGAATATTCCCCCTAACCTTCTTACATATCCACTTTCTTTTAACTTCTTAATTCTATCTATTACTTCATCTTCTGTTATATTAATTTTTTCTCCTATAGCCAAAAATGGTCTTTCTTCTATATCTATTCCCTCTTGCAGTAAGGTTAAAAGCTTTTTATCTATACTATCCATTTTACTCCTCCTAATTATTTATTAGAGTAAATACAAAGACCTTCTTCTGCCATGTAATCCCCATTATTATAATAAGCAGCTCTTGCTCTACATCCACCACAATTATGCTTAAATTTACATACTCCACAGCTTCCTTTATAATCCTGTGTTCTAAGTTCCTTAAATATGCTACTATTCTGCCATATATAATTAAATGAAGTATCTTTAACATTTCCTGCTACTCTATTTAAGTAAGCACAGGGCTGAACATCTCCTTTAGGGCTTATAATGCAATAACTAATGCCAGCAAGACATCCCCTTTTAAATCTAAGCTTCATACCCATGCTTTCCCCTATCCTTATAAACTGAGGTGCACAGGTTGGTTTTATCTCAATTTCTACTTCCTGCTGTTTATTCATTATATCCTTAAGTAAACTTTCATATTCATCCCTATTTAAAACTTCTTCCTCTATATTTTCCCCTCTTCCTGTAGGAACTAAAAAGAAAATATGATGGGCTGAAGCTCCCATAGCTACAGCAAAATCTGTAATAGGAATTACTTCATCTTTATTCCACTCCATAACTGTAGTATGTATTTGAAATCTCAATCCTATGTCTCTACAATTTTTCATTCCTAAAAGAGTATCCCTAAATGCATTTTTATCCCCTCTAAATTTATTATGCTTCTCTGCATTTAAGCTATCTAAGCTTATGCCTACGCTCATTAAGCCTACAGATTTAAGCTTCTCTGCTACCTTTTTAGTAATTAAGGTTCCATTACTTCCAAGTACAGGCCTTAGTCCTATTTCTGAAGCATACTCTATAAGCTCAAATATATCTTCTCTCATAAGAGGTTCCCCTCCTGAGAAAATCATTATTTTAAATCCTGCCTTTTGTATTTCCTCTATAAGTTTTTTAGCTTCTTCTGTATTAAGTTCTTCTTTAAGCTTTTCCCCAGCTTCTCTATAACAATGGCTACAATATAAATTGCATTTATTTGTTGTATTCCATGATACTATCATAACTTTCCCCCTTACAGTCCTATTTCACTATTCTTAAGATAGCAAGCAGGATCCGCCTCCCAAAAGTCACCTGTAACTGCTTCTGCACGGGTTCTAAAATTCCCATTACATACAGAAAGCCATTTACACTTATTGCATCTTCCTTTGAGTAAAGATTTTCTATCTCTTAATCCATTTAAAATAGGGTGTTTTGAATCTTTCCATATAGAACTAAATTTTTCTTCTTTAACATTTCCAAAACTATGTTGCCATGTAAACTGATCTGGATGAACATTCCCCATATAATCTACACATCCAAAAGCCATTCCAGATCTATTTCCACCATTAGTTTTTATAAGTCTTAATATATCCTGGGCTTTATCAGGAAACCTTTCTAAAGCCTTAAGGTATAGATATACTGAATCTGCATGATTATCTACAGTTAATATCTCTACCTTTTCCCCAAACTCTAAAGATTTACTCATAATTAAATCCAAAACTTCTCTTCTTTCCTCTTTTGATATATCTTCATCCACAAGCTTACTTCCTCTTCCTGAATAAACAAGATGATAAAAACATACTCTAGGAATTTCTTCTTCTTTTATTAATGTAAATATATCTTCAATACCCCCTACATTATGTTTATTTATAGTAAATCTAAGCCCAACCTTTTGCCCTACTTCTACACAATTTCTTATTCCCCGTAATGCTTTATCAAAAGATCCTTTAACCCCTCTAAACTCATCATGCTTTGTTCCAGTACCATCTAAACTTACTCCTACATATCCAACCTTCATTTTCTTTAGATCTTTACATACATCCTTATAAAGCATTGTTCCATTAGTGGATATAGTACTTCTTATTTGAAGATTAGATGTAAAATCTAGTATTTGAAAAAAATCTTCTCTTAACATAGGTTCTCCACCTGAAAATAATATTACAGGCACATTAAAATCTTTTAAATCTTTAATAAATACTTTTGCCTCTTCTAAGCTTAATTCTTCATTACATTTTTCACTTTCTGCATTTGCATAACAATGTACACATTTCAAATTGCATTTCTTAGTACAGTTCCAAACTACTACAGGCCCTCTACCAAAGTTCACTCCACATTTACATTCTCCTGCACCTTTTTCATATCTTAAACTATCTCCAAAGTTACAAGAATTGCATAGCAACTTAGTTATACTTAGCATAATTATTTTCTCCTTACTTAATATATATTATTAATTAATAATTATTTATTCCATTATAACTATAAAATATTACTATTTCAAAGCTTTTCTATGAAAATATGATCATGTAAAATATTTAAATCATTTCTATACATAAATTAATTCATAATTTTGTGCATAAATCACAAAAATGGATTATTTTAAAATAATCTTTTGACTATCTTAAAATAATCCATTTTTAATTTATCCGATAGCTACGCTCCTGGATAAGTTCTTCCCCTAAAGGATAAGGATTTCTAAGAAGCGAAGCTCCTAAGAACTCTCTTAATAAGGTTCAGATGGAGAAGGTAGTTCTTTTAAGAAAACTCCACCTGAACCTAAGAATCACTTGATCTATTACACCATTTATGGCAAAAGCCCACCTTTTTATTACAAAGAACATTCTTAGAACCACAAGATGGACATAAATTTTTATCCTGTTCATAGTTTACATCATATACATTGCCACAGTCTAAACACTTAAACTTGCATATATTAGTTGTATAATGTCCTCCACTTATGTTAATAGCCTTCCCCATAGTTAAAGCTATAGCAACCTTCTTTCTAGCATCATCTATTATGTTTTGGAAGGTTTGTCGGGATATTCCCATCTTTTCAGCACACTCTTCCTGATTTAATCCCTCAACATCCTTTAGTCGCATAGCCTCTAATTCTTCAACCTTCAATACTACTTCTTCAATTTCACATCTCCTCTTTCCAACAGGTGTGAAATATGTGTTTTCGGGGAAATGCTCCACTCTTCTACATTTAGTTGGCCTTACCATAAAAGTTTCCTCCCTGCATTGTTAACTAAATACCTCTTTACAAACATTATACTATCTTTTTAACATATATGCAGAGATTTATAGTAATTATTAATTATGACATCTGCATTTGCATTGATGGCCATTTTCTCCATGATGTCCATCATGTCCATGACAAGTACTAGCTACTGATTTTAATTCACCTTTTAAATATTTATCTACTATTTCATCGCACACTCCATTAGCTCCAAGTATAACTTCCATGTTATTTTCCTTAAGAAGCTTTTGTGCACCTTCTCCCATATTGCCTGCTATTACTACATCTATATTTAATTCTTTTAAATATACTGGAACCTTTACTTTTTCATGTCCTGGATTTTCAATAATCTTCTTATTTGAAATTTTCCCCTCATTCACTTCATAAATTGTAAATAATGGACAATGTCCAAAATGACCACTTATTTTGTTTTCTATTGTTGGTAACGCTATTCTCATATTCTTTTCCTCCTAAAATACGTTATTGGCATTTGCTAATTTAATAATAACGTATTTTAGGATTATTGTCAAATGCCAATAACCCTAATTATACTATTAATATTACATTTATTAAATCTCATATTATTTCATAACTTTGCTCCATGGAATATTAAAGGACTTTCTCCAATATACCACTGTAGCTACAAACATTATTACCATATATATATATACATAAATACTTGCATTAATTGATGCTATGCCATAATGTATTCCACCCAAAGCTGCCAATACAAACAAAAGAAGTATTACTATTAATCCTTCACCATTTTGCGTAGCTTGAAAGCTTTTAGAAAACGGAAGATCTTTATCCATAAATTTAAAACACATAATTGTAAATATCATCATATTAAAAAATCCTATAACTAAATGTGGAATAATCTTAACTCCAAATATAAACGTAAATATAATTGATATAAATATATATATTGGAGCTATAAGTTTTATCACTATTGCCTTTAACACGCCCTTAAAAGCTGGTGCTACGTTTTTAATAGGCATTGTTCTATAAATCCAAGCTCCCTTATACCTCTCTGAATACTTCATCATCATAACCACAGTAGGTAAATTTAAAACAGAAAAATATATATTAAAATAATATTTTGTTGAAGGCATATAAGCTAACCATTGACTAAAAGTTTCGGTTTTAGAAATAGTATTAAACAGAAATAAGAATGGAAAAACAATAGCAAGTCCTAATGATGGATAAACCTTTAATTTAAATTGTCTTTCATTTTTTATCATATTGTAACCAAATTTAAAAAATGTCCTCTCTTCATTATCAAAACAAACAAATCTACTTAGTGTTTCTCCTAAATTCTTTTTACTCTTATTTATCCCTGAACTGTTATTTAGTTTTTGTAAGTTTCTTTCAAAACTAGGCACAAGCTTTATATAAATTAATATAGACACACAAGGTACTATAATGGCACATAATGATAAACCTATAATATAATTATTAAAATTATTATTTAATACCATCTCTAAAGGCGCAGCAAACCATATAGGCCATATTAAATATTGCCACCATTTAGGTGTAAAAACTGCATTTACATTAATAATATTAAATAATCTTCCTATAAACTGATATCCTATAGTTATTGTTATTGTTAAAATTATCTGAACATAATTTATTACATCCTTTAACTTTTCTCCATCAAAAAATCTTAATATTAAAGCATATAATAAAGCTGTAAGTGCTATCATAAATATATCTACCAAAATTATTTCACATAACAAAACTATAAAAAAAGCAGCTCCATGTTTAATTGATACCATAAGTGCAATTCCCGTTAATGAAATGGTTATATAAAACATATAAATTAATATATGCATAAATTTAGCTGCATTAATAGTTTTGCTCGTTACAGGTTTAGTAAATATAATATTTTTATCTCTAATGTCTAATAACACAGATGAAAAATCAGAAATAAAAGTTGTAATAAGCATAAACATTAATATACCAAAAAATATGCTCATTTGAAACATTATATTCTTATTTGATATTACTAACGCCACTAAAAATAATCCTAATAATACGTACATCCATAGCGATTTAAAAAACTGATTTTTATCATTTTCTTCTTCTTTCTTTTTTTGAGAATTATTGATTACAGTAGGAACTCTTCTTCCATCCATGGTAAGCTTAAGCTGAAGAATTTTCCTCATAGTTTTATAGTCTACACCAGATTTCTCAAAAATCCACTTGAACTTATCTATAATTTTTAATACTGTAAACTCTTTCATATTACTGACCTGCCTTGTACTATAGATACAAATTCTTCTGCTATTTCTTTATATTTATTAAAACCTGTTAGTTGATTAAATATCTGTTCTAATGTCCCTTCCTGACATTGATGCTTTAAATCATCAAAACTTCCATCTGCCACTATTTGCCCATCACTTAGTAAAACAATTCTATTACTTATTTTCTCTACAACATCCATTATATGAGATGAGTAAAATATGGTTTTTCCTTCACCCGCTAGTTCTGCTAAAATTTCTTTAACTATCATCACACTATTTGCATCCAATCCACTTAAAGGTTCATCTAAAAATAATATATCTGGGTTGTGTATCAAACTTGATATTAGTAAAACCTTTTGTTTCATTCCCTTCGAATAAGAAGAAATTTTAGAATTATATACCTGTTCTATTCCAAACATTGTCATAAGGTTTTTTGCCTTATTATCAACGTCATTATAATCTAACCCATATAATTCCCCTATAAAAGTCAAGTATTCCTTTGCAGTAAGATTATCATATATATCTGCTGTTTCCGGAACATACCCTATCTTCCTTTTATATTCTACATCCTCATCATTTATAGGCTTTCCAAGTATACTAACCTCTCCAGTATATCCTCCAATAAGCCCCAACATAATTTTTACTGTAGTGCTCTTTCCTGCTCCATTAGGACCTATATATCCTATTATTTGCCCTTTATATACATCTAAATTTATACCCTTTAATACCTGTTTGTCTCCAAAACTCATCTTAAGATCCCTCATAGTAATTATGGGTTCATTTGTCAATTCCATAAAATCACCTCAATTTTCTGTAGCTTTTTATTTCATTGTAACATAGGAACCCCTCAGTAACAATATTTACCTTATTCAAGAAATAAATACACTCTAAAAAGACTTTAAACTATCTAATTTTAGGCTTAGATACGGTATCTTTATCTCCTTAATAGCACAAATTATAACATAAAATAATTTGTGTTATGTAAATAATTGAGCTATTATATATATATTGGATACTATAATTTTTTATTTGGGGGTAATTGATATGGAAAACACAAAAAACTATGCTGTAAAAATTACAGTGCTAAAGAAGATTAAGGTTGAGGATATTCATAAAGAATATGCTAAAGATGATGTTCCTGTTGTCTGTGCTAAGAATGAAGAAGGCAAGGAATACATATCAAAGAACGCTGCTCAACCAGAAGGTTTTTGTAACGGTGCTTGGAAGGGTATCTCCGACACAGTTTCTGTTTTAGCTTCAGGTGGAAATAACCCTTATGTAAAACAAGATGGAGTAGCTATACGTTGTTGTAATGATGGTCTTCATCCAGTTATCTACAAGTTAGAAAGAATTGCTGATTAATTTTAATATTTAGTAAAAGGTATGTCCCAAAATATAAATCACTTTATATTTTGGGACATACCTTTTACTCATATTTAATCTTTTAAATTTACTTAATTAATCTAAACCTATATAAAATATTTATTTACCTTCAAACTTTTTTTGTACTGAACCAATATCTCCAGTTATTGCATTTAATAATTGTTCATCAGCATCTACACGCCATTCCTTATCAACTTTAACTAATTTTATATCAACATCTTTCTTAATTTTAGGAGCATTAGGATCATTTACAGACTTTAATAACTGTTCAAGTACCATAGCCTCTTGTTTCTTTTCATCAACTTTTTCTTCTGAAAGTGCCTGAGACATCATAGTAGGAAGTAAATCAGCCATCAACTTTGTTGTTATTTTAGGTAAATCTAATGATGTAATAGAGGCTTTAACTGTAGCAGTATCCCCCTTATTATCTATCTTACCTAAAGTATACTCAAGTTTAGAAAAAATAGCTTTTGCCATCTTTTCTTGTTCTTTATTGTCATACTTTAATCCTTCTTTAGAATTATTATCTTTTACAAGTGAAGCTGCCTTATTAATGTCCTGTTGTTTAATAGCATCTAAAAAGTCCTTAGCAGTTTGCTCTGGTTTAGCACCACATCCAACTAAGGAAACAGCTAAGATTGTCATAAGTACAACGGATATTAGTCTTTTTAAAATAGATTTCATTATTATGTTTCCCCCTCAAAAATAATATAGCATATAAATTATACCATAAATTATATTATAAGTATACATATGAAATATTTTATATATTTATCACTTTTAACTTTTATATAATAAAAAATTTATTTTAAAAAGTTTTTTATTTACTTATATAGTTGTATAAATGGATTTATTTGAACGTTTTAAAGATAAGGAGGAAGATTATTATTCTGAAGATGAAAAAAGACTATAGACTAAAAAAACACCACGTGTAAACGTAGTGTTTTATACAAATTATGCGACTAAGTCTGTAAGCGGAGTTCTGTATTTAACAGTCATCTATCTAGGCCTATTGTTACCAATAGGCTCAAGCGATACTACCCGGAAGCGGGACGGGCCGCCCCTTTATGCTTCCCTATTCGATCTTGCTCCAGATGGGGTTTACATAGCCGCAAAGTCGCCATTGCGCTGGTGAGCTCTTACCTCGCCTTTCCACCCTTACCTAAGTAAACTTAGGCGGTATATCTCTGTTGCACTTTCCTTCAGGTCACCCTGACTGGGTATTATCCAGCACCCTGCCCTATGGAGCTCCGACTTTCCTCTCCTGCATTTTCAGCAGCAGCGACTGTCTGGCTTACTCGCAAGATAAATAATAACACATTACAGGCTAAAAAGCAAATAAATTTCCGTATTTAAAAAGCTTTTTTTATTACCTGATTTACCTCAAGCTAGTCTTCCTTCCACAATATCCTACCACAGTTATCACAATGCACAATCCCACTTTTCTTATTTAGTTCATCTATTGTTAATGAAGATACTTTTATTTTACAACCTGCACATACACCATTTTGTAAAAGAGCTACTGCAACTTTCTTCTGACTTTTTATGTAATCAAAATCTTCTAATATATCTGATGGAAGCTTACTTCTTATGCTACTCATTTCCTTTTCATATGTTTTAAGTTCTTCTTTAGCTGCATGCAGCTTATTCTCTACACTTCCCTTATAACTATTAAATTCATGCTTTATTTTTTTTAGTATATTTTCTGCTGTTGATACCTCTTTACTTAATTTTTCTTCTTTTTCTAACATACTCATTACTTCTTTTTCTTTTTCATTTATTTTCTTATTTTTGCTTTCTATTTCCTCTTGCAAAGTGTTTATCATTTTTAAATCATTGCCACATTTATTATAAAGAATATATTCGTCTTCATCTACTCCTTTTCTTAGCTCTTCTATTTCTTCATTTAATACTTTATATTTTTTTCTAATATTCTCTAGTTCACTTTTCCCATTAATATACTCTTTCTTTAATTTATTAAAATCCTCTTTCATTTTGCTTAATATTTTAATATAGGAATTATCCTTTAATATTTTATTATTTTCCTCCACTTTATTGTACTTCTCTTGTAAAAATAATAATAATTTTATATCATCCATAAATAAGCCTCCTTATATTTAATCAATTATATAAAAAATAGAAATAAGCCAAAAAGCCTATTTCTATTTATACTTATAGGGTGAAACAGCTTCATTAGATATAAGTACATTATTACTATATCCCATGAATCTTATTCTATTTTCTAACCATTTTCCTACAATTTTCATACCAGGCCATTCTGATTCAAAATGCCCTACATCTATAATACTTATACCTTCTTCTTGTAAATCACTAACATAATGATAAGTAGTATCCCCTGTAATAATGCAGTCTGCACCTAATGCTTTAGCTTTCATAAGGAAATCGCTTCCACTACCATTTATTACAGCTACTTTTTTTATAATTTGATGATCTTCTCCTGAATATTTTAACGTACATATTTCAAAAGCTTCTTTTGCCTTTTCACATAATTCTTCAAGGGTAGTTGGATTGGATAAATTTATAATTCTACCAATGCCTACCTGTCTATCCCCAGCATTAATGCTACTTGGCTCTATAACATCATAGTTTTTAAACTCTAACAGTTGCATTGCTAAATCATTAATTCCACAATCAGTTGAATCTAAATTAGTATGACTAGAGTATAGATTTATGCCATTCTTTATTATCTCCATAATTTTTCTTCCCTGAAGAGTTTCTGTAGTTATACTACTTGGTTTTCTAAACAATAAAGGATGGTGAGTTATTATTAAATTACAGTTATTTTCTTCAGCTTCTTCAATTGTCTTCATTGTACAATCCAAGGCTACTAGAATAGACTTAACCTCACACTCTGGATCTCCTATCATAAGCCCTACATTGTCATAACTTTCTTTTAAATTTAAAGGAGCATATTCTTCCATTATCTCGCTTATATCTTTCACTTTTAAAGACATAGTAACAACTCCTTTAATCTATAAATTTTATCTTTCACTTCTCTTCTTCTGTTCCTTGCCAATTTAGTATCTTCACTAATAGCATGACATATTTTTTCATACTTGTCTATCTTTTTTACAACATATTCTTTAATTAATGGATGTTTATTATCTATCAGATATTTGCTTATTTCATAGAAAATAGTATCTACCTTTTGAATTTTATTATTATATTTTATTTTCATTATCTCATAATATTTATTTTCATCTATACATAGGTCTTCCTCTAATATTTCGTAACCCTCTGTATAAATATGTTCTCTTAATATCTCTGGATTTTGTACTGGCTGCACAATAAGATAATCTAAGCTTTTGAATACGTCCTTACTTTCTTCTATAATATCTCTTATAAGATTTCCTCCCATACCTGCAATTATTGCTGAATTTACTTCACCAGGTTTTATGGTAGTTAATCCTCCACCAATCCTACATTGAATAAATTTTTCTAATTCTTCTAACTTTATATTTTTTTTAGCCTTTTCAATAGGACCTTTGTTGATATCTGAAGCTATAACTTTATTGCAAATTTCCTTTTGAATAAGATAAATTGGTATATATCCATGATCTGTACCAATGTCTGCACAACAGTTACACTTTTCAACCATATCTGTAATAGCTTTTAGTCTTATACTTATATCCATACTTTGCCTCCATTCCGATATTCATTACTGGAAATTAAGTAGTACTTTTATTTGCATTATAAAAAATAAGAGTGAGGAAGCTAAAGATACATAAATAAATTTGTAAGCAGATTTTTTATCATATTTTGCATAAAAATAAGAAGCATAATACATACAAAATAAAATAGCCATATTTAATACTCCATAGGTCATTTGCTTGAATGCAAATTGCTTTCCTGTTCCAATCTTTACAGGATTAAAATTAGCATCAAAACTCAAAGGCATCTTCTCTGGCAGCTTATTATATAAATATAACACAAATGGATGTAATGTAAGAATTATAATTATTACTGCTACAACTATCAACGGTATAAAAAACTTCTTATCTTTATATAAATTTATATTTTTATTTGTGGAATAATTCCAACTTCCCTGCTTTATCTTTTTACCATTTAATATATTTATAAATTTATCTCCATCTATGGGAGATATTCCATAGGTTATATCCTGAGTTTTTAAATATATTATATTTTTATTACATGTTACATACATTTTTGCAGTTCCTATTTTATCAATAATAGATTTACCTAATGCAAAATGATCTTTTCCATGTCCATATAATTTTACTCCCTTAATTTCACCTTTACTTTGGGAATAGCCCTCTATATCTTTAAAAAATATTTTTTCTTTCTTCAATCCAAATATACTACTAATTTGAATATATTCATCAGCTATATTGTATTCTAAGGAAATATACATGAAAATATAATGTAATTCATATATATTTATAACTATAAAGGCTATCTTAAATAAATTTGAAAACTCATAAGAATTTATAACAATTACCATTAATATTATAAATAGATTATATAATATGGTTTCTCCAATAATATAAGGTAATCCTTGCCCCTTTATAGACTTAAATTTTTCCATACTATCACCTTCCCCATATATTTATAATTATATATGGTTTTTTTATTATAGAATAAAGCACCAAAAGGTGCTTTTATTAATCTAAATAATCTTTTAATTTTTTACTTCTACTTGGATGTCTAAGTTTTCTTAATGCTTTAGCTTCTATCTGTCTTATTCTTTCTCTTGTAACATTAAATTCCTTACCTACTTCTTCTAAAGTCCTTGCTCTGCCATCGTCTAATCCAAATCTAAGTCTTAATACCTTTTCTTCTCTTGGAGTTAATGTATCTAAAACATTTATAAGTTGCTCCTTTAGCATAGTGAATGCTGCTGCTTCTGCTGGCGCTGGAGCATCATCATCTGGTATGAAATCTCCTAAATGGCTATCTTCTTCTTCTCCAATCGGAGTCTCAAGAGAAACGGGTTCCTGAGCTATCTTCATTATTTCTCTTACTTTATCTACTGGCATTTCCATATGTTTTGCTACTTCTTCTGGTAAAGGCTCTCTACCAAGTTCTTGTAATAACTGTCTTGAAACTCTAATTAACTTATTAATAGTTTCTACCATATGGACTGGTATTCTAATAGTTCTAGCCTGGTCTGCTATCGCTCTTGTTATCGCCTGTCTAATCCACCATGTAGCATATGTACTAAATTTATATCCTTTTCTATAGTCAAACTTTTCTACAGCTTTTATAAGTCCTAAATTTCCTTCTTGTATTAAATCTAGGAATAACATTCCTCTTCCAACATATCTTTTAGCTATACTTACAACTAATCTTAAATTTGCTTCTGCTAATTTCTTTTTAGCCGCTTGCTCTCCCTGTTCTATTCTTTGAGCTAAATCTATTTCTTCTTCTGGGGATAATAGAGGAACTTTTCCTATCTCTTTTAAATACATTCTTACAGGATCATCTATAGCGATTCCTTCAGGAATTGACAAGTCTAACTCTTCTTCTTGTACATCACTGTCTTGCATATCACCAATAACATCAATGCCCATAGATTCAAGTACTTCATAAATTTTTTCTATCTGTTCAGGACTTAAATCTACTTCATCTAATTCATCCATTATTTCTTTATAAGTAAGAGTTCCATTTTTCTTTCCTTTTTCAATGAGCTTCTTTACTAATTGCATTTTTCCATTTTTATCTTTCATATTATTGCCTCCCTCCGCCATTACTACATACCACCTAACTCTTTTTGAATATTTATAAGCTCCTGTGCTAACTTTAATGATTCATTAATTTTTCCTTCAGATTCGTAGTTCTTAATTTCATTCATAATTTTCCTTTTTGTCTCCTCTAACTTATATTTTTTTATTTCCTTTATATAATCATCTACTAAAATTTTATAATCACAGTTCTCACTTATTAATTTAATTTCCACTATATTTATCCATTCTTTTATTATGTCAGCATCCTTGAAATTTACCTCAATCAATTTTCCTATTTCATCTTCACTTGCCTCTAAATTTTCCAATACTAATTCAAATATATCTTTAGATTTTTGTGAAATAAATGTTTCTTCATTTAAAAATTGTAAGGCATAATCTTGTATTTCTTTTTTATTAATAATTAATTTTAACAGTTCTCTTTCTGCCTTTACATATATTGGTTCTACATATAATTTATTCCCAAAAACCTCATCACTATTCATATTTTCATAATTTTTGTCATGTTTTTGCAAATTATTATTCATAAGATCATATAATGCTTGATCCTTGATTCCTGTTTTCTCTGATAACTTTCTTATATAAATATCTTTTTCTACAGGTGTTAACTCTTTAATTATATCTACAGCTGCCTCCGCATATTTAACAATATTTTGAGGATTATTTAAATCTATTCCCTCAGCTGCCTTTTCTATTCTATAATCTATCAATTGAGTAGAACTTTTTACCAGACTAATAAAGGCCTCTTTACCATGACCTCTAATATACTCATCTGGATCTTTGCCATCAGGTATAGTTAGTACTCTTACATCGAAACCCTCTTCCTTTAATATATGAAGTCCTCTTAATGTAGCTTTTTCACCTGCTAAATCTGCATCATAAGAAATTATAACTTTATCTGCATATCTTTTTAGAAGTTTTGCTTGACTAGATGTAAGTGCTGTTCCTAAAGAAGCTACTGCTGAATTTATTCCATTTTGATGTAATGATATACAATCCATGTAACCTTCCACTATAATAAACATTCTATCAGTATTATTTTTAATAGCGAAATTCAATCCATAAAGATTTGTTCCTTTTTTAAAAATGTTTGTTTCAGGAGAATTTAGGTATTTAGGCTTAGAGTCATCTAATACTCTTCCTCCAAATCCTATAACCCTTCCTCTGTAGTCAAAAACAGGGAATATAATTCTATTCCTGAACCTATCATAAAAAGAACCCTTTTTGCTCTTTATAATAAGTCCCGCTTCTAACATATCTAGTTCAGAATATCCTTTTCCTTTTAGAAATCTTAAAAGCCCATCCCAACTATCTAAAGCATAACCTAATCCAAAATTATTTATTGTTTTCTCTGCAATCCCCCTAGCTAATAAATAACTTCTTGATTTCCTATCTTTTCTTAAATTAGAAAAGAAATATCTAGCCGCTTCCACATTTATTTTATATAATTTTTCATTTGGATTCGTACCAAAGCCACTCTTATCCTTATATTTTATATCTATATTAACTCTATCGGCTAGTATTTGTACCGCATCCCCAAATGATACATTTTTAGTTTTCATTACAAAACTTATGACATTTCCAGCTTCACCACATCCGAAACATTTGTATATTTGTTTATCCGGAGTTACAGTAAATGATGGGGTTTTCTCATGATGAAATGGACATAACCCTGTGTAGTATCTACCTGCTCTTTTGAGTCTAACGGTTTCAGAAACTACATCTACAATATTATTCAATTCTTTGACCTTTTGTATGACATCTTCCGATATCAACTAAACATTCCACCTAACTTATTATATTATACTATTAAATTATTATAAATTTAAATAAAATGCGCCTTAATTTTTACTTTTTTTTAACCGAATTAAATATATTCGACAAATATTAATATATTCCTTCTTACATTTTAATTTTTTTATAAAAATTATATTTAACTATAATATATATTCTTTATAAAAACTAAATATCCTTCAAAATTATAATTTTTTATAAGAATATATGCAAATATTATTCTGCCCATATTGCCATGAAAATTATTCTAAATAATATTAATAACCCTCCACTTTCTAAGATATTCTATATTTTAGATATTCTATATTTTAGCTAAAACTCCTTTTTATTCACCGAAATTTTGATTTTGGATGTTTTTTTATAATTATATGTATATTATAAAAACATTTATAATATGATTATAAAGAGATAAACAAGTAAGGAGTGTTAATATGCCTTATGCGGCTGAAACATATAGTCTTAATTTATTATCTGAAGAAAACGTAAAAAAATACGTTCTTCCTCAATATGGTTTGGAAAATTCTTCAGTTAATCAAATAAAATTTAAAAATACAGATAAACAAAGAGCAGTTTATAAGGTTGATTATAATAATAATAGCTTCTGTTTAAAAAAAATATATTTTCCTTTAGATGAACTTCTATTTGTATATTCTTCAATTGAGTGGTTTTACAGATATGGTATAAATGTACCTAGAATATTACCAACCCTAGATAGAAGTAGATATGTTAACTATAGTAACATGTTATTTATCTTGACACCTTGGATTGATGGAATAAAATGTAACTATGACATAGAAGAACATGTATTTCTTTGTGCTGAAAACTTAGCAAAAATGCATTTTTGTTCAAAAAACTTTGTTCCTCTTAAAGGAAGTTCTCACAGAACAGGATTTAATGATCTATATGTATCTACTGAAAAGCACTTTGGTCAATTACTAAATTGTTCAAATTTAGCTTTTAAGCATAAAGACAAATTTTCAAGAAGGTTTTTACAACACTTTGATGAAAATCTAATCATGGCAAGATCAACATTATCAGTAGCTAGTACTATTAATAGCAGTAACCTTAAAAAAGCATTATGTCATTTAGATTATGTTAATAAAAATATTATATTTGATGATAATAAAAATATATGGGTAATAGATTTTGATAAATGCAGAATAGACCATTGTGTCCATGACATTTGCTACTTTATGAGAAGATTATTAAGAAGAGATAAAACTCGTTGGAGCCTTAAATTAGCTGTTGATTGTCTTAACTATTATGAAAAAATAAGGCCACTAAATCTTGATGAATACAAATATATTTTAGTTTATCTATGTTTTCCTCAAAAGTATTGGAAAATATCTAGAGATTATTATAAAAACATAAATAAATGTAACAAATCTTCCTTTATTAAGCTCCTGGATAAAGCTGTAGAGAATGATAACTATCAATTAGATTTTTTGCACAAATTTAGTGAATACATTGAAAATAAATTTGATACAAATTTAAACTTATAAAAAACACCCTGCCTTTTAAGCAGGGTATTTTTTAATTTTATATATATTATTTTCTAGGATTTTTAACTTGTGCTTGTGCTGCTGCAAGTCTTGCCACTGGAACTCTAAATGGTGAACAAGACACATAAGATAATCCTGTATTGTGGAAGAATTCAACTGATGATGGATCTCCACCATGTTCTCCACATATTCCAAGTTTTATATCTGGTCTTGTAGTTTTTCCAAGATCGCAAGCAATTTTAACTAATTTTCCTACTCCATTCTGGTCTAACTTCTGGAATGGATCAAAATCATATATTTTCTTATCATAGTAATCAACTAAGAATTTACCAGCATCATCTCTTGAGAAACCAAAACTCATCTGAGTTAAATCATTAGTTCCAAAGGAGAAGAATTCTGCTTCCTTTGCAATCTCGTCTGCTGTAATAGCAGCTCTTGGTATCTCAATCATAGTACCTACTTTATAAGTTAATTCAGCTCCTGATGCTTCTATTACTTCATTTGCTACACTTACAACTATGTCTTTTACGAATTTTAATTCTTTTAATTCTCCTACAAGAGGAATCATTATTTCTGGTACTATATTGTAGCCTTTTCTCTTCTTAACATCTAAGGCAGCTTCAATTACCGCTCTTGTTTGCATTTCTGCAATTTCTGGGTAAGAAACAGTAAGTCTACATCCCCTATGACCCATCATTGGATTAAATTCATGTAATGATTCTACTGTAGCTTTTAAGTGTTCAAATGTAATTCCCATATCCTTTGCTAATTCAGTTATATCTTCATCTTCTGTTGGTAAGAATTCATGTAGTGGTGGATCTAAGAATCTTATAGTTACTGGTCTTTCTTCCATTGCTTCATATATACCTATAAAGTCTTCTCTTTGCATTGGTAATAGCTTTCTTAATGCTCTTCTTCTCTGTTCTTCTGTTTCAGCTACTATCATTTCTCTTACAGCTGGTATTCTATCTTCATCAAAGAACATGTGCTCAGTTCTGCAAAGTCCTATACCTTCTGCCCCAAATCTAACAGCTTGTTTTGCATCTCTTGGAGTATCTGCATTAGTTCTAACCTTTAGAACTCTTATTTCATCTGCCCAATTCATAAATGTTCCGAAATATCCGCTTATTTCTGGATCTACAGTCTTTATAGCCTGACCGTAAACATATCCTGTACTTCCGTCTAAGGAAATATAATCTCCTTCTTTATAAACTGTTCCGTCTACTTCAAAAACTTTTTTTGCTTCACTTACTTTTATATCTCCACAACCTGCTACACAACAAGTTCCCATTCCTCTTGCTACAACTGCTGCATGAGAAGTCATACCCCCTCTTACAGTAAGTATACCTTCAGCTGCTACCATTCCTTCTATATCTTCTGGTGATGTTTCAAGTCTTACTAAAACAACCTTTTCTCCTAATTCATGATGAGCTTTTGCTTCTTCAGCGGTAAAATATACCTTACCACAAGCTGCTCCTGGAGAAGCTGGAAGCCCTTTTGCTATTACTTCAGCGTTTTTTAATTCTACTGCATCAAAGTTTGGGTGTAATAGTGTATCTAGTTGCTTCGGGTCAACTTTAAGTATTGCCTCTTCCTTAGTTATAAGACCTTCATTTACCATATCTACTGCTATCTTTAAAGCTGCCTGAGCAGTTCTCTTACCATTTCTTGTCTGTAAGAAATAAAGCTTTCCTTGTTCTATAGTAAATTCCATATCTTGCATGTCTTTATAATGTTTTTCTAGCTTTTGTGCTATTGCCATAAATTCATCATAACACTGCGGTAAATCTTCTTTTAATTTTGTTATAGGTTGAGGAGTTCTTATACCTGCAACAACATCTTCTCCTTGAGCATTTATTAAATACTCTCCAAATATATTGTTTTCTCCAGTAGCAGGATTTCTAGTAAATGCTACTCCTGTACCTGAAGTTTCTCCCATATTTCCAAATACCATGCTTTGAACATTTACAGCTGTACCCCAGCTTCCTGGTATATCATTTAATCTTCTATAAACAATGGCTCTTGGATTATCCCAAGATCTAAATACTGCTGTAACAGCTTCAATTAACTGATCAGTTGGTTCCTGTGGGAAATCCTCTCCCATTTCTTTTTTGTATATTGCTTTATATTTTTTAACAACTTCTTTTAAATCTGATGCTTTAAGGTCTGTATCAAACTTTGCTCCTATAGATTCTTTTACTTCGTCTAGTATATCTTCAAACTGTCTCTTATCTATACCCATAACAACATCTGAGAACATTTGGATAAATCTTCTATATGAATCATACGCAAATCTTTCATTGCTTGTTAACTTTGCTACTGCCTCAACTGTATTGTCATTTAAGCCTAGATTTAATATAGTATCCATCATACCTGGCATTGAAACCCTTGCTCCAGATCTTACTGATACTAACAATGGATTTTCTACACTACCAAATTTTTTGTTTGTACTATTTTCTAATTCTTCTAATGCCTTATATATTTGTTCTACTACTTCTTTAGATAGCTTCTTACCGTCTTCATAATATTTTGTACATGCCTCAGTAGTAACCGTAAAGCCTTGTGGAACAGGTATACCTAAATTAGTCATTTCTGCTAAGTTAGCTCCTTTTCCTCCAAGTAAATTTTTCATTGATGCATTACCTTCGTTAAAAAGATATACGTATTTGTTTTTTTCCATAATAACATCCCCTTTGTTATTTATTGTCTCCATTTTTATGTAAAGAGTAAAAACTCATTACTGCGACTTAAGAATTTTCTCCCATTTTCACTAATAACTTAGTGATATTGGTTTTAGAAATTTTTCCTATTATTTTAAAGGCATCCTTTTTATCAGTATCTGGTTCTTTTGTTACTACAGGCAAACTATCTATTTCATGTTCTATAATCTTAATTGCTGCTTCATAAGCACTTTCTTCTCCATCAACAACAACTATATTAGGCATTCTTGTCATGATTATTCCTACTGGAACTTTATGCATATCAGTTCCACCCATGGCAAACTTTAAAAAATCCTTTCTAGAAGTTGCTCCCACTAAAAATCCATTATTCTCAACAAACAATGTTCCAACATCATTTAGAAAAAGATTAAGTATAGCATCATATACAGTGGTAGCCTCGTTAACTACCACAGGTTGAGACATTATATCCTTCACTTTTATCTTTCTAATATAATCATATATCAAGCTATAAGAGGGTTTCTTTGAATATATGTATCCAACCTTTGGCTTAGCCTCTAATATACCCGTCATAGTTAGTATCGCTAAATCAGGTCTAAGTGCAGCCCTAGTAACACTTAATTGTTTTGCTAAATGTTCACTAGTTATAGGTTCCTGCTCTTTTACTAATTTAATAATTTCTTCTTGTCTTTGTGATAGTTTAATTTTCTTCACCCTCTTTCTCAAAAAGACTATTAATTTCTAATTCCTCTTCATTATAGCATCATATTGCACGATATAGTATAGCACTTTTGTCTTTATATGCTTATTTATTTACATTATTCTATTTATATATGTTTTTTTCTTTCTTATACTATATCAACCTTGTTTTTTTGATTTTTGTAACATTATACAATTTTACAAATTAAAATTAGTGCAATATGCCAGCAGTACAAAATATTATAATTACCCTATTAAAAAAATAAATATTTTTAAAAAATTATGTTAATTCCCCTTTATTAAATTTTACCAAATTTCCAATTTTTATTCAATACGTTTTGACTATAACAACCTAAAAGTCAGCAGATACTTTATATCTGCTGACCCAAATATATCGATATACTATTTATTCTCTTCTTTTTCCTTATCTTTATCTTCATCTTTGTCTTCTTCATCAAAATTTACTGTATAAGTAAATGTATTTTCTTCGCTAGTATCAACATTCTTATTTGAGGAAAACTTCTCTTTAACTGAAGAGGTTGTAGTTTGAACCTTTTCTTTAACATCATCTACTGTAGTTTTAATTATTTTATTTACTACTTCTACTGTTCCATCAGCTTTAGTAATTTCTACAGTAACTTGAGTTAATGCTGCAGCAAATAATGCTATAGCTATAACTGGACTAGCAAATAATGCAACTACTGTTACTGCAACACCTGCATTTACAGGTATATCTGCAATCACTTTGTCTTCTTTTTTCACTTTTATTCTAGTTACATTTCCTTTTTTTATTAATTCCTTTATCCAAGCTATGAATTCTTCCTTTGTGGCATATAACTCGTCTGTAGAAGACTTTTTATTTTCTTCAATATATATTAATGCATCTACCACATTTCCATTTGAAATTTCTAAGGCTTCCTTTGCCTCTGCATAGCTGACCTTTGTTCTTTTTCTTATAAGATCAATTTTTTCTAAAGTTATTTCACTCATTTTCTCAACTCCCTTTTAAAAAATTAAGTGTTTCTAGGCTTTTTGGTTTTTTAAAATAATTTTGCGAAATTATTGTGTTTAATACTTTATAAATCTCTTCTTTTAGTCCATCAGGTATAGTAACTCTATAGCTTTTTTCCAAGGGCAGATTATTTAAATATCTAAGTATATTATAAGTCGCATTACTTATATTAATACCATTTATTCTTTCACAATTTTCACAAATCCCCCCCAAATACTGCAAACTCATATAAGTTGATGAATTTAATTTATTTCTGCAAATACAACATTTATCTAAATTTAATCCATATCCAGTAGCATTTAATACCTTTAATTCAAAAATTCTAGATAAAGTTTCTAAATCACCTACTTTATTTTTCATAAAATAAAAAGCTGATATAAAATCTTTAAATAATTCTCTATTACTTTCTTCCTCTGTCATAGCAATATCAATTAATTCGCAAAAATATGATGCATAAGTTATAGTTTCTAAATCATCCAATAAGTTTTGAAAGGAATCTATTATTTCTCCCTCATTTAAAGTATACATACCTTTTCCTTTATATATGACATAATTCCCATAACAAAAAGATAATGTATTTGAAAAAAGTTTACTTCTATTTTTTTTAGCACCCTTTGCTATAACGGAGATTTTTCCTAATTTTTCACTAAAAAGCCATACAATTTTATCAGATTCTTTATAATCCTGAGTTTTTATTACTATTGCTCTAGTATCATAAGTAGCCAGAAAATCATCTCCTAACTTAGCACAAGAATACCCTTACTTATATCCTAATTCCTTTAATAATGAGCTACTATCTCTCCAATCCTTTTTCACTTTAACCCAAACTTTTAAATTCACTTTGCAATCTAAAAACTTTTCAATATCTTCTTTAGCATATTGAGATATCTTTCTTAGCATGGTTCCATTTTTTCCTATTATTATTCCTTTATGAGAATCTTTTTCACATAGCATATCTACATTTATTTCATAGGAACCATTATCTTTTTTCTTCATGGTTATTATGTCTACAGCTATACCATGAGGCACTTCTTCACTTAATAATCTTAAAGCTTTTTCTCTTACTATTTCTGCTACAATAAATCTTTCTTTTTGATCTGTTATCATATCTTCAGGATAATATTTAGGTCCCTCTGGAAGATAATTTTTCATAAGTTCTATTAGAGTATCTACATTTTTACCATTCATAGCTGAAATAGGTATACATTCTTTAAACTGAACTTGATCTGCATAATTCTTTAAAGTTTGAGCTACTCTATCTTGGGTATTCTCATCTATTTTATTTACTACTAAAAATACTGGTACATTTGTATTTTTAAGTTCTTCTAATATATAAATATCTCCTCTACCCTGATTTTCCTCTGGAGTAGTCAAAAATAGTACTAAATCAACATCCTTTAAAGAATCCTCTGCCACTTTAACCATATACTCTCCAAGCTTATGTCTTGGTTTATGTATACCTGGTGTATCAACGAATATTATCTGATAATCTTCTCCTGTTAAAATAGTTTGTATATTATTTCTAGTAGTTTGAGGTCTACTTGATACTATTGATAATTTCTCGTTCATTATTTTATTTAGTAATGTAGATTTTCCTACGTTAGGTCTACCTATTATTGTTACAAATCCTGATTTAAACATATATCCTCCTTATTTTTGCAAATCTTTTTTAGTAAAAGCTGCTGGAAGTATTTCTTCAAGTGTTTTTACTACATATTCATTTTCATTTTTCCCAATTATAATTTTAGTATCCTCAGTGGCAAATTCACTTATTACCTGTCTACAAATGCCACATGGAGCAGTTAAGTCATCCGGACTACCTACCACTGCAATAGCCTTTATTTTAGTTTCTCCTTCAGATACTGCTTTAAATATAGCTGTTCTTTCTGCACAGTTAGTAGCACCATAGGATGCATTTTCAATGTTGCAACCTGTATATAGCTTATCATTGCCTGTAAGAATAGCTGCACCAACTTTAAATTTTGAATATGGCACATATGCCTTTTCTCTTGCGCTTAATGCCATTTTTATCAACTCTTCACAATCCATCTCTTTCATTAATAAACCCTTCCTTTCAAAGAGAGTTTAACCATTTGTCTTGTAAATAAAATTATAACATTAATTTCATGCTTTTCAACCTAATATATTTAAACTTATTATGCAATTATATTCTATCCAAAAATTTTAAATAATAATACTGTAAGTACAGTTCCAAATACAGCACCTGCTATTACCTCTATTATAGAATGAACTTCCGAATCTACCCTGCTTTGTGCTACTATAATAGCTAAAAAATAGCTAAGTATTATTGAAATAGTCTCTTCAGTTAAAAGAGCTATAGTGGTAGCAATACAAAAAGCTATTGCACTATGTCCACTAGGCATACCACCTTTTAGTGGAGTACCTTCACCATATATAGCCTTCACCACTAATGTAGAAATACATACTATAAATAATATTATAAAAATCATATACGGATCTGAATTCTTTATTTTATTCATAACCATAAAATTTATGTACTCTAACCTCTTCCAAAATACAATATATCCTACAGCTAATGCATTTATAGCTGTAATGAGTACTGCAGCTGCTGCTACATTTTTAGCAATTCTAGCTAAAGGGTGATAGTAATTAGTGGTAGTATCAATAGTACACTCTATTGCTGTATTAATAAGTTCTGCAGTTATTACCATGGTAATAGTAATGAGTAATATTAATAATTCCATTTTGCTTATATCATAAAAGAAACAAGCAGTAAGAACCAACAGAGCTGCAATCATATGTATTCTCATATTTCTTTGAGTTCTTACTGCATATACTATTCCTTCTATGGCATAATTAAAACTATCCAATAATTTTTTCATTTTCATAGAAACACCTGCTTTTAATAAAATTATCAAGTGATCCTTAACTTCAGTTAAAGCTAGCTTTCCCTTACAATATGAAATTTACTTAATATATCCTCTTCTCTTTTTCTCATTATACTTTTTTCGTCTTCCTCCATATGATCATACCCTAAAAGATGTAATATAGAATGAACTGTTAAATAGCAAACCTCTCTTAAAAAAGAATGGCCATATTCTTTTCTTTGTTCTTCTGCTCTTTCTAAAGATAGTACTATATCTCCTAAAACTAATTTATCCTCGTCTAAATCCTCTGGTCCAAATTCATAACCTATATAAACATCCTTATATACCTTTCCTTCAGGATACTCTAACATTGGAAATGATAATACGTCTGTAGGTTTATCTATATCCCTATTTTCCCTATTTATATTTCTAATCTCTTCATTATCTACAAATATTACACTGACTTCATAATCTATTTCTACACCTTCTTCTTTAAGAGCATAATCTATTATGTTTTCTATTGTACTTTCTAATTTCTTTGTTATCTCAATATTATTTTGTCTATCATCTATATATATCATTTTTTATTATCATTCCCTTCGCTTTTGTTCTCCCATTTATCTGTTGGATATTCAATCCTCTGATGATATATTCCCATAAGCACTTTAATAAATGCTTCTCTTATTTTATCTAAATCCTTTAATGTTAAGTTACAATTATCTAACTGTCCCTCATTTAATCTAGCCTTAATTATATTATTTACCATTTCCTCTATTTTACCCTTAGTTGGTTCATTTATAGATCTAACAGCTGCCTCTACACTATCAGCTAGCATTATAATAGCAGCTTCTTTAGTTTCTGGTTTAGGTCCTGGATATCTAAAATTCTCTTCATTTACTTCTTCTGGATTATCACTAGAATTTTTCATAGTTATATAAAAATATTTCACTAAAGTAGTACCATGATGCTGCTCTATAATATCTATAATAGATTTAGGAATTTTATATTCCTTCGCTAACTCTACACCATCTTTAACATGAGCAGTTATTATAAGAGTACTTAAATTAGGATTTATTTTACTATGTGGATTATCATTTCCCAGCTGATTTTCCTTAAAGAAATATGGCCTTTTTATTTTACCTACATCATGGTAATAAGAAGCCACCCTTGCAAGTACAGGATTCCCCCCCACTTCTTCTGCTGCAACTTCTGCTAAATTGCCAACCAATACACTATGATGATACGTACCTGGAGCTTCCATTAATATTTTTTTAAGTAATGCATTATTAGGATTAGAAAGTTCCAATAGCTTTATTGTGGTAACTATATCAAATATACTTTCAAAGAAAGGTAAAAATCCTATAGTAAGAACTCCTGAAATTATGCTTCCTAAAAAAGCAAATGATGCTTTTTTAGCTACCTCTATAGTATTATTACTTAATAAAAAACCTGCCGAAAAAGTCATTATTACATTTACTACTGCTATACTTAATGCTGAATATAAAATATCATTTCTCTGTTGCATTCTTTTTAATATTATAGAACCAACCATAGCATTTATTATAGCTAATAAAGTTATTTCCACATTAAACTCAACTGCACAGCTAATTAAAATGCAATTTAGACCATTTATAACTAAAGATACCCTATTATCTATTAGAAGAGTAAATAACATAGGTACACAGGCTAAAGGTATTAAGAACGGTACTATACCTAAAACCCTTGCAAGTAACACCGAAATACAAGTTAAAATATTAATCAGTGTTAACTTACTTGTATCATTATAAATTTCTCTATAATATTTTTTTATATAAAACCACTGTAACGCTAAAATGAAAAGTATCAATGTTCCTAAACTAACATAAATATACCATTCAAATTTGTCTTGTGAATTTAAAAGCCCTAATTTTTCTAAAATATCTATTTGTCCCTTTGTTACAGGTTCTCCTTCTTTTACTATAGTCTGATCCTTTTTTATAAGTACCGGTGCTTTTCTCTTAGCCTCATTTTGAAGTTCCTCAGTTTTTTCTTTGTCATAAAAGAAATTAGGTTTAATTTGACCATATCCTATATTAACAGCTAAATCTTTTAAAGCTTTTTTAGGAAGTTTTGAACTATTAACTTTTAATAATATAAATTCCTGAGCTTTCTTTATATCTTCTGTACTTTTATTTCCAACATTCTCATTAATATTGATGCTTTCATATAATTGTGACATAGTTTCAGTTAAGAAAACATTTAATGTTTTCAAGTCTTCTTTTGAAGAATTCAATAAAATAAGATAATCCTCATCAGATAAGCTTAATTTAGATTCCGCCTTTAATTTATTTACCTTTTCCTTTATGTCTGTAGTAGAATCCTTAATTTCAGATACTTTTTGAAATAAACCATTTATATTATCTATTACATTTATTTTAACCTCAGTGTTTTTATTATATTGAAGAGGTACAGACTCAATAGCTTGCTGTATTCTCGCTTTAGTAGCTACATCATCTACTATTTCACGTGGAGCTTTAATATCAACTTTTGCTATGTCCCCTTCTTTTAAATTAAATTTCTGTGTCACTAAAGAAGTAATTAGTACACAATAAATAAATATAAATGTAATTAAAAATAAAAGTATCTTATTTTTACTATTGTTTTTACACATCTTATCTAAAGTAACTTTTCTCATAAAAATACCATCCTTCTACTCCCTATACTTTAGCTTTGGTTCATTTCTTCTGGAAGCGCTATATTTTCCTCCGCTACTACTAAAACTCTAACTTTAATTTTATCCCCATCTACACTATGATCTATTATTTTATCTATTATTTCTATATTCTTATCAAAACTTAATGCAATATTATCTATTAATTCTTTAGACGTATTATTTATAAGCTTATCTTTATCTAAATTACATACTTTTTCCTTTATCTCATAATAGGTTTCCAGTACTATTGGACCTTTATTATTTTCTATTTTATCATATTTGGTAAATTTATTCATAGATTTTTTTATATATACTTTCTTTTTTCCAAAGTTAATGTAAATATTTTCTAATTTATTCCCTGTTCTTTCTCTTTTCGTTTCTGTAGTTTTAACACTTCTAGTTTCTTCATAAAATGTTCTTGCTATAACATGCCCCTTAGCATGAACTTCATATACACTATCTTCTTTTCCCTGTTCCCCTTTTACTAATAGATCTCCCTTTTTTACTATGTCACCTTTTTTTACTATTGCTGTACCAGCAGTGGTATATACTCTAACTACTTCTCCATCTTTTTTGGCAACTAGGTTACAAGGATCATTTTCCAATATAATATTAGGTGGTGTTTGTCTTTCTGAAGCAACAATTTTAAGTATTGATCCTTCAATTCTTACCCTTATCCACATTATACTATCATTACTTTCCATTAGTTTTTCTTCTAAAGAAAGCACATTTATTTTTTTCTTAGGCATTCCTTCCTTAACTCCATAAGCTAATAGCTCCCTTCTTATTTCATAAGGCGAAAGTGCTTTTTCTGTTTCTATATCTATTTTCCATATATATGTTGAAAGATAATAAAGTATAAATACAAATACAGCTATTCCAAGTACCATAGCCGTTCTTCTTCTTATTTTTAGCATAAAAAATGCTAAACCTTTTCTATTGATTATCTTTATTTTAGCGTCTGTTTTTTTTGCAATTTGTTCTATTTTACCATAATCCCTTAACTTTATATCCATAACAACAGTGGTAAAATCTTTTTTTCTTACATTGGTTACATTAACATTATTTTTCCAAAGCAGATTAATAAATTTTTCAGGCATAAAAGATTGAATTTCTAGGGTTATAATACTTCTTCTATATTTTTTTAAATCTATTTTACTCATTTCCCTCATACACCACCGATTGAAATTTTCCTTTCAAGGTTATTGTACTTCCCCCTAGAAAAAGTATCTCAAACTCTCGCCCATATATAGACACCAAACCTACTCTTGAATTTATTTTAATCTGCTTCTCATCAAAGACAATTATGCCCTTATGATTTTCAATAATTATTTCACTATTACCAGTTATAACTATTTTAGGTAAATCCATCACTACGTCTCTTGGTAAATCTAGCTTTTCTGCTAAATCACTTTTGGCCTTATCTAATTTCTCCTCCAAATTTACACCTTCAAAAAGTACTTTCATACTAATTTATGAATTTACAGCAAAATAAATGACATTGTAAAATGCAAAAAATATATACTGTTAAATAAAAAATAAAAAAAGACTGAGTTGCCTCAGTCTTTTAATTTATTAATCATTATTAATTATTCAAACTTTGTTTTACAATTTGGCTTACAAGTTTCCCATCTGCTCTACCTTTTAATTTAGGTACAACTATAGCCATTACTTTTCCCATATCTTTTATGCTATTCGCGCCCACTTCATTAATTGCCTGACGAACATATTCTGTTATTTCATCTTCTGTTAATTGCTGAGGAAGGTAACTTAACAAGATTTCTATTTCCGCTTGAGCCATCTCAATTAAATCCTGTCTGTTTCCTTTTTCGAATTCAAGCATAGCTTCACGTCTTTGCTTAACTTCCTTAGCCAAAACTTCAATGATTTCTTCATCATCAAGTTTTCTTCCATCAGTTTTTTCTACTAAAAGTACTGCTGCTTTAGCCATACTAATAGTACTTGCTTTCACTTTTTCTCCTGCCTTTAAAGCTTGCTTCCAATCTTCTTGCAGTCTTTCTTTAAGGGCCATAATTCAGTACCTTCTTTCAAACAAAATTTTATTCTTATTTGAATTTTCTCTTTCTTGCAGCTTCAGATTTTTTCTTTCTTTTAACGCTTGGTTTTTCATAGTGTTCTCTTTTTCTTACTTCTGAAAGAACACCAGCTCTAGCGCATTTTTTCTTAAATCTTCTTAATGCGTTTTCTAATGATTCATTTTCTCCAACTCTTATTTCTGACATTGATCTCCCTCCCTCCGCTAGCTCAATTTAATAAATAAATTAAACAGGCAATACTGGGTACATAGCACATAGTTTATTATATAATATTACATTGGATGCTGTCAACAATTTCATTAATTGTTTTACTTTATTTTATTTTAACCTGGTGGCCATTGAAGAGATCTTCCACCTAAAAGGTGGAAATGAATATGAGAAACTGTCTGTCCCCCATCTTCTCCACAATTAGTTACTATTCTATAACCACTATCAGCTATACCTAGCTTTTTCACAATTTCTGTGGCTACCATAAATACATGAGAAATAATCTTCTCATCCTCTTCTTTTAATTCATTTAAAGAAGATATATGCTTTTTAGGTATAATTAGAACATGGGCTGGTGCTTCTGGACTTATATCCTTAAAACTCAACACTAATTCATCTTCATATACCTTTTCAGAAGGTATCTCACCACTTATTATCTTACAGAAAATACAATCGTTCATTATCTCACCTCCTTAAAAGAATATATGTAAAAATTTCCATTAATATATATTCCACAAAACGCACTATTTTCCTTTTAAAATTTATATGTACTATACATATAAGACCTTTTAACATATTGTTAATTTTTACATTGTTCCACTATATTACCTATACTGATTTCTTCTTCTACACCTATTATTTCTGTCTCTAAAATTTTACCTTCTATACTTTCTTTAGAATTGCTCATAACTTTTATATAATTAGGTGTATATCCTTCATAAAATTCTTCTTTATCCCTAACTTTTTCTTCATATAATACCTTTAATTTAGTATTTATAAATCTACTCATAAATTCTTTTTCTAATCTTTTATTTAATTCTATAAGTCTACTACTTCTCTCTTCTTTAATGTTTCCGTCTACCTGCTCTTTCATTTCAGCTGCTTTAGTTCCTTCTCTTGGACTATATTTAAATATGTGCATTTTAGAAAGCTTAATTTTTTCTAAGAATTTATATGTAGTATTAAATTCTTCTTTAGTTTCACCAGGGAATCCTACAATTATGTCTGTAGTTATAGACACATCCTTTACACTATTTCTTAATCCTTCTACTACATTATTATATTCATCTGTAGTATAATGTCTATTCATTCTTTTTAAAGTTTCATCACATCCACTTTGTAATGATAAGTGGAAATGAGGACATAATTTTTTTAATTTAGATATTCTTATTATAACATCTTCTGTAAAAAATTTAGGACTAATAGAGCCTATTCTTACTCTTTCAATACCATCTACCTTATCAACTTCTTCTAATACCTTCATTAAGTCCCAATTGCCTTCTAAATCAACACCATAGGATGAAATATGTATTCCTGATAATATAATTTCTTTAAATCCATGGGAAGCTAATCTATTAACTTCTTCTATTATTTTATCTGGTGATTTTGAACAAACAGCTCCTCTTGCAAAAGGAATTGCACAATAAGAACAAAAACTATTGCATCCATCCTGTATTTTTAAGAAAGCTCTAGTCTTATCCTGATATTCTTCAATATTTAATTCTTCAAACACATTGTTTCTTAATACATCATCTACATGAATTATTTGCTTCTTTTCTCCCATGCATTTTTGTACTAATTCTACAATTTCCCCTTTGTTTCTTGTACCAATAACTACATCAACTCCGGGAATTTTTGCAACCTTTTCTGGTGCAATCTGAGAATAACAACCTGCTACAGCTATAACAGCATTAGGATTGCTTCTCCTAGCTCTTCCTATCATTTGTCGTGATTTTTTATCTCCCATATTAGTAACTGTACAAGTATTTATAACATACACATCTGATTGCTCATCAAAATGCACTACTTCATAACCACTTTTTATAAATTTTTCTGTCATGGCTTCTGTTTCATACTGATTTACTCTGCAACCTAGAGTTGTAAAAGCAACTTTCATTAGATATTTCCTCCTAAATCTCCTAATTCATACATAATTAAAGAAGTACCTACAAATCCTGCAGTTTCTGTTCTTAGAATTCTTGGACCTAATGTAACTATAAATGCTCCCATATTTTTTAATATATGAATTTCTTCTTCTTCAAATCCACCCTCTGGACCTATAATAATTCCTATTTTTTTTATTTTGTCTTTATCAATATTGTTTATCATATTTCTTATTCCAAGACCTTTTTCATTTTCGTAAGGTACTACAATTAAGTCCATGCCTTTTAGCTCTTGTAATAATTCTTCAAATTCTATAGGAGTATTTATCTTTGGTATTATAGTTCTCTTAGATTGTTTGGAAGCTTCTAAAGCAATTCTTGACCATCTATCTATTTTTTTAAATTCTCCTAATTCATTTTTCACTACAACTCTATGAGTTATAACAGGAGTTATTTCTCTAACCCCCAGCTCACAGTTTTTTTGTACTATCAAGTCCATTTTGGCTGATTTAGGTAATCCTTGAAATAAATAAATTTCTATATTGCTTTCATTATTTATATCTAATTTTTCTTTTAATCTTACTTTCACCTGCTTTTTATCTATAGATTGTATTTCTCCTAAAAATTCTTTACCATTGCAGTTATTTATGCTTATAGTAGTGCCTTCTGTAAGTCTTAGAACTTTATATATATGTTTTACATCATCGCCTTCGATTATAGCTTCATCTCCAAAAATACTATCTTGTGAAATAAAAAACTTATGCACCATTCACACTCCTTAACTTAGTTTTGAAACAACACAAACCCATTCACCATCTGTATTTACTTCTACTATCTGGAATCCACATTCCTCTAACTTTTTAACTACATCTTCTTTTCTGTCCTTAATTATTCCTGATGATATAAAATATCCATCCTTTTCTATAAAGTTTTTAACATCTTTAGCTAGTAATATTATTATATCCGCAATAATATTAGCAACTACAATATTAGCCTTGCCTTCTACAACTTCCATCAAGTTACCATGGAATATTTCTATATTATCAAGATCATTAAATCCTATATTTTCCTTTGCTGAAGTAACCGCTACTGGATCCAAATCTACTCCTATAACCTTTTTTGCTTTAAGTTTTGCCGCAGTAATAGCTAAAATTCCTGATCCTGTTCCTATATCAAAAACAGTAGAATCTGGAGTGACATACTTTTCTAATGCCTGCACACACATCCTTGTAGTTTCATGTGTTCCTGTTCCAAATGCCATTCCTGGATCTAATTCTATAACTATTTCATCATCCTTCTTTTCATAGGATTCCCATATAGGTCTTACTACAATTTTTTCACCTATTTTAGTTGGCTTATAATACTTTTTCCAGTTATTTTCCCAATCTTCTTCATTTACCTTGGCAAAAGTAACTAAACCTTCCCCTTTGTCTAATCCAAACTCTTCCAACTTATCTACACTTTCTTTTATGTATTTAAAATATTGTTCAAATTTATCATCTTCTTTAAAATAGCCTTTAATAATGGCTCCTTCTTTTATATTTAATAATGTTTCATCAAAATAATCCCAATCTCCTGGATGTTTCTTTTTAAATTCTATATCTTCTGGATCTTCTATAGATACACCTTGTACTCCTGTATTATATAAAATAGCTGATACAGCTTCTACAGCTTCACTACTGGTAACTATAGTAACCTCTAACCAATCCTTTTCATTATTCATCAAATATACCTCCAAGCCTAAAGTAATGAATTTTTATCTTTTACTGTTCAATTATACATTATACCCTATAAAGTTTAAAACAATCAAACAAAAAGAACTTGTTTCCATAAGGAAACAAATTCTTTTTTACTTAAAGTTTTTCTTTATTTTCTTAAAAAAACCTTCTTTTTCGGAATCTTTAATTTCTCCACTAGCTTCCATATAAGCAATTAAAGCTTCCTTTTCTCTTTGATTTAATGACTTAGGAATGTCTACAATTATATTAACATATTGGTCTCCTCTTCCTCTGCCATTTACATTAGAAACCCCTTTTCCTTTTAATCTAAATATAGTTCCTGGCTGAGTTCCTGCTGGAACATCATATTTTACATCACCATCAATAGTTCTAACCTTAAGCTCAGTTCCTAATGCAGCTTTAGCAAAACTTATATGTGCATCAACATAAATATCAAAGCCTTTTCTCTTAAATAACTTATCTGGAGCTACTCTTATATTAATATATAAATCTCCTGATGGTCCTCCATTAGTTCCAGCTTCTCCTTGCCCTCTCAAAGGAATTATATTTCCATTGTCTACTCCTGCTGGAATATTTACTTTTATCTTTTTCTGCTTTCTTACATTTCCTTTTCCTTTACAATCTGGACAAGGATCTGAAATAACAGTTCCCTTTCCACCACAAGCATCACAAGTATTTACACTTACAAAGCTTCCAAGTGGTGTATTTCTCTGAACTTTAACCTGTCCTGTACCACCACATTTTGAACATGTCTTTGGATGACTACCAGCCTTGGCTCCTGTTCCTCCACAAGTTTCACATTTTTCACTTTTTGTTAAACTTATTTCCTTCTCCACACCAAAAACAGCTTCTTCAAAGGTTAAATTAATTGTATACTCAACATCTGATCCCCTTTGAGGTCCATTTCTTCTTCTGCCTCCGCTAAAGCCGCCACCAAAGAAACTATCAAATATATCCCCAAAACCTCCTAGGTCTGAAAAATCGAATCCACCAAATCCACCATCGAATCCTGCACCATTAAAATCAGTAGTACCAAATTGATCATATTGAGCTCTCTTTTGTGGATCTGAAAGTACTTGATATGCCTCATTTAGTTCCTTAAATTTTTCTTCCGCTTCTTTATCTCCAGGATTTCTATCTGGATGGTATTTTAATGCTGACTTTCTAAATGCCTTTTTTATTTCTTCGTCACTTGCTCCCTTTTCTAATCCAAGAATTTCATAGTAATCCTTTTTTGCCATCCTTTCACCACCTAATTTAATTTAGTTAAAAGTTGACAGTTGACAGTAAATTTATTTAACTATCAATTCTCCACTTTTAACTCTTAACTTAAAATTAAGGGAAGAGTCTTCCTCATCCCTTAATTTCTACATTATCATTATATAATATTTCAAAGAAATTCGTTAATAAATAATTATTAAATTATAATTATGGATTACTTATCGTCTTCTACTTTAAAATCAGCATCTACTACATTGTCATCTTTTGGGCCATTATTTGCGCCTTGGTTTGCTCCCCCCATGTTGTTTGGATCAAATCCTGCGCCTTGAGCTCCTCCAGCTTGCTGATACATTTTTGATGAAATTGCATAGAAAGCTTGAGTTAAATCTTCAGTAGCCTTCTTTATTGCTTCAGTATCTGTTCCTTCTTTAACAGCATTTAAAGCCTTTAATTTTTCTTCTACAGTAGCTTTATCTTCTGCTGATACCTTATCTCCTAGCTCTTTTAATGTCTTTTCAGTTTGGTATGCTATCTGATCAGCATTGTTCTTAACTTCTATAGATTCTTTTCTCTTCTTATCTTCTTCTTCAAATCTCTTAGCTTCATTTACTGCCTTTTCAATTTCATCGTCATTTAAATTAGTTGAAGCAGTAATAGTAATATTAGCTTCTTTTCCTGTTCCCTTATCTTTTGCAGAAACATTAACTATACCATTAGCATCTATATCGAAAGTTACCTCTATCTGTGGAACTCCTCTTGGAGCTGGAGCTATTCCTGATAAAGTAAATCTTCCTAAAGTCTTGTTACCCTCAGCCATCTGTCTTTCACCTTGAACTACGTGAATTTCAACAGAAGTCTGACCATCTGCAGCTGTTGAGAAAACTTGACTCTTTCTTGTTGGAATTGTTGTATTTCTCTGTATTAATGGAGTAGCAACTCCTCCTAAAGTTTCAATACCAAGAGTTAATGGTGTAACGTCAAGAAGTAATACGTCTTTAACATCTCCTGTTAAAACTCCTGCTTGAATTGCAGCACCTACTGCAACACATTCATCTGGGTTAACACCCTTTGAAGGATCTTTTCCAGTAAAGTTCTTAACAGCTTCTTGAACTGCTGGAATTCTTGTAGAACCACCTACTAATAAAATCTTATCTATTTCATTTATTGAAAGTCCTGCATCCTGAAGAGCTTTTTTCATTGGCTCTATAGTAGCTTCTACTAAATCATGAGTTAATTCATTAAATTTAGCTCTTGTTAAATTCATATCTATATGCTTTGGACCTGTAGCATCAGCTGTAATAAATGGTAAATTTATATTTGTCTGCATTGATGATGATAATTCAATTTTAGCTTTTTCAGCAGCTTCTTTTAATCTCTGAAGAGCCATCTTATCATTTCTTAAATCAATACCATTTTCAGCTTTAAATGTATCAGCTATATAATCTATTACTTTCTGGTCAAAGTCATCTCCACCTAATTTTGTATTACCATTTGTAGATTTAACTTCGAATACTCCGTCTCCAAGTTCAAGTATGGATACATCGAAAGTTCCTCCACCTAGGTCATATACAAATATCTTTTGATTAGTATCCATTTTATCCATACCATAGGCAAGAGATGCTGCTGTTGGTTCGTTTATTATTCTTAAAACTTCAAGTCCAGCTATTTTACCAGCATCTTTAGTTGCCTGTCTTTGGCTATCATTAAAATAAGCAGGCACTGTTATTACCGCTTGAGTTACTGTTTCTCCAAGGTAAGCTTCAGCATCAGCCTTTAATTTTTGAAGTACCATAGCTGAAATTTCCTGTGGTGTATATTCTTTTCCATCTATATTTACTTTATGATTTGTTCCCATATGTCTCTTTATTGAAATTATTGTCTTATCTGGGTTTGTTATTGCCTGTCTTTTAGCAACTTGACCTACAAGTCTTTCACCATTTGCCTGGAATGATACAACTGATGGTGTTGTTCTTGCTCCTTCTGAATTTGTAATAACTACAGGTTCTCCACCTTCCATAACTGCTACGCATGAATTTGTAGTACCTAAGTCGATACCTATTACTTTTGACATATAAACTACCTCCTTATAGTTACTTTAACTATATGTTTAATATATATTAAATAGATTTTTTCTATTTAAAGACTAATTAGCAACTTTAACCATACTATATCTTATAACTTTGTCTCCTCTTTTGTATCCTCTTTGGAATACTTCAACAACAACATTTTTTTCGTAACTTTCATCATCTATATGCATAACTGCATTATGGAAATTGGGATCAAATCCATCTTCTACTGAAATTTCTTCAACCCCTAATTTTTCTAAGGAATCATTAAACTGTTTAACAGTCATTTCCACACCCTTTTTCAAATCATCTATACTTCCATCAGCAGCTAATGCCCTTTCTAGATTATCAAGTACAGGAAGCATTTGTTTTAAAACATCTTCACAAGCATCTGTGTAGATTCCCTCCTTTTCTTTAGCTGTTCTTTTCCTATAATTATCATACTCAGCTACAGTTCTTACTAACCTATCTTTTAGAGTTTCTAATTCATTGTTTAATTTTTCATCTTCATTTTTCAAATTTTCATTTTCATTTTTTAATTTTTCATTTTCATTTTTTAAATTTTCCATAGCATTTATGTCATTATCCTCACTATTGATTTTTTCAAATTCTTCATCTTCATTTTTTTCTGCCTGGGCTAAAGTTTCCTCTTCAACTTTTTCATCTCTTAAATCTTTTTCCAGACAATCATTTTTATCTTTTTCCATTTTCTCTATGCCTCCATTCTCGCTTTTATTATTTTTTACCATATTCTTAACCCAACGTTAAAATTCATCATCATATCCGTCATCTAAAACATTATTTATTTCATTAACTATTTCTCCCAATATAGATACAACCTTAGAATATGGCATTCTTGTTGGACCAATAACCCCTATACTTCCAAGAGGCTTATTTTTTAAACTATATACTGCTGATATAACAGTACAGTCCTTAGCATCTTCTACAAAGTTTTCTTCTCCAATTTTTATAGTTATACTATCACTACTATTTATTAGATCATTAACTTTATCTTTGTTATCAACTAATGATAAAAAGTTTTTAGCTCTTTCTATGTCATTGTACTCTGGATAGTTAAATATATTTGTAGTACCTTCTAAATATATATCAAAGGTATCTATACTATTTAAGCTTTCATAAAGTGCTGGTATTATGGCATTAAATATATCTTCATATCCTCTTAGATCATTTTTTAAGTTATTTATAACTTCTAAGTTTATTTCTTCTACAGTTAAATTATTCAATCTTACATTTAAGATATTACTTAATTTAGCTAAGCTATAATTATCTATGCTTTTCTTTGTTCTTATTACATTATTTCTTATAATATTGGTATCGGTTATTATTACAGATAAAATATTATTAACATCAATGTTAATAAGTTGAATTGACTTAATACAACTTTTTTTACCTGAAGGTGATTTAACTATTGAAGTAAGTCCTGTCAATTCTGCAAGAATAGATGTAGCTTGTTTTATAACCCTATCCATTTCATATAATGCTGAATTCAATATATGTGTTTTTATTATGTTCTCTTCTATTGGAGACAATTTATGCAATTGCATAAACTTATCTACATAAAGCCTATATCCCTTATCTGATGGTTTTCTACCAGATGAACTGTGTAGTTGTTCAAGATATCCCATATCTTCTAAATCTGCCATTTCATTTCTAATTGTAGCAGAACTTATGCCTAGATCATACTTTTTTGCTATGGTCCTGGACCCTACAGGCTCAGCTGTATTGATGTAATCTTGTATTATTGCCTGAAGTATTCTTATTTTTCTTTCATCCATTTCCATATAATCACCTCATTTATTAGCACTCACTCTTGTTGAGTGCTAACTACTATGATTAAAAAATATCATTCTATTTTATATTTGTCAAACCTATTTAAATAGTAATATCACTATAATTTATTATTTAAATTTGTTTTATTATACTTTTTTCATAATATCTTACTAATACTCCATATATCTATAGCTTTCTATTTAGATTCCTCTAATATAAAGTCACACATAACACTATTAGAAACCTCTATCCCTCTTGGTGATAAGCATATTCTCCCTTTATCCATTATCAAGAGATTATTTTCTAAATATTTATTTATTGTATTTTTATATACATCAATTATATTTTTATTAAATCTTCTTTTAAACTCATAAGTACTTATGCCTTTTATCTTTCTAAGTCCCATAAACATAAATTCTTCCATGTCTTCTTTTAAAGAATTTTTATGCAAATCCATTTTTATATCTTTATCATTATTCATAGTTTCAATATATTTTTCAACACTTTCTGTGTGCCTATATCTAGTCCCATCAATATAGGAATGTGCTGCTGAACCACATCCAATATACTCTTTTAAATCCCAATATATAAGATTATGCCTACATTCTCTGCCTTCTTTTGAAAAATTGGATATTTCATATTGGCTATAACCCCTATCTTTTAAAAATTTAATACAATATGAATACATATCTCTTTCTATATCTTCTGTTGGAACATTTAATTTTTCTTCATCATATAACTTATTAAAAATAGTTCCCTCTTCTATTATTAAACTATAGCAAGATATATGCTCTGGATTTAATTTAACAACTTTCTCCAAGGTTTCTTTTAAATCTTCCATGGTTTGATCAGGAAGTCCAAACATTATATCTATATTAATATTATCAAAACCCTCTTCTCTAGCTTCATTATAAGCTTCTATAAAATCTTTAATCTCATGTATTCTTCCTAACTTTTTTAGCAATTTATTTTGCCAAGCTTGTAGTCCTATACTTAATCTATTTACTCCCATACTTTTTAAAAATCTTAACTTTTCCTTATCCACAGTACCTGGGTTCATTTCCACAGAAAACTCAATATCCTCCACTTTATTCAATTCTTTAATAGATTCTTTTATTATATTCCATCCTTCCATATTCAAGTATGTAGGTGTACCTCCACCTATAAATATAGTCCCTATTTTCCTATGTGTTATACTTTTTATTTCTTTTGCCAACGCCTTTGCATAATCTAACATTAAACTTTCCTTGCCGCAAAAAGAAGGAAAATCGCAATATAAACATTTTTGCTTACAAAAGGGTATGTGAATATATAACCCAACTTCTTTATTTGTATTTTCACTGTACATTGTTTCACCCCATTTTAAAAAATTGTGATCAATTTTTTAGTAAAAAGTTAATAATGAAGAGTAAAAAGTAGATGATAACTTTTCTCTCTTCACTTTTAAAACTTCTCCTTGAAAAAAGAAGAGTAAAAGAGGCATCCTCTTTACTCTTCAACCTTTTACATTATTCTTCTGTCTTAAGCACAGCCATAAATGCTTCTTGAGGAATTTCTACAGAACCTATTTGTCTCATTCTCTTCTTTCCTTCTTTTTGCTTTTCTAACAGTTTTCTCTTTCTGGATATATCTCCACCATAACATTTTGCTAAAACGTCTTTTCTAAGAGCTTTTATTGTTTCTCTGGCTATTATTTTTGATCCTACAGCTGCCTGTATAGGTATTTCAAACATCTGTCTTGGAATAATTTCCTTTAGTTTTTCTGCCATACCTCTTCCTCTAGCATAGGCTCTTTCATCAGGAACTATCATTGATAAAGCATCAACTATATCTCCATTTAATAATATATCAAGTTTAACAAGTTGAGCTGATTGATATCCCTTAAGTTCATAATCTAAAGAAGCATATCCTCTACTTCTTGATTTTAATGCATCAAAGAAATCATATATAATTTCATTTAAAGGTATGTCATAATTTAAAACTACTCTAGTAGTTTCAATGTATTGCATATCTTTAAAAGTTCCCCTTCTATTTTGACAAAGGTCCATAATAGTACCTACATAATCAGAAGGAGTAATTATTGAAGCCTTTACCACTGGCTCTTCCATATAATCTATTTCTGTTGTATCTGGTAAATTAGTTGGGTTTGTAATTTCTAATATAGTACCATCTGTTTTAGCTATTTTATAAATAACAGATGGAGCTGTAGTAATTATGTCAAGATTAAATTCTCTTTCAATTCTCTCTTGTATTATATCCATGTGTAGAAGTCCTAAGAATCCACATCTAAATCCGAATCCTAATGCTATAGATGTTTCAGGCTCAAATGAAAGTGCAGCATCATTTATCTGCAATTTCTCTAAAGCTTCTTTTAATTCTTCATATTTTGCTCCATCTACAGGGTAAATTCCGCTGAATACCATAGGTACAGCTGGTCTATATCCTGCAAGTGCCTTATCCGCTGGTCTACTAGCCTCAGTTATAGTATCTCCTACACGAGCATCTCTAACATTTTTTATTGAACCTGTAATATATCCAACATCTCCAGCTCTAAGTTCATCAACTTTCATATATTGAGGAACAAATACACCTGTTTCTATAACTTCATAAACCTTTCCCGTAGCCATAAGTTTTATTTTTGTACCAGGTCTTACAGTTCCCTCATTTATTCTTACATAGGAAACTACTCCTTTATAACTATCATAGTAGGAGTCAAATATTAAAGCCTTTAATGGAGCATTTTCATCCCCAGTAGGCGCTGGTACCTTTTGAACTACAGCTTCTAAAACATCCTCTATATTTAAACCAGTTTTTGCTGAAACTAAAGGTGCATCCCCCGCCTCTATTCCTATTACATCTTCTATTTCTTTTTTTATTTCATCAGGTCTGGCACTAGGTAAGTCTATTTTATTTATAACTGGAACTATTTCTAGGTCATGATCTAATGCTAAATAGCAGTTTGCTAAAGTCTGTGCTTGTATCCCCTGAGTAGCATCCACAACAAGTATTGCCCCTTCACAAGCTGCAAGGCTTCTTGAAACCTCATAGTTAAAATCTACATGTCCTGGAGTATCTATCAAATTTAGTATAAATTCTTCTCCATCTTTTCTCTTATATATAAGTCTAGCTGCCTGAGACTTTATAGTAATTCCTCTTTCTTTTTCAAGTTCCATAGTATCTAAAATCTGTTCTTCCATTTCTCTTTGTGTAAGAGTTCCTGTCTTTTCTAATAATCTATCTGCAAGTGTTGATTTACCGTGATCTATATGGGCAACAATAGAAAAATTTCTTATATGCTTTTGTCTTTCGCTCTGCATCCACTTTACCTCCATTGTACAATAATTCAAAGTAAATTATAGCACAATATTACGGGGATATGTCAATATGTTAGTTATATAATAGAATTTTGTTAAATTAAAATTTTCTATATTATGCTTTCCAATCTTTCTTCTAAACTTTTTTCTAAATTCCATTCTCTTCACTTTATATTCTATACTTTAATCTCTTTACTCCATACTTTGTGCTCTGTTCTCTTTACTCTTTGCTCTTCTTAAACTTCTCAACTGTATGATTAATCTTTTCATAAGCCCCATCAATTATATTTCTACTTGCTTTAGATGTACCTTGAACTATATTATTAAAAGTTGAACTCATTCTATCATTAATATTATAAATGGCTTTTTTATTTATATATATTACATATTTATCTGTCTCAAAAGTTAAATCAAAGGGTTTACTAGTATAAAAAATCTTAAATTTAGATTTATTCTTTATAAAATTAGGGAGACTGCTACTCACCTTAATAAATCCAATGGCTATAACAAATAAAAAAATTATAATTACTGATATTACACCTTTTTTTTTCATAAAAAAACACCCCCAAACGCTTAGTTATTCACTATTATAAGGGTGTCCTCTTATATAAATTTTATTCATTTTTTACCATTAAGGTGTTCTCCTATTATTCTAGCTAAATACTTTGCTGAATTTTTTGCTTCATCTAAAGTATTATTATTAGATCCCCACTCTATTAATACTGCATTATTACTCTTATTTTGATTATAATAGCTTATTCCTATATTACGATATAATACCCCTCTACAAAAACCTGGGTAGAGTTTGTCTGATATTTTTACCATTTCATTAACATGTTCCATATTGTTTTTAAAATGGGGATTTTTTCTTGCCATAACAAACATAAACTTAGCAACATTTTCTCCATTTAACTTTGCAGTAACAGCACTTTTATCTACCGAATCTCTATGTAAATCTATAATAAGTTTAAAGTTTCCATATTTCTTTAAATATTTATCCACAGTTACTCCAGCTCTTTGATAACTTTGTGTATATGCTGTAGCATCATGTACTGTCTTATCGTGTATTACAGATATTCCATAATTGTTTTCAAGTTCACTTGCCAATGCATCTCCTACCGCACAAACATTCTTAGTTTCATCCAAAGTTTCCTTATTTTCTGGTTTGTAGGTTTCAGTAGTATGAGTATGATAAATAAACACTTCTGGCTTTGACTTATTTAACTTCTTTTTAAGCTTAGGATCATGTACAACTACAGTTTTATTAGGCAAGTTCTCTGTACTACTATTATCTACATTCACTGATTTATCATTTAACTTAAAAGGATTAAATATTATATCTGCTGGAATATCCGTATCTTCTCCACTTTCCTGCATATTCAAACAAGCTATTTCCTTACCTATTAAAGCTGCTGGCTTTGATGTATTCACATTAAAAAATTTAAATATACTTTTTTCCATTGAAAAACTATTTTCTGCCATATCTTCTTCACTGAAAACTGTAGCCTTAATCAGCGACATTCCATTATTTAATACTTGTACATAAAACATGTTTTCTCTACTGCCTTCACCACTTGAATTCGCCTTTACTACAAAAGGAAGTATTACAAAAAACGTTATTGCTATGGTTAAGATAAAAATTAATATGTTTTTTTTAGAACCCTTTGCATCTTTCCTTATGTGGTAATTTATTCCCTTTTCTTCTTGTTCCTTTAAATTCATAGTACACCCCCTCATATGTTAAACAATTTCACATGTTAATAATTATATGAGGGGATATATTTTTATATACCTTTTTAGCTTATATAGTTACTTATTTCATCTAAGTTAAGAGCTGGTTGTAATGCTATATTTATTCCCGTGGATATTATCCTTGATACTGAGTCTATAACACTGTCAACTTCCTTTGGTGTAACCATAAGGCTACCTACATATGGATTTAAAACTTCCTCTATCATACTTTGTCTTTCATTTCTTTCTAAAGATTTCAACATATTATAAAACTCTCCACCCTTAGTAGCTTGATTTATCATAGCATCTAAAACCATGTCTATAGTGTCATTAGCTATAGTAGCAGCATCTACTACAGTAGGCACCCCAATGGCAATAACCGGTATACCTAAAGTTCTTTCGCTAATTTCCATTCTTTTATTTCCAACTCCGGATCCTGGAGATATACCTGTATCTCCAATTTGTATGGTTCTATTAATTCTATCTAATTTTCTGGATGCAAGAGCATCAATACATATTATTAAATTAGGCTTTATTTTATTTGCAACAGCCTTTATTATTTCTCCTGTTTCAATACCTGTTAATCCTAATACTCCTGGCGCAATGGCGCACACTGGTCTTATTCCCTCATCTATTTGATCAGGAATTAACTCTTTTAAATGTCTTGTTATCATAAGTCCCTCTACTACTTTAGGTCCTAAAGCATCTGGTGTTACATTCCAGTTTCCTAATCCTACTACCAAAGCCGTCATACTATTATCTAGCTTTATTAAAGGAGATAATACCTTTGCTAAAACTTCACTTATCTCTTCCATAGTATCCTTATCATACCCACTTACCTCAGGTATATCTATAGTAATATAGCTACCCTTAGGCTTATTTAGCGCCTTTTCTCCTTCATCATCTACAACTTTAACATTACTAATCTTTATTAAGCCTTCTCTATATTCTTTTACCTCTACTCCTGGAATTTTGCCACTATTTTTCTCCTCATACAGTTCTTTTGCCTCTACTGCTAAATCAGTTCTTACACTTAACATATAGCTTCTTCCCTTCTAAATGTATTTTTATTATAGTTTTTCCAATAATATTTATTCATATTCTTATAAAATTAGAGGTAAATTCTACTTGAAGTAGTTTAAATTTAATGATATAATATCCTTTGTTAATAATTGAGACTCACATGCAGGTTTCCCCAAAACTGCTGAGACCCTATTAAACTACAAGGGGGTGAAATAATGGCAAATATTAAATCAGCTAAGAAAAGAATAAAAGTTATTGAAACTAAGACTTTAAGAAACAGAATGATAAAGTCAGCTTTAAAGACTTCCATAAAGACATTTTTAGCTGCTGTTGCTGGTGGCAATGTTGAAGAATCAAAAGCTGAATATAAGGCAACTGCTAAAGCTTTAGATATGGCTGCTTCAAAAGGAGTATTACATAAAAATAAAGCTGCAAGAGTAAAATCAAGATTAGCAGTAAGATTAAATTCTTTAAACGCTTAATAAATAAACCGGTTTTTATAACCGGTTTTTTATTTTATATTTTATTTAATTTATCCTGCTATAGTGTTTATAATCAATAATTCCATTTCAACTTTTTTATCTACAGAAGACTTTTTCATTTTTTCCTCTGAATTTAAACATATGTTTATAGCTTTTTCTATTTGACTTAAAGTGAACTTTTTACTTTGTCCAATAAGTTTCTCGCATATAAACATTGGAAGCTTTATTTGGCTTACTATAAAGTTTTTATCCTTTCCTTTAGAAAGAAAATTTTTTATTTTATATAATAACTTAAATTGTCTTTCTATCATATACATTATCTCTGGTATTTTATCACCTTTATAAATAAGCTCATTTAATATATCTACTGCCTCTTTTACCTTTTTATCTCCTATCAAATCAACTAAATCAAATATATCGTCTTCTCCTTTTTTAGGATACATGGCATATATATCTTCTTTCTTTATTGGTCTGTCCATTGTATAGCAACACAATTTCTCCACTTCATTTTCTATTATTCCCATATCACTTTGTAGATTTGAACAAAATAATTTTAATTCTATATGTCCTATCTCTTTCTCTTTAATGTTAAATACCTCTTTAACTTTAGCCTCTAATTGCCTACCAAATATTTTATCTGCCTTTACCACTCTGCACTTATTATCTAGCTTTTGTACTTTATAACTTAATTTTTCTCTTTTATTCTTAAATATGTAATAAAATATCAATACAGTAGACGAAGGAATATTTCCTATATATTCTTTTAAACTATTATATAAATTCTTCTTATAATTATCTTCTCCTTCTCCTAAAAAGTTTGCTCTATATACCAGTACAACTTTTTTCTCACTCATAAAAGGAAGAGTTTCACAGGCATTTATTATGTCGTCAAAGCCGTTTAAGTTATCACCATCAAATCTAACATAATTTAAATCTATAAAATTTTTATCTACAACTTTATTTACTAAAGTTCTTATATTCTCTTTTATTAATTCCTCATCTATACCGCAAAATATATAGCAATTATCTAAATTATTTTTTTTTATATTTTCTTCATACTGAATTAAATTTATCATAAATTTCACTCAAAAGAGTGTCATTCACCTCCGTTTATAAACCTTATCGAACATGATTTTATAATAAGCTCTTTCTTTCATATCAATTATATCATAATAAATTAGCTTATCTTTATGTTTTTTTATACTTAAAGTATCTATCTTTTTTCCATCATTAAATAATTCTATTACAATTTTATTTATTTTAATTTTAAAATCATTATTTACATTAGTAACAATTTTATCAGGATTAAATTGTTCTTTTATATTTATAACTTCTCTTCCCTTTTCCAAATCATAGTTACATATCATTAAACAATGAGTATTATATTTTATTATAGCCGCATTAATTCCTGTATTATTTATCAAATATATTTCAGGAAATATAGTAAAATAACTTAAAATCAATGTAATCACAGCCATAATAGGAAGATACTTAAACTTATGTTTTCCATGTTTTATCATCACATAACTAAAGTATATTATAGTTAAGCATATCCCTTCCCTAACCCCTAAATAAGTCATTTTGGGACAAAACTTCAATAAAACATAAATTCCTCCTTGTACTGCTATACAAAGATTTTTTAATACGAAACTAATTAATTTAAATATAAAAGGAATTTTAATAAATAATAAAGCTAAATTTCCAATAACAACTATAGCTCCATATATGGGAACTAAAAACAAGTTACCTAAAATAAATCCTAAGCTAAAATTTTGAAGAGTAAAAGCAATGTATGGTAAGGTAAATATTTGAGCACTTAATGTTATGCTTAATGATTCATTTAATTTACTTGGAAGAACATATAATACTCTTTTTATTCTAGTATTATATAACATAATACCTAAAGTAGAAAGAAAAGAAAGCATAAAACCTATTTCCATAAAAGCATATGGCTTAAATAGTAATATTACCATAAAAGCTAAAGCTAATGAAGATAGTCCATCATAGTTTTTATATACTATTTTAGAAAGCTTTAAAATTACAATCATAATAAATGCTCTTATGGCTGAATACTTTAATCCAGTAAATATCACATAAAAAAGAGATAATAATAAAGCTAATTTTAACCCTGCTATACATTCTACAACTTTATATATGAGCGCTATATGAAATCCTGACACACTTACTGCATGTATTACTCCAAGCTTTGTAAATACATTTTTATCTTCTTTAGATAATAGGCTGGTGTCTCCAAAGCACAAAGACATAACTAAAGCTACCTTATCTTCCTCTAAATATTTATATAATTCCTTTTTTATTGCACTTTTTAACTCATAACACCTATATATAAAATCCTTTTTTAAGCTTTCATACTGCTTTATATAATAAGTGCCTACTATACCTTTTTCATAAATTATATCCTTTTGAAATTTACCCTGAACTTTTATTTTTTCTCCTTCTTCTAATTCCTTTGTATTTCCTTTTAAAAATATATTTCTTCCCTTACATTTCCCAATAATGTAATATTCTCTTTTATCTACTATTCTAATTTGGCCTATACTTTTCTCACAAAAATTAAAATAAGAATTAAAACTAAAAATACCACATAATAAAAAGCATGTAAGAAATACTATAAATATAGTTTTCTCTGTAAAATGGATTATACACAAAAAAGATGCAGCTATTACTGCACCTATAATTGGGTTAATATTAAAGAGGAAAGATGAAAGACACCCTATAAAAAATGAGACTGCATAAAATAGGAGTGGTTTATTAATAGCCATATATGTTTTATAAGTTCTCTATCATATTATGAGAATGTATATTTTTATTCTGTGAATTTAATTCCACGGTTATTTTAACACTATGAGTATCTGGATTTAAGTCTATATCCTTAACCTCCGGCATAACATCTCTTCCTCTATACTTAAAATAATAATCGGCTAAATTTTGAGCAGAATCTAATGATAATGAAGTATATTTTAAAAGGTATTCATCTTCTGGCATATCTAAAAATACTGTATTACTTCCCATTATTATTGTTTCAAATACACTTTCCACCATAAAAAATACACCTCCGTATTACTATTTTGTCCAATAACACGGAGGTTTAAACTGCAAATTTTTTCTTTACATGAATACTTCTTCTTTTTTATTAATAGCCTTAAAACTAAATACAATTATTATATAAGCCAAAATTAGAAGCAAGGAAGTTTTCCATGGTTGTACATTAAATAAACTCATTAAATTATCTTTACAATTCAATATTAGGTATCCAATTTGCAATAATACATTTAATAAAAGAATTATATTTGAAACTTTATTTTTAAATATATAAGCTTCAGAAGAATTAACTGAATAAATTATTAAGTTTAAATTTAATATAAAGCAAGCAATGCTGTTACTTATATCCATTGGAACTTTTTTATTAAAATATAAAGATATAGATGCTATAAAAGCTATAAAAAATCCTTTAAATACAAACTTAATAATATTTTCTTTCAATAAATAGTCATCTATAACATCTGGTCTATAATCAATATTTTCATTTTTATAATCAAGCATTATACTAATAGAAGCTAAAATAACAGTAATACTATTCGTCCAAAGGATATTTAAAGGAGAAAGAATATGATTATATCCAGCCACACTTGTTAACATTATATATGCAAATTGACATATTGAACAAATAAATATATACATAATAATTTTTCTTATACTATTTATGGACTTTCTAGAAAGTTTAATGCTATCTATAATATTTTCAAATCCTCTATCCACTAATATGATATCTGATAATTTCTTTACTATACTACTATTTCCTATGGAAACTCCTACATTAGAAATTCTTAAGTAAGGAAGATCTGTAATCCTTCCACCAGACATAAGAATAGTATGTCCATGTTCCTTATAATACTTAGCAATTTTCACTTTATGTTTTGCAATTATTCTAGAAAATATACTTACATTTTCAACATTTTTTTCGAAATCCTCTTCTGGCATATTGTCTATCTCTACACCAGATAATATCTTTTTATTTCTATTTACTATTCCTATATCTTTTCCAAATGCTTCTGCAGCTATTTTATTATCCTCGGTAACTATAATCGGTTTTATGTACATTGATTGGCATGTCTTTATTAATTCTTTTGTTGAGTAACTAGTAGGATTTTTAAATGCCATTAATCCAACAAAAACTAAATTGCTCTCTATATTTTCTTTAAGACTTGGTTCATAATTAAAACTTCTATAAGCAAAGCCCATTACAGAAAGACCTTGTAATGACATATTTATATCTACATTTTTAATAATTTTTACGTCTTCTTCTGTCATTTCCCTTTCAATGCCATTTTTTATTATATGTGTACATTTATTTAATAAAACATCTACTGCCCCTTTTACATTAGCTCTATAATTTTCTTCTATTTTATTAATGGTAGTCATAATCCTTCTTTGTCTATCAAAAGGAATTTGAGAAACTCTTTCTTTTCCTTGTTCTACTCTTTCCTTACTAATTCCAATATCAAAAGCTCCTTTAGCAATTCCTATTTCAACTAAGTCATTTTTTGAATTAGAAAATTCTCCGTTAGATACTCTTGTATCATTACATAAAAGTCCTATTTGAATTAATCTTTCTATGACACCATTATTATCATTTTTTTCATCTAATAAATTTATGTCCCTATGATCTATAATACTTTCATTTACATATATCTTATCTAAATTCATTGTATTTTGTGAAAATACTCCAACTTTATCATCACATATTAAAGAAACTTGTGATAAATTTTGTATTACAGATAAATTTTTAAAATGTACACCTTTTTCCTTAAAATATTTTAATAATATATAAGATAATATTCCTAATATTAAAAATATGTTTTCAGGTATAAGAGCCATAATTATAGATGCTGTATTATATAATATATAATCTAAATTCTTCTTTCCTATAACATTAAAAGAAGCAATCAAAACAGCAACTACAACTACTCCTATGCTTAAACTATTTACTAATTTATGTACTTTATTTTTTAGTATATGCTTTTCCGTTTTTTCTTCAAAAAGCATACCTATTATGTTAGCTATTTGAGTATTCATTCCTGCAGCTACTACTATACCAGTAGCATTTCCTTCTATTATTACAGAAGATTTAAATAAAATATTTCTCATTTCACTTAAATTTATCTCTGAATCTTCAATTTTAGTATGATATTTTTCTATCGTATATCCTTCTCCTGTAACTGCTCCTTCCTTTACTTTAAGCGAATTACTCTCAATAATTCTAAGGTCTGCTGGAATTATATCTCCTTTATTTAGTATAACTATATCTCCTATAACTAAATCTTCAGAAAGTATTTCTATCTCTTTTCTATTTCTTATTACCCTAGTATAAGGAGACTCCAACTTTTGAAGTTCCATTAAACTCTTTTCCTCATTATATTCAATATTTGATAAGAATATTAAATTAAAAAGTAAAATTGTAAATAACAAAACAAAAACTGTAGTCTCTCCTGCATAGAAAAAAATCGCCAAAGCAATACTTAATAATATTGACCATAACTTAAATAATTGGGAAAAAAATATAGCTGCAAAGTTTTTGCTTTTAGGGACCTTTACCACATTTTTCCCATGTATTTTTTGCAGTTCTTCAATTTGGTTTTGGTCTAATCCCCTATAAATATTACTGTTTAATTTTTTTACCACATCATTCCAACTACTACTATACCATTCATCCATATGTAACTACCTCCGTAAGTTGTACAACCTTCCTTATTTATCATATGAAAATTTTAAGAATAAGTAAATACGTTATTAAATTATTTTTTTATTATTATTTAAAAATAAATATAAAAAGCAGTGATAATTTCACTGCCTTTTATAATATTTCAACAATTTCATCTTCCACCATTGCATCTGTATTGCCTTCAATATAATTCAATACATTTTGTACTACAGTATTAACATGCCTAGTATCATTACTAACATACGCTATTCCTAAAACTATAGATTGATGTATATCCTGATCTTCAATCTCTGCTATGGACACATTAAACTTATTTCTTACCTTTGTTGTTATGCTCTGTACTATCATTCTTTTTTCTTTTAAAGAATGTACCCAACTAGCTCTTAAATAAACTTTTGCTGTACCTATAATCATATTTTTCTCTCCTAAGATTATTACTGTAAATTAATTAATATTTATTATCTAAATCCACTAAATTAATTAATTGTTGTTTATTTTTTATTCTTACCAAATTCTCCATAAATATATCCATAGTTCTTTCTATATAATAAGGAGAACTTCCCGATTGATGAGGAGTGATTATCACATTATCCATAGTCCAAAGAGGACTTTCTTTATCTAAAGGTTCTTTTTGAAATACATCTAAGGAAGCTCCCTTTATTATTCCTTGTTGAAGAGCTTTAATTAGCCCATCTTCTTGAACAATTTTACCCCTACCTATATTAATAAAATAAGAATCTTTTCTCATATAATTAAAAGTTTCAAATGTAAATAATCCTTTTGTCTTGTCTGTTAGTGGTAAAGCTATTACTACTACATGAGCCTTGCTAAGAACCTCTTTTAAATGGTCCATAGAATACATTTCATCTACATATTCTATAGGTAAAGGATTATTTCTTATACCTAAAACTTTCATATGAAAAGCCTTACCCTTTTGGGCAATTTCCTTTCCTATTTTCCCAACACCAATTATAGCCATAATTTTCCCACTAAGTTCTTCTATAGGTTGCTGTCTCCAACATTTATTTAATTGCTGCTTATATAAAACATTTAAATTTTTTTCTAAAAATAAAAGAGTAGCAAATACATGTTCTGATATAGGTATTGCATGTATTCCACTAGAATTAGTAACCTTTATATTTTTTTCTTTTAACTCTTTAAAAGGTAATCTATCCACTCCAGCAGCTAATATATGAATCCATTTTAATTTTTTAGTCATTCTAATTCTTTCTTCTGTAAAATCATCAGTATCTCCCCAGCCTATTAATATATCAGCATCTTCTAATTCTTTATCACCTTTTGGGAAATTATCCTCAGATAAACTTATAACTAAATTCTCACCATTATTTTCAATGTTTTTAATAAACTTTTCATCTAACTTGTGATATGCCAGTATCTTCATCTTTATATCTCCCTAACTAAACTGCTAATTTCTCCATATTAATTTATCGTATAAATCAATATACATATTAGCAGATTTCTTCCAACTATTATCTTCTCTCATAGATTTATTAATTAAATTATTCCATATATCCTTCTTATAGTAAAAATCAATACTTCTCTTTATAGTATACAACATGTCCTGAGCATTATAATTTGCAAATGAAAATCCATTTCCTTCTCCAGTATACTCATTATACGGATGTACTGTATCTTTAAGTCCTCCAGTTTCCCTTACTATAGGGATACTTCCATATCTCATAGCAATTAATTGTCCTATTCCACAAGGTTCAAATTGAGAAGGCATTAAAAAAATATCTGAAGCTGCATATACTTTTTGAGCTAATTCATTACTGAAAAAAATATTAGCAGATACCTTATTTGGGTAAGTGCCAGCGTAATATTTAAACATTTCTTCAAATCTAGACTCTCCTGTTCCTAAAATAACTAACTGAATATCTAAATTTATTAATTCTTCCATAACATTATCTATTAAATCAATACCTTTCTGTCCAACTAGCCTAGATACTATGCCTATCATAGGTATATCTACTTTTTCACATAGTCCTAATCTTTTTTGTAATTGATCTTTATTTTTCAGTTTGTCACTACTACTATTTTCATCATAATTAAAATATATTTCTTTATCATATCTAGGATTAAATAAATCATAATCTATACCATTAGTTATACCATATAGCTTATAACTTATCTCATTTAAAAGTCCATGAAGTCCTTCCCCATAGTAAGATGTTTTTATTTCTTCTGCATAGGTACTGCTTACTGTAGTCACTACATCAGAAAATATTATTCCACCTTTCATAAAAGAAATTCCATCATAATATTTCAACTTGTCTTCTGAAAAATAATTTTCCCCTAAATTTAAAAGTTGTCCCAAAACTTCTTTTCCAAATATACCTTGGTATTTTAAATTGTGTATTGTAAATATAGTTTTTATATTCTTATATATATCATCAAAAATGTAATTTTCCTTAAGCAATACAGGAATTATAGCTGTATGCCAATCATTACAATGAATTATATCTGGTTTGAAATCTCCCATATGCTTAATAGCTTCTAATACCCCATTAGAAAAATATACAAACCTTTCTCCATCATCATAATAACCATATGCTCCTTCATTTCTCTTAAAATAATATTCATTATCTATAAAATAAAAAGGAACTCCATCTTCTTCTAGATATAATAAACCTGCATATTGATTTCTCCAACCCACTGGTACAGTAAATTCACTTACCTTTTGCATTCTTTCTTTATATTTACTAGGTATACTAACATAGTTTGGCATTATAACCCTTATGTCTATTCCAAGTTTTCTTAAAGCTTTAGGAAGAGCATAAGCTACGTCCGCAAGGCCTCCTGTTTTCATAAATGGATACACCTCTGAAACCACAAAAAGCACTTTCATAATTAATCCCCCTTAGCGTATTGTTCTTTTCTCTACAACTACTGGAAACTCATTATCCCCCTTTAATTCTTTTCCACTTTCAATAATATTATTTTTATCAATAATTACATTCTTTAAAATAACATTGTCATCTATATGTGTTCCCTGCATTATAATGCAATTTTCTAATACAGATCCTTTTCCAATACTCACCATTCTCCCAATTATGCTATTTTTTATTGATCCATTTATTATACAACCATTAGCTATTAAAGAATTATGAACCTCTGCATTATCACCATATTTTGTTGGAGCATCGTCTTTTACTTTAGTATAGATCAAACCATTACTATAAAATAAGTCCTTTCTTATTTCCTCATTGAGCATATCCATATTAGCTTTAAAATAAGAATTTACAGAGTTTATGCACTGCATATATCCTTTAATCTCATAGGTATTTACGTTTATTTCCTTAATATTATTTTTTATATAATCCTTAATATTTTTAGCACACCCTGTTTGCAAACAAGTATGTATTATGTCTATAATAAATTTCTTTTCCATAATAAACATTCCTGTTAAAATTTTCAAGTTATCTTCTTTTCCTATATTTTTACCAATACTTATCACATCTTTATTTTTATCTAAATTAATTACATCACACCCAATAAAATTACTCTTACCATTATCCACATTCTTATATATCAGTGTAACATCTTTTCCAGACTCCTCATGACACTTAGCAGCCTCTTTAAAGTCTATATTACAAATCATGTTAGATGAAGCTATTATAACATATTTTTGATTACTTCTTGAAAAATATTCCATATTGTTTCTTAAAGAATCCACATCTCCTTCATAAGAAGCAATGTTACCAAAATTAAATATAAATAATCCATTTATTTTTCTATCCAATTCCCAAGGCTTTCCTGAACCTAAATGATCTAAAAGTGATCTGGATTTAGTCTTTGTAAAAATCCCCACATTTTCTATACCTGCATTGACCATATTAGAAAGTATAAAATCAATAATTCTGTATCTCCCACCTATAGGTATAGACGCTAAAGGTCTACATAAAGTAAGAGGTCTTATATTATCTTCATTTTCGTCTAAATGCAAAATCCCCATATAGTTCTTTAACATAAAATTCACCCCTTTGTATTTATTTCCCCTCACTAATTACAGTTATATTATCATCATTTCCTAAAATGGTATTTCCTGTTATAGTTACTCCCTCTCCAACTACAGATTTTGCAATACACGCATTATCATTTATTATTGAATTAGACATAATTACAGAATCTTTTATTTTTGTATTCTTACCAACAAAGACTCCTGGAAAAATAACAGAATTTATAACCTGTCCATGTATAGTACATCCCGCTGTTATTAAGGAATTTTTTATTATAGCTTCATTTCCTATATACTGAGGAGGTCTTACAGGATTTACAGAGTATATTTTCCAATGCTCATCATATATGTCCAAGTCTTTGGAATCATTTATAAGATCCATACTTGCCTGCCAATAGCTATCTATAGTACCTACATCCTTCCAATAACCTTCAAAAGGATATGCATAAAGCTTTTTTCCCTTACTAATCATACTTGGTATTATATTTTTACCAAAATCATTATTAGATTCATTATTATTTTCATCTTGTTTTAACAATTCTTTGAGAATTTTCCAGTTAAATATATATATACCCATAGAAGCTAAATTACTTTTAGGATTTTTGGGCTTTTCTTCAAATTCGTATATTTCACTTTTTTCATTTGTATTCATTATTCCAAATCTACTTGCCTCGTCTAACGGAACCTCTATAACAGCAATAGTAGCATCTGCTTTTTTATTTTTATGATACTTAAGCATATCCGAATAGTCCATTTTATAAATGTGATCTCCTGATAATATAAGCACATATTCAGGATCAAATTTATCTATAAAATTTATATTTTGATAAATTGCATTTGCTGTACCCTTGTACCAATCTCCACCGCTTTTGGTTTGATATGGCGGTAATAGTGTTACTCCTCCATTTGCTCTATCTAAATCCCATGGAGTTCCTATTCCTATATGGGAACTTAAAATCAAAGGTTGATATTGAGTAAGTATTCCAACAGTATCTATACCTGAATTAGCACAGTTACTCAAAGTAAAGTCTATTATTCTATACTTTCCACCAAAAGGTACTGCTGGCTTAGCATTATATTTAGTAAGTATTCCAAGCCTTGTACCTTGTCCACCAGCTAGTATCATAGCTATTATTTCTTTTTTGTGCATTATAATTCCACCACCTGTCTAATTTTTGTTATTGCGATACTAATTATTATTATATATTTTACCAAATTTATCAAGTCATTTCCATTTTTTTAAATTTATAATTTTTAGCAACAGCATATGTAAAAAATATATGCAGGCTTACGATAATTTATGTAACTAATTATTTATTTTATATCTACATACTTATCATAATTTCTTTCATTATTTAACCAAATTGGATTTATCATATCTATTTAGGATATTTTTGGTGAAAGTTAAGAATCTCTTGATAAATTCTTAAGATATATTTAAGGTTTAGAAAAAAAAATATTAATAAATAAGTATTAAAATAGTTTTATGGTGAAATAATAGTTTTAGGAGGTTACTATGGAAAAAATAAAAAATAACTTTAATCATTTATTATCGTTAATATCAATTCCAATAATAAATATTAGTTATACATTATTAAATAATAATAGTCGAGGAACTTTTAATCTTACTACAGAATTAGATAGAACTACTCCATTTTTAAAGGAGTTTATAATACCTTATTTAGCATGGTATCCTTATATATTTGCTATTTTATTGTACTTATGCTTTACAGATTTAAGCAGTTATTACAAAACACTAGTTAGCATTAATATTGGGTTAGTCATATGCTATATTATTTACTTTTTCTTTCAAACCACAGTACCAAGACCTGATCTTTATGGCACAGATTTATTAACAAGATTAACAAGCTTGGTTTACAAATTTGATAACCCATTTAATTGCTTTCCTAGTATTCATGTATTGACTTGTTACTTGATGATTAAAGGCATACATTTTGAGCACAATTCCAATATATTAAGTAAAATCATTGTTTATTCTTTTTCAAGTGTAATAATATTATCCACTCTCTTTGTAAAACAGCATGTTGTGATGGATTTAATTTCTGCTGTAGTTTTAGGAGAATTAGTATTTCAATTTGTGGATAAAATTATTTGGAAATCATTATTTATACCAGGTACAGAATAAAGCATGGAAGTCTATAAAAGATTTCCATGCTTTATTTTTATTAATAATTATTATATTTTTTTACAAGCATCTTACTTTAAGCCTGTTGAACCGAAGCCACCTTCTCCTCTTTCACTATCTACTAATTCATCACTTTCAAATACTTCTACTTTATATACTGGTTTGATTATCATTTGAGCTATTCTCATATGTTTTTCTACTTTAAAAGAATTCTTTCCATGATTAATTAGTATTATACATATTTCTCCTCTGTAACCCTCATCGATAGTACCAGGCGTATTTAAAACTGTAATAGAATGTTTTAAAGCCAATCCACTTCTAGGTCTTACTTGAGCTTCTGTTTCTTTTGGTAATTGTATGCTTATGCCTGTATGTATTAACTCACTATTTCCAGGTTCTATAGCTTTATCTTCAATTGAATATAAATCCATACCTGCATCACCTTCATGAGCATAACTTGGTATAATTGCATCTTTATTAAGCTTTTTAACAAATAATTTGTACATAATCACTACTCCTTCTATAACATTCATTACAATATAAAAAAAAGTGCGTGGCACTTTTTTAGAGTACAGATTACAGAGCACAGAGTACAGATATGGAGGCCACTCTTAGCGTATAGTTTAGAAACCTCATGTGATAAACAATTTAAAATTTTTGGCAATGACAATGAAGAAAAATTCTACTTATCTGTCCTTTGCACCTTTTGCTCTGTACTCTAAAAAGTTAGAAAGCATTATATATAAATATTGGTTTAAACATAGTGTCATCAGAGGAAAGTATTATTTGTATTGTTTTTTCTATATCAAAGAAAAAGAAACCAACTAGTTCCTCATTATTATATAATCCAAATTTAGTATGTTCCTGATCTGGTGCTTGTTCTTTAAATGCATTTATTTTATTGCATAGTACCATTCCTTCATTATTTCCAACAAAGAAAATTACTCCCATAGGAAAATTAAATTCCATTTCATCTCCAGGCTTATATTCTATGATCTGTTCTGGATCTCCATATTTAAATTCGATTTTTTTACTCATGTAAGTATTCCACCTTTCCACATTTCTACATAAATATATAATAATCTATAAATATTATTCTACAAGGCAAACTGCTCTTCCTTCTTTTTAGCTATAAAATTTAATTTAAATATATAAATTGCCACTATTCTCATCATTTTAAATAGAGAATAAGTGGCACTAATGTTGTAGTTTAAATTGAATTTTCCAAAATACAAAAATAAAGATTTATAGACTTTTATCTTATAAATTTTTATTTTTATTATTATTCTTTTTCATTTCATCTACATGTATAATATCTGGATTAGCACTTTTTTTACTTCCTTTTTTAGCCTTCTTTTTATCTTCTCTATGCATATTGCCACAACTCCCTTCTACAAGTTATTGTTATACATATAATTTTTTTTATTCATGAAGTAAAAGTGAGAATATTATTAGTAAAAATGATACAAAAAAAAACCCCGCTCACACGGGGTAAAAATGAAGAGGTTATCTATACCTTTATTATTACCAATTTTCATATTATTATAATATCTATATAAAAAAATATTATATACAGTTTTTATGTTCTAAAATGCCTTTGTAGTAAATGATAAGAATTGATACTAAAACAAAAAAACCTTGTATTTTCAAGGTTTTTATCTAGTATAGATAATTAATGTTATTAAAATTTATTTATAAATTATTTAATCTTGCTTCTATATCTTAAATAATACATTTTCCATCTTATTTTCTTTTATCTCAGTCATAGATTTTTGTAGAAGTTCTTTCATTTTATTCATATCTGGTTTAAAATAGACTGCGTTATCTATTATTTCCGGAGAATTTATGTTGAAATATTTCGCTATTATATTTATTCTCTTAATAACTTCCTCTGTTTCAAAAGTATCTTTACCTTCTTCGTTAAAACTGGTCAACGCTAATAAAATAAGTAATTTTACCTTATTATCTTTACATTTATTATATGTTTCTAAATTTACAACAATAAGCACAATACTTCTTACTTGCATAAAGTCCAATTGATTGCTTTTAGGGAAACCATTGTCAATATAGTTTTTATATTTAGAAACCTTCTTCTTTTGGAGAAATTCTTCTTTTATGTCATATTCCATCATTAACTTACTCACCTCCACAGTTTCCATATATGTATATATTCTACATCTATAATAAAACTCCTTCTATATTATACATAAATCTGTAAAAAAATAAGCTAATTTTTTCCATACCTTTTTAAAAAAATAAATACTACCTACGCCAGTGTAGTATTGTAATATTTACATATAAGTTTGTCCAACTGTTGACTAACTTCTAAAACTTCCCCAACACTCAAATTATTTTCCTTTAAAACTAACTTATTCAATTTTTCTCTTAATTTTTCAATATATTCCATAAAACACTTCATCTCCACTGTTTTTTTCACACATATGTTATTATATATCACAGTAAAGCGGCAATCAATTAATATAATAATAGTCTGAATATTAAATTAAATTCATTTTTACCCAATTAGTTTTCTTTTTTTACATTTAATCCAAATTTGTTAACTCTTAAATAAATTTTTCACCATATAATGTAAAAAGAAGACTTTAAAAAGCTTATCTTTAAACTTTTTAAAATCTTCCAATCTTTTTGGCGGGAGTATGTGGGGATCGAACCCACCTATGACGGTATTAGCGCCACAACACAGTTTTGAAGACTGGTAAGCACACCAGTGCTTATCTACTCCCATATATTTTGATTATTATCACAATATTATATTAAAACTTTATTTAAGTCAATACTCTTTTATCTTCAACTCTTTTAGTTAATTTTACATAGTCGAAATGCTCAATAAGTGCTACTGCATATTTTCTACTAGTATGAAGTAAATCCCTAAATTCACCTAGTGTAATGCTTCCTTCTTCATCTATATATTTTATTATTATATCTTTCCCTTTATTATAGTTTTCTAATGAAAAAATTATATCCTCATTTATTCTTATAAGTTCACCATTTTGGATTAATGAATCGTAAACCATCCTAAATAACTTTTTATCTTTTTCTTCATTAACTAATTCTTCATATGTTGGAGGCGAAAATTTTCTTTTATTATATATACATATTATTTTTTCTTTTACTTCTTTTTGCTCTTTTGTATAATGTATAGAAAAACTTTTTAAAAATATATAATTTCCATCAATATTTATTATATTTTTTCGGACCAATATCTGTAAAAATTCATCATATATTTTTTGCCTTATTTCCTTCTTAAATGCTTTATTTTTTATTTCTTCTTTATGAATACCATGTCTTAAAGGATTATCTTTATGAAACTGTTCTAATATATTAACTATATCTTGAGTCTTTTCTTCTAAAAAATTCTTATGTATATATATAGGAACGCTATCTCCCTGTAATTCCATTATTTTTCCCTGTGTTTTTAAACTATTTATTTCTTTTTCTATTATATTTTCATTAAATCCTATAGATTTTTCTATTAAAAACTTATCAGGAAATTTTAAACTTATTTTTTCAATAGTATTTTCTAATATTTTCTCTATACTACCACTTTCTCTAACCTTTAATTCTTCAATATGTTTTTCATCAAATCTTTTAGCTTTCTTAGTTATAGGCTGAATTATAATTCCACCACCAATAGTATACATTGGTGAATAATTTCTTATAACAAATCTATCATCTTTTTTACAAACTATAGGATTTTCTAATCTTAATTGTACATAGGCATTCTCACCAGGTTTTATTTCTTCTTTATTAAGTATTACTACCCTACACATTAGTTCTGAAGTACCATGATGAATTCTTACCCTTTGCCTATTCTCCAAAGATTTTACATTACTATTTAAATAATGCAAATTGCAATCTATCATAAAAGAAGGCTCCATGTTATCTATAGATGATATAACATCTCCTCTTTTAATATCTTTTGCTTTTACATTAGATAGATTTAAAGCAGTTCTTTGTCCCGCTTCAGCAAATTTAACTTTTTCATCATGAATTTGTATTCCTCTAACTTTACACTGAATTTTAGAAGGGTAAGTCTCTACTATGTCTCCTTCTTTTACTCTCCCATTTACTATAGTACCAGTAACTATGGTACCAAAGCCACTAACAGAAAAGACCCTATCCACTGGAAGTCTGAAATCCCCTAAGATATCTTTACTTTCCACTTCTTCTGTAATGGAATCTATTAACTTTATAAGACTTTCTAATCCATCTTTAGTTTTAGATGAGACAGCGTGTATTTTAGCATCTTGTAGAAAAGTTCCTTTTACTTCTTCCTTTATTTGTTCTATAACCATTTTTAGCCACTGTTCATCTACTAAATCTATTTTAGTTATAACTATAATGCCTTTTTTTATATTAAGAAGCTTCAATATCTGCAAATGTTCTTTTGTTTGTGACATTACCCCTTCATCTGCAGCTATGACCATAAGCACCATATCTATACTGCTTGCTCCTGCTAACATATTTTTTATAAATTTCTCATGTCCAGGTACGTCTATTATTCCCCCTCTTCTACCTGAGGGCAAATCAAAATAAGTAAATCCTAAATCTATAGATATACCTCTTTCTTTCTCTTCCTTTAAATTATCTGTATCTCTTCCTGTTAAAGCCTTTATAAGAGCTGTCTTACCATGATCTATATGTCCTGCTGTTCCAATAATTATATGTTTCATAATTAATTATTCTCCATTTCACTTTAAACCTTATCTATAGATTTAAAACCTTCAACAATTATATCAAATTCTTCATCTTTTATGGTTCTTAAATCTATTATTACTTCATCTTTATTTATTCTTGTAATTATTGGAATAATATTTTCTCTTAACCTTTTTTCTATTTCCTCTGATTTATATATATCGCTTCTAATTTTTAAAACATAAGTTTCTATTTTTTCTTCAGGCATAGAGCCTCCACCTACCATAGAATAATCCTCATTTAAAGAAATACTAAAGTTACTTAGATTCTTTAATAATTTTCTTTTAAGTCTTCCCGCTCTTTTTTTGTGTATTTCCTTTGAAGTTAATAGCATATAAAGAGTTGGAATAAGCTCTACTACTTTTTCTTCATTTAAATACATCTTTAAAGTTCCCTCAAGAGCTGCCAAGGTCATTTTATCTATTCTAAGCGCTCTTGTTAATTGATTTTTTTTCATTTTTTCAATTAGTACCTTTTTCCCAACAATAATTCCTGCCTGAGGTCCTCCTAGCATTTTATCTCCGCTAAATGTTACTATGTCTACACCTTTTTTTATACTATTTTGTACTGTTGGCTCATAGTTAAATCCATACTTTGAAAAATCTATTAAAGTTCCACTGCCTATATCCTCTATTATTGGTATATTATTTTTGCAACCTAATTTAACTAATTCTTCTAACGAAACTCTTTCTGTAAAACCTATTATTTTAAAATTAGAGCTATGTACCCTTAGTAAAATTCCTGTATTTTCATTAATGTTATTTTCATAATCATATAAATGAGTTCTATTAGTAGTGCCAACTTCAATTAATTCTGCACCACTAAAACTCATTACATCGGGTATTCTAAAAGAACCACCTATTTCAACTAGCTCTCCTCTAGATACTATAGCCTGTTTATCCTTGCATAAAGTATTCAACGCTAATAGCACTGCTGCTGCATTGTTATTAACAACCATAGCAGCCTCGGCTCCTGTTAAAACTTTAATTAATTCTTCTACATGGTCATATCTTGAGCCTCTCATTCCTTTATCCAAGTTATACTCTAAATTACTATAACCTTCTGCAATTTTTACAACGTTTTTTATACTTTCTTTACATAACACCGATCTACCTAGATTTGTATGTATTACAATACCGGTAGCATTTATAACCTTTTTTAGATGCAAATCATTTTTTTTATTTAAGTTAGAAATAATACTTTTTAATATAGTTTCTTTTGAAATGTCATTTATTTTCCCATTAACTATATTATTTCTATACCAGTCTACAGTTTCTCTTATACAATCTAGAATTAAGCCCCTAGAATTTTTCTTTATTGCTTCTTCCATAATTTCTTCTTTTAATATTTCATCAACTTTTGGTAGACTTCTTAATAACTCATTTTTATTCATTAATTATTTCACCCTTATTCAACTATTATGATTTTTTCACCTAAAGGAATTGCTTCCCCTATAATACAGGATTCTAATTCCAGCTGAGATAGCTCTTGCATTACCTTTTCACTATAATCTTTTGATACTGAAAATAAAAGTCCTCCAGATGTTTGAGGATCAAATATTATATCTTCTAACCATTCAGGTACATCTTTGAGAATATATTTTCCCTTTAAATAATCCTTATTTCTATAAGTTCCCTGTGGCACAATTCCCATCTCTGCATACTCTTTAGCCTCTTCTATATAAGGAATTAATTCTTTACAAATTTTAAAACTTACATTAGAAGCAGAGGCCATTTCATAACTATGCCCCATAAGTCCAAAACCTGTTACATCTGTACAAGCTGTTACATTATATTTATTCATAATTTCTCCAGCATATTTATTTAAAGTTGTCATTACCTTTACAGCCTTTTCGCAGCTTTCCTTTGAGGCAATTTCTCCCTTTATAGCTGTATTAATTACTCCAGTGCCAAGAGGCTTCGTTAAAATTAATACATCTCCTAACTGGGATCCAAAATTTCTTAAAATTCTTTTTGGATCTACCTGTCCTGTAACTGATAGACCATATTTGGGCTCATCATCCTCTACGGAATGTCCACCAACTACCACTGCTCCAGCTTCTAATACCTTATCTGCTCCACCTTTTAATATTTCTCCTAAAATCTCTATAGATAAACAGTTAGGGAAACATACTATATTTAATGCCATAATAGGTTTACCTCCCATGGCATATATATCACTTAAAGCATTAGCTGCTGCTATTTGCCCAAATACATAAGGGTCATCTACTATAGGGGTAAAAAAGTCTAAAGTCTGTATAATTGCTGTATCTTCATTTAATTTATAAACTGCCGCATCATCTGATGTTTCTATTCCTACAATTAAATTTTTATTGTCCATTTTAGGTAACCTACCTAATATTTTTGAAAGGGTCTCCGGCCCTATTTTAGCCGCTCATCCTGCTGTTCTGGACATAGAAGTAAGCCTTACCATAAAAAACACCTACTTTCCACTATTTTAGTTGTTATACTAACATTATTATATATTACTCACAAGTTTTTTTAAATACTACTTTGGCATAGAACTAACTACACTTATCTTACATCTATTTTATCTTTTAATTTTTCAAAAGTTTTTTCTCCAATTCTATCTACTTTCTTTATATCTTCTACAGAATTAAACCCATTATTGCTTTCCCTATACTCTATTATTTTTTGCGCTGTTACATCTCCAATACCAGGAACAGACTTTAATTCTTCTTTTGATGCTTCATTAATATTAATTTTTCCACTATTATTTACGCTCTTTTTTCCATCTTCTAAAGAATCATTGTCCTTTTTAATTTTATCTACATATATATAATCTTCATCTTTAATTTTTTTTGCTAAATTTAATTTATGTCTATCTGCATCTTTTGAAAATCCTCCTGCTATTTTAATTGCATCCTCTATTCTTGAATTTTCTTTTAGCTCATATACTCCTGGTTTTTTAACCTCACCATTTACATAAATAATAATATTTGTATTACTACTTTCTTTTTCTATACTTTCAGTAAAAACTTCTTCTTCTTTATACTTATTTCCCCGTAATGATGCAATATATCCCATGCTTATAAAAAAAATAAATACTAATAATATAACTATTGACCCTATTATCTTTTTCTTTTCCTTCAAAATGAATATCACCTATCTTACATATTCTTTATCTGAATTATTGACAATTTTGAAAAATTTATTATCGCAAATTAGAACAATTTTTGGTATAATTATTTTATGATTATTCAAGGAGGATAAAATGAAAAAGTTATATATTTTTTTAATCGCACTATTTTTTGTTTCTATGATAAATCTAAATACGGTAAAAGCCGAATCCGCTCCTCCTCCAAAAGTTTCTGCTGATGGAGCAGTTTTAATGGATGCCACTACTGGTGAAATATTATATGAAAAAAATATAGATAAGCCGTATCCACCTGCCTCTACAACTAAAATAATGACTGCACTACTAACCTTAGAAAAGTGTAAATTGGATGAGGTAGTAACAGTAGGCAAAAAACCTCCTCTAGCAGATGGTAGTAAAATATATATCTATGAAGGTGAAAAGTTAAAAGTAAAAGATTTATTATATGCATTACTTTTATCTTCTGCTAATGATTGTGCTGAAGCTCTAGCAGAGCATATAAGTGGTTCTACAAAAGACTTTGCAAAACTTATGAATGAAAGAGCACAAGAATTGGGTTGCAAAAACACCAATTTTGTAAATCCTAATGGATTATATGATGATAAACATAGAACTACCGCAAGAGATTTAGCGCTTATAATGAGAGAACTTGTAAAGCATCCTGAATACACAGAAATCGCTAAAACACTCTCTTATAAGATTGCTCCTACTAATAAGAGTAAATTAGAGCGTCCTCTTTGGAATGGAAATAAATTAATCCAAAAGGCTTCTATGTATTATTATGCTAACTGTGAAGGCGGAAAAACTGGGTATACTACCCAATCAGATCATTCTTATGTAGCTAGTTCAATTAAAAATGGACAAAGACTTATAGTAGCCTTAATACATGATAAAAAGAAAACTTTTTTTCCGGATTCAATAAATCTTTTTAACTATGGATACAATAATTTTGAATTAGTTAAAATGTATTCTAAAGGTGATATCGTAAGTAATTATCATCAAAACAATCTAAATATTAATTTACTGGCTGCTAATGATTTTTATTATGTTAAAGATAAAAATGATACTTCAAAAGCCACCATTAATTTAGAAAATAAAGATTTAACTTCTATGTCTTTTAAGAAAGCTGATGCTGTTTTAGATGCTTCTATAACTTTAAAAGATAAATCTATAGGGAAACTACAACTTTTAAGTGGTTCTGATCATGTTACGTCTTCTATAAATTACAAACTATTTTCAAATAATATGAGTAGAGTTTTAACTACCGTAATATCTATTACCCTATCTACAATTGTTATAGTTTTTGTAATAATTCGTAAAAAAAAAGTAAGAGCTAATAATTAACTTATAATTATTAGCTCTTATTTTTTAATGCATTAATTAAATTATTAATATCTTCTGGTAATCCACATTCTAAATTAATTATTCTTCCCGTTCTTGGATGAGGAAAAGATAATCTATTGGCATGCAGAGCCTGCCTATTTATATACATGGAGTCATCAAATTGTTCACCATATAATGCATCTCCAAACAAAGGATACCCTAAATGACTTAAATGTACTCTTATTTGATGAGTCCTACCAGTTTCAAGTACAAGACTTACTAATGAAGCATCTGAATAATTTTCCAAAACCTGATAATGAGTTATACTTCTTTGTCCTAGGTTATCAACTACTCTCTTAATACTTCCTTCTCCTGGCCTATAAATAGGTAAGTCTATGGTTCCCTCAGGCTTTTCTATAACACCATGTGTAACTGCTAAATATCCTTTTTCAAATGTATCTTCTGCCATATCCCTTGCTAAAGACATATGGGAAAACTGATTTTTAGCAACTATTATAAGACCTGAAGTATCCATATCCAATCTGCTTACCAACCTTACTATACAATTTTCTCCTTTGCTCTTAAAATAATATAGTAACCCATTAGCTAAAGTTCCACTAGGATGACTTTTAGTTGGATGAACCACCATGCCTGGTCTTTTATTTACTACTATAACATCTTCATCTTCATATACTATATTTAAGTCCATTTTTTCTGGTTCTATATTCTGGCTTTCTTCCTTTTCAACACATACTTCTATTACATCCTCATTCTTTAATGTATATCTAAGTGTTACCCTATTTCCATTAACTTTTATTCTGCCTTCTCTTGCTGCACCTTTTACAAGTCTACCAGAAAGTTTCAAATGGTTTCTTAAAAACTCATTAAGTTTTATTTCTTCTTCTTTATCATATTTAAAGTTTAACCAACTACTCATATGCCACTCCTACAATTATTTATTAAAATCTTCTCCTATTAAAACAGTAATATGGATATCTCCTTCTTTATAGCTTTCAACTTCTACATTATTTATATGGAAATCTCTTTTTATCAAAGGTATAAGTTTTTTGTTTATACCTCTTACAATTATTTTAGATTTGGTGGTTTTCTCTCCATTACCTGTAGTTATATTTGAGTATCCATTTTCCTTTAATTCTGAAGATAATTTTGCTGCTAACCCATTTATATTAGTACCATTTAATATTTGAACTTTTATATTTTGCTTATCAATTTTTGAATTTCCACTACTGCCAGTTGAAACTCCTTGTAAATTTGAAAGTAGTTCCTTATTTTGTTTTTCACTATATATGAAATAAGAAATGCCTCTAATATATTTTGAATCACCTTTTAATGTAGTTATTTTCATATTTTCTTTGTCTACTTTTAGAAAAGTGTAAGCATACTTTATCATTTCCTCTGGCTTCATATTTGTTTCTGCATACTTAGGTAAAGTAGTCATTACGCCTGGAAGCCTTGGTATAATTGCTGGACTTTTAAACTTATCTATAACCTTGTTAATGAATAAATGTTGATTATCTATTCTTCCCAAATCACCCTCTGCTAAACCTGTACCATCATTATTCTTTCTCCATCTAAAAAACTCTTCAGCTTTTTTTCCATCTAAATGTACAGTTTCACCCTTTTTAAAATTTATATGAAGATCTTGAGATGCATCATCATATTTCATATTTTGGGTAATTTCTATATTAACTCCACCAATGCTATCTATAATATTTCTAAAACCATTATAGTCTACTTTTCCATAATAATTTATATCTATATTTAATAACTTTTGTACATTCTTTATAAGACATTCTACCCCGCCTATGGCATGAGCAGCATTTATCTTTTGATTTTTTCCATTTATAGTTACCAAAGTATCTCTCGGAATAGAAACCATATTTATTTCTTCATTAGCCTGATTATAGTTAATTAATATAATAGTATCTGTTCTCTTAGGTTCATTTTGATTTTTAGGATTTCCTATATCTACTCCCATTAATAATATATTTACAGGCTCTCCATCTATAACTTCTCTTCTTTCAGCAGAAGCTAACCCATTTCCCAAACTTGAATTTTTACTAAATCCAAGTAGATAATAGTAAAAAAATCCTCCCAAAAAAGCTATTGCAAACAAACATATTAAAGCAATTAGCCCAGCTTTGCTTTTTCTTTTCTTCTTCTTTTTCATTTTATTCACCTACTATTTTTATTAGGTAATTTCTACCCTCTATAGTATTTAGATGAAGCATTTGCCCTTTTTCAACAACATATTTTATAGTTACATCAAAAGATTGAATTAAAGCTTTATTAATATCTTTATATGCTAGTTCCCTTAACTCTTCTACTCCTGGATATTTTCTTAAAGGCTCTACATAATCAGCTAAATATATTATTTTCTCTAATAAAGACATATTTTTTCTTCCAGTAGTATGATAAGCTATAGCATTAAATATGTCCTTATCTTTTATTCCCATGGTCTCTTTGGCAATAATAGCACCTACTAGTCCATGTAAAAGTTGCGGACTTTCTTCGTATATTGAACTAATTTTATATCCATGTTTTCTAGCTATATTCATTAGTTCATATCCATTCATATTTTTAGCACAATCATGTACTAATCCAGCTATTCTAGCTTTATTTTCATCTTCTCCATAGCATATAGCCATTTTAACGGCTGTATCTCTTACGCTTAAGCTATGAAGGAATCTTTTGTTATCTAACTTATCCTTTAGATAAGTTTCTATATGTTCTTCACTCCACATCCCTTAATCACTCCTAATAGTAAAATACAAGAAAAAGTCCATCTCTGTATAAGACCTTAGGCTAAGTATAAAGTTTTAATTGTGTAATTGTATTGTAAACACCTTCTGGGAGAAAGTATCTTACATTCTTTTTCTCCCTTATTAACCTTCTAACATCTGTAGAGGATATATCTAGTAATGGGATATCTAAAAAAATTATTTTTTTATTATATTTTTCTTCTACTCTTGCTTTTTGTTTTAATATGTCACATTTATCAAAACCCGGCCTATTAAATACTACAAATTCACATATATCCATTATTGCATCTATTTTCTTCCATCCATTTAACTCCATTAAGCAATCCACTCCAGTAAGAAAGTACCACTTAACTTGTGGAAACTTATTCTTAAAATATTCTAAAGTCTCATAAGTATAACTTAGTCCCTTTTTCTTTATCTCATAATCGCTTAATTCAAACTTTTTCTCGTCTCTTATAGACATGCTTACCATTTCGTATCTAATATATCCATCAGTAATTTTTTTATTAGATTTATGAGGTGGACTTCCTGAGGGAATAAATATTATCTTATCAAGATTTAATTTATATAACGCCTCATAGGCTATATGGAGGTGGCCATTATGAATAGGATCAAATGTTCCTCCAAATATAGCTTGTTTTTTCATGACAAATCTAACCTCTCCATTATATTTCTATGGTAACTCTATTTTAGGCTTCTTTTTAGATCTTCTATACAACACCAATTTATTCCCTATAGCTTGAATTCCTTCACATTGTAATTCTTCACATATAATATCTGATGCCTCACGAGCAGTTAATCCACTATTATTTAAAACTGCAACTTTGATTATTTCTCTTGCTTCTAATGCACCATCAATTTGCTTTAAAAAATTTTCTTCAATTCCACCCTTACCTACTTGAAATATTGGCTGAATTGTATTAGCGATAGATCTTAAATAACTTCTTTGTTTGCTAGTTATCATACTTTTCCTCCTAGTAGTGTTTTATATTTAAGCAAATTTTACCTATTACTTATATTATAATACAAAATCAAATTCAAAGTCATTAAGTCTTACAGCATCTCCATCTTGAATACCCATTTGTATTAATTCATCCATAATACCTTTATTCCTAAGTACAGTATGGAAATATCTTAATCCATCAGGATCATTTATATTAACACTTGCAAGTAATCTATCCACAAAGCTACCTTCAACTATATAAACATTTTCTTCTTTTCTTATAGTATAAGTAAATTTCTTCTCTTCTGGAATATATCTATCTTTTTCCTCTATCTCTAAGTCTGTTAATGGTATTGTAGATAATACCCTAGCTGCTTCTTTCATAACTTCTGTTATTCCAGTATTTGTTGCTGCAGATATTTTGAATATGCTCTTGTACCCAAGTTCTTCTACTTTCTTCTTAAAGTCTAAGAAAATAGTTTCATCTTGTAATACATCACTCTTATTTGCTACCACTATCTGTGGTCTATCCCATAGTTTTACACTATATTTTTTAAGCTCTTCATTTATTCTTAAGAAATCTTCAAAAGGATCTCTTCCTTCTATACCAGAAATATCTACCACATGAATAAGTAATCTTGTTCTTTCAATGTGTCTTAAAAAGTCTAAACCTAATCCAACACCTTCTGAAGCTCCTTCTATTATTCCTGGAATATCTGCTATAACAAAAGGTTCTATTCCTTTTACTGCTACCACACCTAAGTTAGGGCTTAAAGTAGTAAAATGGTAGTTAGCAATTTTAGGTCTAGCATTTGATACCATAGAAAGTATAGTTGATTTTCCTACATTTGGGAAACCTATTAAACCTACATCTGCCAATAATTTTAATTCTAAAACTACATTTCTTTCTTCTCCTGGCATACCTGGTTCTGCAAAATTAGGAGCCTGTCTTGTAGGTGTAGCAAACTTTACATTTCCTTTGCCTCCCTTACCACCTTTAGCTACTATAAATTTATCTCCTGAATGAGATAAATCCGCCATTATCTTGCCAGATTCTTGATCCTTTATAACTGTTCCCATAGGAACTTTTATAAATAAATCTTCTCCATCTTTTCCATAGCATTTAGATCCTGAACCATTTTCTCCTCTTTCTGCTACATACTTCTTTTTGTAGGTAAAGTCCAAAAGAGTAGTCATATTGACATCAGCCACTAAAACTACATTTCCACCGTCTCCACCATCTCCGCCGTCTGGGCCTCCTAGTGGAATATACTTTTCTCTCCTAAAAGATACAGAACCATTACCACCGTCTCCAGATTTAACAAATACTTTTACTCTATCTATAAACAAGTATATTCACCTCTTTTTATTAAATTTTTATCTAGCCTTTAAATACAAGTCTATAAGCTAGACACTCTCCGAACTCACATTTATATACTTCTATATCTTCTATACAGTTGTCTAAAATACTCCAACTATCCATCCAATTGATTTCGTCTATCATAGAATCATCATTGGAAATAAATAGACTTACTCCTATAGAATCTTCAAAGAAATAAATATATATGCATTTAGGTTTATTTTTTTCTAACTCATTAAATATATTATTAACTAAATTTATTTTTTTATTGTATTCAAGTTCAAAAGGATTTTTATTAAACTGTGAAATTTCTATATCTATATTAATTTCTATATCATTAGAATTACACTGCTTTATATTTTTTTCCAAGCTATACGCTAAATAATTATCACCTAAACCATATATTTCACTTAAAGCCTCATTTTGCAAACTTAACTTTTTTATGTAATCTTTCGCTTTATTCTCTTTTCCTATTTGTAAATAGCCATATACTATTTGAAGATCATTCATAAAATCGTGTCTTTGCTTTCTTAATGCTTCTATAAGATTATATAGGTCATCCATAAAAATAAACCCCTCTATTAAAATTTTAAAAAAAGCACCCTAAACCAAGGGTGCTTTAAAACTATTCAGCTGCAACTGTTTCTTCAACTTCTATTGGATAAACAGAAGCTCTTTTTTTGTCTTTACCAACTCTTTCGAATTTAACTATTCCGTCGGCCTTTGCAAATAAAGTATCATCGCTACCTTTACCTACATTTACACCTGGATGAATCTTTGTTCCTCTTTGTCTAACTATGATGTTTCCAGCTAAAACGAACTGACCATCTGCTGACTTAACGCCAAGTCTCTTAGATTCACTGTCTCTACCGTTTCTTGAGCTACCTACTCCTTTTTTATGAGCAAATAACTGAAGGTTCATAAGTAACATACTACTCCACCTCCTCCACTTTTACTTTTATATATTCACCGTAACTAAGTTCTACATTTTTCAATCCAAGTAACATAGTATCCATTAAAACTCCACACTTATGTATCATTTCATCACTTTCATCTTCTAAACTTAAATTTAGAAATCCATCTTCTGCTTCTACATAAGCCTTAGCTTTTACAACCTCAGTTATACCATTAGCTATAGCTAAAGATATAGCTGACACAGCCGAACATACCAAATCATAACCTTCATCTACTGAATCAGCATGACCTTTTATGTTAAATGAAACTAAATTATCTCTTCTTTTTTTAAATACTGCATTAATCATAATTATGCATTAATTTTTTCTATCTGAAGTTTTGTGTAAGGCTGTCTATGTCCTTGTCTCTTTCTGTAGTCTTTCTTTCTCTTGTATTTGAATACAAGGATTTTCTTAGCTTTGCCCTGCTTTACAACTTTAGCAGTAACTTTAGCTCCTTCAACTACAGGCTTTCCAACTACTAATTCTCCATTTTCCTTGCTTACTGCAAGTACATTGTCTAATTCTATAGTTGCTTCAGCTTCAGCATCTAATTTTTCAACGTATATTACGTCTCCTTCAGATACTTTGTATTGTTTTCCACCAGTAACTAATATTGCGTACATTAAAAACACCTCCTCTTACCAGTCTCGCCAATTAGGGTACACAGCCAAGGCCATGATTTACAAACCCTTTCTGTGCGGTCTACAAAAGCCATTTTAACATATAAAAAACCCTTTGTAAAGTTTTTTTATCCATATACTTTATACATTTGTAAATTTTCTATTTGATTCATAAAAATAAGAGGTTCTACTTTAACATAATCTTCCTCGTTTACAAACTTTATGTATATAATTTTATCTAAAGAATTTATATCTTTAACAAAGCTTACAATATCTCCTCTAATTTCATATTCATATACATTACTGATTTCTATGTATATATGTTTTATATTATCTTCATTACGAATTTTTGATAACTCATTTTTAATCAAAGAGTTTATATAGGATAATTTAAGTCTTCTTCCTTTACCATGACATTTTTTACAAGGCTCATCTATATACTCATATATAGCTTTTCCTACTCTTCTTCTTGCAATTTGAACAAGATTTAATTCTGTAAAAGGATATATTACAGTTTTGCTTTTATCCCCTTCAAATCCTTCTCTAAGTTTATCTAATACTTTCACCCTATCTTCTTCCTCATTCATATCAATAAAATCTATAAGAATAATGCCACTTAAATTTCTAAGTCTTATTTGAGAAGATATTTCTTCTGCTGCCTGCATATTAGTGATAAAAGCTGTTTTTCTTAAAGAAGCACCTTGGGTATTCTTACCTGAGTTTACGTCAACAACATACATAGCTTCTGTTTTCTCAATAATTATATATCCACCACAGTTCAACTGTACTTTACTATTTCTAAGCTTTAATATTTCTTTTTCTATACTATAATAATCAAATAATTCTCTTTCTCCTTCATAAAGCTCTAAATATACATTTATATCCTTTGTATTTGATATATAATTATTTATCTTTTCATGATCTTCAGAATTATTAACATATATTTTTATAGTATCACTATCTAATTTATCTCTTAATATTCTTCCAAGTGTTCCACCAGTTTTAAGTAAGATACCTGGCTTTAAGGAATAATCTCCTTGTTTCTTAATGTCAGTATATATTTTATTTATGCCTTCTATTTCATCATTTATTATCTCAACTGGTACTTTTTCAGCATTGGTTCTTATCATAAGGCCAACATTTTCAGGTTTTTTTATATTTTCCTTTATATATGTTTTAACATTTTCATCTTCTATTTTTTTTGAAAAAGTTATAGAAGAATCTAAAGTATTAAATACACAATATCTTCCTGGTATAGATACTGCATTGGTTACTTTAGGACCTTTCTTACCCATGGATTCTTTTACCACTTGAACTAATATATGATCTTCCTTTTTTATATGGGTATTTTTAAATTTTCTATCCATATACATATAACAATTTTCTTTATATCCAATATCCACAAACGCACATTTTATTCCAGGCACTATGTTTTTTACTATGCCCTTATATATTTCCCCAGGCATAGGTTCTCCTGTATCTTCTTCTATAAAACACTCTTTTAATTTATTATTTTTTTTTATAGCAATTCTCAATATATCCCCTTGACGTTCTATAAATATTTCTTTCAAAGTTAACACCCCTTTCTTCAGTGAATAATTAAAAATGAAGAATAAAGGATTATTATTCTTCACTATTCATTACTCATTCTTCACTTCCAAGTTTCTATGTTCTAAATTTTACTATTTTTTACATATTTCCAAGGCATTTATAAAGAGGTACATATTTCTTGTTTTCAATAGCATACATTTCTTCTCTTTCTACTTGAACAAAAGCGTCCATATTAGCATTAGAAGTATTATTTTGTATAAACTTTGATAAAAGATCAGCTGATAAATTTTCTCTACTTCCACAGCTTACAAGAACCTGTAAGTTTAAAGTATTATCTTCTATCTTAAACTTAAATTCCTTTATCATTGGCTTTATATCAACTTCTTTTTCTCCGCTCTTTCCCTTTTTAATAATATTCCACTGCTTCATTTTAGGTAATGCTTTAATTTCTTCATCAATTTTTGAACCATCTTTGTATTTTATTCTTATTGAATATCTTGCTCCATCTACAGCTGCCATTGATTGAGGTATTTTCTTTTCATTATCACCTATTTTTCTAATTTTAACTACCTCAATAAACCTAATTCCTGATGGAGAATTTTCATTAAGTTTATCCTTTATATATAAATTACTTAATTCTTTACTAAATACCACATCCATATATTCACCTTTTGAATACATACCTACAGAAAGTGGTTGAGCTATGGAAATATTCATATGTGGATTAAATCCCTGAGAATATTCTATGGGAAGCTCTGCTCTTTTCACTATTTTTTGTAAAGTCCTCATCAAATCCAAATGAGATACAAATTTTATATTACTTTCCTTACTGAATTTTATTAGATAACGCACCTTCAAAACACTTCCCTTCTAGATTTACATTTACGCCACAATTAGTACAACCTAATCTACAATCTGGTGTAATTATTCCCTCTTTAGCCTTATTATTTTCACTAATAAGGAATTCTTTGTTTACTCCAATATTTACAAAATCCCAAGGCAATATTTCATCATAGCTTCTTTCTCTATAAGCATAAAATTCTGGATACACTCCGCATGTTTTGAAAGCATTCATCCATATTTCATAATTAAAATATTCAGACCAACCATCAAACTTAGCACCATTTTTAAATGCTTCTACTAACACGCTGCAAACTCTTCTATCTCCTCTTGCAAAAATAGCTTCTAAAAAGCTCACCTTTGAAGCATGATAGTTAAAGGATATAGCTCTGCTCTTTATAGAATCCTTTATTGCATATACTCTTTCCATAACATCCTCTTCTCTAAGTTGAGGAGCCCACTGGAAAGGTGTAAAAGGTTTAGGTACAAATATAGAAGCACTAGCTGTTACCTTTAATCCTTTCTTTCTCTTATCCTTTGGTAAACTGTAATACTCATTTACAACTTTTTCTGTTGTATATCCAATACCTTTTACATCTTCTAAAGTTTCATAAGGAAGACCTATCATATAATAAAGTTTTATAGTTGACCAACCAGATTCAAAAGCACTTCTTGTAGCATTTAAAAGATTTTCTTCTGTAACTCCTTTATTTATAACATCTCTCATTCTCTGAGTACCTGCTTCTGGAGCAAAAGTTAATCCTGTTTTTCTAACCTTTTGAATTTCGTTGATTAAATCCACATAAAAAGAATCTATCCTAAGGGATGGTAGTGATACTCCCACCTTTTCATCTTTATGTTTTTCTATTAATGAATAAATAAGATTTCTTATATCAGAATAATCACATATACTTAATGAAGTTAAAGATATTTCATTATATCCTGTAGTCTTTAAAAGACTTTGTGCTAGCTCCATAAGTTTATCTGTCTTCTTTTCTCTAATTGGTCTATAAATCATACCTGCCTGGCAGAATCTACAGCCTCTAGTACATCCTCTAAAAGTTTCTAACATAATTCTATCATGAACTATTTCTGTATAAGGTACTATAAGCTTATCTGGGTAAGCTACATCATTAAAATTAGTTATTATTCTCTTTTTAACCGTTTTTGGTACATCATCATATAAAGGCTTAAATTCTTTTATAGTTCCATCATCTTTATAAGATACTTCATATAAAGATGGTACATAAATTCCTTCTATTTTACATACAGCTCTTAAAAACTCTTTTTTAGTTTTTCCCTTATACTCTTTATATAAATCTAATATCTCGTTTAAGACCTCTTCCCCTTCTCCCATGATAAACATATCTGGTATATCATAAAGAGGTTCTGGATTGTATGCACAAGGTCCTCCGCACATAATTATCGGATCTTCATCTCCTCTTTCTGAGGCTCTTACATTTATTCCTGCCATATCTAACATATTTAATATATTTGTATAGCTCATCTCATATTGAAGAGTAAATCCTATCATATCAAATTCTTTTAAAGAGTCTTTAGTCTCTAACGTAAAGGATGGTATATTATTTTCTTTCATAAGCTTTTCCATGTCTGGCCATGGAGCATAGGCTCTCTCACAATAAGTATCTTCTCTTTCATTTAGAACATGATAAAGTATTTTTGATCCCAAATGAGACATTCCAACCTCATAAACATCTGGAAAACAAAATGCATATCTTATATCTATTTTTTCTTTATCTTTTTTATATGAATTAAATTCTTCTCCTATATATCTAGCTGGTTTCTCTACTTTATATAGAATATCATCTGGAATTAAGTTCATTAAAAATTCCTCCTCATAGGTTATTCAATTTTATATTCTAACATATAAATAAAAAAATTGAAAATCAATTTATATTTCATTTCTATCTTCAATTTCCATTAATTGTTCTAATGTTATATTTCCATAAAGCTTTAAAGCTTCTATTATTTCCTCTTCATAAATTATATCCATAACTTTCATATTGTCGTCTAAAACAAAAAAAATATTATACTTATTTTTTTCTACAATACCTAAAACGTAGATTAAATCATTTTTATAAAAAACGGACATACTCTTATTTTCAATATACCCTCTTTTTTTAAATTTATATTTCTTTTTTATAATATCTCCCATAATTAAATATACTATCCTTTCTCGCTCTTTTAATGAAGCCATTATTATAAATAAAGATATAATACCTAAATTAATATTTTTTACCCCTACAAAAAATAAAAAAATATAATAAAGAATTAATATGCTTCCAATAATTATACTTACATATACTGTTATTTTATTAGCTACCTTATATATAAACTTAAAATTTATTAAATCTCTTAATATTCTTCCTCCATCTAAAGGATACGCAGGAATAAGATTAAAAGAACCTATAACTAAATTACATTGAAAAAACAAGTTAAATAATTTAATAGAATACCTTACATTTAACTTATAAAAAATAGCTGCCATAATTAGGTTTACAAGCGGTGCAGACAAAGAAATTATTAAATCTTCCATAGGCGTTGCTTCTTCCACATCTTTAAGTTTTAAAACTGTACCTATAGGTAATATCTCTATATCAAAACCCGTAAATCCTAAACATCTGGCAACTATATAATGGATTATTTCATGAAAAAAAACCACCACAAAGGATATCAGTAACTTTTCTCTAAATCCAATAATCATTAGTACTAAAATATATGGAATAAAATATCTGTTTACTTTAATCAATTTACCCTTCCTTATCTCACTTAATTGCTATATAATTTTGTGGATTTTTATTTTCTCCCATATAAAGAAGCTCAAAATGAAGATGAGGTCCTGTAGACTTCCCCGTATTTCCTGACTTTCCTATAATATCTCCCTTTTTAACTTCCTTTCCCTTTTGTACTGATAGTGAATTAAGATGCCCATACTTTGTTTCTACGCCTTCTCCATGATCTATTAAAACATATTTTCCTAAAACTTTATCTTCCCCTGCGTCCTTAACCTTTCCGTTAAAAACTGCTTTTACTTCTGTATTTTCCTTCACATCAATATCTATACCTTCATGAAACTTTTTACTCTTATCTATAGGATCTTCTCTATATCCATAAGGAGATGAAACTTTTCCTTCTACTGGCATCTGAAACTGATTTTCTATTCTTTCCTTTATGGTTTTTCCCCCAGTAACCTTTGCTTTCATTTTTTCTATAAAATCTGTAGCTTCTTCTTCTATACCTTGTAAATTCAAAGACTTAATCTTGGTATATGCTTGTTTATAATCGTAGTTCTCATTCACAATTTTTTTGGAATAGTTATAAACAGCCTGAGTTTGTGGAGTAACTACTAATTTGCATATAATCACAATAAAAAATAATAATGTTGTACCAATTAAATCCCTAATTATTCTTCTTCCAATATATCCTGAAGCTGGGCTGGAAGATTTTTTATTAAAATAATTAAATCCATTTCCTTCTCTTCTTTTTCTCAAGTTTCTATAATACTCTTCATACTGAGAATTATAACTTCCCATTTTTCCTCCCCTTTCTTATCTAACCTAAGTATTATTTAATTCTAAAATTACCCTACAGTTATTTACTACTTATATATATTTAACAATTTTTTTAAATATTACCTTAAAGGAGATAAAAAAGAGAGTAGTTCACTTTTTTAGAGTAGAAAAGACAGTTGATAAGAGACAGGGTACAATTCATAGTTATAGATAATTTCTCGTTGCTAAACTTTAAATTAAAGATTAGAAATAATAAAGTAAATCTTAAACAATAAAAAATAGAACATATATAAAATTTTTGTTTTATCAAAAATTCCATACATGCCCTATGATTTTCACTTTATAATCTATAATCTAAAACTCGTGAGCTTTTAATGCTTTAACAAATACTTCTGCTGATCCAACATTTGTAGCAAGGGGTATGCAATGAACATCACAAAGTCTTACAAGCGCAGAAACATCCGGTTCATGAGGCTGTGCTGTTAATGGATCTCTTAAAAATATTATAAAATCCATATTTCCTTCTGCAACTTTTGCCCCTATTTGCTGATCTCCACCTAAAGGTCCTGAAAGAAATCTATGAACAGCTAGTCCAGTTTTTTCCGCTATAAGTCTTCCTGTTGTACCTGTTGCATAAAGTTCATGTTCTGCAAATACATCTTTGTACCTAGTTACAAATTCAATCATATCTTCTTTTTTCTTATCATGCGCTATTAATGCTATTCTCATAAAGTACTCCCCCTAAAAATTAATTTTCTTCCTTCTCATACCTACATTCAAAACTAATCCAACAGCCATAATATTTGTTATATAAGAACTTCCCCCATAACTCATAAAAGGCAATGTAATGCCTGAAATTGGTGCAACTCCAATAGTCATACCAATATTTTGATATATAGAAAATAACATTATAGATACTACACCTATACTGAGCATAGAACCAAAAATATCCTTAGAAGTTCTGGCTATATTTATAAATTTATAAATTAAAATACCATATAAGGTTAGTAAAAATACAGCACCTAAAAGTCCCCATTCCTCACCTACAACAGCAAAAATAAAGTCTGTATGAGATTCTGGAATGAAGCCTCCTGCTACCTGAGTTCCTTTCAAAAATCCCTTTCCTAAAATTTCTCCAGAACCAATACCTATTTGAGATTGAAACAGCTGGGCTCCAGCTCCTAACTGATCTGCTTCCGGGTCTAGAAAGGAAATTAATCTTATTTTCCAATACTCATGCATTAAAGGAGAATTCCAAACTATAGCAATCAACGTTATTATGCTTGCAAGTCCCGCACCTATTACCTTTAATTCTAATCCTGCTGCAAAAAATATTCCTAAAACAATAAAAAAACATACCATCATCATTCCCATATCTGGCTGAATTACAATTAAAATCATAGGAATCGCAGCATACATAGCTAGATTCAAAAAGTTTTTAAGATTGTTAATATTACCTTCCATACTATCAAGTTTCTTAGCAATCATTATTATCATACCTAACTTAGCAAATTCCGAAGGCTGCCCTATAGTTACAGAGCCTATCTTCATCCAAGAACCTGCTCCATTAACAGTTGACTTAAAAATTGTATCATTTAAAGCCAATAATATTACACCAGACCAATAGATAATATTAGCATATCCTTGAATTAAAGAATAATCAAAAACAAGTATAAAGTATAGTAAAACCATTCCAAACAAAATCCATACTATCTGTGATTTAAAAACACTTATTCCTACTGCGCTATAAATATTCATGGCACCAAATAAGCTTATTGCAAGAACTATAATTATAGCACTAAAATCTAATTCCCTAATTAATTTTTTATTAATCTTTAGCTTATCAAGCATTATTTAAATCCCTCCAATACAAGTATGATTATAGCAGTGTAGACCAAAAAAAGCTATGTATAATTTATACATAGCTTTAAAAATTTATCTTCTTTTTTTCATTTTTTTTATAGGAATACTAGCTATTAATGCAGGTGAACTACCTTCTACTTCGTCAGTACTTGTCATTTTAACTTCTAGCTCTTCTGTATCTATTTCTGCATATTTAGAAATTACAGCCATTATCTCTTTCTTTATATTCTGAAGTAGTTCTGGTGATAAATCTGCTCTATCATGTATTAAAATTAGCTTTAATCTTTCTTTGGCTACTTCTTTGGAGGCAGGTTTTTGCCCAAATAAACTAAAAAAATCCATATGTATCCCTCCTACTTAATGCCAAACAGCTTCTTTAATGAACCAAAAAATCCAGCTTCATTGTTATTATCAAAAGTTAAAAATGGTACCTGCTCTCCTGTAATTCTTCTTGCTATGTTTTTAAAAGCTTGCCCTGCCAAAGCCTTATCATTTAAAACAATTGGTTCTCCCTTGTTAGTTGATACAGTTATACTTCTATCATCTGGAACAATACCAATAAGTTTTACAGCTAAGCTGTCTAATATATCATTTACGTCTAACATATCTCCATTTTTTACCATCTCATTGTTTATTCTATTCACAATTAACTGATGATCTTCCAATCCCTTTGCTTCAAGCTTTCCTATAACTCTATCAGCATCTCTTACAGAAGTTACCTCTGGGTTAACTACAATTAATGCTCTATTTGCACCAACTATTGCATTCTCAAATCCCTGTTCAATTCCAGCTGGACAGTCTAATATTACATAATCAAATTCTTCCTTTAATTCATTTACTAAAGTCAACATCTGTTCCTTTGTAATATCAGTTTTATCTCTAGTTTGAGCTGTTGGTAATAAAAACAAGTTTGGTAATCTTTTATCTTTTATTAAAGCTTGCTTTAACTTACAGTTTTCTTCTAGCACATCCATCAAAGTGAAAACTATTCTATTTTCAAGTCCCATAAGAACATCCAAATTTCTAAGTCCTGTATCTCCGTCTACCACCACTACTTTTTTACCCATAGACGCTAATGCTGTACCTATGTTCGCAGTAGTTGTAGTTTTTCCAACTCCTCCTTTACCAGATGTTATAACTATTGCTTCTCCCATATAATTTCCCTCCATTAAATAAATTTATTAGGTAAATAAGGCTCTACTACTATTGTGTTTCCTTTTATTTTTGCTACTTCTGGATATTGAGGTTTAACATTATCTTCGGGTGATCTAGTAGCAATATCTCCAATTTGAAGTATTTGTGGCTGCAAATAAAAAGCTGCTACTATAGCCTTTCCATTCCCTCCCATGCCAGCATGCACGTATCCTCTTAAAGCTCCAAGAACTATTATATTTCCGCCAGCATATATTTCAGCGCCAAAATTCACATCTCCTACTATAACGATATTTCCTGGGTAATTAATGATTTGTCCACTTCTTATAGTTCTTCTCATAAACTTAGTTCTTCCTTCATATATGCCTGAAAAAATTTTATTAGTTTTTTCTTCGGAGTTTTCAAAGATGCAGTCTTTAATCAAAAATTCATCAAATAATACATCCTTTAGTCTTCTTAAATGCTTTTCGTTTATATATTTAAGTTCTGTAGTAATTTTAAGAGTACAACCTTTATAAAAAATTCTTCCTTTAGATAGTCTTTCAATTAATGATTCGAGCATTTCGTCAAAATCTTTAAATTTATTCATATTTATAACTGCGTTAAGTCCTTCTTTATTACCTTTTATGATTATACTTTCATCTAACATACCTTAAACCTCCAAAAGTCGGCATATGTTTATATTTCAACAAATATTCTTTAATTCCTTCTGTAAATTTATAGTTTTTTAAATAAGGGCATATACTATTGTACATGCCCTTATAATTTATCTGATGACTTCCCGCTCTAATACTCCCATCTTTTTTAAAGTGGAAGTAAAAATTCCCTTTGAAGTCAAGAACTCTGTTTATTTGTCGTATTTATACTGAAAATTGTAATTTCGTTTTGTTAATTCGTCCTTAAAGTATGCTTCATACATTGCTTGAGCTACAGGAACTAAGTTTCCTCCGTGTCCTCCATCAAAAACAAATACACATACAGCTATTTCTGGATTTTCATATGGTGCAAATCCTACAAAAACTGCTGCTGAAGTTCTTCCTATTTTATCCTGAATTTTTTCATTAAAAGTTGCTGAACCTGTCTTACCTGCATTTTCAATAGGGAAAGTATTCAAAGAAGAAGCTGTACCATCTTCGGTAACTTTCCTCATTCCTTCCTTTACTGCTGCTATTGTTTCAGGTTTCACATCTACTTTTTCAATAACTTCTGGTTTAACTTGTTGTATTAAATTATTATTTGAATCTAAGAATTTATCAACAAGATGAACCTTATATCTAGTTCCACCATTTGCAATAGTAGCAACATAATTTGCTAATTGTAGTGGTGTAAATTGGTTAGAACCCTGACCAATAGATGCATTATAAACATTACCTGGTCTAGTGGATTCCGCTTGAACATCATTTACTTCCTTGAAAATTTTATTAAGTGCAATAGATATATCTCCATCAGTAAAATTCTTATCCTTTAAAGAAGGAGTTTGTTCAATTAATTGTTTTAATAGCCCTTTAACAGTATCAGAGAAATTATTTACATTTTTAAATCTCATTTGTTGTTTTATTGTATCTTGAATATTTCCTTTTAAATCTTTTATTGCTTTGCTATCACCAGTTTGTATCTGTATATCTATTCCGTAATATCCGTTTCCATCTTTATTTCTTTTTAAATTTCTTAGCTCATCATAAAGTAACCACATATGTGGGTTAGCTATTTGATTTTTTTCTGATTGTACATTAAATACCTGACCAAAATTTTCTGGAATTTCTATTCCAGTAGATGGTATTGCCTTTCCTTTTGGATCTACTCCTAATCCAAATTTCCATGCATAACTAGCTAAAGTATCCAAACTCTTTTGATATAATCTATCTCCTACTTCCCAGAAAAAATAGTTGTTAGAATATGCAAGAGCTCCTGCAACATTTAACGCTCCTTTACTTTCAGTATTCCAGTCTTTTCCGTTATATCCATGCTTAGTATATATCAAACCATCATATATTGTTTCTGTTGGAGTTATTACTCCTTCTTCTAATCCTGCTATAGCTGTTAATGGCTTAAAGGTAGATCCTGGAGCCGTTAATGCTGAAGTAGCATAATTGAAGAATGGCTTAGGATATATATCATAATTGTCTCTTCTTTGAACTTTTCCTGATTTATTATCTTGATTATTAATAGGTGGAAACAGTTCATCCACAGTTACTGGTAAACTTCTCGCACTAATATAATCCTTGGCAAATTTCTCTAAATCAGGATTAAAAAATTCATTATATTTTTCTGTTGTAAGTTTTCCTGGAGTAGAAAATATATTGGGATCATAGCCTGGTCTACTTGCAAGTGCTAGTACTCCTCCTGTTTTAACATCAATAGCTACTGCCGCACCTCTTGTAGCATTGGATGTATTTACACCGTCATAACTTACATTAGGATTTTTCCTTAAATCCTCCATAACTTTATCCAATGTTCTTTCCGCTGCTAACTGAACATTTTTATCTATTGTAAGTTGGAGAGTTTGCCCTGGATACGGCTCTCTTCTTCCTAATTCTTCTATTACTCTTCCTAATTTGTTTAACTTTACAGTTCTTCCACCTTTTGATCCCTTAAGTCTATCTTCATATACATATTCTATGCCTGCAGTACCAATATAATCAGAACTTACATCATATCCTTTTTCCTTATATCTTTCTATGTTATTGCTTATTTTAGAAATGTATCCTAAGAAAGCTGATCCTAAATCTCCAAATTCATAATGTCTCAAAGGTTGAGTAGTTACATCTATTCCTGGAAGATCATTTAATCTTTCAAGAAAAATAAAGGCTGTATCCTTTTTAATATTGCTACCTATTATTACAGGTTTATATCCTGAGTAACTTTGCATTTTGATGGTGTCTTTTATTATCATATAACTTCTTTGAAGCTTTAAGTCATATTGCATTTTATCAATACCATATTGTAATACTAAATTTTCAACTATCTTCTTCTTATCTTCTTTAGACTTGATATTCTTATATGCTTCTAATTGAGTTTTAAAGTCACTTTTAGGGTTTATCTTAAATCTTTCCAATATAATTCTGTAAGCTTCGTCACCATCAATCTTATATTGTTCTAAAAGATTTTTAAAATCCTCTTCCGGAGATATATTATACTTCTTTACCAATAAATTATAAGTTTCTTCAGGAGATATTTTAGCTAATTCCTTATCTACCATCTTATTCTCTTCATTAGTAAATTTTTCTTGTGGCTTTTTATCAGGAAATAATCTTTTTTCTATATCTTCATTTAAATTTCTATCTCTCTTAAATCTTATTTCTTGAATTTTTTTTGCTGTCTCATCTTCTGTTTTAAATTCAAATCTATAAGGGTTTATCTTTAATTCAAAATCATCTTGTTGTGGTTCTCCGTTTTTGTCTAAAAGGTTAAATATTTTATCCATAGTTTCAAAAAAGTATATTTTATTATCACTAGTTTCATTATATACAAGCATATAACTTTGATTGTTACTAGCAAGGACAATACCATTTTTATCTACTATATTTCCTCTTGGTGCTGGATCTGGAATCTCTGTTATAGCAGCCATTGCTCTTTCTTTATAAAATTCAGCCTTTATTACTTGCAAATCTATAAGCTTATACCCTAATATAGAATATATTACAGCAATCACCAAGAAAAACGATGTATATCTATTTAATTTTTTCTTTTTACCTTTCATAAGTCACCCTTCCTTAAAATTTCCACTTTCTTTGCATATATTCTTTTTTACATAACCAGTAAACAAACTTATACATCCCTACAGAAACTATCATATTATATATACCATTAAAAAATATAACTTTCATTTCCATCTCCATCTTTATGAAATATAATATGATTAGCACAAATAAACCTTTAAATATGCTTAAAAAAAAGCTAGAAATAACAGGTATAAAAATCTTTTCTTTAAATATACTAATGCCTATGAATCCAGCTAGTACACAACTTACCATATTAGTAAAAGCATTTATTCCTAAAACATTAGAAAAGTATAAATCTTGAAGCAATCCGGAAAAAACACCCAGCCACAAACCTTCCCAGCTTTCATTTATTATAGAGTAACTTATTATAAATACAAATAATAAACTAGGGCTAAAACCTTTAATGGCCAAAAATGGGGCAAAGGAATTGTCCAATATTAATAATAATATAGTTATTGAAAACAAAGTAATTATTTTTTTCATATTTCATCACCCTAGTTTTTTTAATCTAATTTATTTTTAGGAACTATAACAAAAACCTCTTCCAACTTGTTAAAATCAACATATGGTTGAACAACAGCATTTTTCATAACTCTACCTTTGTCCTCTTCTATGTCTATTACATATCCTATTCTAATTCCTTTAGGATATAATCCAGCAATACTAGAACTTGTTTCTGAGCCTATTCCTGAAGTTAGTATTACATCACCCTTTTTTATCTTAGAATCTAATGGAAGGTAATATAATTTAGCTAGCTTACTATTATTGCTGTCCTTATAACCTTTTACTATACCTACACTTTCCCTAGTTGATTGAATAATGCCACTAACTGCCATATTCTCATTTGATAGTGTTTGCACAATAGAATAATTATCAGCTACAGATGTAATCTGGCCCACAAGTCCTTCATTGGTTACAACTGGCATTTGCTTTTCAATACCATCTTTTCTTCCTTTATTTATTACAAATTCATCTAAAAAAGCTCCACCACTTTTCCCTTTGATATCACAACCAACATAATTGTACTGAGTTGTTTGATTCTTAAAGTTTAACATTTCTCTTAATCTATCATTTTCAGCTTTTACAACATCATACTCTGATGCCTTAATTTCTAAATCAATATTTTTTTGCTTTAATTCTTCATTTTCTTTTTTCACATTGGAAAAATTCCAAAAAAACTCCATAAACCCTTTAATACTACTATTCATATTATAAAAAATCCCTTGAACAGAATTAACTGTTACACCTACGCCGTTTTCCACAAAAGATACCTTATCTCTTTTATAACTATAACCAATCAATGCTAAAAATGTAACTGACAGTACAACTATTGTTACTGCCAGTTTATTCTTCAAGAAGTTCATATTTATCTTTTCTTATTGCTCATTAATGTATCTAAAGTATCCAATGCTTTTCCGGCTCCAAGGGCAACACAATCCATAGATGATTCTGCTATATGAACGGGCATATGAGTTTCTTCATTTATAAGTAAATCTAATCCTTTTAATTCTGCTCCTCCACCAGCAAGCATTATACCTTTATCCATAATGTCTGAAGCAAGTTCAGGCGGTGTTTTTTCAAGAGTACTCTTTATAGCATCTATAATAGAAGCTACTGGCTCTCTTAAAGCTTCTCTTACTTCGCTTTCTGTAATATTTATAACCTTTGGAAGTCCTGTTATTAAGTCTCTTCCTCTTATTTCCATTGAATTATCTTCTCCTGTATCGTATGCAGAACCTAATTCAATCTTAACATTTTCTGCTGTTCTCTCACCAATCATTAAATTATATTGTTTCTTAATATAACTTATTATAGCTTGATCAAGCTCATCCCCTGCAACTCTTAAAGACTTACTTGTAACTATTCCACCTAAAGATATTATAGCTACTTCTGTAGTTCCACCACCAATATCTACTATCATGCTACCTGTAGGTTCATTAACAGGTAGACCAGCTCCAATTGCTGCCGCCATTGGTTCTTCCATTAAAAGTACTTCTCTTGCTCCAGCTTGTTTTGTAGCTTCATCTATAGCTCTTTTTTCTACTTCAGTAACTCCTGATGGAAAACATACAACTATTCTTGGGCTAGTAAAAGCACTTTTTGGACTTACTTTTTCTATAAATTTTTTAAGCATAGTTTGAGTAACATCAAAATCTGCAATAACTCCGTCCTTCAAAGGTCTTATAGCTATTATATTTCCAGGCGTTCTTCCTATCATTTGTTTTGCTTCTTCACCTACTGCTAAAACTCTCTTTGTATCACTATTTATAGCAACAACAGAAGGTTCTCTTAAAAGCACACCTTTTCCCTTTACATATATTAGTGTATTCGCAGTTCCTAAGTCTATTCCCATATCTCTAGATATTCCAAATAATCCCATTAATTTTTCTCCTTTCACTCTTACAATATACCTTTTTCTTTTAAACTTATATAAACTCCATCTCCAATAATTATATGATCTAACAATTCTATACCAATTAGTTTGCTGCATTCTCTAAGTCTATTAGTTATATTTATATCTTCACTACTCGGTAACGGATCACCCGATGGATGGTTATGGCATATAATTATAGATGAGCTACTATTTTTTATAGCCTCACAATAAATTTCTCTTGGATGAACTATAGAAGAATTTAAGCTACCTATAAATACATCCTTAACCTTTATAACATAATTTTTAGTATTAAGCATTATAACTCTAAGAAGTTCCTGCTTCAAAACTCTCATTTCTTCCATAATCAATAAAGCTACATCATTAGGATTGGTTATCTTAAAATTGTCTCCAGATTTAAATGATTTAAATCTTTTAGATAATTCCGCCAATGCCAATATTTGAGCTGCTTTTGCATTACCAATTCCTTTGATTTGTAATAATTCTTTTGAAGAGGAATTTAAAATACCATTTAATCCTCCACATTTCTCAATTATTCTTCCACAAAGATTAAGTATATTCTCTTTATTACTTCCAGTTCTTAAAATTATAGCTAATAATTCTACATTAGATAAATTTTCAGCCCCATATCTTAAAAGTCTCTCTCTTGGTCTTTCACTCTCAGGTAAATCAATAATTCTAAGTTTTTTCTCCATGAGTTCAAACTCCTTTTATAGATCTACCCCCATCTCCTTTAAAAGAAAATATAGCTTATTTAACGGAAGCCCTACAACATTATAATAGCATCCATTAATTTTTTCAACAAAAATTCCTCCATAACCCTGTATTCCATAAGCACCAGCTTTATCCATCGGCTCGCCAGATTCTATATACTTTAATATTAAATCATCCGGTATATTAGAAAACTTTACCTCTGTACAAACATATTCTGTAATTATTTTTTTATTATACGTATTGTAAATTGCTATGCCTGAATAAACCTGATGAATTTTTCCACTTAACGATTTGAGCATATCAAAGGCTTCTGATTTATCCTTAGGTTTCCCTAAAACCTTATTATCTAAAAAAACTACAGTATCAGAAGCTATAATAATATCTTCATGTGTATTTAGATTTGAGGCTACATTTAAAGCTTTTCCTTTAGCTAAATCCACTACATATGAGCCACAATCACCTTGGAATTCAATTTTGTTTTCATCAAAATTACTAACTACAATTTGAAAATTATCTACAATTCTCTTGAGTAATTCTTTTCGTCTTTCGGAAGCAGACGCTAAAATAATATTCATTTTTTTCACTTCCTATACTAACTATTTAGTATTCTTGCCATAATTATACAAAATATAGCTTTATTGCCACATTTTCCATACATATAATTATTCACAATTCTATGTCTTTTATAGTTTATCATTTAATAAATTGTTAAACAAGTATATATAATATATTGTTAATAATTTTTTTATAAATAAATTCATTCCAATAATAAATAAAAGAAAAAATTAGAGATTTATGTAGATAAATCTCTAACTTTTCTATAAAATAATCATTCTATTATATATTTTTCCTAGCTCAATTTTTTCAATAAATTATATAAAAATACATAATTTTCAGAAGCCTTATCTTTAGTTGTTTCATCTGGAAGTTTATTTACTCTATCCTTTAATTCATTTAACAATTTAATATTTTTATCCTTATCTTTAGCTCCCTTAAGAGAAGCACACCAAGTTTTTAATTCTTTGGTTTGTATGGATTTAACCTTAGCTTCAGATAATTTATTAATTACTTGTGTATAAGCATTAATTATTTCAACGATTTCCAAATCACATACATCTTCACATTTTACTTCAAAAACTATTTTTGAATTTTCTATTTTCTTATCATTTAACATTTTAGTTATCTTTTCACTTTGCTCTTCTGTATATATTCCTAAAAGAATTCTTTTACAATCTTTTTCTGGTATAATAAAAGGATTTCCAAAAGCACTTATTTTTTTAATTGATTCATTAGCATATGCTTCATTTTGATACATCCCCTGCTGAACTGCTATATACTTTATCTTTTTTCCCTTTGCTGGAACTACTGCTTTTGTATTTTTATCTACATTACTTTTATTATCATTTTTGCTTTCAGTAGGTTTTGCTTGTTTTTCTTCTATATACTCTACTTCTTTAATATTCGATGAAGTCTTAGACTGTTTATCTTTTATAAATATTTTAGAAAATAAACTTCCTAATATAAGTGATAATATTAATATTACTATAATCATAATAAAAAACACAAAATTATTTTTCCTTTTTCTTTTCAGATCATACCTAGTATATTTAATTTTTATCACCTCCGCTAATGATTATTTTACCTTACTTTAATAATATTTTATAACTTTACTATTTATGATAAAAAGTTGCCACACAACTTTTTATATATGTATTCTAAAAAAAATACCCAACTTAATTAAAAGTTGGGATAAAAACTATTTTAGTATTCTTCTAGCTCCAGCGTATCTAGAGCTATAATAGCTTCCTGAAAGTTCGCTAATTGTTACTTTTCCACTTCCTGATGAAGCATGGATAAATTGTCCTCCACCTATATAAATACCAACATGTGATACACTTTCATAAGTGTTAAAGAAAACTAAATCTCCTGGCAGAAGATTATCTTTTGATACTGATTGTCCTACTCCAAACTGAGAACCAGTATAGTGATCTAAACTTACACCAAATGAACTGTATACGTATGCAGTGAACCCTGAGCAATCGAATGATGATGGACCTGAAGCCCCCCAAACATAAGGCTTGCCTAAAAACTTATAGGAATATGATACTATATCGCTTCTTCCACTGCTACCTCTACTTACCGATGTTTTTGATTTAGATGCACTTGAATCATTAGTTTTCTTAGGAGTTACTATTACTTTATCTGTTTTCACGCTAGCAGAACGCACAACTGTTTTAGTATTAGAATTCTTAATAGTAGCGTCAGCCTTTACATGGTTCACTTTGTTTGAACCAAACATCAATATTGAGAATATAAACAGACTAAATAACATAATTTTTTGTTTTGCCAGTTTCATTTTTTTCCACCTTTCTTGCTTCCGAAGTTAGCTGCCGGGTTCGGGAGAAGGTTCCCCTACTTAACTATCCTTAATACATTAGTTAAGATTAACCCCAAATATTGGTTCCTCCGTACCTAAGCAATATCTTAGGATTCAGCCATTATTATTATAATTTAACTATATGCCAAAAGTCAATAAAATTTAATAGATTTTTTAAAATTAGCACTTTTTTCTGAAACTTTTACCAACTTTATTACGTATTAATAAGTTTAGACCTTACTTTATTGAAAGCAAAATAGTAATTAACAAGTTAACAATTTATTAACTTGTTAATTACTATTTACACTCTAAATTGCCATTTAATATCCAAGTTCTTTACCAACAATAATAACCTTAATTCTTCCCTTAGTTCTTTGTCTTTTCATAACTACATAATCACAACAAATTCTATCTTCACTATTACAATCCATACAATAACCTATTTTTGCACAAGGAGTATTTTTGTTTAATCTTTTTGCATTAATAGGTGAAGCAATTCTTTCTAATCTTTCTTCTCCTTCTTTTAAATCTTTTACAATCTTATTTACACCAACAATAATAATAACCTGATCTGGTCCATATATCATAGCAGCTACTCTATTGCCATTTCCATCTATATTATATATTTCTCCCTGCTCTGTTATAGCGTTACTACTTGATAAATACGTATCAGCAAAGAAAGTTTGTCTGTATATATTTTTTACTTGTTCAGGAGTTAAACCTTCTTCATATCTATCTAAAAATTTGTATTTTCCACTTCTTAAAAATTCTATAATACCTGCTTCAAATAAAGTCATAGATCCTCCTACAGATACTGTTGAATCTTCCTTTATTAACTCACATAATTTATTCTTTAATTCATCTTCGTCACTTACATAATAAGCTTCCATATTATTATTTTGTAAAGCTTTAATAGTTCTTTCTACCCTTTTTTCTAAATTCCATAAAACATTTTTATCCATCATATCACCCTATCCTTCTTTTTTAAAATAATCATATCTATGTCTTTTCCATCTATATTGTAATAGTTTTTAGAAATTCTCAACACTTCATATCCATTGTTCTTCCAAAAACTCATTCCATTATAACGTTTACCCATAATAGTAGAATAAAAATACTTCACACCATACTCATTTTTAACATATGTCATAAATTCTTGAAGAGCTTTACTACCAATTCCCTTATTTCTTACGTCTTTTCCAAGAAAAAAACACCATATCCAAGCTTCCGCATCATTTTTAAATTCCAATCTTCCTTTTAACACACCTATTAATTTATCTTCTCTGTATATCTTTAAAAAAAATTCATTTTCACTTATATAACATTCTAAAAACCTTTCATATAATTCTTTTAATTCCATGGAATTGTCTCTTTTATTTTTCATATAAAAACTTTGTAGATTAATCCAGTTATGCAAAGTTAGGATATCTTCTTTTTGGATATTGGATATAGTAATATCATCAAAGGCTACTTTTATATTTAACATAAATTCACCTCACTTTACCTCACTTTATTTATTTTTATTCTACAACTTTTATAAAAATCCTCTTATTTCCCTTCAATTGTATATTAGCTTTAAAATCATTCCAAATATAATTTTTTTATTTATAAAACATCTTTATTAATTTGCTTATATCTAATATAATATAATTTACTAATCGGTATTTTAATGTACTATATTACATTTTTAAACATTATACATCATCATAATTGTGTCGAAATATTACCTATATGGAGGATTTTATATGAATAAATTTACTATTATGACCGATTCTTGTTGTGACTTACCTATAGATTTTATAGAGAGAAACAATATTCCATTTGTTAGTTTGACATGTAATTTTAATGAAAAAGAATACTATGATGACTTTGGTAAAAGTTTATCTTCTGAGGATTTCTTTAATAAAATTAGACAAGGTGAAATTCCTAAAACTTCTCAGCCAAGTAGCCAAATTATATATGAAAAATTTAAAGAACTCGCCCTATTTGGAAACGATATCATCTATATTTGTGTATCCTCTGGATTAAGTGGAACTTTAAATAGTGCAAATATTGCTAAATCTGCTATAGGTGAAGAATTCCCTAATACAAAAATTTATATAGTAGATATTTTAACTTCTTCTCTTGGACAAGGATTGATGGTAATAAAAGCAGAAGAAATGCGAAAAAATGGGGCATCCTTTGAAGAAATAATAGATTATCTTGAGAATATAAAACAATATTTAAATACTTATATTACAGTAGATGATTTAAGTTTTCTAAAAAATGGTGGAAGAATATCTTCTACTGCTGCAATACTAGGTACTGTTCTTCACATAAAACCTATACTTACATTAAATCATGAAGGTAGAGTAATTCCTGTTCTTAAAGTAAAGGGCAGAAAAAAATCTATAAATACATTAGCAGATATAGTTAAAGAAAGAATTGAAAATCCAGAAAATGAGACAATTTCTATTTGTCATGGTGATTGCTTAGATGGAGCTTTATCACTTAAAAATGCAATACTAGAAAAAGTAAAAATTAAAGATGTCTTAATTAACAATATAGGCCCTGTGGTTGGATCTTATAGTGGCCCTAATGCTTTAGCAGTATTTTTTATAGGGAAACATAGACAACATCATATGATCAAAAATTAATAAAAAATATAGATTTTTTTCATAGCATAAAGTATAGATTAGTCTTTTTACAGTAAAAAGTAAACACTAAAAAGCAAAGGATAATTTTTCTTCGTTTAAATTATCACGAAAATTTTTTTAGTCTAAACTTTTCATAATAAAACGATAAAAATTATCCTTAACTATTCACTAAAAAGTTAGCTTGTTAAAGAATTACTATTGGAAATTTTTTGACTCTTATACTTATACCAAACAAACTTTATAGATGTATAATCAACCTGATCTGGTAGCGCCTCTTTTATTGGTTTTAATTTATTACCACCTACGCTCTTTATTGCATCTACTATTATTTCTTCATATTCTTTTTTAATAAAATTATCTACATTAATGTCCATACCTTCAGTTAGACATTTAAACAAATGCTCTTCTATTGTTGTTTTGCTTAAATCTCTTTCTTTAGCAATTTCCTCTATACCTTTTCCTTCTTTATATAAATTATATGTAAGTATATGAGTTTTAATTTTATTTTCCTTAGGTAGAATGCTTGTTTTATCATCTACAATTTCATTTTTTATTTCTATATTATTTTCCTTAGCATATTTAGTAATTGCATCTATAAATTTTTCTCCATAAACCTCAGCTTTTCTCTCTCCTATTCCTTTAATTCTTAACAGCGACTCTTTATCTCTTGGCATATATTGACTTAGTTCTTTTAATGTGGAATCATGGAAAATCATAAACGGAGGAATTCCTTCCTCTTGTGATATCTCTTTTCTTAAATCTTTTAAAATATTTAACAATGTGTTATCTTCATTTACTACTTTCTTTACTTTTGTAACTTTCATAAATACAGATTCTTTACCCTTTAATACATTAAAAGATTTAGGTTTTAATTTTACTACTGGATACATGTCATCTGTTGTTAATAAATAATCATCTGCTATTAATTTATTTATTAAAGCTACTATATTCTTTTGAGAAAACTCTTTCATTATTCCATAGGTAGAAAGCTCATCTAACCCTAAAGTTAAAACCTTTTTATTTTTTGATCCTTTAAGCACATCTGCTATCATATTTGTTCCAAAACGTTCTTTCATCCTATATACACATGAGAATATCTTTTGAGCTTCTATAGTAATATCCTTTTCTTCTCTATCATCATTACAATTACTACAATTATTACATTTCTCCCTAACATCTTTTTCACCGAAATATTCTAATATATAAGCTCTTAAGCATTTTGAAGTATAACAATAATCTACCATAGCTCTTAATTTATTGTATTCATAATTTTTTCTATCCTGTGGTAAATAACCTTCATCTATAAAATACTTTTGAGTTTGTATATCCTGTGGTGAAAACAGTAGTATACATTCACTTTCTTCTCCATCTCTTCCCGCACGACCTGCTTCTTGATAGTAAGCCTCCATATTTTTAGGAATATTATAATGAATAACAAACCTTACATTAGATTTATCAATTCCCATACCAAATGCATTGGTTGCAACTATTATATCTATATTATCAAATGAGAAATCATCTTGAACCCTTTTTCTCTCTTTATCACTTAATCCAGCATGGTATACGCCTGCCTTGTACCCTTTAAGATTCAACTTATTATATATACCTTCCGCTTCTCTTCTAGTAGAAGTATAGATTATACCAATCTTTCCTTTATTGCTTTCCAAATAATCATATATAAATTTGTCTTTATTTTCTCCTTTTATAACTGTAAAGCTTAAATTTTTTCTATCAAATCCTGTTATAAAAATTTGAGGATTTTGTAAAGCCAAAAGATTTAATATATCATTTCTAACAACCTCTGTAGCTGTAGCCGTAAATGCTGAAACTATTGGTCTGTGTTCTAAACTATTAATAAAAGAAGTAATTCTTGTATAACTAGGTCTAAAATCATGTCCCCACTGAGAAACACAGTGAGCTTCATCTACTGCTACCATTGAAATATGTAAATTATTTAAACTCTCACAAAAACTTTCTGATTCTAATCTTTCTGGCGCAACATAAATCAGCTTATATATGCCCTGTCTAGCATTATGAAGTGTTTCATTTATCTCTAAATTGTTTAATGAACTATTAATATAAGCAGCCTCTATCCCTAATGCCTTCAATGAATCCACTTGATCCTTCATAAGTGAAATAAGTGGTGATATTACTATGGTAACTCCCTGTAAAAGCAAAGCAGGTATTTGATAACATATGGATTTTCCCGCTCCTGTTGGCATAATAGCTAAAGTATCATCTTTATCTAAAATACCTTCTATAACTTTTTCTTGTGCTCCCCTAAATTCATCATATCCAAAATATTTCTTCAAAACCTGTTTGGCAGCTTCTACTGACATGCATATCTCTCCTTTACTATTTTTCCATAAACAGAATTCTTGGCTTCAGGGGGAGTTTTTTCTCACACTGAAGCTTAGATAGTTATCCATGGACGTAGCCGCTCTTTACTTCCACTTTGAATAAGATGGGAGTATTAGAGCGGGTAGTCATCGGATGAACCTATGTACCATTATACCCTAAAAACATAGTTATTTTCACTATATACTAAAGAATAATTACATCTTAGTTCATCTTGTATTATTAAATGTAAATAATATATAATTATTATATTAGGAGCATATAGACGGGAGAGGATAAAATGTTTAATGATAATTATAAACCTACAGATGACACAACTTGGCAGGGAAGAATAGACAGCGATAGTAATTTTGATGCTTTTAGATGGCATCAATGGATTAAAAATATTGATTTAAGAGATGAAAATTTAGTTCCCTTTACTGGCAAATTAGGTTTTGCCTTTATCGGTTTTTGCTGCGATGAAGGGGTTAGACGTAATAGAGGTAGAATAGGAGCTGCTAATGGTCCTCTAAGTATTAGAAAAGAAATGAGTAATTTACCATGCTGTTTTTCACAAGAGGTTAAACTTTTTGATGCAGGAAATGTATTTTGCGAAAATATAACTTTAGAAGAAAGCCAAGCTCTACTTTCAAAAGCAGTAGATAAGATTTTAAGTTTAAACCTATTCCCAATAGTATTAGGCGGTGGTCATGAAACTACCTTTGGACACTATAATGGTGTTTTAAGTCATTTGTCAAAAGATGAACCTAAACCAAATATAGGTATAATAAATTTTGATGCTCATTTTGATCTTAGACCTTATCCAAATGGGGGAAGTTCAGGAACTATGTTTAGACAAATATCAGATATATGTAAGGAACGTGATTTAGACTATTCATATTTGTGTATGGGCGTTCAAAAACATAGTAATACTGTTGATTTATTCAAAACTGCAGATAGATTAGGCGCAGAATATATATTAGCAAAAGACATTTCAAATGGAGATACATGGTCAGTATTAGAAAAGTTAGATCACTTTATAAAACATCAAGATCATATTTATATTACTATTTGTTCTGATGTATTCACCTCAGCCTTTGCACCTGGAGTAAGTGCAACTCAATCATTAGGTTTAAACCCAGAAACAGTATTAAAATTTATCAAATACATATTAAGATCTAATAAAGTGGTTAGCTTTGATATAGCAGAAGTTTCACCAAGATTTGACCAGGATAATACTACTGCAAACTTAGCTGCAGTAATAATCTTTTCATTAATTGATACTATATCAGAAATACACAACTTATCTATTGAATATTTAAGATAAATCTTATTTGAATAATAATAAATATTATTGAAATTTATCCGACGGCTACCATCCGTAACACTCCCATCACACTCTGTGAAAGCGATTCACACAAAATCAAAGATTTTAGTTCTCTGCTTTTCTTTAGGTGGGAGATATAAGAACTCTTGAGCTTCAGCGATTTAGAGTTCTTATGCTGTGCATAACAGCTGACACGCCCCTGGATAAGTTCTTCTAAGACTCAGATGAAGAAAGGTATTCCTCATAAACAAACTCCACCTGAGTCTAAGAATCACTTGATGTTAAAAAGTTATTTACAACATTTCCATTATATGATATTATTATAATGTAATTAAAGTAAATTTTGTTTAAGGAGGTAGAGTTATGTTAAACTTCAATTTTTTATCAACAGATTCAACTAATTTAATAAAAATTATTGATAACTCTGCCATAAGTGTCTTTTAAATACTTACTTTATGCTTTTATGTCCATGGGTTATCATAACCCATGGCTTTTTATTTTTAATATTTTGTTTTGATATTGAAAAAGCCGTGGAACTTCCACGGCTTTTTTTATATAAAAAATGTGAAAGGAGAGATGTATGATGAGTAACACAAAAATTAACTTAACACACAACACTATATTGGGAGGTGATATGCATGCTTATGTTCGGTGTACCTAATTTAGATTATTATGTAAACTCTTTTGATAGCAGTAAATATAATAATAATATTAAATTATACTGCAAAAATGAGGGTTTTCATTTAGAATATTTTAAAACATTATTATCTTTAATTTTAAGGAAATAATTATAAATACAAAAAAGCTATGTCAAAGTTTTATTTTGACATAGCCTTTTATCTTTTAAAAATTTCATTTCAAACTAGCAATTACCTAATCCAAAGGTTTGGGTATATCCGTTCCCTTTCTTTCTTCTATAGATAAATTCAACTGTGCCCCATACTTTTCTTTAAATTCTTTAAGCTTATTTTCGGCTTCTTCATAAGATTTATAAATTCCAGTTTCCATACAGAAGGTGCCTTTTGAATCTTTAAGCATTCTTATCCCTTTTTCATTATATAAAATTTCTTCTACCTGACCAATTCCCTCACCAAATGGCTGAGAAGCAGTTCTTATAGAATACATAGTTTCGTCTTTAGCATTATCCTCTTTTAAATTAACTTCTAAATAGGCAGGTTCTTTATATTCCTTCACTTCATATTTTACAGGCTCTTTTAATACCACTGTAAATCTAACCATAGAGTCATCAAGAGTCATAAGCTTATATACATCTGATATATACTTGCTCTTTTTTAAATCTTCAAAATAACTTTCAGCATTTAACTTCCTTGCCCCACTTATAGTAAAAGTGAGAGTATAAGGATTAGTATTATATTCCACTTTATAGCTTGGTGATATAGTTGCAGCTTTTTCATTCTTTGCAAAATTAATTAATATACTTTCACTGTTTTTATAACTTTTAATCCTTATAAGATTTACATCAGCTCCATCTGTTACCTTTCCACCATTTCCTTCTCCATTATTAAACTGAAGAATTTTAACCAACCTCCCTACCCCTGGAACACTAATTAAAGTATTAGCAAACACAGGCATAGTATTTATACCTATTGTTGCTGCAATAATTATGGCTGCTGCAATTCCGCTGCCCTTTAACCATCTTCTATTCCCCTTTTTCATTTTACCTTCTCCTTTCCTTAGAGCGCTATTAACCGCTTCATCTAAATTTTCAGGAATCTCTATATCATCATAAATTTTCTTTAAGTCATCTATCTTATTATTCATCTAAATCCACCTCCTTAAGACTTATCTTTAGTTTTTCTAGTGCACGGTATAATTGTGTCTTAACTGTGCTAATAGGTAAATCTAAAACTTCTGCAATTTCACTTAAGGTCATATCTTCAAAATACTTCAATATTATTACAGTTTTATATTTTACATCTAGTTTTTCAAGTTCTCTTTTCAAATCTATTACTTCTTCATTATTACAATTTGTATAAGTATCTTTAATATAGCTTTCATCCATATACACAACTTTTTTATGCTTTCTTAAATGATTTATAGAATAATTTATAGTAATTCTAATTATCCAAGTATTAAAGTATTCTGGTTTCTTTAAATCTTTTATAGATATTAATGCTTTATAAATAACATCCTGAACTATGTCCAAAGCATCCTCAACATTATTTACATAGCTATAAGCTATTTTATAAATTTGTTCTTTTCTTTCCTGTATTAGTATACTAAAACTTTCTTTATCACCTTTTATTGCTTTTTGTACTATATCTACCAGTGTTATCACTTCCTTACAGCTTAAAATCATAGACCTATATAAATCAAACTTAACTATTAACTACCTGGCTTCATCAATTAGACAAACCATCTTCTTAAAAAGTTTCATTTAAATAAAACTTTTTAAGAAAATTAAAAAAGAGAGATATTTCTATCTCTCTTTGTGTTTACTAGTTAAAATCCAAAATACCGTCACCCTAATTTTGACACCTATCTTCCGATAGGTGGGTGTTCTCACAGATGTTTCTATCGCCTTCAATGCCATATAGAGGTCTCACAAGAAAGTACATATCACCATCTAAATGTTGAACTCCCTTTTCTGTAATGTAGGTTCAAAATTTAGAGCCCGCGCATATTTCAGAAATTATTCAATTTTGCTACAATTGTATTTTATCAAATATTATTAAAATTTGCAATAGTTATTTTTTGGTGCGAAAGACGGGACTTGAACCCGTACGGTCTCCCACACGCCCCTCAAACGTGCGCGTCTGCCATTCCGCCACTCTCGCATTACAATATTATTATACTATCCTATGTAATATTGTCAATAACTATTTACTGTATAAAAATCTATAAATATTATAACTTACCTTTACCTTCTTTACATACTTATCTGTTTCCTTAAAAGGAATGTAGTGAAGATTTTTTCCATCCTTAGAATGCTCAGTTTCGCTTAACCATTTTTGCACGTTCCCTCTTCCACCATTGTATGCAGCTAAAACTAAATCCATGTTGCCACCAAACTCTTTCTTTAAATCATCTAGATACCAACACCCCATGGAAATGTTATATTCTGGCTGAAAAAGTTTATCTACCTGAAAATCCTTTAGTTTCATTTGCTCTGCAATCCAAATTCCTGTACTTGATGTGATCTGCATAAGTCCATAAGCATTTTTACAGGATACTGCATTAGAATTAAAATTACTTTCTGTTTTTATTACCGCCGCCACAAAATACGGATCTAAATCATATTTTTTAGCATAATTATATATTAATTGTGAATGCTTCATAGGGTATACTTTTTTTAGCATAGATGGTACTCCATTGTAAATTACTACCGCTATGAGTACAAATATTATAATTTTTCTTAGCTTCCTCACCTTTCTTTCCCACTCCCCCTATAAGCCATTGATTAGACTAATTAATCTATGGACTTGTTCTTCTGTTTCTTTTAATGTACATGTATTATCTACTACAAAATCAGCCACTTTTCTTTTTTCATCTAAAGACATTTGAGAATTTATTCTTTTTATTACTTCATCTTCACTAAATCTATCTCTTCCCTTTACCCTTTTAATTTGGGTACTTTTATCTGCCCATACTAAAACTACAAAGTCCATATCTTTATGAATATTTTGCTCTATTAAAGTTGGAGCATCTAAAACACACACCTTTTCACCCTTTATTTCATATTCATGAAAAGAACTAAATATTTCTTCTTTTATATATGGTATTATCATATCTTCATATTTTTTTCTTCTAGCCTCGGATGAAAAAATATAGTTTCCAAATTCTCTTCTTCTTAAACTTCTATCAGAATTAATAAATTCTTTTCCAAATTCTTCTTCAATCTCTTTTATAATACTTGGATATTTATTTAACACCTGTCTAGCAATTATGTCTGCATCTATTATAGGTATTCCTTTTTCCCTTAACATTTTAGATACCGTACTTTTACCGCTGCCAATTCCTCCTGTTAAACCTACTTTTAACATTTTTCCATTTGTAGTCCTTAATTTATGTGAAACTTCATTTAAATTATTTAGCTTCATACCAATTTTCACCTTCACTTATATCAACTTCTAACGGAACACTTAAAGGCATAACATTTTCCATGGAGTCTTTTACAATGGTTCTCACCTGTTCTAACTCATCTTTATATACATTTAATATAAGTTCATCATGAACCTGAAGTATTAGGGTACTTTTAAGCTGTCTTTTTTCCAGTTCATTATAAACCTTCACCATAGCTAATTTAATAATATCTGCTGCACTGCCTTGTATTGGACTATTCATAGCAAGTCTTTCCCCTAATGCTTTAACCATTTTTTTAGAATTAGCTATTTCAGGGATAAATCTTCTTCTGTTTAATATGGTAGTAACAAACATATCTTTTTCAGCTTTTTTTACTGTATCATCCATATATTTTTTTACATTAGGATATCTTTCAAAATAAGTATCTATATATTCCTTAGCTTCTTTTCTTGATACTTTTATATCCTTTGCTAAACTAAAATCACCTATACCATATACTATACCGAAGTTTACTGCTTTAGCATTACTTCTCATAGTTTTAGTAACCTCTTCTATAGGAACTCTAAACACCTCTGAGGCTGTCTTTGTGTGTATATCTGCATGATGTTTGAAAGCATTTATAAGATTTTCATCTCCTGCAATATGTGCAAGTACTCTCAATTCTATTTGTGAATAATCTGCAGATAAAATAATAGAGACATTATTATTAGGAACAAATACTTTTCTTATTTCCCTACCCATTTCATATTTTATAGGTATGTTTTGTAAGTTAGGTTCTGTACTAGAAAGCCTCCCAGTAGTAGTTACTGTTTGATTAAAGCTAGAATGTATTTTCCCATCTTCATCAATTACATTCTTTAAACCTTCTACATAAGTTGAATAAAGTTTTGTAAGCTGTCTATAATATGTTATTTTTTCTATTATAGGATGTTTTCCTTCCAAAGCTTCTAAAACTTCTGCATTAGTGGAATATCCTGTTTTTGTTTTCTTTATAACAGGTAAATCTAATTTTTCGAAAAGAATTTTACCAAGCTGCTTTGGGGAATTAATATTAAATTCCTCTTCTGATAATGAATATATCTCCTTTTGGACTTTTTCAATTTCTTTTGTAAACTTCTCTCCTATATGAGTTAACATATCTTTATCTACTTTAAATCCATAACTTTCCATAGAAGCTAACACTGTAGTTAAAGGTAATTCAACTTCATAAAAAAGCTGTTCCATATCCAAAGATTTTATTTGCTTTTCTAACTCACTGTATACTTCTTTTAATAAGGATACTTCCTTTACTTCTCTTTCTTCCTCATCCTTTAGTATAATCTTTAGATATTGTTGTATTAGTGTATTTAGATCATAATCTCCCCTTGAAGAATCGATTAAATATGCAGCTATTTTTGTATCAAATTTCACCCCATTTAAATCTACTCCCATTTTATGAAGAATAGTATGAGGCATTTTTATGTCATGACATACCTTTTGAATTTCTCCATTTTCAAATATTTCTTTTAAACAACTAATAGTTTCTTCATTATTTTCATTTAAAATTTCCTGTAAAGATACAATAAAATTTTCTTCTCCACAGTTAATAAATATTTTTTCTATTGAACTCTTAGAATATATATTCTCATTTAAAAGTTTAAATGTCACATACAATAAACTATTTTTGAATTTTGATACTATAATATTACATAAATTCTTTAGTTCATTTATACTCTGTACTAATTTATATTCTACTTTTATCTCATTGTTTTCTTCCTTAAAATCTTTAGAATGAGGTAATTTATCTATTAAAGTTTTAAACTGTAAATCTATAAAAATTCTTTTTACTGCTTCTTCATCATAATTTTCTTTTGATTTTATAGAATCTAAATCTATTTCTATAGGAACTTCTCTCATTATAGTGGCTAACTTTTTACTAAAAATCGCCTGTTCACTATTTTCTGTTAAATTTTCCTTTAGCTTTTTACCACTAATCTTATCTATATTTTGAAGAACATTTTCTACACTTCCATATTCTTTTATAAGCTTATAGGCAGTTTTTTCACCTACTCCAGGCACTCCTGGTATATTATCTGAACTATCTCCCATAAGTCCTTTTACATCTATAAATTGAGTAGGAGTAACTCCCATTTCTTCTATCATTCTAGTTCTATCATATATTTCTTTTTCTGTTATACCCTTTTTAGTAATTACTACTTTTGTAGTATCTGAAGCCAATTGAAGAGCATCCCTATCTCCTGTTACAATGTAAACTTCTATACCTTTCTCCTCTGCAAATTTTGATAATGTTCCTATCAAATCATCCGCTTCAAATCCATCTATTTCAAATATATCAATAGCAAGTTTATATAAAAGATCTTTTACTATTGGAAACTGCTCCGCTAATTCTTCAGGCATCCTTTTCCTTCCAGCCTTATAATCTTTATATTCATTATGTCTAAAAGTTGGTGCGCTTCTATCAAATGTACATACTATGTAATCTGGAGCTATTTCTTCCTTCATTTTTAAAAGCATAGTAGTAAATCCATACACCGCATTAGTATGTATTCCATCACTATTCGTTAGGGGTGGTAATGCATAAAAAGCTCTATTCATTAAGCTATTTCCATCCAAAATTAATAATCTTTCTTTCTTTTCCATTAACTTATCTCTCCTATCACACATCTATCGTAAATAAACTGTTTTTCTATAATTATTTATATTTTCTTTAAGTTCACCAAATTCGTCTGCTGGGAACTTATTCATTACTTCTCTTAGTATATAGAAAGCTGCTACATTTTCTATAACTATGGAAGCTGGTATTACAGCAGATACATCTGAACGTTCATATCTAGTCTTAGTTTCCTTTTTTTCTCTTAAATTCACGGTACCAATATCCTTCTTTATAGAAGGTATAGGTTTTATATATGCCTTTAGTTCTATATTTTCACCATTAGATATTCCTGCTTCTATTCCACCAGAATTATTAGATTTTCTTTTAATTCTTCCATTTTCATAATTGATTTCATCATTAAAAGTACTGCCTCTTAAACTTGAGTCTAGACCATTACCAAATTCTATAGCCTTTACTCCTTGAACAGACATAATGCCATAGCTTAATATAGCATCTAATTTTCTATCCCATTGCGAATAACTTCCTACCCCTATTGGCACACCTTTTATGGAAATAAATACACTTCCACCTATAGTTTCTCCCTGTTCTTTACAAATATCAATTTTTTTAATAAATCCTTTTTGAACTTCTCTATTATAACATCTAACAGGGCTCTTATCTATTTTTTCATATATACCATCATAAAACAAATCCACTGTATCATCATAAAGATTTCCTATACTATGTACCTTACTTCTTATTTCTATACCTAATTCTTTAAGAATTTCTTTACATAGTGCTCCTACTGCTGTTCTTATAGATGTTTCTCTAGCAGAAGTTCTTTCAATACTATCTCTTATATCACCAGTGCCATATTTAAAATATCCAACTAAATCACCATGTCCTGGACGGGGCACAGCTATTTTTTCTTCCTCCTTAGGTTCTTTAGTTATTATTTCTTTCCAATTTTCAAAGTCCTTATTAAATATAATCATGGTTATAGGATTTCCTGTGGTTTTACTTCCTCTAATACCAGATAAAAATTCTATCCTATCCTCTTCTATTTTCATCCTTTCCCCTCTACCATAGCCACCTTGCCTTCTTTTCAATTCACTATTTATAAAATTTATATCAATATTAAAATTTGAAGGGATTCCATCTATTATACATATCATTGCCTTACCATGGGATTCCCCTGCATCTAAAAATCTAAGCATAATATTCTCCTTTGTATGAAATAATAATTTTATAATACCATTGTAATTATTATTTTACTATAAATCATTCATTTATTTAACATTCAATGATATTTTACATTTTACAACTTCTATTTTAGCCTTTTCTAAGCTATATACTGCATGTAAATTAATGTATTATATTACTTTTTAATACTTTCTTTCTAAATTTAATTATTTCATGCAACTTTGAAAGTTGATTGTTGTGCATTTTTTTTATAAATTATTAATATTAAATGTTAATTTTTGGAGGAATTATTATGTATAAACTTAGTTATGAATATAAAGATAATATTCCTGTTTTCAAATGTAATTTTTGTGGTCATTGCTCAAAAATTTTAGAATCCACCTCCCACACAACTACTGAAAATAGAGGGTGTTGTTGGTATTTTCCTAAATACACCTTAGTTGATATAAAAAATATTTTAGATATGGAAAAAAAGAATTTTATACTTGCTTTATTAAATATGAAAAATGCTGTTATCAATAAATATAGTATTGAAGTAATTGGAAATTTTGATGAAGAAAAGTATTTAAACTTTATAAAAGAAAATCCTGACAGCATTGAAGATAATTTTGATCCTAAATTATTTTTTAGGGTATGCGCTTTTTTTAGACCAAATGGATGTCATTTAGATTTTAGATTAAGACCTCATCCCTGCAATCTATATCTATGCAGAACAGTAATAGGTTGCTGTGAGGAAGAATATAAAAATTTTTCCCGTGAAAGAAAGGATTATTTCTCCTATTGTAATTATTTTAATGAAAGCATTAGGCAAACTTTAATGGACGCAAAAGTTAATTTGCAATCAGCCCCTTTTAAAGCACTAGAAATAATAGAAAACTTTGAGATGCCACCTTTTGGCGAAAAAGAATTAAAAAGCATTTCCTTTAATGAAAAAAGATCATAGCAAAAGATAGGTTAGTGATAAATCACTAATCTACTTTTTACAATTTTTTAGCTAATTCCATTCCTTTATAACTAAGCTTAGTTCCCTGTCGTCCTACACCAATTAATACATATCCTTTATCACTTAAATATTCTAGTCTATTTCTAACCTCTTTTTCTGTTAAAAAAATCTCATTACATTCCAATAAAGAAGCTATCTTGCCTCTTCCAACCTTCTCTTTACTTACTATCTTCTTATGTAATATTTTTAATATTTCTTTATCTACATATGCTATATTATTTTTATTTTCTCTTTGTATATTCAACATAAAATTATAGGGCAAATCCTCCCTGACTATTGGATTAGAACCCATTTTACTTAAATATTCTGCTAAATTTCTTAATTCTCTTATATTTCCTGGCCAATTATGATTTTTTAATACCTGTATAACTTCCTGGTCAATTTCCTTATTGCAATTTAAATTATTAAGAAACCATTTAAATATAACTTCTATATCCTCTTTTCTTTCCCTTAAAGAAGGTATCCTTAAAGGAAATACATTTAGTCTATAGTATAAATCCCATCTAAATTTTCCTTCTTGCGCTAACTTAAATAAATCTTTATTTGTTGCTGAGATAATTCTTACATCTACTTTTCTTATTCTTGTGCTGCCTATTCTTACTACTTCCCTTTCTTGAATAACTCTTAATAATCTAGCCTGCATATTTAGCTGTAAGTCTCCTATTTCATCTAAAAAAAGAGTACCTAAATGTGCTTGCTCAAATAAACCAGGTTTCCCTTCTTTTTTTGCACCTGTAAAAGCGCCTCCCTCATATCCAAACAATTCGCTTTCTATTAAATTCTCAGGAAGTGCCGCACAATTTATAGCAACAAAAGGAAATTTATTTCTATTAGAATTATTATGTATAGCTTGGGCAAATAGCTCCTTGCCTGTACCACTTTCTCCTATTATAAGTACAGATGAATTAGACCACGCCATGGTTTTAGCTAGCTTTTTAGTTTCTTCTATTTGTTTACTTTGCCCTATTATATGCTCCATGTTATACTTTGCCAAATACCCCTTTATGGATACTTCTCGTCTGATCTGTTCTTCTAACTTTCTCAACTCAGTTACATTTTTCACGGTAATAATATTTCCTATTGCTTTATTAAATACCTGCATAGGTTTTAAATTTATTATCAATTTATCCTTTTTATAATCTATTAATAAATCATTTACTTCTTTATTAAAATCCACGTTTAATTTATCTTTATTAAATACTTCATTTATATTTTTACCTATTAGCTCTCTTTCCCCAACTCCCATAACTTGTTGAGATTTTTTATTAGCCATTATTATATTACCTTCGTCATCGGTTTCCAAAACTCCTTCATTAATTAAATCCACTATAGTATGCATAGCAGTTTTAACCATTACATTTGTACCAAATAGAGCATGTACACCTTTTCCAACTGGTATTATTTTTTCTTCATATTTATGAAGTATTTCATCTCTTTCATCAGTATTTATATCTAGCTCATTCATCAAGTCTACAATTGTGCTCATATCAAATGCCATATGTCCTATATTATATATTTTATTAATATTTTTAGGTACAATTCTTTCTTCATTGGTAGTAATTGCTGTATCTATATCAGTTCTAGGCTCAACCCCTGGATAATATGGATATAATTCAAACTCAAAACCTAAAGAATAAATAAGTGATATGGTTTCAAAAGTAGTATTTAAACCATTGTTTACTAAAAGCGCTCTTGTTCCCTTGGGTATATCCTGCAATAATTTATAAACATATTTAGTAAAAGTTCTACTTATACAAATTAGTTTAGTATCATCACTTATATATTGTTTTACAATGTTTATCATAATTGGGGTAGAAATAAGTAATATATCTGCATCTATTTTATTCCCATTATATTTATTAAAATTATAAGATTTTACTTTATATCTTCGTCCCAAAATATCTATAAGACTCTTTTCGTAAAACTCTCTTGTATTTTCATTTAAAGCTCCTATAGCTATAATTTTATCCATTGTTTCTAATATCCTCCAATAAAGTTATTAATTTTATAATAATTCAAATTTTCAACAAAATCAAATATATATGTAAAAGGACTCTCCTTATCTGTATATATTTCATAAGAAAAGTCCTTTTATTAAACCTGTATATTTAATTATTTAAAAAATTTAAAGCTACAGCACACATAGCTTTAATTCCTTTAGCTATAGCTCTCTCATCTAATAAGAATTTAGGATTATGAAGTACGCAGCAATCTTTATTTTTTTCTGATTTACATCCTATCCACATTAAAGCTGAAGGAACTTTTTTAGAGAAGAAGGCAAAATCCTCTGCTCCAGTAGCTGGTCTATCCAAAATAACCACATCTTCTCCAAAGAAATTTTTCAATCCTTCTACTGCACAATCTGTTAGCTTTTCCTCATTATACATATATGGATATCCCTTTACATATTTATATTCATATTCACAGTTTAAACCTTTACATATTCCATTTACTATAGTTTCTATTTTCTCAGGCATAATGCTTACAGTTTCGCTGTCAAATGTTCTTACAGTACCCTTCATGTTTACTTCATCAGCTATTACATTTTCTCTATATCCTCCATTAATTAGCCCTATTGATACTACAGCACTATTTAAAGGATCTATATTTCTACTTACTATGGTTTGAAGTGCAGTTATCACGTGAGCAGCTGCTACAATAGCATCTACCCCTTGATGTGGAGCAGAACCATGAGAACTTTTACCCTTAATCTTTATATATATTCTATCTGATTGTGCCATCATTACCCCTGGCTTTATTCCAACTTTCCCCAAAGGTAAATCCCAAACATGTAATGCTGCTGCTGCGTCTACCTTAGGGTTTTCAAGCACTCCATCTCTAATCATAAAATTTGCTCCCCCTTCAGGATTGCACTCTTCTGCTGGTTGAAAAGCAAACTTTATATTACCCTTTATTTCTTTCTTCATTTTGCTCAATACTTTAGCAGCCCCTAATAGTATAGCTACATGAGCATCATGCCCACAAGCATGCATTATCCCTTTATTTTTCGATTTAAATGGTAAGTCTGTAAGTTCTTCTAGCGGAAGAGCATCCATATCTGCTCTTAAAAGCATGGTTTTTCCTTCTTCTTCTCCTCTAAGTAAACCTACTACTCCAGTATTTCCTACTCCAGTGCATACTTCTAAGTTTAACTCCTTTAATTTATTTTCTATTAACTTTGAAGTACCATGTTCTTCCATTCCTAATTCTGGATTAGAATGAATTTCTCTTCTTATTTTTATTACCTCTTCAAGACATTCCTCTATAAAATTATCTATATATAAACAACTCATTTTTAGCCCTCCTATTAAAAAGCAATTAAATATTTTTTAGCCTTTATATTTTAAAACTATCTTACTGGTGCTCCTGGTCCTAATGGAATTCCTATTAAGTACCATACAATAGCTAAAAGTATCCATCCTATTAACATTGCTATAGAATAAGGAATCATCATAGAAAGTACAGTACCTACGCCAGCATCCTCATCATATTCATTGAAATATTCTAGTATTATTGGGAAATAAGGAAATAATGGAGATATTATGTTTGTTGGAGAGTCTCCTATTCTATAAAGCACCTGTGTAAGAGCAGGACTATATCCTAGCATATAAAACATTGGTACAAATATTGGAGCTAATAGAGACCATTTAGCAGAACCACTTCCAATAAATAAATTTATAAAAGCTGTAAGGATAACAAAGCCTATAAATAGTGGTATTCCAGTAAAATTAGCAGCACTTAGTAAATCTGCTCCTTTAACTGCCAGCACATAACCTAGATTACTCCAGTTAAAATGAGCTATAAATTGTCCTATTACAAATACAAGAACTATATAAGAGCTCATTCCTGTTATTGCAGCACTCATATACTTAGGTATATCTGCCATAGATTTAATTTTTCCAACTTCTTTACCATAAACTATAGAGATTAGAATAAATAAAAATAGTATAAAAGGTATTAATGAGTCTAGAAATGGTGATGGTACAAGTGAATGAGTTTTTGGATTTCTTAAAAAGCTAGTTTTAGGTATTAAAATTGCAATTAGACCTACCATGTATACTAATGTTGCCCATCCTGCTTTTCTTAATCCTGCTTTTTCTTCTTTAGTAACTTCTTCAGTTATAATTTCTTTCTTTCCATTATATTTGCCTAATCTAGGCTCAATGATTTTTTCTGTTACAAGAGTTCCTACAATAGCAAGTAATACAGTAGATACCAATATAAAATAATAGTTAGCTGCTGGAGAAATAGTAACACTTTTATCTACAATTGCCATAGCTTCATTTGTTATTCCTCCAAGCAATACATCTGTTCCGCTTATTATAAGATTTGCACTAAATCCTGCTGTAGTAGAAGCATAACCTATTGCAATACCTGCAAAAGGATGTCTGCCTAAAGATGCAAATATCATTCCTGCTACTGCTGGTACTATTATTATTGCAGCATCAGAAGCAATATTACCACATATACCTATTATCAATATGGAGAATGTAACCAACTTAGGTGAAACATTTAACATTGTAGATCTCATAAATGAAGATATTAATCCTACCTGTTCAGCTAGTCCAATACCAAGTGTCATAGTTAAAACTAATCCTAACGGTGCAAAACCTGTAAAGTTTTTTATCATATTTTTAAGTATATAAGTTATTCCCTCAGCAGATAGTAGACTTTTCACCACTACTACCTTTTTTGTGCTAGGGTTAATTACACTAACTCCAAAGAAAGCACATACTGCTGATGCAATCCAAACTATAAGTATTAACCATAAGAATAATATGAATGGATGAGGAATCTTATTTCCTACCCTTTCTACCCAACCTAAAAATCCACCAACACTTTTTCTTTCACATCTTAACTCTTGTACCGCCATATTTATCCTCCTTCTTTTGATTAAATTATGTATTTGCTTTAGGATATATCTTTAAAATTTATCCCCTCTCCTTTCTTATCCCGCCACTAATATATTGAGCAATTAATGTGCCAAATGAATTTCAGTGAATTTTCACGCAATTCTCTATATTTTCTCAAAAAATAATTATTAAACTGGCCTAACTGTATAATTAAGTGTTTCATTGGGCCAATTTAATAAATATTATTAGATTTCTCTTGACTTATACTGGTGTATATGTTATTATTTTTTTGTCACGAGCCGAAGTGGTGGAATTGGCAGACGCAACGGACTCAAAATCCGTCGTTGGCAACAACGTGCGGGTTCAAGTCCCGCCTTCGGCACCATTTATATATCTATGTTTAAAGCACTTAGGATTAATTTTCCTAAGTGCTTTTTTCTTGGTTTTGTCCGTAATTTGTCCGTGTTTTATTTAAACTATTTTAAAATTAAATAATATTAGAACACTATACTAAAATAATCAAGCTTACCAATATTAATTTTAAGTAATAAAAAATTAGCATAGGCATGCCCCCACACTAACTTCTAATAAAATAGATTCATATTAATCTTTATATAAATTCCAATAAATTTTATCTACCTTTTACAGTTGGCTGATAACTATTTATCACTTTTACACTCTGTTCTCCATCATCAATTTTATTAACACCCCAAACTTCTGTTTTACCTGCTTCTTTTTCTACATTATCTTGTATCTTTTGATTAATTTTATTTAATAATTCCATTGCCTTTTTATGCTCTTCATTTATTAATAACACCTTTGACAACTCTTCCATAGCTCCATAATAATTTCCATCTTTAAATTTAGTTTCTGCAATATCTACATTTTTTTCCATTTTTATATCATTAATTTTCTTAAGTTGTTCTTGAGCTAATTTATAAGTTTTCTCATATTTGTCATCTATATCATTTAATAATTCTTGTGCCTTATCATAATTCTTATTATTAATGGCTGTAAGTGCTTGTTCATATTTTTGAATATATTCCTTTTCCATGCTTTTACCAATAAAAGGTGTTAAAATAAGTATTACAACAAAAAACATTCCAGATATCTTCCATTTCCTTATAAATAAGCAACCTAAAAATATAAAACTAACAAGCCCATATAAAACCATCAAATACCACAACATCAAATTACCCTCCTAATACATTATCATACTCATTTGTAAAATAAATACTATAGATGACTTGATTATAGGTCTTTATACTGCATTATGTCAATAAACAAATGGCAAATGTGATTATTTTAGATATACTTGTGAATTTATTTTTGGCTCATTATAGCACAAAATAGGAGTGCATATTTTAATGTATCATTGCTTAGTATCCATATCAGCAATATAATTATACACATATTTCCAAAACATTATCCCTTATTGCCAAGTTTTATAATATATATTCTTTACTTGCATCAATTTTCACAGGTAGAATGGTATAAGCTTAACTTACTACAGTTCAACCTACTTCTTATTATTTCCATTGAACTAGCTTTCTTTTGCCTCTCCCCAAAGGAATACCTAAAGGCAAATAAAAATTTGTACAACATTTTCTCTTTGATACTTTAAAAAAGTAATGCAGTCCTAGAGGACTGCTTAATTTGGCATTTCTTTTTTATTATACTCTTGCCATTGGACTAGCTTATTTCTACCGCTACAGAAAAATACTTAAAACTAGCAGGCATAACCACATATCCCCTTACTTACCTGAAAAACGAGGGGATTATTATATTATTTTTTCAGCTTTTTATAAAATAGGTATTGATAACTTTCAGCTGTTCTTTTACCCTCTCATCTGTTGATTACTGCACCTAGAAGATCATATCAGGAAAATTTTACTGGTTCTATCTTAAAATTTGATTTAGCCAATATTTGTGGCCAATTTTCAACCATTTTATATAGCTTATCTTTTTTATCCTGTGTTAAACTGTTCCATGAAACAAGATCAGAATCAGTTTTTTTCTTGCTGTCCTTAACTTCGCCATACTTCCAGCCAGACTCTTTTCTATATCTATACCATCGCATATGCTCATTTTTAGCTAAAATCTCTAATTCTTTAGGTGTAAATCTTTTAAACTCCGGTTTATCCTTAACTGAAACAATATCATAATTAATTTTAATTAAAGCACTTGGAATATTCCTAGCTTGTTCACGGCTAGAGTTTTTAAGCTCCTCACTGAGTTCCTCCCAAGGCTTTATGCAGGCCTTATCCATGTTTTTATTATTTGCATTAAGCATTCTATACTTTTCATGAATTTCCATTGCAATACTTTCAATTTTTTCACCATAAAATGCATCATGCATTAAATGACGTAAGAATTGTTCTTCATCTACATGAAGCTTTAGCTGTTCTCTAGAAGGCAAACATGATTGCTCCCATTTTGTAGAGTTAGTCAACATACTCATATCCAATATAGCTTCCATAGATCTTGATTCATGCTTATATCTTGGAATTTTAAGCATTGCCCTTAGTACTCCATTATCAATTTGAGCCTCTCCATTATCATTTATAAGATGAGGTACTTTACGTTCCAATAATGATCGAAGTAGTATTGCTCTTCTAATTATAAATAACTGATCCAATTTTTCATCTGTTTGATTTGGTCCCTTGATATTTACATAGCCTCTTAAACGACTTACAAAGTCTGGCCCTTTAGCACTTTTAAACTTTAATAAAAACTGTCTTTGTTCTTCTTTATCTTCTATATCTTCTCCACAGAATTCGCTAAAAGTGCTGCTTGTCCCACCTGCAAATGCAAAGATAGCTTTTCCAATAGGATGAATAGAATCCCCTTCTCTAAATACACCATCTTGCATAGGGGCTAGGAAATATTTGAGCCATCCAATATTACCCTCAAAAGCAGAATCAAATTCATCAAAAACTACTAGTGGGATCTTACCTTCCAGTACAATATCTCTTACTTTATGAAAAGCATTGATTAAATCCATTGTGGATCTAAATTGCGACAAATTAAAATCTACCTTTTTAATTATATTTGGTGCAATACTATTAGCCACCTCAACTATACCAAAGGACTTACCAGACCCAGGAGTTCCAAATACAGCAATTGAAAGAGGGCGTACAGTATTTTTATTTGAAATATACTCCAGCATAAGATTTTCTATACTCTTATAACTCTCAATCTCTGTTTTATCTACAGTTGTTAAATTTCCAAACTTAGCTATTGGTATAGACTTAAGTGCATTTTTAACTCCATTCTTAACAATGCCATAAGCTATCTCTGCTAGGCTTGTAGAACTTTTATCTTTTAAAATATACCAGCGAGAATTAGGAGAAATAGGCACTATTACATCTTGCACATGATCCCTATGTATAAGATCCTCTTCCCTTTCGGTAAATATTTCTAAGCTAGGAAATATATATTCTTCAACATTTTCCCCAAATCCTTCAAGAAAGTATTTATGAGCAGAAACAATTCCTTTACGAATACCCATATTTATTGATTCTGATATTTCTTCATTATCTTGATTTCCTGAAACAATAGTGCTTGCAAGCCCTGCAACAAAGCAAGAAGTAAGCCCATACATCTTACCTTGTGATTCCTTAACAAAACCGCCTTCAAATTCATATGGTAGAAAATACAACTTAACTTCACGTACATCTTCATTTTTATAATAAATAGCCCCTTCAAGTCCAAAAGGAACTATAATATGACGGCAAGTTGCCAGGAATGCAAGATTAGGATTATTATTAATTTGCCATACAAAATCCTGAGCTGTTTTTTCCCATGACAGACCTTTACTTATATTAACCCCTTTAGAACGCAAATCATCAGCATTTACAATTACTATTACATTTTTATTATTAAGTCCCTGGATATGTTTCCAAAGTTCACTAGAATCAATAACATTGCTCATCTTATATAATATTATTGGTGATGCTTCAGATGATTTTAACGCTAATGGCCAATACTTTTCATTAGAGTTAAAACCATTATTTTCATCATCTATTATGACTATATCTGCATTAGGATCATCATTTACAATAGGAAGTAACTTAGTGCTCCTGTCTTTTGGACCCGTAAATCCCATCAAACGGCTTATTCTATAAACTTTTTTATCATTATTTTTATCGCCATATACAGGAAAAAGATCTAATTCTGCAGTAGACCGAAGGATTTCTCCTGATAAAGTTAACTCCATGTTCTCGGTATTTGGTGATATCACAGAAGCCCCAGTTGATAAAGCTACCAGCTTTGATAAAAGTAACGCTTCTCCTGAACTAAAAATACTGTGCATATTTAAATGCGTTTGCCAATTTAAACCTGCATTTATGCTCGGGTATGTTACCCATTGTAACTGATTTACACATATATCACCTGATATTACAATTTTTACATTTTTATTATCCATATTTACGCTCCTATAACATTTGAATTTCTATTTAATATTATACTAGATTAGCCGAAAAGAAAAAGTAGTATTTCCCATATTTTTTATTTTTCTTCTATTATTATCCTACTAGCTTTTTAACTTCTGCTTCTGTCAACGACCTATACTCACCCTTGTTTAGTGATTCATCTAGTATTAATTCTCCAATAGAGACCCTCTTTAAACTTACCACATAACAACCTACTGCTTTTAACATACGTTTAACCTGATGTTTACGTCCCTCGGAAATAGTAAGATATCCAGATACTATAGGCTGGCTGTATTGTGTTGAATCAATGTTCTCTAAATTATCAATAGATATTTCATGTTTAAATTCCTCATATGTCCCATACTTGTCTACTTTTATTTTTGCAGGCTTTGTTAATATTTCACCTTTCCCAATATAAACTCCCTGCTCTAATGCCTTTATATCTTGTTCTTCTAAAGAACCAAGAGCCCAAAAAAAAATAGATTTTTTCAACATATTTTTGCGGATACATTAATTTATGTTCAAACTCACCATCATTGGTAAATAATAATAATCCTTCTGTATCTTTATCTAATCTACCAGCATGAAATAACCCATCCACGTTAACATCATGAAAAAAATCAAATACTGTTTTATTAACTGTATCTCTTTTTGCAGTAATAAAGCCTGCAGGCTTATTAAACATATAGTATACTTTCTTTGTATACTGAACTATATTATCAATGTATTCAATAACATCAATATTTTCGTTAATTTCCATTGCAGGTTCCATTACCACTTCTCCATTTACCTTTATCATACCTTCTTTGATATAAATTCTAACTTCTTTTCTTCTTCCAATAGCTGATTGTGCTAAAAATTTATCTAATCTCATATTTTATTTTATAAACTCCATTTCCTACTTATAATATTACATCTTATCATCTTTTATTAATATTTCTCTTGCAACAAGCTGCTTTATTAGTTTACTTAATTTAAATCAATCTATCAAGTTGATGTAAATTTAAAAGCCAATGTTTAGTATTATTAAACATTGGCTTCTAGACTTTCTATGTGTAAAACATTCTTTTTTAACATTAAACTTCAAATCCTGCTATTCCTATGGCTCCAGGACCACCATGGGTTGATATTACGCAGCCTGTTTGAACCCATATAATTTTTTTGAAACCTTTTTCCTTTGCAATATTCTCCATCTGATGCTTTATTTGTTCTTCAAGTCCCAAAGAATATAGAAAATAAAGTTCCTCTTTATGAAAATTGTATTTTTCAAGATATTCATTTAAATATTTCTCAGCAATACGACTCATTGTACCACGAAACTTTTGAGTTGCAACCAATTTTCCATCCAAAATTTCAATTAGTGGTTTTATCTTAAAAATAGCTGCACCCAAATAAGCTGCATTGGATAAACGTCCTCCAGCCTTAAGATATTCAAGATTGCCTGGAATAAATGAAACTCTTGCCCTAGATATAAAGAATTGAATTTTTTTAATTAAATCATCTGGTTCAATATCTGGGTGTTTTTCAATTATCGCAGCTGCTTTAACAATGATGGATGATTCACCGCCTGAAACATTTAAAGAATCAATATGATAAATATTTTTCATGCCCTCAGAACCAATGAGTGCATTTTGATAGGTACAGGATGCTTTAGATGAATAGCCTATGTAAATAATAATACAATCAGGATTTTCTTTTGTTATCTTTTCAAATGCACACTGATATTCATTTGGATTTGTAGCTGATGTTGTTGGTATCTTTTTAGTTCTATTATAATAATCATAAACCTCCGTTACTGGTATAGAACCATCCTTATAATCTATATCATCCATAATTACATGCATAGGAAGCACATGAATTTTATACAAATTTGCTAAATCTATAGGCAAATCTGCCCCACTTTCTGTTACTATAATATATTTTCTCATACTCTCTTTTTAGTGAGAGAGTATATCGTAAGTACCAACCCCTCACTAAAACTCACTTCCTTTCTTTTTATACTATCTTTTTTATATAACATATTGATAATTAGTCATATTATCATAATTTTATTTTATTACCAAAAAAGGAGTGTTCTCAACACTCCTCTCCATCCCATTAGCTATTGCATTATCTTCGCCAAAGTCCTCTTCTCTACAATTCCATCTACCAATACTATAACCTTTTTCTATAAGTTTCTTTTGAATAAGTCTTACATTATTATATTTTACATTAGGATTCATTATAAGTAAATACCCATGATTTGAAATTTATATGTAACAATCTATTCATTTGGGTTATAGGTAATTATTTGGAAATTGGGTATCACAATGTTCATTGATGAAATAATTTCATATTTATCAACAAGATAACTATCCTTCATGTATAAATTATGATATAATTTCCATTATCAAAATCAGAATAATGAGATATTGTTGCAATACTTACAATATGAACTTGTGAATAGTTATATTATAGAGGAGATTTTATAAATGAATTTAGAAGCAAAAAAAGATAAAAGAAAAATTAAACTAATAGATGTAAGAAAATTTAGAAAGTATGTATTTAATGCTTTGATTTGTATAGTTATTATTTTGTTAATTGGTTTTTCATACGAAAAAATTGGTGAATATAATGATACTAATAACTACACTCCAGTAGGAAAAATGATTGATGTAAATAATCATAAAATAAATGTTTACAGCAAAGGTGATGGGAATGTTACTGTAGTTTTTTTATCAGGCATGAATACTCCAAGTGCATATGCAGATATGTATCCTCTGTATAACGAGATTTCAAAATATACCAAAACAGTTGTTTATGACAGACCAGGACATGGGTGGAGTGAGATAACAGATAAAACAAGAGATATAGATTCTATTGTAAAGGAAATGCACACTTCACTAATAGAATCAGGGCAAAAACCTCCATATATATTAGTTGGTCATTCATTAGCATCTTTATCAGTAATAAGATTTGCACAAACTTATAAAAACGAAGTATCTGGGTTAGTGTTAATAGATGGTGGTGCTCCTGAGTTTTATGCAAAAAATAGTTTAGTAGTTCCTAATAGTACAGTGCTTAAATATAAGTTACTAAAGACTACAGGCATAGCAAGGTTAGTACTTTATCATACAGATTACTATTCAAAAAATCTTAATTTCCTACCTGATAATTTAAAACAATTATATTTAGGAATGATTTTAAAAACTATGTATAATAAAAATATTATTGATGAAGGTATTATGGAGAGCGCTGGTGCAAAAACCATTTTAGCAAATGATCATTTAGGGAATGTACCACTTAGAATATTTACTGCTGAAAGTAATAGTTTAGATACTGAATGGAAAAATAGCCAGGAAGCTTTGAAAAAATGGTCTACAGATAGTATGCAAATGGTTGTTAAAGGTTCAACACATGCTATACATCATACTTCTCCTGATGTTATAAATAATGAAATAAAAAAACTGATAAAAAATCAGAAATAGAATTTCCCTAGATTTAATGCAAGTAAAATGCTCATACAAGCACTACAGAAACTTACTACTCACACATTGACAAAGAAGAAATTGCTGTGGTCATGAAAGGTCAATCGAAGGTACGGAATATTTTTTAGATGAAAGAGACGTTGTCCGTATTCCTCCAAATATAAGGTACAGATTTTTGAACAAAAGTAACAAAACAAATCATGTCTTATTTGTACTAACGCCTTCACTCATTTAAGTTCATGTTTTTTATATTCTTTAATGACCTCACATATTTTCTGTAGCCTTGTTCTTATATTGTGAAATAAAGGAGTATTTTACGGATACTCCTTTTATTAATATTATTTATTTGAGACTTTTTCAATACTCTTGGATATATAGATAATTTTACAAAATTTCAAAGGCGTTATTTGCTTAATTGTTGAATAATATACTGAAAACCATATTTTCTATAATCCTCCCAGAATTTTTTACGACTTTCTGGAAACTTTGTAGGTTCACTTAAACGTTGTTGTTCTGCAAGAGATTCTTCCTTAGGACGCTTTTCATATTTCAGTTCCTCATTACATTTTTTTAGAAGTTCAGCACCTTTTCGATTATTAATTAAGATTACAGATACTCCTTTTGTATCCATCCATTCAGGAGCATACTTCTCAATTCCCCAATAATCTGCAATAGTAATATCTGATGCACGATGTATATCTGTAAATGGGCATTGTTCACAGGAAGGACGCATAATAGTCTTTTCTCCAAAGAAAAGCTTATAAAATCTTTCATCGTTATGAATATCTTGACTATTTGAAGTAGTAAATAAAAATGTTTTGTTACTGTTTTCTCTACTCCAATCAATTATCTTAGAGCGAAATTGAATACTGGTTAATTTTCCACCATACTCTTTTTCCAATAGTCTTTTGTAATCCTCCCAAACTAGAGGACTTGGAATGCTATGACAAATCAAATCACATACATATAAATTTTCAGTAAGTGGTAAATTACCCATATATCCACGTAATCCTGCAGTTTGACAAGGCGTTCCTGTAAATAAGACTTTTCTTTTATTAATTAAGTCCTTTTTTATTTGTTCAAAAATATTACCTATATTGCTCTGTACATACTTAGATATTCTCATTCGATTTCGATCTTCAAAAGTTTCAGCCCTTTTATGCAACACATGGAATTCATCATCGTAGTCAACTCCATAAACAACTCCACCTTCCCTAAGTATAACATCGGAAAGTGCTGTAAAAGCTACTCCAGACGTTGATTTCATGAGAACCTCCTCTGACTTATGCTTAGCTACTAAAAATTCTGGCACAGTTTTTTCTCTGTAACTTCCCTCACAAATTAAAGGACAAATATTTACACATTTATGGCAATCTATACATAGATTTTGGTCTATAGTTGGATACAAAAATCCCTCTTCATCTGGTTTCATATTAATTGCCTTTGTAGGACAAGCATTATAACATGCACTACAACCCGAACAATTCTTTTTGTTTGAATAAACTTTCTCCATAATAAATCTCCTTTCGTTAAAAATAAATATTTTACTTTAGTGAAAAGCGTGATTTTATTATCTAAAATGATATACAAAAGTTTAGTTTTATGGTAGCATGAATTTCAATATCGTACAAACGGATTGTTTCTATAAATATAATCGGTTATACAGATAGATGTGATAAGGAGTGTTATTATGGAATTTAAGCAATTAAAATCTTTTATAGTGGTTGCTAAAACTCTTAGTTTTAGTAAGACAGCAGAGATTCTAAATTTTGCTCAATCTAGCATATCAGATCAAATTAAATCCTTAGAAAGTGAATTTGGTTGTAAGTTATTTGAACGTTTAGGTAGAAATGTTTGTTTAACTGAGGAAGGAAATAAATTATTATCCTATGCTGAAAAAATTTTAAATTTGTGTGATGAAGCAAAACAGAATGTATCAGGGAGATTAATTCCAACAGGCTCTTTGACTATTGCTACAGCTGAGACTCTCTGTGTGTTCCGATTACCAACTTTGTTTAAAGAATATTGTAGTCGTTATCCGAATGTAGATGTTAAACTGAAAATTGGTAATTGCAAGGACTTCCCAGATATGATAAGAAAAAACAAGATAGATGTTGGCTTTGTTTTGGATAACGAAAGAGTTTATCCAGATATAGTATCAAAAACTTTGTTACGGGAACCTTTGGCTGTAGTTTCCAGTAATGCTGACTCTTTAGCTCAAAAAGATATGGTTGATATGGTTGAATTTCAAGGAAAAAATCTAGTACTTACTCAAAGGGGATGCAGTTATAGAGCTAGTTTTGAAGAGTTTTTGTCAAGCATTAATGTAACTCCAAATTCTATTTTTGAATTGGAAAGCATAGAAGCTATAAAACAGTATGTTATTAGCGGTTTTGGAATCTCCTTTCTACCACGTATTGCAGTTGAAAAAGAGATAGGAAGTGGAGAATTAGTTGAAATAAAATATAACGGACCAAAATTCTATACTTCAGCTCAAGTGATTTATCATAAAAACAAATGGATATCCCCAGCATTAAAAGCTATATTAGATATGACAGCAGAAATGTTTAAAATAGAGGCTCACTAATAAATACTAGTATACATAAACCTTACCTCAAACACTGTTATACTTTCTAAGTATAATTAAATTTATATAATAGTTATATAGTTATATGAATTGGATTATAGTAATTTGATGTGATACTATTAAGAAAAAGACAGAAGATATTATTTAAGGAGATATTGTTTATGCTTACGTTTTTAATTTCTAATCAATCGTTGCTTGTTCTTTATTTTTTAGTTTTTGTAGCTGGAGTTATTGATTCTGCTGCCGGTGGTGGTGGACTGATTGCACTTCCAGCTTATATGGTTTCTGGTATGCCAGTTCATGTAGCTTTTGCATCCAATAAGTTTTCTTCTGCATGTGGGACTACCTTTTCTACTCTTAGATTTTTAAAACATCGATCTATAGATATTTATATTGCATTAGCTGCTTCTGTAAGTTCATTTATAGGTTCTGCCATAGCATCAAAGATTGTATTGCTACTTGATGCAAAAATTTTAAATAAGATGCTTGTTATAATAATACCAATTGCAGCTATTGCTATTTTATTTAATAAAAACTATAGTGATGAAAATATTTCTAGAAAGAGCCGCGGTATAAAAGATTATATTATAGCAGTATTAATAGGGTTGCTTATTGGTTTCTATGACGGATTAATTGGCCCTGGATCAGGTACATTTGCTATTATTATTTTTTCAGTCCTTATGAAATATGATTTGAGAACTGCATCAGGAAATGCAAAGCTTTTAAATCTTGCATCTAATTATGCTTCCTTAATAACATTTATATTTGCTGGCACAATTAGATATAGTGTAGCAATTCCAGCTGCTTTCTGCTGCATTCTGGGAAACTATATTGGAGCTGGCTTAGCTATAAAAAAAGGATCTAAATTTATTCGCCCTATGATGATAGTTGTACTAGCTCTACTATTAATTAAAATGTTATCAAATGTATTGGGTTGGTAAAAATCAGCATTAATTTAGTATTTCTAGTACTTATTATAATTAATTAAACATAAAAAGTCTTCTAAGCTTCAGAAGAAGTTTTTACTCCTACTGAAGCTTAGATATCCTTATCCAATGACTATCTAATGCGTTAAGAAAAAAGAGGTAATTGAATTTATGAATGCATCAACGCTTCTAGATAAAAATCGATTTTTTTTCCGTATCAAAACCAGTTCTCTACTAGAAAGCTCATTAGCTAATTTATAGAACCAAACATCTTCACTAAATTTTACATATTGCACCAAAGAATCTCGAATAAATGCAATTCCCATGCCTTTGCAAGCAATATGATAGGATGTCACTAATTGATCTACATTCATTACTATTTTTGGTGCAAATCCAGCTTTTTGACATAATTTCATACCACGTGAATACATATCATTACCTTTTCTAAGCATCACAAATGGTTCATTTTCAAATTTATTTAACTGTACAGATGGAAAATTAGATGATAGATATCTCCCCCCTGCTATATCCTTAAAAGATAATTGGTAATCACTTAGTCCATCATTAATTTTATAATTTTTTGGTACTGCTAAAATAATATTTTCTTTACCAATTATGTGATTTTCAAAGTGTTTTCTATCTAACTCACAACTTTCTATTCCTAAATCAATTGTTTCTTTCAGTAACCCTTCCTGCAAATCATGGAAGTTAACTTCAATTAAATCTACAGTTATACCAGGGTGCTGTTCTTTGAACTTTGCTATTACGTCAGGAAGTACATAGGAACAAAAAAAATTGGAACCACCAATGGAAACCTTCCCTACTTTTAGATTAGTTATATCTTGAAAATATTGTTCAAGATTATATTGAATAGCCTTAACTTGGAGAATTGCTTGCATATAAATTTCACCTGGTTCAGTTAAATGTATTGGAGTAGTGCTTCTATCAAACAAAGGAACACCTAATTGTGCTTCTATTTTTTTAATATATGCACTTAATGCTGGTTGACTTATATAAAGATTTTTTGCAGCCTTTGAAAAGCTTCCTTCTTTATAAACCTCGTATACATAATCCATTCCTTGAAACATTTCCATATCTCCTACATATAATTAAATTTATATAATAATTCAATAGACATACGAACTGGATTATATCATTTTTATGTGATATTATCAATAAAAGAGTTTGGTGATAGATGTCTTCCATCACTAGGAACTTAAATTTTAATTTAAAATATTACACTGTATTTATAAAATTAATTTAACTATGAAAGGTTGCGAATAACAAATGAGTAAGATTTTTATTGATTTTGATTGCACTATTGCGGATTCAGTTAAAACATATTGCAATGTGTATAATTCCTTTTATAAAGAACGAGATGGATTTAAGCAGGCTGACCACAATAAAGTAAATAGATATGATCTTAAAGACCAATGTCATTTAATAGACCATCAAGAAACCATATTTTCAAATGAAGAATTTTTTAAACGTTTGGAATTTATGCCTTATGCTAAAGAGGTCATTGAAAGATTAGAAAACAAATATGAGTTAGTAATCTGCTCTATTGGAACTTTGGATAACATTTCTTTCAAAGCTAAGTGGATTAAAAATAATTTGCCTTTTATAGACAATGTTATATTAATTTCCAATGTTGTGGAAACTACTGGCATAAAGACGGACAAGAGTAGTATAAATATGAAGGATTCCATATTCATTGATGACCACGTAGAAAATCTTTTAAGCAGTAATGCTGATTTTAAAATATGTTTTGGTAAAGAATATGATTGGAATAAGAATTGGACAGGCCAAAGATGTTTTAATTGGAAAGAAGTCGAAAAGTTATTGCTGTAATTCCATGAAAGTATTTTATAAAATGCTAGAACTTATTGTTTTCTTTCCAATGCCTTTAGTAGTATGTTATAATTAATTTATTATGTAATAAATTTACATTCTATAGCCGAATCAAAATTTGAAACTTCACTGAAACTATTAGATATATATAAAGATGATATTATGGTCGGATTTGCTTCATATATTTTAGATGAAGAAGAAGATATGAATCTTTATAAATTAATCATAGATAATCATTATCAAGAAACCGAATATGGTAAAGAGGCCTTATCACTTATAATAGACATACTAAAAAAAAGAAACTATAAATAAGGAAATATGGTTAAGTTTACACCTTAATAATTCAGTTGCCATAAAACTATATTGTAATTATGGATTTAAAAAAGAACTAACAGGACTTGAAACAGAAGATGAGATTTTTTTAATATAGTTTTTAGGATGGCTCTAATTTAAAATATAAATTAAATAATATCTATATATTTAATGGGAGGCTTATTATGGCAGTATGGACAATAACATGTTTGGTACTTGCAGTGCCTTTGGCAATAACGGCAATAGTTTTTGCTTTGTTAAAAGAAAAAGGTGCGATATTAATAAGTGGATTTAATACTTTACCTAAAGAAGAAAGAGAAAAATATGATGAAAAGAAAATGAGTATAGATATGAGAAATTCTCTTTTACTCTGGTCTGGAATTTTATTTATTGGAGCAGTTTTAACGTATTTCTTTAGCAATTATTATGCTATGATTGCAATTGCCCTTTGGATAATTCTTTTATGTAAAGATGTTCATATTGATACTGACAAAGCCTTTGGCAAATATAAGAAACATAATTTTTAATAGATTAAGCTATATTATTCATACATTATGTTAAAAGCACCTGGAATTAATTTTCCTAAGTGCTTTTTTCTTGCTTCTGATTAACAAATAGTTAATTTCCATTATTTATGATATTAAGTTTACAAAAATACTATCGAAATATATGTATATTTTTAAAGAGAAGGGGTAAATATTATGAAGTGGTTTAATGATTTAAAAATAGCTCAAAAGTTAATATTGTCTTTTATTATGATTTCACTATTTATAGGGATAGTAGGTTCTATAGGTGTACTAAATATGAGAAAAATAAATTCAGGTTCTGTTTCAATGTACAAAACAGACCTAATGGGCGTAAAATGCATGGGACGGCTAAAAGAAAACCTTTTACAAATTAATTCTGATATACTAACACTCCTATATGACAAAGACAGAAGTAAACTTGAAAACTTAAAAAATGAAATTGCTCAACTTAGAGCTGAAAATGATAAAATCTTATCTGACTATGAATCAACTATAACCACAGAGGAAGATAAACAGATGTATGCACAATTTACTAAACTTTTGCAAGATTATAGAGTGTCTCGTGATGATACTATAAAATCTATAAGTGATAATAAGTATGATCAAGCACTATTATCATTTCCTAAAATGGACGCAACAAGGGTAAAGATGTCCGAACTCTTGAATAAGTATGTAGATTTTAATATGAACTTAGCACAAAAAGATTATGAAAAAAATAATACTATATATAAAACATCCTTTTTTCAAATTATTATTGTAATTGTAATAGGTCTACTTGCAGCAGTTATATTAGGATTTGTAATTGCCTCAATAATTTCAAAAGAATTAAATAAAATAGTTATATTTGCTGAAGCATTAGGTAAAGGTGATCTAACCAAAACAATACAAATTGATTCAAAAGATGAAATAGGGTATTTGTCTCAATCATTAAATAAAGCTAATGAAAATGTAAAAGCATTAATTTCTAAAATAATGAATAGTTCTAGTGATATAAGTGCTACAAGTGAGGAACTATCAGCAACAACTGAAGAAGTTTCATCAAATATGCAATTTGTAAACGAATCAGCTAGACAAATAGCGCAAGGAACTGAAAGCTTAAGTTCCACAACTGAAGAAATAAGTGCTTCATCTCAAGAGATAAGTGCAACAACTCATGAACTTGCAAAAAAATCAGCAAATGCTGCTGCTTCTGTTGAAGAAATAAGGAAACGTGCTATTAGCATAAAAATTAAAGCAGAAAAAAATATAGAACTTGGCAATTCAATCTACAGTGAAAAACATAATAAAATAATAACAGCAATAGAAGATGGAAAAGTTGTTGAAGAAATAAAAGTTATGGCAGATGCCATAGCAAGTATTTCTGAACAAACTAACTTACTAGCTTTAAATGCTGCCATTGAAGCCGCAAGAGCAGGCGATCAAGGAAAAGGATTTGCTGTAGTAGCAGATGAAGTAAGAAAACTTGCTGAACAATCATCCCAAACTGTTACTGAAATTCAAAATTTGGTTACACAAGTACAAACTGCATTTAATAATCTCTCTAGCAGTGGAAATGAAATATTAAGCTTCATGGCAGATAACGTAAAACCAAGTTATGAGCTTTTATTAGAAACCGGTATTCAATATGAAAAAGACTCAGAATTTATTAATAATATATCTCAAGAAATAGCTTTAGCTTCAGAGCAAATAAGTGAAACAATAAATCAAGTAGCTGAAGCTATCCAAAATGTATCAGCAACATCTGAAGAATCTGCTGCTAGTTCTGAAGAAATATTAAACAATATAGATGAAATATCAGGAGCTATCAATAATGTATCTCAATCTTCTCAATCTCAGTCTGAACTGGCACAAGAACTTAATGCCATGGTACAACAATTTAAAATTTAGCTTTTTAATTTGTAAAAACTGTTATAAAAATTCCAGTGAAAATTTTATTTTTACTGGAATTATATTTTTTATACTCATTTGCTTGAAGTAATATTTGAAATAAAAGATCATTTTTTTCTTATCAGTCATTAACTCACTTTCCTCACTTTCTCTAAGTCTTCATTCCGCTACATCTACTAAGACTTTATCTTTTTTATCATCTCCAGAAGTCATACTAACTTTTAAGTTATCTAAAGACTTTTCATAGATATATACAAAATATATTTTATTTTTAAGGGGGTAGGTAAAAAACATATACAAAATATTTTACATCAATAAACTCTCCATTTTGTAAGTGTATTTCAGTTATTGAAATATAATTAATACCATTTAATTTATACCATAAAATGAATTATTTATGTGTTGAAAGCAGACAAATGAAGATATATACTGTAAAAAAAGTAATCTAAGGTAATCTAGGTAAGACTTATATGAAAGATAAAAGTCTATTTTTTTACACATTATCCTCAATAATATCTAAGAAGGAAGATATATTGTAAGTTTGAAAGGAGAATTTTGATGGGATTTTTTATAAGGACTAAAGATATAGGAATAGATTTAGGAACATCAAGTACTTTATTATATGTAAAAGGACAAGGAGTTCTATTACAAGAGCCTTCGGTTGTAGCTATAAATACTACGAATAGACAAGTTTTAGCAGTTGGTTTAGATGCTAAGAATATGATAGGCAGAACACCAAAAGGTATTGAAACTATTCGACCCTTAAAGGATGGGGTAATTGCGAACTTTGATTTAACACAGCAAATGCTAAAAAGGTTTACGGAAAAGATTAATGGCAAAGGTGCTTTTAAAAGTTCTAAAATTGCAATTTCCCATCCTTCAGGAATTACTGAGGTTGAAAAGAGGGCAATTAATGAAGCAATAAGTCAATTAGGGGCACGTAAGGTTATGCTAATTGAGGAACCTGTTGCTGCTGCTATAGGATCAGGATTGCCTGTAAATGAGCCAGTTGGTAACATGATTATTGATATAGGTGGAGGCACTACAGAAATAGCAGTCATTTCTCTTCAAGGAATTGTTACAAGCAAAACATTAAGAGTTGCAGGAGATGAATTAGACGAAACAATTATGGGCTATATAAAAAGAGAATTTAATCTAATTATAGGCGAAAAAACAGCAGAGAGAATTAAAATTGAGCTAGGTTCTGTCTATGCAGATGAGGATGAAGAAGAACAGATTATGGAAATAAGGGGAAGAGATTTAGCAACTGGACTTCCAAGAGCTGTTACTATTGGAGATAGTCAAATACGAGAAACTTTGAAAGAGCCTGTAGCTTTAATAATTGAAGCAATCAAAGCTACCATTGAACAAACTCCACCAGAGCTTGCAGCAGATATAATGGACAAGGGTATAATGCTTTCAGGTGGTGGAGCACTTCTAAAAGGCTTAGATAAGCTTATATATAGCGAATTACATATACCTTCATATATTGCAGAAACCCCTCTTGAATGTGTTGTCCTTGGTGCTGGAAAGTGTTTGGATATGATAGATAAGGTTTAATTTAAGCTACAGTTTATTTTACATTTCAACCATATTTAAAATACCTGAATATACTAAAGTAAATATATTAATACTACTATTTAATTATAGAATTTTTGAAAAAATGAGTACATATTAAATCAACAGCACCTAGAAAACAAGATATACTTTCTAGGTGTTTTATTATAAAGAATTTTAGAATGAAATTGAAATATTGTTTTTCATTAATTCCTGTTTCATTTAAACTAGTTACTAAATTTTTTTATAAAAATTACATCTATCCCCCCCTATATTTAACACAGTTTGTGTACATATTATCGGAGGTGTTATTAATGATGAATAAATTTTTTATTAAGTATTTTTATATAACAGCATCAGTACTTATACTGTTTATACATATATTAGGATACATAGCCACATTATACTTATCAAGTTATTCAATGATTCTAATATGGTTATTGTCAGGATTTATTGATATCATCTTTATACTTAAGCTTGGAAAAATGACATGTTTTTTTCATAAATCTATGTATGTAGATACTTTAACCCAGTTAAATAACAGAGATTTTTTTTATGCTAATATATCTAATTCCATGGAAAAATTACAAAAAAAGCAATCAGATATTTCCCTCCTAATAATAGATTTAGATAATTTTAAAAATATTAATGATACATATGGTCATATTGCAGGAGATGAAATCTTAAAACAGTTTTCAAATATTTTAAAAAGTAATATTAGAACTGCTGATATAGCTACCAGATGGGGAGGAGATGAATTTATTATAACACTCAATGGAGTTAATAAAAAAGATGCATTGAATATTGCACATAGAATCAGAAATGATATATACAGCCATGATTTTTTTTATAATAATATTCTTTTTAGAATTACTGTTAGTATAGGAATTACTTCAATTAGAAATAAAATAGATATAAATGCATTTGTAGATTTAGCTGATAAAGCCTTATACAAAGCAAAGGCATCTAAAAATTCAGTTGTATTTTTAGATGCCTGTATTGATTTATAATGTAGACAAACACTTTTTCTAAACATATAACATATAATAATGTTGTAAGTCTATGAAAGGAATGAACACTATGTATAATGATTATGAAACATATACATGCCCCTATTTCATGAACACACCAATGTATAATCTTTACAGAGCATATCCATGCCCTTACTGCATTAATACACCAATATATAACCAAGGTTTTCCAAATCAGTTCACTAATGATTATATTCCTTTTACTGATGAAATGGAGTATGCTTCCAGATCTGATTTTCTACAATCTGAAGAGAATGCTAATTTAATTCCCTTAAAGGATTATGGACCAGAACCATTTGCAGTTAATATTAATGAGGTTACTAAGCAAAACACCAATTATCGTACAGCTTTATGGACAGGAGAACATTTACAACTTACCTTAATGAGTATCAATACTGGTGAGGATATAGGTTTAGAAGTTCATCCTAACCTTGATCAATTTATACGTATTGAAGAAGGCGAAGGGCTTGTTCAAATGGGTGATAGTAAGAATAACTTAAATCTTCAAGAAAAAGTCTATGATGATTTTGCCTTCATTATCCCTGCTGGTAAATGGCACAATCTAATCAATACAGGTAATAAACCAATTAAATTGTACTCTATCTATGCACCACCTCAACATCCACATAGTACCGTTCAGGAAACTAAAGCAATCGCAGAAGCTACTGAATAAAACCACAACCATTAATATGAAAATAAACTGTGAAAAGCAGCTTTCTATGCTAAAATGAAATTATCATAGGAAGCTGCTTTTTATAACAAAAAAGCTCTTAAGGGAGGTAGATAAAACATAACTTTATTTGTGTATTACTACTTCATCTTCATTATAAATAATATTTTTAACAGCAGACACACTAAATTCTGTTTTATTAGAGGTTGTAGTAACAGTAGCTCCTACAGCTCCAGCTTGAAAACTTCCAAACTGCTTTTCAATATTCTTAAGATTAGGAACTGCTTTCTCTAATGAGTTATAAATTGAATTCCTTGAATTCTGATCTTTAAATTGTATGGTTTCACGTTTATTAGTTAATCGACTTGAATTTACTCCTGGAAAAACAAAATCAAGTTCATTATATATTCTATCTGTTTTATTATATTCTACAGTATATTCAGTAAAATCGCCTTTTTGACTTGTAGAAGTAATTTTAAACTTTTCACCATTGTAGTCAAATTCCATTGGCAAATTATTTTTATCTATTTTATATAAATTTGAATTATTAGATTTATAATTAGCTTGTATGCCAATTAATTTTATTCCTATCTGATTTAAGTCCTTATAATATATTGAGTCGAAGGATTGAGTTCCAGTAGTACTTCCATCTTCGTTGTAAGCACCACCGCCACCTTGATCCATCACATATTCATTGCCTAATCTTACAGAAAATAAAGGGTGTATTCCACTTATGTTTCTATCCTTTGGAACGAAAGTATAGTCAAGGATACTTTTAAATATACTTACTTTAAAGGAATTTATTTTTAATGTACCTATATCAAGGGAATATTCTTTATTAACAGGTATAACTTTAACTTGTTGCATAGGTATCTGCATTTTTAAAGTCCAGTCAACATTTAAATTACTACCATTATTGATAAGTGAACTAACTTTATCAATAATATTCTCAGATTTTTTATCGCTTACTACCAGATTAGTTATCTTTATGGATACAGGATTATTTCTTATATAATTTGCAGTATTATCATTAAAACAGATACCAAAAGATTTTTCCTTATCAGTTGAATTTAAATCTGGAAGAGTGTATCCCCCAAGGTAACCTAAATCTTTAGTAAATTCTTTGTTATCTTTGTCTCCAAAACTTATTTTATTAATAGAATATTTTGGATCAGATACATCGTATATAACCTCTATTCCTGTATCATCTGCCAGAATTTCCTTGATTGTAAATTGAACATTATTATATTTAAAGGTTTTGTTTACTTCAGTAATATTTTTGTTTTTACGAGCTAAATCTATTTCCTGCTTATATTGAATACTACTGCTATACTTAGTAAAAGCAAGAGTTGATGCAGGTAATATTGTTAATAATAAAATTACAGCAGCTGTTGCTTTATATATATTTTTTCTTCTCATTTTATTTTTAACATGTTTTCTAAGATTTTTCTCCACGTTATTCATTAAATCATCTGGAATATTATAATTCATTTTTTATACCTCCATTTTTAGCTCTAAGGAAACTTAACGTTCTATATATTTTTGTTTTTACTGTGCTCAAAGGCATATTCATTATAGATGCAATTTCCTTTATTGAATAATCTTTAAGGTATCTAAGTGCAATTATATCTCTTTCATCTTTTCTAAGTTTAGAAAGCAAATCTTCTATAATAAGTCTATCATCAATGGATCGATAAGAAAATTCATCTTTTATGGTATTTATTATTTCATCAGATGAAACTGTTGCTTTTCCTTTTATGTTTTTTCTGCATACATTTATAAGTATGGAAATAAACCAGTAATAGAATTTTTCTTCGTTTTTTAATTGTTTTAGTTTGTCAAAAGCTTTTATAGAGGCTTCAGATATGCAATCTTCAGCATCATAGGAATTCTTTGTATAGGAAAAAGAAATATTATAAATATCATTTTCTTTTTGCTTCAAAAGTAACATAAATGAAGAAATGTCTCCATTTTTACTTTTTTGAACAAGTTCCTGTATATTGTACATTTTCTACCTTCTTTCACTGCTGCAGCAATATTGTTTTTACATAGGTTAGATATTTAGGAAGCACAAAAAGTTTCAAATTAGTTTAAAAAGTTTTTAACTTATTAAATAGTCTACTTTAATTACCGTATAAATTTCAAGGAAATAAGCTTGATATAAAACATACTTAGAAATAATTAAGATCTCTTTTCCATAACTCCCCTTTGGTAATATGTTATAATTACTAAATAATAGCAGATTATTATTCAGTAATTTAAGTTTTATAGTATTTAAACAATTTATAATTAAATAAGATAATAAGGGGTTATAAATTAGAGCTAAGAATGAAAAGATAATAATTAGAAAAGCAAAATAATGTTGATTTTAACATAACCATATAATATATTAAGTATAGACAAACGAAAGGTGGGTTGTACGATGGGCGTTGGAACAAAACTGTGTTAATAGCAGGGCTATTGCACAGTGAATTAAATTTAAAATAAGCAAATGTAATAGTCACTGCTAATCCTATATCTAATCAGGAGGTGCAGCATGGGCTATTTTAAGGCAAATGATATTTTGCCAAATGAGATAATTGAAGAAGTTCAAAAATATATAGATGGTGAGTTGATTTACATTCCTCGAAAAGAAAACACACGAAAAAAATGGGGAAGTAAAACAGGGGTAAAGGTTATTCTTGCTGACCGAAATCGTGATATTTATCGGGACTATCAATCTGGTATGTCATTCGATGCGTTGTCAGAAAAATACTACTTAGTTCCTAAAAGCATCCAGCGAATTATTCTTCAGCAAAAGAAAAAATAGATATTTATTATTAAGTGTCATAGCATTTGCTATGGCACTTATTTTATTATAAAAATGTGTGTGGTAGAACTAACACTTTTGTCAATGGTATACTGATAAAAACAAATACAGGAGGATTTTAAAATGCCATATTTTGAATATAAGAACAAAAATATTTATTATGAAGAAAACGGGAGCGGAAGGCCCTTCCTATTTTTACATGGCAATGCTTCTTCTTCTAAAATGTTTGAATCTATAATCAAGTTATATTCAGACGAATATAGGGTAATTACCATAGATTTTTTAGGACATGGTAAATCTCAACGACTGGAGAAATTCCCTTTAGAACTATGGTTTGATGAAGCAATGCAAACAATTGCCTTATTAGATTTTTTGTCCTTGGAAAATGTCAATTTACTTGGAACAAGCGGCGGTGCCTGGGTAGCCATTAACGTTGCTCTAGAAAGACCAGATTTAGTAAAGAAAGTTGTAGCAGACAGCTTTGATGGAAGAACTCTTGCATCTGATTTTGCTAAAAAGCTATTAGAGGGCCGCTGCTATTCTAAACAAAATGAAACTGTAAAACAATTTTATGTTTTTTGGCATGGTAGTGATTGGGAAAGTATTGTTGATCATGATACGAACTGCTTGCTAAAATGCTCGAAGGAACATATTCCATTATTCCATAAAGATTTATCAGAATTAAAAGTTCCATTGCTACTTACTGCAAGCAAAACGGATGATATGATTAGGAATGATTTTGAGGACGAATATACTTCAATTTTGGAAAAAGTACCATATGGAGAGAAATATATATTTTTGAATGGGTTTCATCCAGCAGTTATATCCAATGATATGGAATTTGCAAAAGTAATAAAGAATTTCCTAAAATAAGTGTAAGATATTTTATCTACCATGCAGTAAATAAAAAACTTAAAAAATATAAAGAGCTTATAAGTGATGTTTTTAAGCTAACTTCTGAGCAGCTTTTGAATTAGAACATAATTTTAGCTTAAAATCAAACTGCTTTCTTTATTCGGCTCAACTTCCGAATCCAACTCTATTCAGAATTGGACGTAAAAGCACCACAAAATTCGACTTTGAATAATGTGGTGCTTTTATTCATCGAACTTTTTTCAAACACTTTACCCTACTATTTTTAAAATTATTATTGGGATAACTAAATAATACTAATTATCGTATATCACAGTTAGGCAAATACTTCTTTAAGTTAACTAAATTTTCTATTCCGCCAATATTCTTTATTATGTTAATACTTTTTTTCCATAATTCTGCTCCATTAATTCTGTTATATTCTCCACATCACTTTTATAAATAGGTTCCAAATCATCTTTGTGTATTTTATCCCTTTTATCATTTGAGGCATATATATTAGAAGTAAAAAGTAAAAATAAACATTCACAAAAACCACAAATTATATGATTATACTTACTTTTTAACAATATAAACTCCCCTTTGGTAATATGTTATAATTAATTCACGATAGTTAAATTATGCGAATAGAACTGTATAATTTTATGGAGGGTTGTAATGAATAATAGTTTAAAACAACATGATGAAATTTATAAATTGATCTTATTAACAGAACAACATATCCAGACAATATATGATTGGAATATTGCGGAAAAGCACTTTGAATATTATACTTGTCGCCCTTTAAAAGCATGTGAATCATTTGAAGAATATGCCAGTAAAATATTAAAAGCTATTTCTGAAAGAAAAGAAGTAATTTATGTGCTGGTAAAAGAAGAGGACTGCACCAAACCTTTAGGCAAAATAACATTATTTGATTTAAATCCAAGAAATCATAGTGCTGAATTTGGTTATTATATACCAGATAATAATAGAGGTAATGGATTGGGTAGCATTATGCTATCAAAATTTATTAAAACCATATTCCAAGATTATGATCTAAATTTAAATAAGATTTATGCAACTACATCTTCAAACAATTCCCCTTCTATAAAGCTTTTAGAAAAATACGGCTTTAAATTAGACGGAAGACTACGAGAACATTATTGGATTAATGAAAATAAATACGATCAACTTGTTTATTCACTAATTAAGCAGGAATGGAATAAATAATACTTAATAATATATTAAATATATGTATGAGGGTGAAAATTGTAATTTTCAACAACTTTATTACAGAATTATTTATGAACTAGATAAATCATGAGATATAAGACTATAATTTTAAAGTACAGAAGAATTATATTTATATTTTATGGAGGAAAAATTACGATGATAAAACAAAGTTTAAAAATAGAAAATATTCCTGCAATCTTATGGGGCAAAAAATCAAATAAATTATTCGTAGTAGTACATGGTACCATGTCAAATAAAGAAGACAACTCAATTGTTATATTTGCAGAGGAAGCAACATCAATAGATTATCAGGTGCTTAGTTTTGATTTGCCTAAACATGGTGATCGTAAGGAGGAAGCCTATGATTGCAAAGTTCAAAATTGTGTTCAAGATCTTAATACCATTATGAGATATGCTCAATCCTTATCAAATAATATAAGTGTATTTGCTTGCAGTATGGGAGCATATTTTAGTCTACTAACATATAGCCATGAAACATTGGAACAATGTTTATTTCTCTCTCCAGTGATAAGTATGGAACGTATCATAGATAATATAATGACATGTTTTAACATAAGTGAGGATAAGCTAAAGGCAGAAAAGGAAATCACTACACCTGTTGGACAAACACTCTATTGGGATTATTATTGCTATGTAAAAGAACATCCTATTGTTACCTGGAGCAATCCTACTTCAATTTTATATGGTTCAAAAGATAAACTATGTGAATTTAATGTGGTATCTGCATTTGCAAAACACTTCAACTGCGATTTAGAAGTAATGGAAAATGGAGAACATTATTTTCATACAGAAGAACAACTGCTATTTTTCAAGAAATGGGTAAAAAAACATATCTACAACAATAACTAGCAACAAGGAGCTGTTTTTAATGATAGAACAATGTTTAAATGAATTAAAATTAATAACATCAAATTCATATGAAAAATATACAAAAGAGGAAGTTAATAATTTTGAAAGTACAATGCAAATAAAATTTCCTATAGCCTTAAAAGAGTATTATTCAATTATAGGAAAAAGTAGAAATCACTTATCATTCTTGCCTTTTGAAGATATTGAAATTATTGATGATATAATGACTTTTTTTAAGGATGAAGACTCTATTTTTGGTATAAAATTAGATAATAAAGAAAAAGAAGATCCTCCTGTATACCAACGTTTTTTAACAGAGGATACTGGCAGGTGGTATTGTGAGGGTAAATGCTCATATTTTATTTTGAATTTTATAGCCCTGGAAATAGTTTACTCACTGCCATATATGACAAAGGTTAGAATTAGCAGAAATAGATTTAGTGAATTAATTGAAAAAAAGTTAATTAAAATAAATAAAAATGCTTTGAGTGAAATATTTACTGATGAACATAGAAAGGTTTTAGTAGTATTTATTAATAGATGTACTCCTACTCTTTATATAGCTTCACATAATAAATCTTATATTACTAACATAGTTGAAAATACAGGAATAAAAATAAATATAAAAGAAAACAGTAACACTTAAAAATTATTTACATAACAAACAAAAAGGGGAGGATAACATATGAATAAGGAAGAAATTAAAGAACTTTTAAAAAGCTTTGGATTACCAGAAAATACAGCAGATTATTATGCTAATCTTGACATTGAAAGCAATAATTTTGCATGGCTGGCTGCTTTTCGTTTTGCAAGACCATTAAATAATAGCCTTGAATTTTATGAAAATGAATATGGAGATATGTTAAAGAATAGAATTAAAGAAAATTTACCCAATTCAGAAGTTGAAACAAAACTATTAAAAAATGGTGCAACACCAGAACTATTGGGTAAATTTGCATATGAAATAGCATTAACAACTTTAAATGAAGTTTTATATCGTTTATCAGACCCAGCAGGAGGAGATTATAACTTAGAAAATGAAGGAAACGGATTACCTTCTTGGACATTAATGGAAGTAGACTCAAATAATAAAGTTACTAAAAAACGCTTAGCTGAAACACATAGTTTGATTCCTTTTTCAAATTTATAACAAGTAACTTTCAATCTACTGCATTAAATTTCCTATGCTCATATGACTTACTTATTCAAATGTCAGTTTTACAATATTTTCAATATATGGTATATTAAATGTAATATAGTATTTACAATGTCAAAGGAGAATACTTATGAAATTCAAAAAATATATACTATATATCTTATACGTTATATTAATATGTATTTTAGTTTTATTTATTAATTGGTGTACCTATTTATCTAAAGATTATTTTAAAACTACCTTCGAAATTAATATTTTATACTCAATTATACTAGGATTTGCAGCTATACTACTAGGTGTATTACTGTCTATAGAATACTTAATTAAGCAATTTAAAATGGATGGAACATGGAAAGTTAATGTAGTTAAATTAATATTTGTTGTACTACCTTTACTATTTTTATCTTTTAGTTTAAACATTTACTATTTAAATATATTTCCTGGGCTATGTAATACACTATTAAAATTAAACTTAAGCATACCTTCTTATTTAATTTTTGGCATTTTCTGCGGATATAATTTTGCAACAAGTTTTTATAAAGTGAAAAGCGTTAATAACAAAAGCATTCAACTTTAAAATGTTGAATGCTTTAATATTTAAGATAAATCTAATTATTCACTACTTCGAGATTTCTAAACCAGCAAAAAGCTTACTGTTTAACCTTTAAGCCCATTGGCTTGGCGTTCCATGTTTTCTACAACGATATCATAAATTTCTCCCAAAGAAGCACAATATTCAAGCACCTTCCATGGTGTATTGGTATGAAAATGAATTTTAATCATTTCATCATCACCAACAGCAAGCAAGCAGTCACCTTCAATATTGTTTGTAATATATTCATTGATTGTATCTTCTGAAAGATTATGTCCTTCAATTAACAATTGGGTATCAAATTTGTATTCAATCATAATGCACTCTCCTTTGTTCCTTCTATTCTACAAATTCCTATTTATAAATTAATTGATAAAAAACTAATACACATTATAATACAAGCATTCGTTATTTTATTATACATAATTTTTCCCCCTAATACAAAAACTATTAATTATTATTACCTTTTAAATACACTATTAACTACTAAGTATTCGGAGGATTCTATGGAAAAAGAAGCACTTTCGCAGTATTATATTTTTTTAATATTAATACCAATATTATGTGGAACTATATCAAGATATGTTACTCTTATCGTTGACTACAGACAATATCCAAGTTATCCAAATGCATATCTAATTCACTTAGTAACTGGATTTATATCTTCTGGAATAGGTGCTATTGCAATTCCTGCATTGCTTGAAAAGAACTTTGAAGCAGTAACCTTTCTTTTTCTTGCTACTGAGCAGTTTAGAGAAGTAAGGAGAATAGAAAAAGAAAGTCTTCAAAATCTTGATGATGTTGAACATGTTTTTAGAGGAGAAGCCTACATCGACGGTATAGCAAAAACCTTTGAGGCACGAAATTATATTTCATTATTAGTGGCCTTTACAACTAGCCTAACTATGCATATTGTGCCTAATAAAATTCTGTGGATAAATATAATATGTGGAGTACTAGTTGGCATACTTACACTTTATATACTTAAAACTTTTTCAAAAGGTAAATCTGTTGGAGATATTGCTGATGTAAAATTGGCTAAAGTAACCATAAAAAACTCTGAATTATATGTAGATGATATCTTTGTAACAAACCATTTAGGAACAGATATCTCTAGAAAACTTATTGAAGATAGTAGTATAGCAGCAATGATTTATCCCAAAGAAAAACATTTTAGCATAACACTTAACCATAATGGGCAAAGGCAGGCTATAATATTTGAAGTCTGTAGAGCATTGGGGCTTAAAAGATATCATTACACTAAGCGTGATTATGACACAGGAAGAATTGCTCTTGTGATGGTTCCAATTATCTATGATGAAGGAGCATTTATTGAAACTATAAAAAAGACTCCTCTTTTGGAAAGCATAAGAAAAAGCTACAAAGTAATGAATACTAATCTTTATAAATAGAAAGGATTGATATTATGAGTGCAGATTTATATAATACAGGTTATGAAATAGTAGCATATATAACTTTAAGTAAAGATAGGGCACAAAACGGTAATCCTTTAATTTTAGTTGCCAGTAACTTAGAGGAACAAAAACAATTGACAAAAGATATTGCAAAAGCTCTAAAAGCCGAAGTAGTTCAGCTTACCTGTGGAGATTATATGGTTATTAGTAAAACTTAGCCTTATTTATAATGTCAATATAATCTTTTTCAGTATCTATATCTAATAGTATACCTTCATCTTCTAGGAATACGCTAGAAAAACCGTGTTCCCATGTAAATTCTCTTAAACTAACATATTTTCCAGATAAAATATCATTAATAATATAACTTTTTATGAGTATTGGATGTCCTTTTATATTTTTATAAATTGGTACAACTATATCATTATTAGTAGAAAGCATTTTTACATAGGTTTCCCTTTTTATTAGCGGATAATCTGCTGGGGTTAAAAAGAATCTATCTTTCTTTACCTGTTGTAATCCTTTTTTTACAGAACTAAACATACCCTCCTTATAGTTTTCATTTAAAATCAGCTTTACTTTAGAGTATGGTTTTAATATATCCACAAGTAGGTCATAATTATATCCACCAACAACTATTACATTAGAACAAATATCATACATGGATTCTATGCATCTTTCTATAACTTTCTTTCCTCCCATATCTAATGTTAATTTATATTTTCCCATCCTTGAGGATAATCCTGCTGCTAATACTATGCCATCAACGCCCATAATACGCCCTCCTTCTAAACCTGCTTATACATATTTTGATCCTTTTACGAAAAAAATATAACTAACATATCTAAGAAGGTGAATTAATGGATTTAAAAAGAAAAGCAATTAGAGTAGGTGTTGCGGCTTCTTTATGTATGCTGGTATCAAACTTATTAAAACTTAAGTTCCCTTTTTTCGTTTTGCTACCTGCTGTTATGCCAATATCTACTTTTTTTGGAGAGACAGTTAAATTTGGAATAAATAGAATTATTGGCAGTACTATTGGTGCTATTGTTGGTGTTGTACTTGCAACTATTCAATCACAAAATATACTACTGGTTGGTCTAGGGGTTATATTAATTGTTTATGTGTGTAACTATCTTAAGTGGGATAGTACAACATCTATCGCCTGCCTAGTATTTGCATCTATTATAGTAGGTGTAAAAGGAACTTCTGCTTTTGAATATAGCGTTCATAGACTTCTTGATACATTTATAGGTATATCTATCACAACCATTGTAAATCATTATATATTCAATCCAGATTTAACACAACTACTTAAAGACAGAGCAAAAGATATACAAAAAAGTTTCTTAAATATAGCTAATACCAATGACTTTTCTCAAAGCAAAAATGAATTAGATGACATTGAATGGAAAATACATGATATGAAAGCTAAGTTAAAATTATATAATGAAGGATTTAAATTTAGTTCAAAATTTTCTCCTATAAAAAACAAACTAGAAAATATGGTTTATACCATTACTATTATCTTTGAGCAACTAAAAATAATTAATTATATTAATAACAACAAAAACACTATCCACATTCCTAATGTTGATGAAAATAATATTGATGCAGTTATTAATTTAAATAAAAATATATTTTTTAATGAAATGAATAACTTAAATAAGATTATAAATGACATCAAGTGATTTTTAGACTCAGGTGGAATTTGTTTATGAGAAATACCTCTCTCCATCTGAGTCTTATTAAAAGAGTTCTAATATCTCCTACCTAAAGAAAAGCAGAGAACCAAAATCTTTGATTTTGTGTGAATAGCTTTCACGGAGTTTGATTGGAGTGTTACGGATGGTAGCCATCGGATAAATTATTTTGCTTACATGACATAATTGATTTTATAGCATTTTCTATCTCCTCATATCCAGTACATCTGCAAATATTAGACTGCAGCCACTGTTCTATTACATGATCATTTCCATCAGGATGTATATTAGCTAAGGCATGACAAACCATCAAAAACCCAGATGTACAATATCCACATTGAAAGCCCCACTTTTCTACAAAAGCCTTTTGTATTGGTGCATTCTCTAGACCTTCAATAGTAACTATTTTTTTACCTATTGCCTCAACTGTCAGAATTAAACAAGATTTTATAGGCCATCCATCTACAAGAATAGTACATGTGCCGCAGTCTCCATTTTCACATCCTGGTTTAGCTCCTGTAAGCCCTAATTCATTTCGAAGAGTATATAGCAAAACATCTGATGGCTTTGCAACAACTTCCCTATCTTCTCCATTAATATTTAATGTTATTATTGTTTTACCAGAGACTTTTAGCATTTACCTATCCCTCCAGTTTATCTAAAACTTCTGTAAGCATTCTTTGCAACATAAATTTTCTAAAGCTATCAGATCCAGCTAAATCACTTAATATTGAATCTGGTATGTTATTTATTGCATTATTAATTTTCTCATTTGCTGGTAAGCTTTTATCGTTTAGATAATCTTCAATTAAAGAAGACCTAAACGGATAACTACAAACTCCACTAAAGGCTATATTTATTCTATTGTTATCCTTAAGTGCTGCAAGAGTTATTAATGGATAATCTATCTTATCACTTTTAGTTCTTTTCACATGGAGATACGGTAAGGAGAGAAATCGGTTATCTATTATTACATTCACTATAAATTCTCCCTCCTCAAGCTTTATTCTTCCATCAAATACATCACTCAATAAAACTTGCTTTCTCCCATTTAAACTTCCTATAATCACTTCACTATTAGATATTAAAAGAGGTAATACTGCTTCCCTATATATAATTGTTCCTGCTATATTTCCCCCAAGTGTAATTTTATCTTGTATAGTGTGGTCTGCAATTCTCTGAACTGTTAACCCCAGTACTGGGAATAAGTTTGCTTCAGCAATTTGTGTAAGAGTAACAGCAGAACCAATAACTAATTTATTATCTCTTAACTCCTGAACATTACATTCAGGAATTCCTTTTATGTCAATTACTGCTTCAGTGTATACATTATAGGCTCTTGCCATACTTATAATCTCAGTTCCACCACCATAATATAGTGGCTTCTTTCCTTTAGTATTTAATTCAATATATAACTTAACAGCCTCATCAACAGTTTCAGGTTTATAATATTCAAAATTAAAGGGTATCATATTTTCCTCCAGTCTTAGCCTTCCAAATTGATTCAGGCGTAATAGGCAATTTATCAAACTCATACTCAGCTGCATGAGATATAGCATTTGCAAATGCAGCTGGAATTGCTATTATTCCATGTTCAGCTAATCCACGTGCTCCAAAAGGTGCGTCAATCTGAGGTGTCTCAATAAAATCAATTATGTATTCTGGATTTTCACCAAGCCTCATTGGTTTATAAGTTCTTAGTGTAGTAGTTTGTAGCCTAGCATCTCCATCATATTCAAAAGCTTCTCTAGTTGCTATACCAAACCCCATATTTATTCCTCCCATTAACAGTCCTCTTGTAGTTTTCGGGTTAATTATTTTGCCTGCATCTATAACGGTAATAGCTTTTAAAAACCTATATGTAAAATTTGCAGGATCATATTCAATCTCAACTGCTTGCGCACCCACAGTCCATGCTGGCCCAGGTTTACCTTTTCCTGTTTCTTCGTCTATATCAGTAATATGACTCATTATAAAGCTTCCACGCCCAAGTATTTGCCCGTCAACTGCAAGACCATTAGGTTCCTTATAACCTCGAACTAAATCCTTGAATGAAACATATATTTCTGGATCTTGTCTCAAATATACCTTCTCCTCTGCAACCTCTAAGTCTTCTGGTGGAGATTTCATAACAGTAGCTGCTAAGCTTTTTAGCTGCCTTATAAGATCTTCAGCAGCTCTAAGAACTGCCCTACCTGCCATAAATGTTGTCATACTTGCAACGGTTTTCCAATGTTCTGGTGAAGCTTGAGTATCCACTTCCATCATTACGTGAATTCTGCTTACATCCATTTTTAATCTTTCAGCAAGTATCTGAGCTAAAGTAGTCTTTGTAGATGGTCCCATTTCAATTGCACCAGTATTAAGATTTATGCTTCCATCTGTATTGAAAGTAAGAAAAGCTCCAGAAACAGCATCTGCAGGCGAATCAGATGTTTTCCAAAAACATCCCATTCCCTTTGCCTTTATCATACCTCCTTCTGTTTTTATTACCTGTCCTTCATCCCATTTTGCTAACTCCTTTAATTTTGTCAAACAATCTTCCAGTTTGCCTATATTACTTAAAGTTGTTTTTACTTGTGTAGGTGTATACTGACCAGGTTTTATAGCATTCTTAATTCTTAATTCTAAAGGATCCATACCAAGTTTTGCTGCTAATTTATCCATCATTCTTTCCATACAAAAGGTATACTCTGTATGACCAAATCCACGATAAGCAGTAACATAAGTATGATTTGTATAAACACATATTGAATCACACCATATATTTTCAATATTATATGGACCAGAGCAATCTACTGCCATAGCCTTAGCCATACGTGGACCGCTATCTGCATAAGCTCCACCGTCAACCATATATCTGGCTTCAAGAACTTTAATAATTCCATCTTTTGTCGCACCTATTTTTAAATTTCCCTCAACCCCAATTCTGCATGGTGAAGTTTTAATATCTTCTTCTCTTGAATTAGCTATAGTAACCAATCTACCATTAACAGCCTTGGAAGCCAGATATGCAATAAATTCTAGTTGGACAGCTGCCTTGCCGCCAAATCCTCCACCTACAAGTGGTACTTTAACAACTATATTTCCTTCTGGTATATTATAAATCTTACTTAGACGCCTCTTAACAGCATAAGGGGCTTGTGAAGAAGTATAAATTATTATTTTTCCATCTGGCATAATTTGTGCTCTCACACTTCGAGTTTCCATTGCAATATGATCTGACTGTGGAAGAAAAAAACTCCCACTTACTGCAATTTCACTTTCTGCCCATCCCTTTGTAGCATCACCTTTTCTTATTTTAATTCGGTCTGAAATATTAGTGTTCAGCTCAGGATACACATCCTCTACTGCATGTTTGTAATCACCCATATTTTCATGTATAAGAGTAGCACCTGGCTTCAAAGCATCACTTATTGAATTAACAACAGGCAAAGGCTCATATTCTACATTTATTAGCTTTAAAGCCTTCATTGCTTCTTGCTCACTATTTGCTATTACTACTGCAATAGGCTCCCCATAATAACGAACTCTATCTCTTGCTATTGGAGGCCTATCCTCTATTACTGGTCCACAAAGTACAGGCAAATACTCTCCTGTTATTACCTGCTGAACACCTTGTGCTTTTCTAGCTTCGGATACATCAATAAATTTAATTTTTGCATGTGCATAACGGCTTGTGAGCATTTTAGCATATAAAGTACCAGGAAGTTGTGTATCATCAGTATATTTTGCAACTCCTGTGACTTTATCAAAAGCCTCTTTTCTTGGTATACTTACACCAATTCCAATTGTATTTCCCAAGTATTCTTACCTCCTTGCAGAAGAATATATCTTTGCACATATTCAAACTATAAATCTATTTTTTGCCTATTTGCTGTAATTTATTCAATGTCTCCTAAGTTACCCATCTAATTAACTTTATACAAAAATAAAAATCCTACTAATACTTTGTAATACATATACTCTACAAAGTATTAGTAGGATCTAGCTATACCTAAGAAGATATACCTTTAAAATTATAAAAGCTTATTTTACCACTTCCATATAAGTCATTTATTTTATTAAATTATCAAAACATATAAACAGAGTTCTTGGCTTCAGAAGGAGTTTTTACTCCCACTGAAGCTTTATTAACAGAATTCTTAGGAGTTTTACTCCTTAGAAGTCGTTATCCTTTAGGGGAAATCGTTATCTAGGGACGTAGCCGCTCTTTACTCCCACTTTAAAGAAAAGCAGAGAACCCAAATCTTTGATTTGGTGTGAATCGCTTTCACAGAGTGCGATGGGGTATTAGAGCGGGTAATCATCGGATAAATGCTTTTTTCCTTTAAATATACCTATCAAACTTGTCTACTTTCCACTTGTTATTTTCTTTTATTAATATAAAATCTTCTCTTTCACCTTTATTTTCTACAGTCACATAGGCTCTATCTTTATCCATCTTTTTAGATATTACTTTATATTTACTAATCATAGTAATATCACCAAAATTGCCTACCTTCATGTAGTACTCCCCGTTTTTTTCTATAAACATCTTTCCTATAAACTCTTTAGAAAGTTTATCTGAAAAATATGTATTATAATAGTTAAATAATCCTTCATATTTATTTAATCCATTATTTAATTTACGATACTGCTCTCCTTGTATTAAAATTCTATTGCTATAAGCATCATTCATCTCACTCTCTATTTGTACAAACCTTTCATCTGCTGCAATTAAAATTTTCATAACATCATCATCTGATATTTCATTTTCTTCACTGTTTGCTTCTTTCTCTATTTTTTCACCATGGTTTTTGGACTCTTTATTGTCCTTGCTATTATCTTGTCCATTTTCCATTTTATTTGTGGTTTCATTATTATTATTTGTTTTTTTATTTTCATCTTTTTGCAACTCATTTTGTATTTTCTTTTCAATACTTGCAGTACTACTAACATTCTCTACATTTCCTTTTTCTCCAATATACTTGTTAGTTTTAGTATTAGAATTACTTATAAATATATCATTTTTAAATAGCAGTATAAGTAGTATAGTTAATACTATATATAATAACATTACAAAAAAATAAACTAATTTAGCATTACGTTTTTTCTTAAACAATACTGATGATCCAAGTGAAACTTTTATAAATAAAGCGAAAAAAATTATAATCATAATGCCAAAAAATATAAGTGTATAAATCATAATTAGCCCCCATCATATAGATATTATCATTTTTATTACAACATTAAGTACTACTCCTTTTACACAATTTTTATATAGCCAAAATATTGTTTTTTAATTATACCATAATATCCATATTTCATGGAAGCTTTCCCATGTAATGGTCAACTAGAATTCAAATACAGACCCAAATTATATAGTTTCAATCTCAACTTTTATGGCTGTAGCACCTTCTAATTGAATCCAATTTAAATTCACTTTAAATTCTGTAGTAACCTTATCTAAATTACATATATTTTCTATAACATAAGCTCCTTTGTTTTCAACGTATTTATCTATTGCTACATGATGTTTTCCATGCTGTATTCCACTTAAGTCAATTCCTATTAATTTCACATTGAAATTTAGTAATTTATCTATAATTTCATTGGTTAAATAAGGCATTGATTCAGAATTAAAATATTCCTCACTTCCATATCCATAGTTCTCTAAATATCCAGTCCTAAATATTACAAAAGAATTTTTCTTAATGGATAGATTGTCTAATATATCAACATCTATAATATTTAAATTTCTAGCATCTATTACATTAACATCTATTGTTGATGGTAATTCTATATTTGACAGATTGTAACAATCTATATGAGTTCCTATATGTTGTCTTTGATGCTCTGGTTGTGAGTCTCCCCATTTTAATATTTTACTTGGAATATTAAATTTCGTTAAATGTAAATTCATATTATATTTCTCCTTCTGATTCTATTATTTCATCTAAATAATTATTAAATTTCATTAAAAAACTAGCTACAATTTCTTGATTTTCCTTAGTTATATTTTTAAAAAATTTATTATTTCTTTCTTCCCACTGCTTATGCTTTATTTCATGATATCTATATAATTCTTCACCTAATTCTGTTAACTTAAAATATATTTCCTTATCATTCTCAGGCTTTTTATATTTATTAATAAAATTATTCTTTAAAAGTTTTTTGCATAATTTACTTATTGCACCCCTTGTCATATTCATACTTTGAGATATTCTAGTAACATTGGGATCTTGTATTCTTCCTATAAAATCTAAACAATGTATTTCTGAAATTCCATAGTTCTCATATTCATCCTTAAATGCTAATTTTCCTAAAGTTTCTTCCTTTTCATATATGCTTTTTAGACTCTTCATAATAATATCAATATTATCTATTCTAAACACCTCCTTAAAAACTCTAATAAAACAATATAGTTAAAATTTGTTTCCCAGGAAACAATATTACTTTATTTTTGTTTCCTTGTCAACATTTTGCACAATTTAATTTATGGTTTAGCTCCATTAATCCATATAAGATAACATACGAGGAATAAAGCTATAAGTGTAGGAAATGATATAATAAGTAAACTTTTTGAATTATACAAAAGATTAAATATCATACCTAATTTTTAGAAAATGGACTTTTGAAAGGAATAAAATAAATGTTTTTAAAAGTAGAAAATTTAAAGAAAAGTTACAAGACAGCGGATGTAACTACTACGGTTCTAAAAGGTGTGAAAATGAATTTAGATAAAGGTGAGATTGGAGTAATACTTGGTCCCTCTGGCTCCGGCAAGTCAACCATTCTTAATATTTTGGGTGGAATTGACAGATGTGATTCTGGTATTATCTTTGTGAATAACATTGAAATTACTAAATTAAATGATACTGAGCTTACAAGCTACAGAAGAGAAAATATAGGTTTCATATTTCAGTTCTACAACTTAATACCTAATCTTACTGTAGTAGAAAATATAGAAATTGTTTGAAACATAAGTAGGTCTCCATTAAATACTGACGAAGTTTTAAAAGCTGTAGGTTTGCTTGATAAAAAGCATAGATTTCCCAGGGAATTAAGCGGCGGTGAACAACAAAGAGTTTCCATTGCAAGATCAATAGTTAAAAATCCAAAACTTTTGTTATGTGATGAGCCCACTGGTGCACTTGATTTTTCAACCTCAAGAGAAATATTGAAGCTTCTTCAGAAAATTAACAAGGATTTTGGGTCAACCATACTTATGATAACACATAATAATGCAATCAGTGATATGGCTAATAGGGTTTATAAAGTAAGAAGCGGAGAAATCGTAGAAAGCATAGTTAATAAGACAACTATGCCTGCGGAAAGGATTGAGTGGTAATGGTTATAAATAAAAAAATTAAAAGAACCATTCTAGAAAACAAATCTCAATATCTTGGTTCCTTATTGCTTATTATTTTTAGTTGCCTTCTTTTTACAATGTTTAATTTAATTTCAATCAACTTGTCTTATCTATTATCTTCTTTTGAAAGAGACTATAAGCAAGAAGATGCTAGCTTTATTATCAGTAGAAAATTAAATAACATTGAAGCTCTGGAATCAAAGTTTAATATGAGCATAGAAGAAACAAAATCGATTGATTACTCTGTATCAAAAAATAAAATACTGAGAATATTTAGAGAAAATACTAAAGTTAATATACCTGCAATAATTGAAGGTAAAGCTCTAAGTGACATGAATATTCTTATTGATCCATCTTATGCAAAAGCTAATAAATTAAACATCGGTGACAATATAAAAATATATAATCAAAATTTCACTATTTCTGGCTTCATGTCTCTGCCAAATTATATATATCCATTAAAATCAGAATCAACTATAATGAATGATCCAAACAGTTTTGGCATAGCAGTAATGAAAAAAAATGACTTCGACATTTTAAATAAAGGCAGCATTTCTTATTCTATAAGATTTAATGGAGATAGAATCCTTTTAGATGATAGAATATCTCAATTTAAAGATTACTTAATAACAGAAAATGTTTTTATACTTAGCTGGTTGAATGTCACCGACAATCCAAGAGTAACCTATATGACTGCCAAACTTGCCGGGATTGATGAGATGAGTTCATCTATGCCTATAAGTATACTTCTTCTTACCTGTATTCTAACGGCAATTATAATGTGGAGAATGCTAAAGAGAGAAGCTGTTATTATAGGAACCCTTTATGCGCTGGGTTATAGAAAAAGAGAGATTATAAAACATTATCTTTTATATCCTTTAATTATCTCATTATTAGGTGGTGTACTTGGAACCATACTTGGAATCATAACCTTAAAACCTATGATTACATATTATGTATCATACTTTAATATACCTGTAAGTTCTTTAAGCTTTAATATAAATTACGTTATAATGAGCATCCTGCTTCCAGTAATCTTTTTAATTACCTGCAGTTATTTTGTTGTAAATAAATCACTTAAAGATTCACCTGTAGAACTTATGAAAGGTGTAAAGAAAAAGAATAAGGTTAGCTTCATAGAAAGAAGTTTAAAACTTGATAATCTAAAATTTAATACTAAATTTAAAATAAGAGAACAGCTTAGAAGCATAGCAAGAAGTGTATTTCTTTTACTTGGCATTATTATGGCAACTATGTTGCTTTTAATGGGCTTTACAGCAAAGAGTTCTATGAATTATTTAATTAAAAATTCTTTTAGTGAAGCATTTAAATATAATTATCAATATGTATTTAACTCTATTCAAAATGGCAAACCAGAAAAAGGTGAGGCTTTCTCTGAAATACCATTTTCATTAAAATCGGATAGTAAGCTAACTTTTACAGTGTATGGTGTAAGTCCTAATTCTCAATATATTTCCTTTAAGGACAAAGCAGGAAGTATCCTAAAATCAGATAAAATTATTATAACAAGACCCTTGGCTGATAAACTTAATATAATACCAAAGAATACTATTAAACTTATTAACAGGCTGGACTCAAAAGAGTACAATATAACAGTTGATAGTATCGCCGAAACTTATGTAGGTGAACATATTTATATGCCCCTTGATAAACTTAATGATATGCTGAAATTTCCATCTAGCAGCTATATAGGCCTATGGAGTAAAGAAAAGCTTGACATCCCAGAGAATAAACTACTGGCTACTGTAACAATTGATGATATGAGAAATGCCTTTAATACAATGACACAACCACTTCAGGCCGTTATAGCAGGTATAACTTTTATATCTTTTATAATTGGACTTATAGTTATATATGTTGTTACTTCCATTACAATAGAGGAAAATAAGGAGAATATCTCCCTTATGAAAGTCTTAGGCTATAGAAACAAGGAAATTTATTCTCTAATTCTAAACAGTTCCTCCTCTATAGTAGTAATTGGTTATATTTTAGGAGTACCACTGCTTCTTGCATCCATGCGTATCCTATTCAAATCAATAACCAAAGACATGAGTGTATCCTTCCCCGTAACTATAAATTACATTTATGTTTTAATTGGTTTTGTTATAATATATTTAACCTATGAAATATCAAAGTTATTAAGCAGAAGAAAGATAGATAAAATTTCTATGACAGAAGCTTTAAAATCTCCAATGGAATAAACTTCTTAATTTAAGCCAATCTCTTTTAAAATTAGAGATTGGCTTAAATTATACTATTCTATTCTGACATGTTACCCTCAACATAAAAATCCACATCATTTATAACTTATTATAGACATCTACAACCTTTGCCACATAATCTTCTTCTCCAGATTTGGCCAACACTACAATAGACTGATTTTCACCTGGTATCTCCACTCGATATGCCTGTGCTTCGTCCCTATCAAAGTAGCTATCTCTATTAACATTTACTTTTTTTCTATTTGCAACCCCATAATCCTCTAGTATTCCTGCAACCCTATTCTCTAAATCCCCTGTTGGACATTCAAGTATCTTAATTCTATTAATAGCTTTATCAATTCTTCCCATTTTTTTATCCTCCTATAGATTAACTCTACTTTGTATTATGTCCCTTTACTTTTTCTTAATTCTATACTAATAATTTGGTTATGATTTTGCTCATATGTTATAATTAACTAATAATAGAAAAATAATACAATTAGTATTTCTACTCTTAACCGTTACTCCATAACAGAACAAGATATTTGATTCCCATCAATGGCTTTTACAAATTGCCATAGCAGTATTAGGGCAGATAAAACAAATATTAACAAGGGAGGTATAACAATGATAAAGGAGAATTTTATTAAGTTTTTTAAGCACTATATTAGGCCTTGGAAAAATTCCCTAATAACATTGATAATTTCTATGGTGGTTGGCTTCTGTTTCGGACTAAAATTTTCTGAAGGATTCAATATTGAATTCTATAAAGATGATGGACAAGTAGTATTATTAATTTCTATTGGTATTATTTTGATTACATATGTATACATTTATTATAGGCATAAATGTATAATGTCTCATATAAATTTAGATATTGATACTACATCTTTTAAATATATTTTTTATTCACTGTCCTTTTTCATTTTTGCCTTATACTATAATTTAAACAAAGAATATTTCTTTAAATCATATTCTTTAAATGGGTTTGGAATTGCCCAATCCCAATATATATTTATAATAAACTTCATTGGATATTTTATAATTACTACCATAGTATACTCTATTATTTTTAAAGAATATTCTATTAAAAAGATAGGAAAGGATGGAGTAGAGTTTGAAACAGAGAAATCCATAGCTGAAATACAAAATGAACTTATTAACCAATATGTAACCATAATAGATGACTTTTCGAAAAACATGTGTGATATTGATAAATTAATGACAGAATTGGAAGATGATAATTTGGTAAGAGATGATTATACTCTTGAAGAATTTATCATTTTGCTCGATGGATTTTTAAGTTTATTTATATGTCAAAATACAGACTTAAGTATTGTTGTAATTCCATATAGTAAATCGGATGAATTTTTAACAAATGAATTATCCTATAATGCTTTTGTTCTAAAAAAAGTAAAAACAAATATGCAGAATAATTATGTATACGCATATGAAAACAAGATATTTGTAAAATATTATGTCAGCTTGTTTGGCGATTATATTACGGTTATTATTGATTGTTTAAAAACTTATCCAGCAGGCTTAGGAGAATTATTATATTCATATATTGTTGCTTTAGAGACAAGCTACTCTAAACACCTAAGAAAATTGAATAATTGAATTATGGTGAAAAAAAGATAAAAAAACTTCAACACTTGACTAATTATGATATTGATTATAAAATAACAGTTAAATAGAGGTGGGAATATGGCTAAAAAATTTGATATTTTAAGAGAAATTGCAATTACTAAAGATCAACTTAAAATTAGTAATAAAAATGAGCAATATTTAAAATCAGATAGAGTTATTAACCCAGCCGTTCCTAAAAGAGCAGGTATAGATGCTACAGAAAGGGTTAATCGGTTATATTATAAATTTATTAAAAGATAAACATTCAATGACCGTGTTTTTTATTCATGGTCTTTTTTTTATTTATTCATTTTGACGGCTTTTATGAATATACTATATTTAGTAAATACTTAATATTAAGGTGATACTTGATGAAATTGAAAAATATCCATATTCTTCGTACTATAGCCGCTAAAAAAGAAGCTGATCCAGATAATCACAAAACACATTTAAATGTGAATGCAATTATAAATCCTCCTATCCCTCGGAGGTCTGGAGAGGACATTACAAAAAAAGTTAATAAACTATATTTAAAATATTTCAAACAACATTGCTTATAATATAGCAAACTCCTCCCGGCAAATATCCGGGATTTGTTTTTTTATACAACTATTGCTATGTTATAATTATTTTATACTCACCTGATAATTCTAACAGTTTAATATAAATTTTATTTATAATTATGGAGGAAAAAATGAACAATAAAAATAAAGGAAAAGTTATTTTATATTTAATGAGACATGGACAAACTATTTTAAACAGAGCTGAAAGAACTCAAGGATGGTGTGATGGAGTTCTTACTAAGGAAGGACTTGAAGTAGTTTTAAATACTGCCCTCGGACTAAGTGATATTAGATTTAAAGCAGCTTATAGTAGTGATTTAGGTAGAGCAATAAAGACTGCAAAAATTGTTATAAATGAAAATAAAGCAAGTACCAATTTGCACTTAAAGGAACTTGAAAGCTTAAGAGAAGTACACTTTGGTAAATACGAAGGTGAACTTGAAAAAATAATGTTTAGAGATATACTTGCTTATCTTAATGTAAATTCTATCGAAGAAGCAGAGGAACAATACGATTTCCAAAAAGAATACTGTAATTCATGTTGCGCTTTAGATGAAACAAAACAGGCAGAAAATTATGATAAAGTAATAAAAAGAGTTATGAAAAGTTTAAAGGATATATGTATAGAAAATTCCGGTAACAATATAGAAAATGTACTTGTAGTAGCTCATGGAGGAATAATTAGATTAATTATTGATCATTTAGATAAAAGCTTTAATATAAGACATATGGATAATTCAAGCATATCAAAAATTATATATGAAAATGGAAGCTTTAAAGTCGAATCTATAAATGATACTAGTTATAGTGAAAAAGGTAAAGCTCTAAAAAGAAAACTTCGCTAATTTCGGTTAATTTTTACAGTTAATTACCGACATTAATTATATACCAACAAATCATATACCAACAATTACATTAAAGGAGGTGTAAAAATAGATTTGTATATAAATAATTCTTATAGTTCTTCTATAACATCAGAACATAAGAATAAAAATAAAGATGCAGAGAAATCACAAAAAAAGAAACAAATTGCATCAGAAAAACAAGGAAAATATTACTGTACATATGTAGTCGGTGAAGACGGTAAAAAAGTTTTATTAAATAAAATTCCTATTGCTCAAGTGAAAAAACAAAAAGTTCTAGGAAATCCAATTGAATCTGATAAAACAAAATCCTGTGACTATAATGTAGTAAAAAATGATAGTACAGCTTTTGAGTATAAGCAACAAATGCACATGAACGCAAATCACAGAAAAAATCTACAAGAAGTAATGAATATTCTAAAAGAAAGCGTAGGAATTCCAAACACTTCAAACAAACTTTTGGGATATTAACCTTCATAAGTTCCAGCATAACAATAAACTTGCCGCTAAAACGGCAAGTTTATTGTTTAGAATTTTACATATAATTATTCTTTTAAAGGGTTTATTTCTACATTGTAATAGTATTCTGTACCCTTTTCAATCCAGCCTTTATTTTTCCAATATTGATAATCTGCAAAATCCTTTTCTGAACCATAAAAAGCATACTTTTGAAGCTTGCTAATATATTCTTAGCAAAATGAAATCACTATCTACTTATACATTTCCAATATTTTATGAGGAATGGGTTTAGACATCAGCCATATAACATATGCTTGAAATAATAACGGCGATATTATAATTGGCAATGATGTATATATAGGATATGATGTTATAATTATGTCAGGTGTGAAAATTGGAGATGGCGCAATTATTGGAACCAGATCAGTAGTTACTAGTTATGTTCCACCCTATACTATTGTTGGCGGAATACTAGGAAAAACTATGATATAAAAGAAAGGCTGTGCAAAATGAATAGTATAATTAAAAATTTATTAGCTGATAAAAAAATTAAGATACCAAAGCATATTGCCATAGTTTGTGATGGAAATGGTAGATGGGCTGAAATGAAAGGTTTTCCTCGAACTTTTGGTCATAAAGCTGGTACAAAACCAATTGAAAATATTACTAGAGCTTGTTCTAAATTAGGAGTTGAAGTACTCACTTTCTACGTTTTTTCTACTGAAAACTGGAATCGTTCAGATCAAGAGGTAAATTTTTTAATGAAACTTTTTACAGAATTCTTCATAAAATTACGTAATGAAGCTAGAAGAAATATTAGGGTAAAACATATTGGCATAACTGATAATCTTTCTTCTGAATTAATAAATGAAATTAAAAAAACGGAAACCTCAACGGAAAATAATTCAGGTATGCTATTAAATATTGCACTAAATTATGGAAGCCGCTGTGAAATAGTAAATGCTACAAAAAACATAGTCCATGATATAGATATGGAAAATATTAATGCTGATAAAATAAACGAGGATTTAGTTAGCAGTTACATGTTCACTTCTGGGTTACCTGATGTCGACTTAATTATTAGAACAAGTGGCGAAATGAGAATAAGCAACTTTTTGTTATGGCAGTCTGCAAAAGCTAAGTTATGGTTTACTAAGGACTTTTGGCCGGATTTTAAATATGACCACTTAGAGGAAGCTATTAAATACTACAATAAAGTAAAAGGTTGTGAAATCATATGATTAGTAAACGAGATATGAAATTTAGTAAATTTATAAGCTTAGTCTTAAGGCATAAACCTGAAACAATAGGATTAGATATGGACGAAGAAGGATATGTAAATGTGAATAAACTTATTGAAGGCATGAATAAAATTGGTATGGCTATTACAAGACAGGACTTAGATAGGATAGTTGCTGAAGATAATAAACAAAGGTATTCTTATGATTTGTCTGATGATAGAGATAAAATTAGAGCTAACCAAGGACATTCTATCAAAGTAAATCTTAATCTAAAACCAGTGTCCCCTCCTGCAGAATTATATCATGGGACAGCTAAAAGATTTCTTAATAGTATTCTTAAAGAAGGTATAAAAAAAGGCAATAGACAATATGTTCATTTATCCAAAGATATTGAAACAGCTATTAAAGTTGGTGTTAGACATGGAGAAGTAGTAGTGTTAAAAATAGATTCCTATAATATGGCGAAGGATGGTTACACTTTCTACTGTTCAGAAAATAAAGTTTATTTAACAGATTATGTGCCAACAAAATATATAACGTGGTAAAAAAATTCTAGTAAGTTCAAAAGATAGGAGTGTCCTATCTTTTTTATTTTATATGATTTTTTCTGAAGAATCTTCTGTATTTCTTTTATACCTATACACTAATTAGCTTAAATTTTCTTCTCTAAATATATTAATATTTTAAAAATACTCTCTCCTTCATAACATCTTCATAGGGTTGTACTAATATTAGATCATAAATTTAAAGGAGGTGAACACCTATGAATATGACACATTATATGTCTTTATTAGCTGATAATCAACCTTGGAACTTACTTATTTTCATGGCCATACCTGTAATATGTGCTGAAACTCTTACTATAACAGAGTTCTTCATTATATTTAACAGGACACAGCGAGGTGGTTTAAGAACCTTAAATAAATTTGTAGGAATTTTTGATGGAATATACTTTACAGGCATATTTATTTATCTTCTTATAAATGCAGTAATTCCACTTACTATGACTGGTGGATGGCATACCTGGGTAGATGTAGTTGCCGTAGGATTTTATTTAAGTGGAGTTGTTTTTCTTCTTCCAATGGCATTAATGGAGCTTGGAATAATATTCAAGAACAAAACAGATAACCAAAAGATGAAAATTCATTTTATTCTTGTTGGTGGATTCCTTGTAGTTGCACATATTGCCATGATTTTTGGTATGATAAATCCAGAAATAATTAATAATATGAGTACAATGCCAAATAATATGTAGTTTATTGTATAAGGTTTAAGTAATGTTTTTACAGTTTCAAATTCTAAAGTAACCAATTTATAATATTACACATTATGCATATTTAGATTCACAACTAAAAAATAAAGTAATTTATAAAAACACCACAAAATTCAAAATTGAATAATGTGGTGTTCAATAAACTTTATTTTAAATTAATAACTTTATTTTCATTTTTAATTTTATTTACAACTCCTATATTAAAAAGGTATTGTGATTCAGCAAATGGAGTCATCTTAATTTCTTCCTTTGATATGGCTTGTGATTCTGGTAGCTCATATATTCTTCTATGCCAATACAAAAGTTCAAGTTTCTTATTCTTAGCTTTTTTCTTCTCTTCATCATCATTTTTCGTATTTTGTTTTTTTTCATTTTTCCATTCTGCACATGCCATAGTTTCAATTTCTCCATCATCTCTTACTATTACCTTATACTCGTATATCGTAGCATTACCAAATCCCTCTGGAATAGCGGCCTTCTTGATTTTTTGTAACATTTGCTCTGCGTATTTAGGATCCTTTTCCATCCTTTCTAATACCTTAGGTGAAACAGTTACACTATGACTAAATCCCGAACAGCAAACTGCCTTATTCTTCCATTTTTCATAATACTTTTGTACATCTCTAGCGGTCATAGATTTTATCGTTACTGCTGTGTTAGGATAACAACTTTTAATCTCATTAAGATATATATCAGTATTTTTTGCATTTTTAAGTTGTGTTGCAAATAAACTACTATTAAGATCTTTATAGTTTATTTCATTGGAAGATTTGTGTGTAGAAATACTATTATTAATAAATGAAGAATTTATAGAATTTAAATTAGTTATCATAATATTACCCCCAAATATAAATTTACGCTATAAATTTAATATCGTACAATAATACAATAATATTACTTAAATGTAAATATAAAATATAAAATATAACCATATAAAATTTTGCTATTTTCATTTAAATAATTAAATATAGTATATATTTAATTACTGTACATTGCATTCCGCGATAACAAGTACCTCTTTCTTTTCCATTAACTATTTATTATCTTATTCTAAGTCTCCTCCCATACATTTCATTCCTCAATAACAAACACCCCTTTGCCATAATTTCCCCATAATATATGCTATAATTAATTCACGATAGTTAAATATTATGAATTAAAAACTAACTTAATATATTATAGTTATTAAAAGAATGTTTATATTATGAGAGGTGTGGGAGTATTGAAACAGAGAGATATTTTATTCAAAACAGAAAAAAACATTTTTAGTTATAGAGTTGCAGGAATATTGATAAGGGACAGAAAAGTTTTACTTCAACGACCAATAAATGATACTGGCTATTCTTTTCCCGGTGGTCATGTTAGTTTTGGTGAAACTAACGAAGAAACTCTTATAAGGGAATTTAAAGAAGAAATATCAGCAGATATAAATGTTCATGGTTTGCAGTGGGTAGCAGAAATATTCTTCCCTTGGGGGGACAAACCTTGTCACCAAATATGCCTATTTTATCGTATTTCACTTTGTGATGAGACACAAATAGCATTAGGCGGTACCTTTAATGCCATTGATGAATTAGATAAAATGAATATAAATTTAGAATTTTCCTGGATACCATTATCTAAGATTAAAGACATAGATTTATATCCTGCAAAGGCTAAAGAAAAATTATTAACATTATCAGATAAAATTGAGCATTTTATAGATAAGTAATAATGTTTATTTAAAGGTGAATCTTACAATAGCACACAAACGTATATATTTAAAATAAAAAACTGTTAGGAGTGATAACTTATGATAAGAAAAGCAGTTATAGAGGATATAAAAGATATTATGGAAATTATAGGGCTAACTATTGCCGAAATGCGCTCTTATAGCAATACTCAATGGGATGAAAACTATCCTCGGGAAAAAAACTTTTTAGATGATATTAAAGAAGGAAATTTATTTGTCATAGAAAGAGAAAGAACCCTAGTTGGTTTTATGTGCATAAATAAAGTAGCACCAGTTGAATATAATGGATTAAACTGGTCATTAAATGAGGATACTATGGTTATTCATAGAATGGCGGTTAACCCAGATTACAGAAGGATGGGAATTGGAAGTGAATTAATGAAATTTGCTGATGAATTCGCTTTATCAAATAATATAAGATACTTAAAAACTGATACTTATTCTATAAATACAAAAATGAATTGCCTATTTAAAAAATGTGGCTATAACATTATTGGTGAAATGAATTTTTTAGGAAAAGAAAAGCCATTTTATTGTTATGAAAAATTATTAAATAAAGACTGTATTTTATAGTGCAGTCTTTATTTAATAAACAATAATATATATGCTTCCTTAATTATATATAGTTTTTTCAAACCATTCTCTCCTATATATTTCACTAAATGAATTGCATTAGCCCTACCCATTTAAAGATTACTACAAATAGTGTGTATTATAATATTATTATAATACACATGGAATATAATGTAATAAGAGCATATTGGTACTCTATATAATTAACTCATAGTACTAATCTATTGGAGGCATGATAAATTGAGAAAAAAGTTACTTATTTTAATTGTCATAATGGTATTTATAGTTACAGGTTGCTCAGGCAAAAACATTACTAAATACAACTATAATTACAAAGGAGAAAATAATCTTTGGACTGCAGAATATAAGGTAAATGGTACAAGTACATTTATTGAACAAGGCAATAAAATTTATTACGATTCGGATTCTAAATCAACATTAATAGTAACTTATAAGAAAGACCTATCAGATTTATCTTCAATAAAGCATTTAGTAATATCTTATGAAAGCAGTGCCGGAAATGGAAATTTAAATCTTAAATTTGATCATTATCCTCCAAATAAAAAAACTTATATGATTGAGTCTGGGGGCACAGGAAGGGCATTAGAAAATACAAATGAAATAATAAAAGTTACTATAAATATTGATGGAAAAGCACAGACAATTAAATTAAAAAATGTACAGTAATTTTTATTTGTGTCACAGGATTAGTTTATTTAATTATAAAAGCATTCAACTTTAGAAAGTCTGAATGCTTTTTACTCTTACCTCCCCATAACTTCCTTCAAAATATGTTATAATTACTCTATAATAGTATTAATTTTTCTAAATAACTTCATTCTTATATCCCCTTAAAATTTATTGCATTACATAGCAATATCATTACAGTATATAATTACATTTGTGACAAAATGAGTATATTTTTTATACAAAGTATATTTATTGTAAAAAAGACTTTAGGTTCTTATTCATTAATTCATAATAATAAAACATAAAGGAGAAAATTAAAGGAATGCATTATTTTACTAAAAAATGGTACGAATTGTGTCAAAAGACCAATGCTCATTTAATTTTAGAGGAGGAAGAAAAAGCAGCCTCTTTTTCTGATGAATATTTTCAACAATTATACAATGAAAAATTGACAGAATATCTAGCTTTACAGAAGAAAATTGCCTCATGCACTTTTGATGATATTTATCCTAAAGAAATGAGTGCAGAATATTTTAATGATAATATGTCCCAAAGAGAAATTGAGTCACTAAAGGCTTCATATAAAACCAACCGAGAATTAGCAAAAGAAAATTATGTTTCACCTGAACCTTTTGACTCAGAAAAATTATCAAAAAAATTTTATGAAACATTTATATATAAACAACAATATATTAAAAAAATATTACCAAAAGAAATATTAGAAAAAATATTAGATATTAGAGTTTATGTATTGGACAAGGCATCTAATGAAGTAATAAAAGCTGTAACTGAATTTTGTAAAGCTAATGAAACTTCAGTAAAGAAAACATTCAAAGAATATGAAATTTACTATAAAAAAGCATTGAAATCATTTGATGTAAATATAGTAGAAAATTTAAATTTCCATGATTGCACTATTGTAGATATAAAAAAAACAAAACAGTGTTTATCAATACTATTTGATAGCTCAAATGGTTTTACAGATATAAATGAAATTCAATTTAATAATTTTAAAATAATAAAACAAGATGGCTTACTTAAAAATTCATGGTGGCTTTATGATGAAATATATAAAATAAATAACAAATATGAATTACATGTTTTGCTTCAAAATAAAAATATGGGTTTAGTAGAATTTATCATTTCTGCTGAACACATTTTCTTTAAGCACAATAAAGAAATAGATTAAAAATATATTTATAATATTAAAGGAGGTGTCTTTTTGGTTAGTTCTACATCAATAATTTCCATGACAATATCCGCAATTGGGTGTTTTTTATTCCCCATAATTATGTTTATATACTTTAAAAAGAAAGAAAAAATAACTTTAAAACCTGTTATTGTAGGTATAGCTGTTTTCTTTGTATTTACACAAATACTTGAAAAACTTCTTCATATGTTTGTAATAAAAAATAATTTAATTCCTAATCCAATATTATTTTCCATATATGGAGCCTTGGCAGCAGGTATATTTGAAGAATCAGGTAGATTCATTGCTTTTAAAACAGTTCTTAAAAATAATCATGAATGGAAAGATGGCCTCGCTTATGGAATAGGTCATGGTGGCATAGAAGCCATACTTATAGGTGCTATTACAAATATACAATATATAACATTTAGTAATTTAATAAATAATGGATCATTTGATAGTGTAATAGGATCAAAAGTTCCTGCTTCACAGATATATCAGCTTAAACAGTTAAAAGAAATGCTAATACAAGCATCTGCTAGTAATTTTATAATTGGCTTTGCAGAAAGAATCTTCTCATTTGGAATACACCTAGCATTAACAATGATAGTTCTATATGCTATAAAATATAGAAAAAATATATACTTACTTATAGCAATATTGGTACATGCATTAATTGATTTTCCTGCTGCATTATATCAAATGAAAATAGTAAACTTATTTATTGCAGAAGGCATGATAGTTATATATTTTATAATATCTCTAATATTCTTATCTAAAACCAAAAAAATTTTTAAAATATGATAAACACAAAAATACTTGGTTAAAGCCAAGTATTTTTTATAATAATTTTATTTTAATTTATAAAATTATAGATTATAGTTAACAATTATATTAAGTGTAGAATTAATTTTAGCCAGTATTCTTTTCATTTATATAATTGGTCTTTTATAAGATATATAAATTTATAAATGTTAATAAACTTTAAACATAATCTATATCTTAATATGTTGTTATGTAAATGTAAACTTTTTATATAATTAGATTCATATTCCACAAAGTTTGGTATACTATAAGTATACAGAACATTCAAATAAATTTTAGGAGGAAGTTTTATGTATAAGGAAGTTTGGAACAAGTATATGAAAGGATTCAAATTCTTACTACCATTTATTTTAGTACATGTACTGTTTCAAAGTACTAGTCTTAATCTGAACCTTAACCAATATACTTTCTTGGGGGGAAGTTTCACAACCTTCGAGCAAACGATAGCAAGTAATTTTGTACCAATTCTATTTATTTTATTTGTAGGTTCATTATTTTACTCATTTTTAACTGTAGTTATAAAAAAATTAATAAATGGTGAAAATATAAATTATATAGAAAGTTTTAAAGAAAGCCTGAATATCTATTTGAAATATTTGGGATTAAATATAATTCTCTCTACTATTACTTTAGGCGTAATTCTACTAGGTTTCTTAAGTATATTAATGTCAATTGCATTTATTTTAATGATATATCTTAGCATAGTATTTACTCCATGTGAAGCATACTTAGTATACAATAACACAAGACCAGTAACATCTCTAAAACAAGGAATAGCAGTTGGTAAAAAACATTCTGGAGAAATAATATTATTATCATTTATGCTATGTGTTATATTGAGTATAATTGCAGCAGTAACCTTAAATTTTAAAACTAATGTTATAAGTGAAGTATTCCTTAACTTCATAACCACATGTGCATCATTTTATGTATATACTTTTGCTATGACAATTTGCAAAAAAGAAGAAAGAGTAGAAGCGTTAACACTAGAATATTAATCTATTAATTAATAAGATGAATAGTGAGGATTTGTATTATGAATTTTCACTATCCATCCTTTATTTATCATGTTTTTTATTAAAACTTTAAGCTATTTTTTATAACAACTTCATATAATCGTTAAATACTTGATAGCCTAAGGATTACTCACATAACTTTATCCCTATCTTGACAAATATGTAAACAATATGATATATTACTTGTAATCATCGGAGGCAAATTACTCTTGAAGTGATAAGCCGGATAAGATGGTAGGCTGGAACGCCTACTCTCTTTTCCGGCTTTTTTTGTTTTTTTAAATTGAAAGGAGGAAATCAAATGAATAACAATCAAAGTTTTACTGAAGGAAAAATCTTATCACCTCTATTACGATTCGCCATACCTGTGCTGCTTGGAATTTTTCTGCAAACCTTGTATGGTGCAGTAGATATGCTCATAGTAGGACAATTTAGTGATGCCGCCAATGTTTCTGGTGTATCTACAGGCAGTTGGATCATGCAAACAATGACAACGGTAATTGTAGGACTTTCCATGGGAACTACCATTATGCTCGGTCAAAAAATTGGCGGAAAACAACTGGATGAGGCAGGTGATGTCGTTGGTGCAAGCATATATCTATTTGCTGTTATAGGTGTGACTATTACTGTAATCATGCAGTTTCTTGCAGCTCCCCTTGCGAGTATCATGCAGGCACCTGCTGAAGCATTTGATAGTACTGTTTCATATATCAGAATCTGTTCTGCCGGCTCAATCTTCATAGTTGCCTACAATGTTTTGGGGGGGATTTCTCGTGGTATAGGGAACTCAAAAATTCCGCTTTTAACGGTTGCAATTGCTTGTGTTATCAACATTACAGGAGATTTGCTATTAGTGGCCATTTTTGATATGGCAGCCACAGGTGCAGCAATTGCCACGACTCTATCACAGGGGATCAGCGTTATATTATCTGTCATAATCATTAAGCGTCAAGATTTACCCTTTGTATTCAGCATGAAAAATATTAGCTTCAAGAAAAGCATCCTTCAACAGGTAATAGAACTTGGATTTCCTATTGCATTTCAAGATTTGCTTGTTTGTATTTCATTTTTGGCGATCACTGCTATTGTCAATTCCTTGGGTGTTATTCCATCAGCAGGTGTTGGGGTTGCCGAAAAAATATGCGGCTTTGTGCTCCTTGTTCCATCCGCCTATATGCAGTCTATGTCTGCATTTGTAGCTCAAAACATTGGGGCGAAAAAACCTAACCGTGCAAAAAAGGCATTGCTCTACGGTATCTTAACTTCAGTTATCGCAGGCGTTTTCTTGGGATATTTCTCATTTTTTCATGGGGATATTTTAGTAGGGTTATTTGCAAAAGACGGTGCGGTTATCACCGCTGCTGTAGACTATCTAAAATCATATGCAGTTGATTGCCTGCTGGTTTCATTCTTGTTCTGCTTCATAGGATACTTCAACGGCTGCGGCAAAACAACCTTTGTTATGATTCAAGGCATTGTAGGCGCTTTTTTGGTGAGAATTCCTGTTTCATATATGATGAGTCGTATTGTGCCGGTTTCACTATTCAAAGTTGGACTTGCTACACCGACATCTACCTTGTTGCAAATCATTTTATGTGGAATCTATTTTGTGATGATAAGTAAAACTTCAAATAAGGGTTTAGCGTAAATTGTGAATAAAACCATTGGTAAGCAAAGGATACAGTTAATTCGTGTTATGGAGATTACGACATATTTTAAACATTACTGCATAGCCTTAACTCTATTTTCACTTATATATATGATATTCTCACTACAGTTGCAGTAAAAATATAGAATATTTTTTTAAGAGAAATCTAAGAATTTTTTAATATAATTTTAATCTTAATTGTTTATTATTTATAATATAAAAAGCAAATGGAGGTAATAAATGTGTAAAGGAAGTGATTGTATGTATTTAAATATTTTAAGGAGAATAAATATATTTGATAATTATATCTTATTAGTTATTAGAAAGTATTTACAAAATAAATATTTAGATATATTAATGCCTATAATAACAATCATGGGAAACTTAGGATTAATTTGGATTTTAGTAGCTTTTGGTTTATTATTAAATAAGACGTATACAGTAATTGGACAAATAGTTTTAATAACATTAGTTATAAGTACAATTATCGGTGAAGGGGTGGTGAAACATTTAGTTAGACGTATAAGACCATGTAATTATGTAAATGACATTAAACTTCTCATAGCAAAGCCTGTATCCTACTCATTTCCGTCAGGACATACATTATCTTCTTTTGCTGTTGCAGAAGTTTTATCAGTATATTTTAATGAATATAGTTTTATTTTTATAGGTATAGCATTTTCAATCGCTTTATCAAGGTTATATTTATATGTTCATTATCCAACTGATGTTATAGCTGGAATTATATTGGGACTTCTATGTTCGAAGTTAGTTTTTATAATTTTACAAGGAGGATATTTTCAGAGGTTTATTATAGTATACAAAAGCATATAAATAGAAAGGATATTTTAGATATGAATATGGAAATTTTTAGATCAATAAATAATTTAGCAAATAAAAATTCAGCTATGGATGGAGTGATGATTTTCTTTTCAAAATATGTACCATACATATTTATGGCAATTATTGCATCAGTATTTTTTCTAGGTGTTATTAAGAAGAATGAAGATTATAGAAAAGTTTCTGTAAACACATTTATTATCACAGTAATTAATTTAATACTAAGTTTTATAATTGGAAGCATATATTATGTAGATAGACCATTTGTACACAATAAGGTTAACTTGCTTATTCCACATGATGCCAATGCGTCTTTTCCAAGTGACCATTCTACAGGGACTATGAGTATAGCTTTAGGTTTAGAAAAATACAATAGACTACTTGGAATAATAATGACAATAATATCAATAATTGTAGGTTTTTCAAGAGTATATGTTGGCAATCATTATCCTTCAGATGTTATTGGTGCATATATTATGGTGTTTATTACAAATTATCTATATAATTTAATCTTAAAAAATAAAGTTGAAAAACTTTATACAAAAATTGAAAAGTTATTAGCCAATACCTTTAATATTTCTATTTTATCAGATTAAATGTATAAATAATGTTTATGGTGGATAGTTTTAAATGAGGTTGATCAATATTTTATTAGAGGTTTATCATGTATAATCTAAAATATCATAATAATTAACAAGTGATAAATAATGCAAGGTTATTCATCACTATATGACTTTAGATAATATATTATAATCAACGTCACCTTAACTCTCCACCAAAATAAATATTATTAATAATATTTATCTTCAACTGACAAGTGCTTTAGCTATAATCAATATTAATAAAATAATTATTAATCATTAAATCTTTTAATGTAACTGTTTAATGAACTGATATATACAAACAAGAGTTAACATAAAGAAAAAAAGTACATCTACAGCAATTCTTCTATTTTCTTTTTCATTTCTAGAACTTTTACATTTTAAATAAATTAACACTAAAAACAATAAGGCTAATCCAGATAAAACAATTCTAAATATAGTAAGATATACTTTCATCTCTTCAATAGTAATTATAAAAGACAAGATAAAAATAAGTGCATATAATATATAATATCCTTTCTGATCTAAAATATCTTCCTGTAAATCATATAGAAATTGATTACTCATAAAAATATCCCCCTATTACCTAAATATATGGTTTTAATAAAAAAATCTTTTAGGAATTTTAAAGCAACCTATAAGTAAAAAAATAATTGATGTTGCAAAAAAAGGAAAACCCAATTCATTATACTTTCCAAATATAAATATTAAGCTAGTCAATAAAAAAGTTAGAATAAAAATTAATGTTAAATTCATAAAATTTTTAGTAGATATTTGCTCTTTCTCTTTGTTTAAGAAATTATTCTTTAGTTTATTAAAAGATCTCATTTTATCCAAGCTAGGAATATATAAAGATGTAGCACAAAAACATGCAAAAAACGAAGGGTATTTGTTAAACATAAAAATATTTAATAAATACAGCAAAAATATTGGAATAGAAAGTATTAAAACTAATTTTGCTACTTTCATAATTTTCCCCACCCTTCTATCATATAACTTACTTCTTGTCATATATAATCAAGAATGCATCTAATAGACATAACTTTTTATTATCTATTATCAATCATATAACTATTTGAAATAAGATCATATACTTATTAGTTTATTAGTCCATATTATGTATTAAATTGCAGTATTAATGCTAGCAGTTACTATCAATTGATTTATTTTCCCTTTTAATCACAAAATAATAATTATTATAAATTGTATTGCTTTATGACATATCTATGAATTATTTTCTCATAATAGTTATTGCAAGTAAGCTAAGGATTACTATAGATCCAATAATATTTATTCTATCTATAATCAAATCTATTTTTTTATTTTCATTTTCTACCTTTCTAAAAGTATTAGTTCGTAATATACTAGCTAAAATAACTGAAAATATAATAAAAACAGTCATATAATTATTAGAATACAAACCATATACACCTATAAGCATTGATATTAAAGACAACAATTGAATAATCTTTTTGCTGAAATATAATTTTTTCATAAACTTCTTTTTCCCCCATTAAATTTTATTTAAAAGTAAGTGATTATTATTTATAAACAAAAATATATATATAATCAATATTAATATTACGTTTTTTAAGAATAAAATCTTTTAGGGAATTTAAAATGCCCCATAAGCATAAAAATAAATGATGTTGCCCAAAACGGATACCCTAAGTCAGTTTTATTAATTAATGAATATACTAAAATGATAAATAAAAAAGTTAGAACAAAAATTAATATTAAATTTATTAAATCTCGAGTAGATAGTCGTTTCTTTTCTTCTTCTACGATATTATTTAGTAATTTTTCACAAGAGTTTATTTTGTGCAAGCTAATAATATATGTACCTGAACCACAAAAACATCCAATAAACATAGGATATTTATTAAATAAGATAATATTTAACGAATAAATTATTAAAATTGGGAAAAGCCATATTAAAAATACTTTTATTGTTTTCATGATTAAAACCTCCTATGTCCATGTATATAACCACAAGTTCAACCAATTGAACCGTGATTATCTTTTTCATAATGCCATGCTTTACACTATATAAGAGGGAATACATATGCAAAATGTTTCAATTTATCTTTACTTTTTTTACTTAATATTATTTACAAGCTATTTCTACAAATTCATTAATAAAATCAAAAAAATTCCCCTATAGGATAGATTTATTTATAGTTATCCTATAGGGGATTTTCATCTAATTATGGATTATGAACTTTTTCATTTAGTTTTATTTGATATAAAAAAGTATATCATATTTTCCAACATAATACATTCAGTAAGAATTATCAATCCCGAGGAAAGGCTATACTTATCTGGAATAATATTAATAGGTATTAGCATAACTACTAAAAAGATAATAACAGTTATTATCCTTAATTTGAGAATTGATTTATTTTCTCTTTTAATCTCAATAATAAAATATGATATACAAAAGAATAAAAATATTATACATATGTTTAAAGGTGAGCCTACTGCAAATTTAATTTTTTTAGTTATAAGTGAAATATTAAAAATACCAATAACTAATAACAAGAAATAATTATTTTTAAATATGTTTTTTATCATTATCTATCAATCCCTTTAAATTATACATACTTACTTTGTAGAAATATTTGTTGCGCCAGAAGGTGGAAAATCTGCATATGGATAATTAGACCAGTGAAACAAAATAGTAGATCTTGAAAGCTCATTATCATCAACAACTGTTACAAGCTCACCACAATGAGTTCCATTATCAATCTGCTTCCACGCACTAGAACTTACCAAATACTCAGCTATTGAGCAAGTGGCAAATATAGCTCCATATCCATAAGGAATAAACGCAATCCCATATTTGCTAAGTTCACCAATAGAATTTACTGTTGATGAATTTCTATATTTTTGAGTTTTATCTTTATCCATATAAATTCTTAACACAGAAGCTGAACTAATTTTATAAGCTACACTCATTCCTTTTGGTGCCCAATACCCACCTGAAGATCTCGCGGATCTCAAGCTCATAGTATCATTTTCTCTAGCTTGAAATTCTGATTCAACTATATCTTTATATATGTTGTAACGATCTAACTTCCCTTGTTTTTCCAATTGTTTATATACATCAGATAAAATTTGTTCTTTCTCAACATTCAATCTATTTGATACAGCTTGTTCACCTTTCTCTGATACGTTTGTGGACTTAGCATACACACTTGTAACTCCTAAATTATAAGCTATTAAAACTCCACATAATGCTAATGACATAACTTTTAATTTTTTATTCATGTTCCATTCCCTTTTCCACATTTGTTAATTTTAACATGTGGCCACATGCTTTACACTATATAAGAGGGGACAAACATACAAAATGTTTCAAAAATCTATTTTTGTTTTAGTAATTATTAACACATCAATTAGATAATATATTATTTTATATATTAGAAAACATGTTAAATTATATAGCCTCAACAATAGCTTCATTAATGGTATTTGTAAAGTAGCAGTTATTTAAATAATAATTATTTATAAGTAAATACATATAATATTGATATTAATAGCAATATACCTAATACTATACCAATGATATTAAAGACAGAATCTATTTTTTTATTAGTATAATTTATTTCTTTATAAATTCCTGTTTTTTTAATTATAAAATCCATAATAAATACTAGCACAGGAATATAATAGCCCATAAAATTATTATTTATAATAAAATATATACTTAATAGCAACAATAATAAATCAATTATACGGAAAACTGTTTTTAAAAAAATGTATTTGTTCATATACAATCCCTTCCTTTTTTAACAATTTATTAATTTTAACATGTGGACACATGTCTTACACTATATAAGAGAGAACAAGTAGCTAAAATGTTTCAAAAATTTATAAAAAATATCATAACAAACAATAAAATCAAAAGAAAGAAAGTTATTTTCAATGCATTTAAATTATTTAATAGCTTTAAATTTCTATTATGTGAATTTATTAATCTTAAATATAAATTGTAAACACACTTAATGTTATAGCATCTATACATAATATTTCAGTTTTATATACTTCTCCAGTTAACTGTTCTACCATAAAATATGCTATTATATATTATTTCTAAACATATAAAAACCACCTGTAGATTCTTACTATTGAAACTTATTAGCATACTAATTAAAGCTACAGCTATAAAAAATATTAAATTAAAGTCTTATTTTTAATAAAAATTAAAGATTTTAAATATTAATAAAGTACTGCTTAAATCAGAGGAAGTTTTAAAGGGTTAGCATTATGAGTAAAAATAAAAAGCGCTTCTTCTCAAAAAGAAACGCTTTTTATTTTAGATTTATTGAACTAAATCAACTATTCTTATTTGTTAAATCCATTTATAGCCATATGCATAACCAGGAGTCCAACCAATAGACATATGGTTATCTTCTCCATAGTACCATGTTTGTTTCCATTGTACACCATAGTTATGTGCAAATGTAGCAATTCCGCCAATTATAAATCCTGCAGCTCCCATTACAGCACCAACGGTACCTAAGCCTAAAATTTTAACTAGTGCTTTTGCAACTTCGCCTTTAGACATCAGAGCTATAGTGCCAGCTGATCCAGCTGGTACTCCTAAAGCAAAAGCTAAATCTGATATTGTAACAGTTAGAGTTAAATCATAAGTTTTCCCAATTTGAGGGTTAGGCGGAAATGGACTTTTATTATATGCACGACTGGATCTCCTATTTAAATTCATGGAAGATGCATAATCTTTTTGAATATTTTCAGATAATTTATTTGGTAATTTTAGAGGTGTACCTAATTTTTCTGATTCTTTTAAATACAAATCATACATTTCATTTTCTGTAAAACCGAGTTCAATTAATTTATCATAATAAGTATCACTAGAAAAACAATTTTTAAAACTTTCTTTAGAATCAATAGATTCAGTTGATACAGCTTGTTCACCCTTAACTGGTACATTTGTAGACTTCGCATAAACACTCGTAACTCCTAAATTAGAAGCTATTAAAACTCCACATAATACTGATGACATAACTTTTAATTTCTTATTCATTTTCCATTCCCCTTTTCCACATCTCATTATTTCAACATGTGGCCACATGCTTTACACTATATAAGAGGGGATAAACATACAAAATGTTTCAAAAATTATAAAAAAATTATTTTTTTGTACATTTTGAAACATTTTACCTGTAAATTTCCTCTATATTATGAATATAAAACTTAGGAGGATATAATATGAAAAAACTTTTATCATTATGGGCATTTATTTTAGTTTTAATTATGTACCCTACAACAGCTTTTGCAGGGGAAAATAAAAAAGATAGTGAGGATACTAAACAAACCATTAATTTAACTATCAATTTACAATCATTAGACGAAACTAAGGAATCCGAAGAAGAACAAACTAAAATTAGAATAAGAAAATCAACTTCATCTAAAAACTTAGATTTATGGGATTGTTATATCAGTAAAATTAAAAGTGGATACATAAAAGGAAGTTCAAGAACTTCATCAGCTGTAGTTGCTGATGAAATAGGGTGTACCATTTATTTTCAAATGTATGATGGTAGCAGATGGAAAACTGTAGGCAGTAAATCATACACAAACTATAATACAGATTCCATTAGAAAATCTTGTAGCATAGCAGTTAATAGTGGAAAAGAATACAGAGTTGTAGTAGATCATTATGCTGTATTTAATGGTCATAAAGAAACCGTTACATCCACCTCTTCTAGTATATATGTAGATTAAGATAAGCCCTATATGGGCTTATTTTAATTCCTCAATTATTTTAATTACCTCATTTCTACTAATAGGATCTCTAATTATAAGTTCAAATTTGAATCCATTATAAAACCAAAGAGCTGTATACATAACATTAGGTCTTGTTATAAGATTTACTTCTTTTCCATCTATATTGATCTTTTCAAATTTATTTTCTGCTCTTGTGTTAACCTCTCCATTAGCTTCATCACCTTTTGTATACTGGGTAAATTCTATTTTATTCTTCCCACCATCTTTTATATAAATTTGCTCAACTATTTGCTGATTATCAGGATGGGTAAAGAGTTTAACACTTTTTTCTTTATATCCCTTAGGTAAATAATTGGGAATTAATGCATGAAACTCAGTTTTATCTTGAAGTTCTTTTAATGTTAAAATTTCTTCTAACTCATCACTATCATTGGCAGAAGGTTGTACCTGTTCTTTTTCATCAGAGAATCTAATGCTTCTGACACCATTTTCTACTTTATTAATCTGCTTCCTTATATTAAATTTTAATGCAGAAACCTGTGGAATATCCTGTATTAATATAGGAATTATGAAAATTACTAAAACGCTGGCAGCTGTAATTGCTGCTTTTTTACAAGGTGAATATTTATTTTCTTTTTTAATACCATGCTTTTCATTTATACTTTCATTGAACCTACTCATTACCTTATCCATGGGTGGAATAGGAATATCCTTTAAATCTTCTATTCTTTCCCCTTCATTTTCATATATATGTTCAAATAACCTGTCCATGTTATCTTTTTTCATATACTATACTCCTTTTTAGTACTTTTTTTCTTAAGATCTACCTGTAAATAATTATCCTTTATCCAATTATAAACTTCCTTTTTTGCTCTCATATGCCATACTCGTGCTGTACTTGAACTAATATTTAATACAGTTGCTATTTCATCAAGGGGCAAGTTATTATAATATCTTAATGTGATAACTTGTCTATATTCAGTTCTTAATTCATTAATAGCCTTTATAACATGATCGATTAATTCTTCTTTTAAAACACACTGTTCAGGTATTGAAAAATCTTCATCTGTCATAATTTCAATTATATTATCTTCTATTGCTACTTCCCTTTTGTATTTCTTTATAAGCGCAATAGATTCTCTTCTGGCTATAGTTAAAACCCAAGATTTAAATTTATCTATATCCTTTAGTTCTGAGAAATTTTCATATGCAATAATTAAAGTGTTTTGAAGTACATCTTCTGTCAATGTTTCATTCCTTGTAATAGAAAATATGTATCTAGCAACGTCTTTGTATATTAGAGGGACTAGCTGGTTAAAATGTTTCAATTTATCCTTACTTTTTTTTCTATGTAATATCATTAACAAGCTCCTTTTTAATATAGAATATAATAGTACAATAATATAATAATACAATAATTCCATATTGTACATATTTTAAATTATTTAGGAATATGAATCCACATATAACTTAGTTATTTTATTTATACACAATAAAAACTTATTTAAAAAATAAATATGATATAATTAATAAAAAAATAGCATTCTCCTTAATTGATATGTTTGGATTATCTTTAGATGAAGTTTCAGAAATACTTGGCATATCAAACTATGAACAAGCTGTAAAGGACTTAGCCCCTTGCGGAAATGACTACTCAAGGTGTGCAAATTATGAAAAGAGCCAAATAGTACTATTAAGCAAGGAGCTTAATAAAAATTTAAAGAACTTTGAAAATATGGATGAAAAAATAAAAGACTTTATGCCTATATTTAATTACTATGAAGAATTTTTAGCTATTTTAAGGCATTCTTCAAATGGTAACTGCCCAGGATGTCGTTTTAGTGATAAGCCCACCTGCCAATGCAGTATAAATATGTGCCATAAAAAAGAAAAAGTAAGATATTAGCTTAATGTTTTATTCTAAAAAAGGCACTATCCTTTTGGGGATGAGTGTCTTTTCTATTTTTCATTAAATACCCTTTAAGTTATATCATTATCTAATATTAAATAAATTAAAAACAAATAGAATATTGTTTACGAATATGAAGATAAAAACTGAGGAACTATAAACATTATAGTCTCTCAGTTTTTTATATTGCATAACTTTTGTTTTAAAGGGAGGATTTAAACACATGGTATCATCAAATAGAAAAGTTAAAGTTGCTGCCTTATCAATTGCTTCAAATACAATTTTAATTATTTTAAAAGTAGTTGCTGGATTACTTAGTGGTTCTGTTAGCATTGTTTCAGAAGCAATTCATTCAGGCATGGATTTAGTGGCATCTATTATTGCTTTTTTATCTGTTCGTATTTCCTCAAAACCAGCAGATGAAAAACATCCCTATGGTCATGGAAAAATCGAAAACATTTCTGGACTGGCAGAAGGATTATTAATATTTGTGGCAGCCTTTTTAATTATAAAAGAGTCCATTTTAAAAATACTACACCCTGCAAAAATAGCAGAAACAGGTATAGCTATCATAGTAATGATAGTATCTGCCGTGGTAAATATACTTGTTTCAAGAACTCTTTTCAAGGTAGCTAAAGAAGAAGATTCTCTTGCATTAGAAGCAGATGCTCTACATTTAAAAACCGATGTATATACTTCCTTTGGAGTTGCCCTAGGGCTAATTCTTATAAAATTCACAGGAATAAGCATCCTGGATCCTATTGTTGCTACTATCGTTGCGTGCCTTATTATAAAAGAAGCCTGGCACTTATCACAAAATGCATTTAATCCACTGATAGATTCAAGGCTTTCTGATGATGAGGAGGCAAAAATTAAAGAAATTATGAAAATGTATAAAGGTGAAATATTGGACTTCCATGAACTAAAGACACGAAAATCTGGACATATACGTTATATTGATTTTCATATTACTATAAAATCAAGCCTTACTGCAAAAGACATACATGAACTTATTAAAAGAATAGAAAAAAGTTTGGAAGAAAAAATTAAAAATATCCATGTAACCATACATATAGATCATGATTAAAACTAACCTTGGTATAAATTCTTTTTATATACAAAAACATAGGAGTGTTAATTTAACACTCCCACAAATATTATTAATTTCTTAATTACTTTATGTCATTTAAAAAATCTTTAACGTAATCTTCAACATTATAAATAACATCCTTAATTTTATCATTATAAATTTGATAGTGCATTTCCAGTCCCACTTTTTCACTTTTAACAAGTCCTGAATCCTTTAAAACTCTTAAGTGCTGAGATAAATTTGCTTGACTATATTCAAACTCTTCATTCAGTTTGCATACGCATTTAGGCCCATCACATAAAAACTTCATTATTTTAAATCTTACTGGATTACCAAGTGCTTTAAAAACCTTTATGCTTAAATCTTGTTGATTCAATTTCATTCCTCCTTAATTTCTCATTCTTTATAAAAACTAAAAATATAGTATTTCTTAATTAATTACTTATATATCTAATAAAGTATAAGTCACTTTTATAAAGATTTCAACGTTCAAGATTTAAACACAAAATGGGTTCCTTTACAGAACCCATTTTTAGTATTAAAGATATTTTTTTATTTCTTCTGCTGATGGTACTCTTCCCATTATCTTTACTTTTCCATCTACTACAAGAGCAGGAGTTTTCATTACACCATATGACATTATGTCTTTAATTTCTGTTACCTTTTCTATGGTAGCGTCAATACCTAGTACTTGTACTGCCTCCCTTGTATTTTCTTCTAACTTTTTGCAATTAGCACATCCTGTTCCTAAAATCTTAATTATCATAATATTTTCCTCCCTTTAATCTTTATTTATATTTACATAAAAATATATGAATATAAATTAAATGAATATCCTATTATTATTATTCCCATTGCTACTATAGATACAAATACATATAATAGTTTACGTTTTACAACTTTACTAAGCATAATCATTGATGGTAATGAAAGTGCTGTTACTGCCATCATGAATGATAACACTGTTCCCAATTGCACTCCTTTGCCAACTAGTGCTTCAGCTATTGGAATTGTACCAAATATATCAGCATACATTGGAATTCCTACTGCTGTAGCAATTAATACTGCAAATGGATTTTTGCTTCCAATTATATTTTCTATTATATTTTGAGGTATCCAATTGTGAATTGTAGCTCCAATACCTACTCCAATTAAAACATATAACCAAACTTTATGAATTATATCTAACACTTGTTCCTTAGAATAAGATATTCTTTCTTCACGTGTTAATTCCAATATTTCTCCATCAACATTCTCTATTTCTTTTACATAACCTTCTACATATTTTTCCATACCTAACTTATCAATAACAGTTCCACCTACTACAGCAAGTATAAGTCCTACAACTACATAGGCTATAGCTATTTTTACACCAAAGAATGACATAAGTATCATAAGTGATCCTATATCAACTAGTGGAGAAGATATTAAAAATGAAAATGTTATTCCCAGTGGAAGACCTGCGGAAGTAAACCCTATAAATATAGGTATACTTGAACAACTACAAAATGGTGTTACTGTTCCAAGTAATGCTCCTAATATATTTCCTTTAATACCTTTCATATTGCCTAATAACTTCTTTGTTCTTTCTGGTGGAAAGTAACTTTGTATATAAGAAATAATAAAAATTAAAACTGATAATAATATAAAAATCTTTATAGTATCATAAATAAAAAAATGTATACTTCCTCCCACTCTTTCATTTACAGATAGCTTAAAAACCTTTTCTACCAATAAACGTATAAGATCAGACAACCATGTCATTTTTAATAATTGATCATTAAGGAAACTAAATACTTGTCCTATTGCATTCATAAAAACTCCTCCTAGTATCTATCATCTTTATTTTATAATACATTTATTCACTGTTTCTAATTTATTTAAATCCTTTTTTATAATAGGATAATTATCACAATTTAAAATTATTTTTTCTAGTAAATCCTTTAATATTTCATTATCATCATTTAAATAATAATATATAAACTGCTCTTGCCTCTCATCTTTAATTAACCCCATGTTTTTTAACTTTGCTAAGTGCTTTGATACTTTTGGCTGACTCTCTTCCATTATTCCATGTATCTGACATACACATAATTTTTTATTATAAAGTAATATTAATATTCTTACTCTGGTTTCATCTGATAGTGCTTTAAATAACTCTATTAGTTTATCCATAAATTTCACATCCTTTTAGTTTAATATATAAGTATATAATTATATACTTATATACTCTTTTAGGTATATACTACTCTGAAATTTTATTTTTGTCAATATTTTATTTCCTTTCTTGTCTTAAATATTCACCTGCTTTATATAAAAAAATGTGCAAATAATAAAATTTATTTTTTATTACCTACACAATTTTCAACAAAACTTCAGTTTAATATTTTACCTATTCCAATGGAGTATACTCATTAAACTTATTTATTATTCTTTTATTGTCTCAATTCTAAACCACTCTCTTGTATTATTTGCAATCTTCACAAGAGTTAGCATTATAGGTACTTCTGTTAAAACACCAACTACAGTTGCAAGTGCTGCTCCTGACTTCAACCCAAATAGTGATATTGCAACTGCAACCGCTAATTCAAAGAAGTTACTTGCACCAATCATACCTGCTGGTGCAGCAATACTATGAGGTAATTTCCATAACTTTGCCCATCCATAAGCAATTCCAAATATTAAAAACGTTTGGATTGTCAGCGGTACTGCAATCAATAAAATATGAAGTGGATTATTTATTATAATCTCTCCTTGAAATGAAAAAATTATAACTAAAGTTAAAAGTAATCCTATAATGGTTACATTATCAAATTTTTTCAAAAATACATCATTAAAATACTCTGTACCTTTATTTTTTATAACTGATTTTCTTGTTAAATATCCTGTTGTTAAAGGTATAACTACGAATAAAATAGTTGATAAAATTAAGGTTCCATAAGGAACTGTAACCTCACTTACCCCTAGTAAAAATGCCACTATAGGTGTAAAAGCTATTAGAATAATTAGATCATTTACAGCTACTTGAACTAAAGTATAGGCTGGATCTCCTTTAGTGAGATAACTCCATACAAATACCATAGCTGTACATGGTGCTGCTCCTAATAATACTGCTCCTGCTAAATAATCTGTTGCAAGATTTGCCGGAATAAATGATTTAAATACAACCTTTAAGAAAAATGCTGCTATAAAATACATTGTAAATGGCTTTATAAGCCAGTTAGTAACACATGTAACTATTAATCCTTTAGGTTTTTTAGTTGCATTTACTATGCTATTAAAATCAATTTTTAACATCATTGGATATATCATAAGCCAAATTAAAATAGCAACTGGAATAGATACATTATAATATTCAAATTTATTTAAAGTTTCAGGTATACTAGGAATAAACTGACCTATAAGTATTCCTACTATTATACAAAGTGCTACCCATACAGTAAGATACTTTTCAAATACTCCAAGCCCCTTCTTTTCTTTTTTATTTTCTAAAGACATAGTTAATTCCTCCTTAATATATCTCCCTTATTTCTACATTAAAAATTCCACTACAAAATTAATGCCTAAATTTTGCAGTGGAATTTTGCCTAGTTAATTAAATCACTAAGTCTTTCACCTTTAACTTCTTGTGGCATCCACTCTATAACTGCAAAGTTACCTTTAGATATTTCATTTACCTTGTTAATCCATTGTACTTCATTACTTGCTTTTACTTTCAAAATATCATTGGTTGTATTGGATGCATAGAAACTTGAATTGATAACCCACCATTTACTGTGTATACCAGCTCTATTCAAATCTTTCTGCAATCTCATAGCTTCATAAACTGGAGTAGTTTCAGCCAATGTTACAATAATAACTTCTGTTTCTCTTTCATTTCTAAGCTTAGGTAAAAGTTTTTTAACTGATTCTGGAATATCCCCTTGGGAACGCTGAATTTCTTTATGATAACTTTGAGTAGAATCTAAAAGTAATAGGGTATGCCCTGTTGGTGCTGTATCAATAACCACAACTTCATTTTCTGACCTTTCAACTATCTGTGCAAAAGCCCTAAACACAGCAATTTCTTGAGTACATGGTGATCTTAAGTCCTCTTCAATATAAGCAATATCCTCTTCACTCATTGTATCCCTTACCTTACTTAATACTTCTTCTTTATATTTTTCAAGCTCTTTTTTTTCATCAATATGGCTTAATGTAATTCCATAGCCTTCATCTAATACAAACTTTAAATGCCCTGCTGGGTCAGTAGTTGTGAGATGTACTTTCTTACCCTTTTTAGCCAGACCTATAGCAATTGCAGCAGCTATTGTGGTTTTGCCTACGCCACCTTTACCCATTGTAAATATTACTTTTTTATCATTATTATATAAATCTTCTATTACATCATTTAATTTAGGTATATTATTAGTCTTTAGCTTCTCATTATTGTATTTAATATTGTTATCTTTTAGGAACGCCCTTACATTCTCTAATCCTGTTACATTATAAGGCCTTAGCGGAATTTCAAAAATGTCTAATCCACTTAGATGTTTTGGAATATCCTTTAAAGCATTTTGTTGTTTCTTAAAAATTGCATTTGAAAGGCTATCGTTATAACTTTTCAGCACTCCATTAATAACTAATATCTGATTATTCACTCCTATATCTTGAAGCTCTTTAGATGCTCTTTCTGCTTCTTTTAAAGGTGATGGTTCAGCACGAGATACAAGTATAAGTGTAGTTTTTTCTTTATCAGCTAAAGTACTAACAGCATTTTTATAAACTTCTTTTTTATCTTCAAGCCCTGCAAGCTGTCCTAAGCATGATGCACCATGAGTATTTTCACTAATAAAATTACTCCAAGCTGCTGGAAGTTGAAGCATTCTTAAGGTATGCCCTGTTGGTGCTGTATCAAATATAATATGATCATACTCCTTTGCTGCTTTTTTATCAGTTATAAAGTTTGAAAATTCATTAAATGCAGCAATTTCAACAGTACATGACCCTGAAAGTTGTTCCTCCATATTTTTCAAAACTACTTCTGGTAGCTTTCCACGATAAGGAGCTATTACACTTTCCCTATATTCAGCAGCAGCTTCCTCTGGCTCAAAATTTGCCACTACTAAATTAGGAACTTCTTTTATCGTAACTCCTTTATTATTTAACTCTGTATTAAAAACATCCTGAAGGTTTGAAGCTGGATCAGTACTAATAAGCATAATTTTTTTACCTTTATCAGCTAAAGTCACTGCTGTAGAACATGCTGTTGATGTTTTACCTACTCCACCTTTTCCTGTAAAAAACAAGTATTTTGTCAAGCTAATATTATCTACATTAAAACTTTTAAACATTAATACCCCTCTTTTCTTTTTTAGCAGCATCCACCTTTACAACCGCAGCCTTTAGATGGTTTTTTTATAGTATCTTTTAAATAATCCTCTGATATACCTAATAGTTTGCAAAATTCTTTATTAGTAGGATAAGCTTTTGTTTTTACCACAACCCCATCAACCATTGTAATTGGAAGTGATTTTACACCATCTCTATTTAATATTTTGCTTATTTCCTTGTTGTCAATAAATGTTTGTGGATTACTACTTAAATTATATCTTTGAATTAATATTCCCTTGATCTTTAATTTATTTATTATTGTAGCAACTCTTAATAATTCAGGGTTTACGGATGGACCACAAACTCCTGTTGAACAACACATAGCTGGATCAAAAATAATCATTTTTTTCATAATGATTCACTCCTTTTTTATTTACATTTACATTTAGTTTTATCTTTACAAATACATTCATCTGTATCTGTTATAAGATTCATAAAAAATAAAACTAGTTTATTGCAGTTAGAAATATTTAATGAATAATAACTCCATAATCCTTCTTTTCTGCAATTAATAAGTCCACATTCCATTAATACCTTCATATGATGCGAAAGTGTAGGTTGAGTAAAATCAAAGTGTTCTAATATATCACAAGCGCACCTTTCGCCGCAGGACAATATATCAATTATTTGTAACCTGCTAGGATCAGATAGTGCTTTAATTATTTTAGAGTTTTCTTCATAATTTAATTTCATTTTTTCACCTCTTATATAGATATATATTTATATATAATATAAACTTTTATCTATATAGTGTCAATATATGCATGTCTTATCAATATAAATTTATCTGTTATATTCATTATCTTCTATATAGTATTCACATTTTATCTTAATGTTACTATGTTATATAAAATATTTTTAATTTTTTTATAATCTCCTTTTAAATAAATCTTATATTATTATATTTCAATAATATTGTTAATACATGGTATAATATTGATGTGATCTTTCTGTAAAAAATGTAAATTATCTCAATGTAAATATAATAGTAAAATAAAAAGGAGTAGTAATATATGTTTATTGAGTTAAAGCATGATGAATTTACTAGTATAAAAACTTTTTTCAATGAAAATAAATATCAAGTTCCTGCACTTGCTGTAATAAATGGAAGTTTTCCTGGCAAGGTATTTGTAGATAATAAAGATAAACCTGAAATTGCTCTTGTCTGGGCTTTTTCCAGATGGTCATATATTTCATGCAAAGAACTATTGCCAAAGCATAAAAGTTTTATTAGTAGTATTTTTAACAGCAAAATTATTCCTATAATAAAGACAGTTGGTGAGAAACAATTTGAAATTTATGCAGATAATGATATAGAATGGGATAGTATTTTAAATGAGTCTTTAAGTGAGTACCAACTTTGTAAGCATCATGAAAACACATTCGTTTTGAATAAAGAGAAATTCAAAACATTCACCTCTTATTTAAAGGTTCCCAAAGACATTGAAATCTGTGAAAATTCTTATCCTATTATTTCTAAAGAATATAGACAATATGTTTCCCATAATGAATTTGAAAAGAAGGTCTTTGGTATGACAATAAAGAAAAATGATAATATACTATCTCAATGTGTAAACAATGGATTTATTTATGGAAATAACTACTTTATTGATCTTGATACCTTTGATACTGAGGAAAGAAATAAAGGATATGGAACATTTATTTCTTACAACTTAATATGCAATCAGCTAAAAAAAGGATTACTTCCTTTATGGGAAACTACAGTTAATAATTTACCATCTCAAAGGGTTGCAAATAAATTGGGTTTTGAAAAAGTAGATGAATACCCAGTATACTCTATTACATGCTATTAAAATACTTTTATAAATACTAAATTTCTCATTTTTCTTATATTGTTTATTAAAGGATAAGCCATCTTAAAGGAAATGGCTTATCCTCTATCTTTATTATGCAAATCTCTAGTTATAACATATCTGCAAAATTATATGAATTTTCAACACCGATTTAAAACATAGCTAAAAATAAAAATCAATTTAATAAATGTAAAGCTAACTTAACTTTTTCTTGACTTCAAATGTAAAGTGAACTATACTTTATTTATAGGGAAGTTTATTAATTAATATTTATTAAGGTATATTTATACCCTAAAATGTAAAGTTAACTTTACAAAGCTTAAAAGGAGGTATTAATGAAAAATATAATTAAAAACCTAAGAAAAGAAAAAAATTTAACACAAGAGGATCTTGCGAAGATATGTGGTGTTACTAGACAAACAATAATTTCACTTGAAAGTGGTAAGTATAATCCATCAATATTTCTTGCACATAAAATAGCAGTTATATTCGATACCACTATTGAAAATATATTTATATTTGAGGAGGATTAATTTATGAGTTATATGAAAAGAGAATTGTACTTTAACATTGGAGCTTTCATTATGGGAGTGATATTTTTAATTGTATCTTTATTATTTTATGATAACTCCACATTATTTGGTGGCGGAGTTGCATTTACTATAGTGGGCCTATTAGGTGTAATATACCATTTAAAACTTATGAAAACACCAGATAAGTATAAAGAAATAGAACTTGCCCAAAATGAAGAAAGAACTGTATTTATAAGAGAAAAAACCAATAGTAAAGTATATAGCATATTTATCTATATTGAAAGTGCTGGATGTCTTATTGCAGGAATTTTAAGATATAGAGATGTAACAATAGCTTTGGCATTTATTTTATTAGCAAAGATAATAGTATGGTTTATTATTGGAACAAAAATTGCAAAAGAAAATTAATTATAGTTTGATTTTTAGCCTATAAATATGTTAAAAATAATTAATAAAATAGGCCTTGCTGACATAAAGTAAGGCCTTACTCTCCTTTATAAAAAGCCTGTAGACTTAAATAAAATGAATATTTCCTAAACTTGAGGTGAATATATAAATATAAAGATATTTATATAAGGAGTATATTATGACGGGAAAAATTATAGAAATAATTTTTAGAAGCACCTGTGCTTATATCCTTCTATTAATCCTCGGAAGAATAATTGGAAGAAAACTACTTTCAACCATAACGTTTTTTGATTTTATAGTTGGGATTAGCCTCGGATCTATTTCCGTAAGAATCGCATTAGGACCACAAGAGTCACCTGTTTTAGCTGCAATTTCAGCAGTTGTTATTACTATATTGGTTGTCATTACAGATTATTTAGATATTAAAAGCATTAATTTTAGAAAATTAGTTAATGGTGAGCCAATTATACTAATAAGCAATGGTAAACTATTAGATTATAATTTAAGAAAAGTTAAGATTACTATTAATAAATTAATGATGCAATTAAGAGAAAAAGATATATTTAATATAGATGATGTAGTACTTGCGGCCTTAGAGAGTGATGGACAATTGTCTGTATTAAAAAAGGCAGATAAACAGCCAGTAACAACTGGTGACTTAAATATTTCAACAAAGTATAATGGGCTGCTAAGTGACATAATTATTGATGGCAAAATAATGTATACTAATTTAAAAAATACTAACCATGATGAGAAATGGGTTAAAAAACAAATGAAAACTCATAATATTAATAATGTAGAAGATGTTTTCTATGCTGGTTTAAATGCTGATAGAGTTTTATATGTTTCACCAAAAACAAAAAAGTAAAAAACACCAAGATTTTACTCGGTGTTTTTTTATTACCTGGCGACGACTTACTCTCCCACAAAGCCTCCCTTGCAGTACCATCAGCGCTTCAAAGCTTAACCTTCGTGTTCGGTATGGGAACGGGTGTTACCTTTGAGCCATAATCACCAGATGCTGATTTACAGAAATCTTCGATTTCGTTTTAAATCAGTACTTCTCAGCGTTAGCTGTGAAGTTTCATTTAAAATTGTTATAAGCTACGCATTACTTCGTCAACAAGTTCGTTGTGGTGCTCATTTAGATTACTAAATTCCGCTCCTCGCTTCTCATGTTTCCTCGTACTGCTTGCTTCTACCAATTTTTGAAAGAAATATTCTTTCAAAATTGCACAAAGTAATTTTAAGAT
>NZ_JHVC01000008.1 GCF_000619945.1 Clostridium lundense DSM 17049 | reverse complement strand
CAGACAGCAGAAGGAGCATTAAATGAAACACACTCAATTCTTCAAAGAATGAGAGAACTTGCAGTTCAAGGAACAAATGATACAAACGTTGGAACAGACAGAGATCAGATAGGTAAAGAAATAGTACAGCTTCAAAAAGAAATAGATAGAATAGCTGGACAAACAGAATTCAATACAAAAAAATTAATAGATGGTTCAGCTTCTAATGTAGTATTCCAAGTAGGAGCAAACTCAAATCAGACAATAACATTAGTAATAGCAACAATGAATTCAGCAGCATTATCAGTAGATGCAACATCAGTTGTAATTGGAAATGCAACAACAGCAGCATCAATTACACTTCAAATATCAACTATAAATACTGCTATAAATAAAGTATCAACAGAAAGAGCAAAACTTGGATCATACCAAAATAGATTAGAACATACAATAAACAACTTAAATACTTCAAGTGAAAACTTAAGCTCAGCAGAATCAAGAGTAAGAGATGTTGATATGGCTAAAGAAATGATGAACTTTAGTAAGAATAATATTTTACAACAGGCTGCACAGGCAATGCTTGCACAGGCTAATCAGGCACCACAAGGTGTTCTTCAATTATTAAGATAGTTTTAAAAGCCCTGGAAATCCAGGGCTTTTATTAAAATTTTATTATTATGAGAAGGGACAATAATTATGAATGAAATTATAGTAGAAATCAATAATATACTAGATATATGTGATGAAATAAATATATCTATAGAAAATGGAAATGCTGATTTTTTAAATGTAATAGAACTTGTAGACAATTTAGCTGTTTTAGCTAGAAAAATAGATGAGTATAAAAATCAAGATATAAATTTAGAAGAATATAATGAAAAACTAATACAGTTATTAAATTCTCTAGAAAATAAGGATATGGATTTGTTCTCTGATACATTAAAATATGATTTTAAACCATTATTAGAATATTGGAGAGAAACTTTAGAAAAATAAAGAGGTGAATTTTATGTATAAATTGAGTATATGCATGATGGTAAAAGATGAAGAAAAAAATTTGGAAAGATGTCTGAATAGTTTAAAACCTCTTTTAGAAAATAATATAGCAGAACTTATAATTATAGATACGGGGTCTAAAGATAATACTATAGAAATAGCCAAAAGGTATACAGATAAAATATATATACATTTATGGAATAATAATTTTTCAAATATGAGAAACATATCTATATCTTATGCAAAAGGAGAATGGATATTAATAATAGATGCAGATGAAAGATTGGATAATACAGATGAACTAATTAAATTATTAATAAATGAAAAATTAAAAGATTTTAATACAATTTCTTTAATAGTTAAAAATTTATATTATGAAGATAATGAAAATAAATTTAGTTCATTATTATCCCCTAGAATATTTAGAAATGATGGTAGCTTTAAGTATGAAGGAGCTGTTCACAATCAACCTATGTGTAAGAGGCCTAATTTAAGTGCAAATATAAGCATAACTCATTTTGGATATGTTTTAACAGATAAGGTGTTAATTAGAAAAAAGTTTCAAAGAACTTCGTCATTATTAATAGAACAATTACAGGAAAATCCAAATAATTTATATTATATATACCAATTAGCAGTAACTTATAATATGTATGGCAAAGATGATAAAGCGTTAGAGGAATTTAGAAAGCTTTATTCAAAGCTTAGAAATAATAAAAAAGATTTTTTATATGCTTTAGCAGCATATGCTAAAACAGCATTTAATATGGAACAATATTACGAAGCTATAGAGGTAGCCAAGGATGTAATAAAATATAGAAAAGATTATATAGATATGTATTACTTACTTGGAATGATTAATGTAAAAATAGGAAATAAAGAAGACGGATTAAAATATTTCAAGGAATACCTAGAACTTATAACAAATTATGATAATTTAGAAATAGCTAAAGATACAAAATTAATATCATATTTTATAGATGATCAAAGCATATCTAATGCGTCTTTTGAATTAGCTACATATTATATTGAAAATGGTGAAGTAGAGCAGTGCAAAAAATATTTAAATTTTATAATTGATAAATATGAATTATGTAATATAAATGTAAAATACTTAATAGCTGAAAAAAATTATAAGTCTTTGGTGGAATATTATAATAATTTAAAAGATAATAACTTAAAAGAGTATTTTGCGTTTTCTGTTGAAAAAATATTGCAAAATATAAATAAAACTGATGCATATGATATTTTTTATAATTTATCCAATGTAAACGATGAGTATGGATTATTAAATAAGTTGAGGATTTCTAATGAAAATAAAAATACAACAATAGACAACATCATTGAAAAAGTAGATTTTAAAAATTGTTTTACTTTTTATTATGATGTTTTTCAGTATATAGATGATTTTGATAAGATAATACATTACTTTAAAAAAATGGATATAGATGATATTAGAAAAATATTTAAATACCTAGTAAATGAACATTATAACTTCAATGGAAAATTTGAACAATATCTTATAAACTCAAATATTAGAAATAACGATATTGAGGGCAATAAAGTATATATTGCTATAGCATATGAATTTATAATAGATAGAATTGAAAATTATGAAAAATATTATAATGTTTTTCAATTGTATATAGATAGAGGGATAAATTATATTAAACAAATTTATCAAACTGATAAGGCTAGAATTTTATATAAGAATCTAAGTAATAATGAAGACAAGTTATTTATATTGTCGTTTATTGCCAACAATTACATAGAAAAAGGTAGTTTTGATTTGGCTGTTAAGTATTTTAAAGAAGCATTAAAATGTAATGGAAATCTATTAAGTTATATGAATTTACATATGAAATCTATATTTATTGATATAAGCAAGGAGTAATTTAATATGAATGCTATAACAAAAATCACATTAGACAAAGTTGATAAAGTAAAAGAATCTTTTGTAGAATCAAAAGAAGATATTAGTATAGGTAATGTTGATGAAAAGAAGACATTGAATAGTATAAAAAATATAAATTCAGAAACTTCAATAATATTAATAGGATTAATTAATGGAAAGTATATTTTAGAGATATTAAAAAAAACAAGTATATTTAATAAAATCTTAATTGTTGAGCCTAATATAACTAAAATAATGAGTTTTTTAAAAAGTGAAGAAAGTAGTCAAATACTTGAAGATGATAGAGTGAATTTATACTATTTAGATAACCTAGAAGAAAGTAAAAGTATTATTGGAGCATTTTTAATTAGAACTGATTATGATAATTTTATACTTATAAATAATTTTAATTATGATAAAGTTTATGATGAAGTAGTCAAGGGTTTTTTGTCAAACTTGAGAGAGTATACCTTAAATTGTTTATGTAATGTAAAGACTATGGATACAATAGGTAAAGATATATTTAGCAGTTATTTAAATAATATACCTATAATAATTAACAGTACTTTTATAAATACAATTAAAGGTATTTTTAGTAATAAGCCAGCTGTTATTGTATCAGCAGGTCCATCCTTAGAAAAGAATATAAATAAACTAAAAGATGTTCAAAATAACGTTATAATAATAGCTGGAAATAGAACATTGAAACCTTTATTAGAAAGAGGTATAATGCCGGATTTTATGTGTGCTGTTGATCCGTGTGATGAAATATATCATATGGTGGAGGAAGAGTTAGAATGTAAAATTCCATTAGTATTTCATGAAGGAACTAATAGCAAATTAGTTAATAGTTATAATGGACAAAAAATATTTTTTAGAGCAGGAGTTAATACATATATTGAAGATATTTTAGGAAAAAATATCGAGGTATTATTTCAACAAGGTTCAGTTGCTCATGCATGTACATCATTGGCAAAGTATTTAGGATGTAACCCTATATCATTTATAGGGCAAGATTTAGCTTATACCAATAATCAAAGCTATGCTAATTGTACTGAATTAGGATTAGCTGAAGATGTAACAAATCACGGAAAGATTTTTGTAAAAAGTATACAAGGTGAAAAAATACTTACATCATATACATTAGATCTGTTTAGAAGTGGCTTTGAAAATTTTATTAAAAGTAATGAAGATACAATATTTATAAATAGTACAGAAGGGGGAGCACATATACAGGGAACTTTAATAATGGATTTAGATGAAAATTTAAATATATTTGGACAAGAAAAAATTAATAAAAATATATCTCAATATTTAATTGAAGAAAATATTGATAAAGGTAAAGTTATAGGTCAGTTTAATAAAATTTTATCGCAAATAATAGATATAAATAAAAAATGTAAAGAAGGCAAATATATCACTGGGAAAATATTAAAAACCAATAATAAAAGTGAAATATTAAAATTAATGAAAAAAATATATAGGATAAATAATATAATAGATAATTTTAGAGAATTGGATTTTATAAGTGTTATGATTGAAGATGTATTTAATAAAAATGCTAAAAATTTTAGATATAAAGAAGATGAGAAAGAAGATGAGATTACAAAAAGTAAAAAACTAATATTAGGTTTTAATAAATTATATACAGATTTAAATTATGTTTTTGAAGAAAATATACCATTGATAAAGAGAGTAGTAGAAATATAGATGTTAGGAGTTATAAAATGGAAACTATAAATTGTACATTTAAAGTTGAAAATAATATAAAGTATATTTTGTCAAAAATAGACAAGGATATCAATACAGAATTACTTTTTGATTTACTTATAATCCTAATGAAAGAATACAATTTAAATATTGAAGTGATTATTAAAATTGCATCTAATATGGAAAATGATACAGATAAATTATTAAACAAGCTTTCAAATTTATTTTATAGTATTGGTTTTTATGATGAAGTTATATTATTGTTATTTAAATCATACAATATAAACTCTTACAATATAGATACAGTATTTAGTTTAGGATATATTTTAAATTTAGTAGGAGAAAAAGAATTAGCAATAAAATATTTAAAAGAAATAGAAGAAAAAGATGAAGAAGCTAGAAGATTGTTAGAAAAATTATAATCTATATATAACAAGAATAGGAGTATTTAAATGAAAAATTTATTGTTAGTTTTTCAACATTCGATACAATTAAAACATAGATTTTATGAAATGATAAATGAGTTTGATAGACAAGGATATTATGTGCATATATATGATGATATGCACATAAATAATTTTTCTATTGATTATTTACCATACTTAATTGACTATTATAAAAAAGAGTATAATGATTTAAATAAGATAGTTGTTTTATCAAATTGTAAAGATATATTATTTAGTTGGTTTAGAGTTTACAATTCTTTAATTGATGATTTTATATATTTTATAGATAATGAAGAACAAAATTTTTATAAAAAAGATAATGATTTGTATGATTTTATAAATTCTATAAGTAATTTTGCTAGTATAAATGAAGAGGTAGTGCAAGGGAAAATATACATAAATATAAACTTAAGAAACTATTTTCAAATATATAGATTTATGATGAAAAATAATAATTTTCAATATTTTGATATCATAAAAAATTTTGATTATAACAATAAAAATAATAAAACTATATTAAATAAAAAATATATATATAATAATTGTACTTATTATTTTAACATAGCTGAAAATAAAGACGATTATTTAATTAATTTAAGTAATTTTGAAGCAAATGAAATAAATATAAATCAGATATTCATAGATAAGGTACATGAAAATATATTTATTTTACCTTATATAACTATTAATTTTTATAATTATAACAATATGGAAGTAAATAGGTTTTTGTTTAAAATATTTACAGCATTAACCGATATTGAGCTAAAATATAGAAAATATATATTTAATGTGCTATTTGACTATGTACAAATGGAGGATATTGGTTTTAATTTGAGATTATATATAGTTTCATTACTTGCAGTTATTTATCCAGAAAACTCATTGATCTGTGAATATGCAATGAAAATAATTATAAATGATAAAAATAATATAAAATATCATTATGAATTTTTATGGCAAATTATATCTTGGATATGTAGGCAGAATTTAGGAATTTATGATGATTATTATTTAGATATTACACAAGTAATAGATAAATTAGCTAATCCAATATTCAACTATATTGAGAAAGAAAAGATTAGTTTTAAGAAAGATATCAATAATATAGCAATAGTAACAGATCAACTTTTGGGTATCAAACACTCTCCAACTAAAGTTATTATAGATTATGCTATTAGTATTAAAAAATATTATCCGAAATATAATGTTAAAATTTTTGTGGAAGATAATTTATATTGTAAAAAGATTGGAGAAATTATTCCTCATATATATTCTTCTTATATATCTCAAAACTTAAAAAGTGTGCATTATGATTACATAAAAAATAGTGGTGTAGAAATATATTATTGTGATGTAGAGAAGAACAAGGATGAACAAGTAACAGATTTATTGGAAAATATAAGTAAATTTTCCCCTGAAATTATTTTAACTAATAGTGAAAATTCCTTGGTAACTAGAGTTTTATATAATTATTATAAAATAGTTTATATGAGTACAGGTGGAAATTATTTTTCAACTAAAGCACATAAATATTTATGTGGAAATAGAGATGAAGTTATTAGACAAAATTCAAGATATTTATCGCTTAATGAAGGTGATATAATTCAATTTAATTATGGTTTGAACTTAGATTCTAAAATTAGAAAACAATATTTAAGAAAAGATTTTAATCTTAAAGAAAATGATTTTGTTATGGTGACAGTAGGTAGTAGATTGAATTCAGAAATGGATAAAGAGTTTATTGAAAATATTTGTTCTTTTATAAAAGAAAATCCAGGTAGTAAATGGTTGATTGTTGGCAACAGTAATATTAATGAAATGAATATGAAATATAGTGATTTAATAGATAATAGTATAATAAGAGTTAATTTTGAAGATGATTTAAATGCTGTTTATTCATTATGTGATATATATATCAATCCTAAAAGATCTGGAGGAGGAATTAGTATAGCTATGGCTATGAATATGAAACTGCCTATTATAATATTTTCAGAAGAGTCTGATGGGTTGATGTATGTAGGAAAAGAGAATGCTGTAGGAAGTACATTTGATGAATACATAAATGAAGTTACCAGATTATACTTAGATGTAAATTACAGAAAAGATAAAGGAAAAATAATGAAGGAAATAGTTGGAAGATTTCAACTAAAGAATTCTATTAATCAATTGATTGAAATATTTAATAATATAAACATATATGATAAGTGATAAAAATATGAAGTTAATATGAAGTTAAATAGAAAATAAATTATTTAAGGTGAGTAAATTATGTTATACAAAGATAACAAAAGACACAAATTTAGTAATATAAATGTTTTTGGATCAGGAGAATTATATAATCAAATTAAACCTTTATTAATACAACAGCATATTTGTATACAAAATGTATTTGATGATACAATTAAAGATAAAAAATATGACATTAATATAAATAGACATCTAAATAATAAGGAAATTTTATATTGTGTAGGCTATAAAAATATGATTAATAGATATAAAAGATATAAGGAGATAAAAAATATGGGATTTAGTCCAATATCATTTATTTCAAATAAATCTATTTTTTCTAGTGAAAGCTACGTGAAAAATGGTAGCATAATAAATCAAGGAGTAATAATAGATAACTTTGTAAGTATAGGAGAATGTGTATTTGTAAATATAGGTTCTATAATATCACATCATTCAGTCATACAAGATAACGTTTTTATTGCACCAGGAGCAAATATTGCAGGATATGTAACAGTTGATGAAGGAAGTTTTATAGGAATTAATGCAACTATAATTGACCATATAAATATAGGAAAATATTCATTAATTGCAGGAGGAGCTGTTGTTATAGATGATGTTCCACCATATACAATGGTAGCCGGAAATCCAGCTAAAGTAATAAAAATGTTAATATAAAAGAGAGGCCAATATGGAAAAGAGAAATATTTATATTACAGGAGCAAATGGTTTTATAGGAAAGTCTCTAATAAATTTTTTCAGTAATATTGACGAAGTCAATGTTATAGGAATAAGTCATTCTAGTAGTAATTATGTATTAGATAATATAGTTTACAGCGACTATAAAAATATAGAATGGATGAGAAAAGTTTTAAAATCAAAATCTATATTAATTCATACAGCGGCATGTATTCCCAAAAAACAGATTTCAAATTTAACAAATGAACTATTTGAGACTAATACCAGTATTGATAGATTTATTGTTAAATCATTTTTAAATTTTGTAGATAAATTCATATATTTTTCAAGTATTTCTGTATATGGATATGGACATCATGATTTAATAAATATAACAGAAGAATCAAGCTTATATACTTTGGATGATTATTCTAAAAGCAAGTTGTATGGCGAAAGGCTAATTCATACATATTATAAAAACAAAGAATTTATTTTACGATTATCTTCACCTTATGGAATAGGTAAAAGTAATATAGGAATTTTAGAGGATATGATTTATAAAGCTATAAAAAATAAAGATATTGAGATATATGGGAATGGAGTAAGAACTCAAGATTATGTATATATATCTGATATATGTAAAGTTGTATATAATATTGTAATGAATAATACTAAAACAGGAATTTATAATTTAGCTACTGGGAATTCGTGTAAAATATCTGAATTAGCTAAAATTATTATTTCTGTTTATAAATCTAGTTCTAAATTATTAAGTATAGATAAAGAAGAAAGTACTTCTGTACATATTCAGAATAAAAAAATATGTACAGAAATGAATGTGAATTTTGTAAATATAAAAGAAGGCATTCAACATATGTATTATAGTTCTATGGCAGATAGAGGTAAATACAAATGAGACATATTATATTTTCAGATTTACATAATAATTATTTTGCATTAAGGGAATTTTACAAGTATTTATTGAGTATTTCAGACGAAATTAAATTGTATTTTTTAGGAGATATAATAGGATATTATAAGTTTGATGTTAGGATTATTGAATTGCTTAAAGTTATGATAAATAAATGGAATATGGATATATGTATTGGTAATCATGATGCAGCTTTTTTTAATCATTTAGGGTTGACAGAATTTAAAATTAAATTCTCAAATAGTTTAAATGAAACCATAAAGTCTAATTATAAGCATAAGAAAAAGATAATGGAATTATTTTCTAACATAAATTTTAATCAACTAGATATAAAAATAAACACCATGCATTATACATTATCACATGGAGGAATTTCGGATATAATAAATGATTATTTTTATCCAGACTTAAGTTTTATTAAATGGAGTAATTATAAATTTAGAAGTGGAATGAATTATATATGTGGACATACTCACAGACCATTTATAAAAACAGTTAAGGACAATATATTTATTAATGTGGGTTCGTTAGGAATGCCAAGGGATGGGGATCCTAGGATGTGTTTCTTAGAAATCAATAATAACAATTTACAAATAATGAGAAGATTTTATAATATGGATTTACTATATGATTATAACTTTAACTTAAATAACAATATACGAAATAGAATATATATGGGTGGAAATTCAAAATATATTCATCTAAATTTATTAAGTTTAAATGAAGAAAAAATATATGTGGAAAGTATATTTAACAATGTTTTTTTCTTTGATAGGTGTATTTATGTTATTTATAAAAATTGCCTTTTTCAAATATTAAAGTTAGCATACAATGGAAAAAAATATTTATTAAGATTTCAGGCACAAGAAATATTATCTAATAATATACAGAATTTGATAAGGAGAATAAAATATGAAATGTTATAATGTTTTAGTCACAGGCACTAGTTCTTATGGGGTTGGAGAGGGATTAATTAAAATAATAAGTCTTAGTCGATATAGAAATAGTATAAGATTAATAGTGGCATCTAATTCAGATTTAATAGCTTACAAAGACTTAGCTGATAAATATTATGTTTTACCTAGTGCTAAAAGTAATATTTATTTAGAGGCATTAATGGAGCTGATAATAAGGGAAAAAATAGATGTTCTGATACCAGGGTCAGAAGCTGAAATGGAAGTAATATCAAGAAATAAATGTCATTTTAAAGATGTAGATGCATGGGTTAACGATTATAATTTAATAAAATTATTTAATAATAAAAGTAATGCAAATGAGTTTTTATCTAAAAATAATATATATGTTCCATGTACTTTTGAGAAAATAGAAGAGGACAAATTAAAATATCCATTAATCATAAAACCAACTCAAGGTAAGTCGTCTGAAAATATTTATGTAGCAAGAAATGCCACTCAACTAGAATCCGTAATAAATTTGTTTAAATCCTATAATAGAAAATTTATTATACAAGAATACATAGAAGAGGGAGAAGAGTATACAATCTCTTTAATTAATTTAAATAATAAAGATGTTAAAGTATTAATAATGAAAAGGATTCTTTGTAAAGGAGCTACTCAATACGCATATATTGAGGAGAATTATATAATTAAAGAGATTGCTTTAAAAATACATAATTTAATTAAAAATGAATTAATTATAAACATACAAATCCTAAAAAAGGATGATAAGTATTTTGTTTTGGAAATAAACCCTAGATTTTCAGGTAGTTCTCCGATGAGGGCTATGCTTGGTTTTAATGAATTTGATATTATATTTTCTTTTAAATATTTAAAACAAAATTTTCAATATAATTTGATAAAGAATAAATTTGCTATAAGAGGATATAAGGAATTCTCTTATGTGAAAAAATAATTTAGGAAAGTGATAATTATGATAGTGTTTAATAAACCATATATAACAGAATTGGAAAAAGAATATGTTTTAGATGCAATTAATAGAGGAAACTTACATGGAGATGGCTATTATACTAAGCTTGTAAGTCAATTTATAGAAAACAGATTTAAGACAAATAAGGCACTTATGACAACTTCATGTAGTTCTGCACTAGATATGGCTGCTTTGATGCTAGATTTAAAAGAAGGTGATGAAGTTATTATGCCTTCGTATACCTTTGTGTCTACAGCTAATGCTGTAGTGCTTAGGGGGGCTAAACCTGTTTTTGTAGAAATATGTGAAAAAACTTTAAACATAGATCCTAAACACATAGAAAATAAAATAACTAAGAATACAAAGGCTATATTTGTTGTTCATTATGCAGGTGTAAGTTGTGATATGAATAAAGTTATGGCCATAGCACAAAGGCATAATTTAAAAGTTGTGGAAGATGCAGCGCAAAGTGTAAATGCAAAATATAAGGATAAGTATTTAGGAACTATTGGTGATATAGGGTGTTATAGTTTTCATAATACAAAAAATTATACATCTGGAGAAGGAGGAGCCATTCTTATAAATTATGATGATGCTTTAGCAAAAACAGCAGAAATAATAAGAGAAAAAGGAACTAATAGAAATCAATTTTTTAGAGGTGAAGTAGATAAGTATACGTGGGTAGATGTTGGATCCAGTTACTTACCATCAGATATATTATGTGCATTATTATGGGCTCAATTCACAAAAATAGATGAAATACAGAAAAAAAGAAAGTATATCTATGATAGTTATTATATGGGATTGAAGAGTATGGAGAAAGGTGGCAAGTTAAGGTTGCCAATTATACCTGATTATTGTGAAAGTAATTATCATATGTTCTATATTCTTTTAAATTCAAATAAGGAAAGAGATTATTTAATGGATAAGCTTAAGGCAAATGACATATACACAGTATTTCATTATATACCATTACATACATCTCCTATGGGGGAAAAACTTGGGTATAAATTTGGTGATTTACCTAAAACTGAAGATTTAAGTTCTAGATTATTAAGATTGCCAATGTATGCAGGGTTGGAATATGAGGATTTACAAATTATAATAGAGAACATCAATAGAATATTAAATTAGTATATAATAAAATATAGCTTTTATTAAAGAAGCAGTATATAGAAATAGATTTATAAATAAAAAACAATTGCACAAATTGGCAGAACCTTTAATAATAACAAAATATGGAAAATATTTGATAAGATTATAATATAATGTTTTTAAATTTAGGAGTATTTATTCCTAAATTTTTTTTATATTTTACGATAATAATAATAGTAAATTTTATATTAGTAAGGATAAGGTTGATAATATGTTTAAAGATATAGAAGAATTATTTGTATATAGAAATTATTCCATAAAACAGGTATTGGAGAAAATAGATTTGGGAGCCAAAGGCATAGTAATAGTTGTAGATGAGGTGAAAAAATTAATAGGAACTATAACTGATGGTGATATTAGAAGAGCTATATTAAAAGGATATAATCTTGAAAGTGTTATAGAAAATATAATTAATTATAGCCCTATATATGCTACATTAGATATGACTAAGGAAGAAGTAAAGGACTTGTTTATAAAAAAAGCAGTTAAAGAAATCCCGTTAGTAAATAGTAATGGACAAATAATAGATTTAATAAGTATAAGTGATATTTTACTTCCAGATGGCAAAGAAAATTCAGTAGTTATTATGGCAGGTGGGTTAGGAACCAGACTTGAGCATTTAACTAAAGAAATACCTAAACCAATGCTTAGAGTTGGACAAGATCCTATGCTCCAACATATAATAAGTAATTTTAAGCAATATGGATATAATAATATTTTAATATCCGTAAATTATAAAGCAGAGATAATTGAAAATTATTTTCAAGATGGTTTTGCGTATGGAGTAAAGATAAATTATATAAAAGAAAATAAAAGGTTAGGAACAGCTGGAGGCATAAAATTAGCAGAGGATTATTTGGACAAACCTTTTTTTGTGATCAATGGAGATATATTTACTAACTTAAATGTACAGAATATGATGGAATTTCATAAAAACAGTGAGTTTGATATAACAGTAGGAGTTAGGAAGCATACATTTCACATACCTTATGGAGTAATAGATGCAGAAAATAATCTTATAAATTCAGTAAAGGAAAAGCCTAGTATAGATTATTTAATAAATGCAGGAGTATATTGTATAAATCCTGATTTAATTAAATATATTCCCAAAGATACATATTTTGAAATAACAGATTTAATCAATATTTGTATAAAAAATGGATTTAAGATTGGAAGCTATGAAATAAAAGAATATTGGATGGATATCGGTAAAATAGAAGATTATAACAAGGTTAATGAGGATATATATGATTTAGTATGTTGTGATAAGAAAGGTGAATAAAATGATAAATAATAAAAAAGTATTGGCTATTATCCCAGCTAGGGGAGGATCAAAAGGAGTACCTAGAAAGAACATAAAGGATTTAAATGGCAAACCGCTGATAGCTTATACTATAGAAGAAGGACTAAAGAGTAAATATATAGATAAACTAATTGTATCTACAGAGGATGATGAAATTTCAAAGATTAGTATGAATTATGGAGCTGAAGTACCTTATTTAAGACCTAAGGAACTTTCAAAAGATGAAACTCCAGGTATTGATCCTATAATTCATGGAATAGAGTATTTTGATAAAAACAATAATAACTTTGATTATGTAATTTGTTTACAATGTACTTCACCGTTTAGAAGAGCTTATCAAATAGATGAAGCTATAGAAAAATTAATAGAACAAGATGCAGATTCAGTAGTAAGTGTATGTGAAAGTGAAGTAAGTCCCTATTGGATGAAAAAAATAGTAAATGGGAAAATGACCAACTTTTTAGAAGATAGTACATTTTATGCAAGGAGACAAGAAATTCCTAAAGTATATAGATTAAATGGAGCTATATATATTGCTAAAAAAGATGTTTTGAAAAAATTTAATACTTGGTATACTGAAAATACTATTCCTTATATAATGGATAGAAAAACATCTTTAGATATTGATGATGAATTGGATTTTGAAATGGCAACAATTTTAATTTAAAATAAGAGTATAAGGAGGAAACTAAATTATGGAAAGCATGGAGATTAATAAAGAAGTTTATGAAAAAAAGTATAAAGGTGGATATGGCATAGTTTATCCAGAGGGACATGTTATAAGAATATATGAGCATTATATAAAAAATCTTTTGAATAATGGTAAAAAGAATAAAATGTTAGATTTTGGATGTGGCAATGGTACTCATTCCTTATATTTTAAGGATAAAGGATTTGAAGTTTATGGTGTAGATATATCTCAGGAAGCTATAGATATTTGTAAGAGTAGATTTCATACAGGAAAAGAAAAGTTTTTTGTAATTGACAAGGAAACAGATTTGAATAAATCGTTGAATACAAAATTTGATGTAATATTTGCAAATCAAGTATTATATTATTTATCTGATATTGAGCTTAATAGAAAGTTAAATGAATTTTATGAATTGTTAAATGATAATGGCATAGTGATATTTACAATGATGGCATCTAAAAATTATTATTATAATTTAGCACAGAAATGTGATAATGAAACTGGATTATATAAAGTTGAGTTGAAAGGAAGATTAAATGAGACTTCTTATATTAATTTCGTCAAAGATGAAGAAGATATGAAGAATAAATTTGGTGTTTTTCAAAGCTTATATACAGGGTGTTATGATTTTTCTATGAAGGAAGGTTCATCCTTACATTATTTCTTTATTGGAAGAAAGTCTATAAGTTAACATAGAAGGGAGCAAAAAATATGGAAAAAGTAAGAGATCATGATGAGTTTTATTTGAAGGAAGATAGAAAAAATAATCCGAAGGAATATTTTAAATTTATTTATAATATTTCTAGAAAATATGTAGATTCCCTTGAAAGCTGCAACATACTAGATGTAGGATGTGCAACAGGTGATTTTTTGTATTTTCTAAATTCTGTATTTAAAAATTCAAAGTTTACTGGAATTGACGTAATGGATAAACTTTTAGATAAGGCTAAAGATGAAGTAGAAGATGTTGAGTTTATTAACGCAGATATATATACAGGAAGAAATTTACCTGATGATAAGTATGATGTTATTTATATGAGTGGAGTTCATAGTATATTTGATGAATATGAACCATGGATAGATAATTTAATGAATTTTAAAAAAGATACTGGGAGAATTTATATATTTGGTATTTTTAATCCTGAAGAAATAGATGTTCTTATTAGAAGCAGAAAATCTTCTGACAGTGGACCATGGCAAGTGGGTTGGAATATATTTTCAAAGAAAACGATAGCAAATTATATAAATAAAAAAGGAAATCAATGTAAGTTTTATTCCTTTAATATAGATATAGATATAGACAAAAAAGAAGATGATCCATTAAGATCATGGACATTTAAAATAGAAAATGAACAAAGAGAAGTAATTAATGGATTGCAAATATTACATAAATTTTATTTGTTGGAAATAATATGAAAATATTTAAATAAAGGGGAACTATGATGAATAAAGCTTTTATAATAGCAGAAGCAGGAGTAAATCATAATGGTGATATAAATATAGCTAAACAACTTGTAGATAAAGCGGTTGAAGCGGGAGTAGATGCTATAAAATTTCAGACATTTAAAACCGAAAGTTTAGTAGTTAAAAATGCTCCTAAGGCAGAATATCAAAAAGAAACTACGGGTAGTGGAAATCAATATGATATGTTAAAAAAATTAGAGTTATCTTATGAAAAGCATATTATTTTAAAAAAATATTGTGAAGAAAAGGGATTAATGTTTATATCAACACCATTTGATTTTGAAAGTGTAGATTTACTTGAAAAACTTGATATTCCATTATATAAAATAAGTTCAGGAGATTTAACTAATATTCCGCTTCTTAAATATATATCAAAGCTAAATAAACCTATTATACTATCTACAGGTATGGGCAATTTGGGGGAAGTAGAGATAGCAGTTAATGTTATAAAAGAAAGTGGAAATGAAAATATAACATTATTACATTGTACATCAAATTATCCTACGGATTATGAAGATGTTAATTTAAATGCTATGATTACGCTAAAAAATGCATTTAAACTTCCTATAGGATATTCTGATCATACAGTTGGAATAGAAATACCCATTGCAGCAGTAACTATGGGAGCCAAAGTTATAGAAAAACATTTTACATTAGATAAAAAAATGGAAGGACCTGATCATAGAGCATCTTTAGATCCACAAGAACTCAAACATATGGTGGCAGGTATTAGAAATATTGAAAAAGCATTTGGAGATGGTATTAAAAAATGTAATTCAAATGAAAAAAATACTAGAAAGGTTGCAAGAAAAAGTATAGTAGCATCTAAGTTTATTAAGCTAGGGGACGAGTTATCTTATAACAATATTACTTTTAAAAGGCCAGGAGTCGGATTAAGTCCTATTTATGTTGATGAAATAATAGGTAAAAAAGCATTAAATAATATAGAAGAGGATTCATTTATAACTCTTAATAATGTTAGGTAGGTGGTTGTTTGAGAAAAATTTTAGTTGTTACAGGAACTAGAGCTGAATATGGATTGCTTTATTGGACAATGAAAGCAATAGAAGAAGATAAAGATTTAGAACTTCAATTAATAGCTACAGGAAATCATCTTGTACCAGAGTATGGATTAACTATAGAGCAAATAAAAAAAGATGGTTTTAATATAGATGAAGAAATTGATATGATGATAAGTTCTAATAATAAAAGTGCTGTCTTAAAATCTATGGGGATTGAAATGATACAATTAGCATCAGCTTTTGATAGATTAAAACCAGATATTTTGCTTATATTAGGAGATAGATATGAAACTTTTGTAGCAGCGACATGTGCTATGATGATGAATATACCTATAGCCCATATGAATGGTGGAGAATCTACAGAAGGATTGATAGACGAACAAATTAGACATGCTATAACTAAAATGGCCCACATACATTTAGCTGGGGCAGAATATTATAAAGAGAGAATTATAAAAATGGGCGAAGAAAGTTGGAGAGTACATAATGTAGGACAATCAGGCGTAGAGAGTATAAAAAGGATAAATTTTATGTCAAAAGAAGAATTAGAAAAGCAATTAAATATTAAATTTAATAGGGAGGTTTTTCTAGTAACATATCATCCTGTAACTTTAGATTTAGATAATACTGAATATCAAATAGATCAATTAATAAAAGCATTGAAAAAGTATGATGCACAAATTATATTTACATATCCAAATGCAGATTTTGGAAGCAAGATTATAATAGATAAAATAAAAAAATATGAAAGTTTAAATGAAAATGTTAATATTATATATTCATTAGGTCAATTAAAATATTTAAGTTTATTAAAATATTCAGATATTATCATTGGAAATTCTTCTAGTGGAATAATAGAAGCGCCTGTGTTCAATATTCCAGTAGTGAATATTGGAGACAGACAAAAAGGAAGGATAAGAAATAAAAATATAATAGATTGTGGATATAATGAAAATGATATAATTAAAGCTATTGATATAGCATTGAATGATAATTCTTTTAGGAGTCAGCTAAATTATATTGAAAATGTCTATGGAGACGGTAATACCAGTAAAAGAATAGTGCACATTTTGAAAGATGTATATATAAATAAGAATCTTATTAACAAAAAATTAACTTATTAGAGGGAAAATAAAATGAAAGTAGTTATTATAGGTGGATTAAATAGTGGAAGAAGGATAACTGAGTATTTGAATAATGATAATAATACAGAATTATTAAAAGTATATGTTTTAAAAGATGATATAGGGAATCAATATTCTGATTTTGTTACCTTTGATGATATAGTTAGTCCTGAACAATTAGTTAAAGTAGATAATATTAATAAATATTCAGAGGAAATAAATCAGCTACAACCAGATATAATTTTTGTTGTTGGTTGGTCTCAGCTTATAAATGATAAAATAATAAATTCAGCTAAAATAGGTGTTATAGGATTTCATCCTTCTAAATTGCCTAAAGATAGAGGAAGAAGTGTATTAGCATGGCAAATAGCAGAAGGATATAAAGTTGGCTGTGTTTCAATGTTTTGGATAGATTCAGGAGTAGATTCAGGTAATATTATAGCTCAAAAAGAATTCAAAATTGATTACGAATACACAATAAGAGAAGTATTGGATAAGGTCTATGACATATGTGTTGAACTTGTTAGAATTTATTATCCAGTTATAATGAATGGAAATATTATTTCAATATCTCAAGATACTAAATTAGCTACATATAGAACGAAAAGGGGAAAAAAGGATGGCATTATAAATTGGAAAGACAGTTCTACAAATATATACAATTTAATAAGAGCTATAACCTTCCCATATCCTGGAGCTAGTACTTTTTATAAAGGAAATGAGCTAATTGTTTTGGAAGCTAAAGAAAAAAAATGTCATGATATTTATAAAAACGCTATTCCAGGAACAATATTGTTTATTGAACATAATAAAGGAATAGGTATTAAAACAAAGGATAATATTATATTAATTAAGAAAATTATGTATAAAGAAAATGGAATTATGTTAGAGAAAGTAGAAAATAGTTTAAAAATAGGTGATGTTTTAGAATAAGGAGATTGACATATGAAAGTACTTGTAATATCAGTTCATCCTGATGATGAAACACTAGGATGTGGAGGAACTCTTTTAAAACACAAGAACATTGGCGATGAAATATATTGGGCAATAATAACTAAAGCGGATGAACTTTTGGGATATAGTAGAGAATTTATGTATAAAAGAGAAAAACAAATAGAGGATGTATCAAAAATATATGGATTTAAAAAGGTATATAAATTAGGCTTTACTACAACAAAGTTACATAGTATAGATTTTTCACAAATTATAAGTTCTATATCTGAATTAATAAATGATGTAAAACCAGAAATAGTTTATATGAATAATAGATCCGATATACATACAGATCATCAGATAGCAGCAAGAGCTATATTTAGTTGTACTAAGAGCTTTAGATATCCTTTTATTAATAAAATTCTGATGTATGAGTGTATTTCGGAAACGGAAATAGCACCTGCTTTGTCAGAAAATTTATTTATTCCTAATGTATATTCTGATATAACAGAGTTTATTGATAAAAAATTAGAGATAATGAATATATATGAATCAGAATTACAAAATCCTCCCCTACCAAGAAGTTTAGATAATATGAAAGCCTTAGCAAGGTATAGAGGAGCTTCATGTGGGGTAAATTATGCTGAGGCTTTTATGTTAATACGAGAAAAGTTTTAGTGTTATAGGTGATTTTTATGGAAAAAATAGTTCTTATAGGAGCAGGAGGGCATTGTAAAGTTATTATAGATATAATTAAAAGTACTAATAAATATGAAATTATAGGAATAACAGATAATGAGAAGAAGGGCTATTTGCTAGATATACCTATAATTGGAAATGATGATGTTTTAAGTGATATATATTCAAAGGGAGTAAAAAATGCTTTTATATGTATAGGGGCATTAAACGATATGAAAATTAGAGAGAAGATTTTTAATAATTTAAAAAGTATTGGATTTAAATTACCTATTTTGAAACATAAAAATTCTATAGTTTCGCTATATGCCGAAATAGGAGAAGGAAACTGTATTATGGCTGGAGCAATAATAAATGCAGGTGCACGTATAGAATCTAATTGCATTATAAATACAGCGTCTATAATTGAGCATGATTGTAAAATAGGATTTAATTGTCATATCTCTCCAAATGCGTCTATAGGGGGAAATGTGACAATTGGACATAATTCTCATATTGGTATTGGAAGTATTATAATTCAGAATGTAAATATAGGCAGTAATGTTACAATAGGAGCAGGGTCAGTTGTAATTAACAACATAGATAATGATAAATTAGTTGTAGGAATTCCGGGAAAAGTTAAGAAATATAAAAAGTAGTAAAGGGGACTATATATGAATAAAGTTAGATATTGTAAAAATTGTTTTATGCCAAATACAAAACCAGGACTTATTTTAGATGAGGAAGGAATTTGTCAAGCCTGTAGACACGCTGAAGAAAAGAAAAGTATAGATTACAATAAAAGATTTGAAGAATTAAAGAAATTATGCAATAAATATAGAAGTAATAATGGAAGTTACGATTGTATAATAGCTGTAAGTGGAGGTAAGGATAGCCATTATCAGACTTATGTTATGAAGGAACTAATGGGGATGAACCCTTTGCTAGTTTCAGTTAGTGACCCATTTACTCATACAAAAACTGGTAGACATAATTTTCAAAATATAGCTGATGCCTTTAGTTGTGATATAATAACTCTTAATCAAAATCCAGATTTGGTAAGAAGAATGATGAAAATTGCTTTTGAAGAGTTTGGAAGTCCAACATGGGCTATAGATAGAGCTATATATGTATTTCCTATAAAAATGGCTATAAAGCTTGGGATAAAGTTAGTGGTATATGGGGAAAATGTGAGTTACGAATATGGTGGAGTATTAGAAAATAAGGAAACCTATAGTGCAAAAGATCAAATTAATAATGATGTAGCTAAAAAAATAGATTTTGATTTTTGGCTAAATAAAGGTATAAGGCAAGAAGAAATTAATATGTTGGTATATCCAACAGATAAAGAGATAGAAAAAGCTGAGCTTGAGCCTATTTATCTGGGATATTTTGTAAAATGGGATGGGTATAAAAATTATCAAATAGCTAAAAAATATGGATTTAGATCCCTTGGAAATGAATGGATAAGGGAAGGATTTATAGAAGACTATGATCAAGTTGATTCATATGCATATCTTGTGCACCCATGGCTTAAATATCCTAAGTTTGGATTTGGAAGAGCTACAGATGTAGTAGGTTACTGGATAAGAGGAGGTAAAATAACTAGAAAAGAAGGATTAGAATTATTAAAAAAACATGAAAACTCTTTAGTAGATACTAAAGCATTAGAAGACTTCTTAAATTTTACAGGATATACTGTAAAAGAATTTTGGAATATAGCTGATAAATTTTGGAACACAGATATTTTTGAAAAAACAGATGGGCTATGGTATAAGAAAATAAATAATCCATGGGAAGAAGATTATATAATAAATAGTATAGAAGAAAAAGCTATCACAAATCTATAATTGGGAGAGTTTTAAATGAATTTAAAAGGGAAAAGGATATTAGTTACAGGTTCAGAAGGGTTTATAGGAAGTCATTTAACAGAAAGATTAGTGAATTTAGGAGCAGAAGTTACAGCACTTGTTCAATATAATTCTTTTAATAATTGGGGATGGATAGATACATTTGATAAAAATATTAAGGATAATATTAATGTTATTACAGGTGACATAAGAGAATACGATAATATGAAAAGAGTTGTTAAAGGACAAAATGTTGTATTCCATTTAGCAGCACTTATAGCTATTCCATATTCATATTTATCACCTATGGCATATGTAAGAACAAATGTAGAAGGAACTACTAATGTGCTTGAAGCTTGTAGAGAATATGATGTGCAAAAAATAATACATACATCTACATCAGAAACTTATGGCACAGCATTATATGTACCTATAGATGAAAAACATCCGTTGCAAGGTCAATCTCCATATTCTGCATCTAAAATAGGTGCGGATAAAATAGCAGAAAGCTTTTATAAAAGCTTTAATTTGCCAGTGACTACTATAAGACCATTTAATACTTATGGGCCAAGGCAATCTGCAAGAGCAGTAATACCAACTATAATATCACAAATTCTATCAGGAAAAACTGAAATAAAACTTGGAAGTTTAAAGCCAACAAGAGATTTTAATTATGTAAAAGATACAGCAGAGGCTTTTGTTAAAATTGCGGAAAGTGATAAAACAGTGGGTGAAGTAATAAATGCAGGTTCTAACTATGAAATTTCTATAGGTGATACAGTAAAAAAGATTGCTAATATTATAGGGAAAAATATTAATATACATTGTGATGATGAAAGAATTAGACCAGTAAATAGCGAAGTAAATAGATTATTGGCTGATAATAGAAAGATTAAAGAATTAACTGAATGGAGACCGCAGTATAGTCTAGATGATGGATTAAAAGAAACTATTGGATGGATAAAGAATAATATGAAGTATTATAAAGCAGATATATACAATGTTTAAGATATAAGGACTTGTTATCATTAGCAAGTCTTTTTCTAAATTAATAATATTCATTTTATAATAATGATAACTACATAATTTAAATAAATTATAGAATGGGGTTGAATATATGATACCATTATGCATACCTGAAATTCATGGTAATGAGTGGAAATATGTTAAGGAATGTTTAGATACAAACTGGGTGTCTTCTGTTGGAAGCTATGTGGATAAATTTGAAAAAGATTTTGCAAATTTTTTAAATATTAATAAGTCAGTAGTTACAATGAACGGAACTGCAGCACTTGCATTAGCATTAAGAACTTTAGGTATAGGTGAGGGGGATGAGGTTATAGTGCCATCATTAACTTTTATTTCCCCAGTAAACACTATAAAATATGTAGGAGCAGAACCAGTTTTTATAGATGTATGTAGAGATACTTTTGTTATGGATGCTGAAAAGATAGAAGAACTTATAACAAAAAAAACTAAAGCTATTATGCCAGTACATATATATGGTCACCCTGTAGATATGGATAAGTTAATGGACATAGCTAATAAATATCAGCTTTATGTAATTGAAGACGCTACAGAGGCTTTAGGAAGTTATTATAAGAATAAAGCAGTAGGTACTATAGGTCATATAGGTTGTTTTAGTTTTAATGGTAATAAACTTATAACTACAGGTGCAGGAGGAATGCTTGTAACTGATAGTGAAAAATTAGCTGATAGAGCAAAGTTTTTATCTACTCAAACTAAAGTTGTAACTGAAAATAAAGCCTTTTATCATCCAGAAATAGGATATAATTATAGAATGCCTAATTTACTTGCAGCTATGGGATGTGCCCAGCTTGAAAATATACAAGAATATATAAAGGCTAAAAGAGAAAATGCTGAGTTATATAATAAATTATTATGTAATGTTAAAGGTATAACTTTGTCAGTAGAAAAAGAATGGGTCTCAAATGTTCAATGGCTTTATTCAATAGTAGTTGAAGATGAATACTCTATAACTAGAGATGAATTAATAAAGAGATTAGCTGAAAATGGAATAGAATCAAGACCGTTTTTTATGGCAGTTCATAATATGCCACCGTTCAAGGGCTCAAAGCATGGAAGTATGAAAGTAACAGAAGAATTGGAAGAAAGAGGACTTAATTTGCCAAGTTCTGTTTCATTAAGTAAAGATGATATTATGAAAATATGCACTATAATTAATAAATAAGCCTGTAGTTATTTGAATAACAAATATTTTTTTAGAAAATAAATTTGTTAAGCTGGGGAGAAAATAATGAGCAAAGAATATGAATTTGAAATAGATGCACATCCAAGCATATATTCACATGAAAAATCACCACGAAAGCTTAAAATATATTTTAACGAACCTGAACATGAAATCAATAAAGATACTGGAATATTATTGATGATACCAGGTTTTGGAGGAAATGCAAGCTCAAATGTTTATAAAAAAATGAGGGGTAAATTTTCTGATGAGCATAATTTAGTAACTGTTCAATGTGATTACTTTGGATGGGAATTTATGCAAAAACCTGATAATGTAAATTTTCAATTGAATCAAGATTATATAAAAAGAATAGTTACAGCTGATGAATATAAATGTATATATGATAATGATAAGATAAATGTAAGGGAATTTTTAAAGATAATAAGTAATTATGATGTTCATTTAGATCTAAAAGAGGATTTAAATGAACACATATTTAATTTTAATGATATGGGGATCATGCAGGCTATAGATAATATAACAGCAGTATTAGTAATTAAAGCTATTATAAATGATAATAAATTTAACATTAATGAAGGAAAAATAATGATATATGGGGATTCACATGGAGCGTATCTGGCATATTTATGTAATGCCTTTGCACCAGAGTTATTTAGTTTGATAATAGATAATTCAGCATGGTTATTTCCTCAATATTTAATAAATAATAGGGAAATTTTACAGTGTTATAACAAATTCAGTATTTCTATACAATTTGAATATCTAGCTAAAATATATAAAAAATATGATAGAGAGATATTAGATTTAACGTCCATATATAATAAGTTTGAAAACAAATGTAAAATAATATCATATCATGGAGTAAATGATGGATTGATAACTTGTAATGAAAAGAAGAAATTTTGCCTAGGTATAGATGGATGTATTTTTAATGAAATAAATGAGAATAAAATTGATGGTGAAATATTTAAATCAACAAGCCATGGACTAGATTTAGATTTTATAAAATTTTTTAATTTAATTATGAAAAATGAAATCATATTCAATAATAAAGAAATAAAGTTATCTAATATTAAATATAGTACAAATGCGAATATATATGAATTTGATTATAAACAAGGAATACCTATTTTAAATTTATATAAAAAGTTTAACTCTAAAAATTAAAATTATATAGCACATGTATTTTAAAATTTCTGATACAGAATTAATTTGTAAAAAATATTATATTACAGCATTAATATTAATAAAAATGAAGTTAGTTTTTATGTTTATATATTTAGTTAAAAAGTATGATTAAAAAATGATATAAGATATATAAGGTATATATGTGTAATAAGAAATTGATTAAATATATGGAGGAAATATTAGCCTCTATTAATAAAGGTGAGTGCGATGAGTGACATAACTATCAATAATAGAATGAATAAAATAAAAAAAATGATTGAAAGTTTTATAGATAAGGGTGAGTTAGAGGAAGCCAAAAAAAGTATTAATGAATATGAAAAAGTAGTGAAAGATGATGTTGATATTTATTCTATGAAAGCAGTTATTGCTATTATGGAAAAAGAACAAGCTTATGCTTTAGATATACTCTTATCAGCTATGGAGATTGACGGAAATAACTTTGATATTTTGTACAATTTAGCTTATGTAAATGAAATATTGTGTAATTACAATGAAGCTATAAGGTATTATAAAGAAGCAGAAAAAAATATACAAGATGAAAATTTAAAACAACAAATAAAAGAAGCCATGGATAATATAAAGTTACAGCATAAAGATAAAATAAAAGATAATAGAGAAAAGTTGGTATTTTTTGTTAAAGAAGGTATGGATGCTTTTTTAAAAGATATTATACAAGAATTATCAGAAGAATATTTAGTAAGAAAAATAGTTGTTAATAATTATAGTCAAATAGATAAAGGTATGCAATGGGCAAGTATTTGTTGGTTTGAATGGTGCGATGAACTAATAGCCTATGGAAGTAAATTAGATTTGGCTATAGAGAAAAAAGTAATATGTAGATTACACAGCTATGAGGCATTTACTGATCAACCTTCAAAAGTAAACTGGGATAAAGTAAACAAACTTATTTTTGTGTCTGAACATATAAGGGATTTTGTTATAGATAAATTTAAAATTGATATAGAAAAAACGGAGGTTATTCCTAATGGCATAGATTTATCAAAATATACATTTAAAGAAAGAAATTATGGGTTTAATATAGCTTATGTAGGATATATAAATTACAAAAAAGGACCAATGCTTTTGTTACAAACATTTAAAGCTATATATGATAAAAATTCTAAATATAAGTTATTTATTGCAGGAGAATTTCAGGATAATAGGGATGTTCTATATTTTCAACAAATGATAAAAGAATTTGGAATTGAAAAAAATGTATTTTATCAAGGATGGCAAAATGATTTAAATACATGGTTAGAAGATAAAAATTATATTTTATGTACAAGTATATTGGAATCTCAAAATATCAGTGTAATGCAAGCTATGTCAAAAGGTATAAAGCCTATTATACATAACTTTGTAGGGGCAAAGAATATATATAAGAACGAAAATGTGTGGAATGCTATAGATGAAGCTGTAGAAATGATAACATCTCGAAAATATAATTCAATACAATATAGGCAATTTATTGAGGAAAATTATTCTTTAGATAAACAAATAAAAATGATTAAGGAAAGTGTAAATACTATTACAAAAAATAATAAGCCTGAATTTGATCATGCAAAATATTGGAATGATAGGTTAATTAAAATGTTTGATGTTGTAGGGGTGGGATATACTGGTGTTGCAAAAAATTATAATAAGTATGTTTATGAAAATAGAATTTATATGTTGGACAATATAATAAAAAGTGTATTTAAAAATTTAAAAAATATAAGTATGTTAGAATTAGGTCCAGGCACGGGGGTATTTACTGAGTATTATAAAAATAAAGGAATTAAGAACTATACAGCTATAGACATATCAGAAAAATCAGTTAGTGAATTAAAAAGAACTTTTAAAAATTATACATTTATAAATGGAGATATATCAAATGAAGAATACTATAACAATAAGAAATATGACTTTATATATGCAGCGGACGTACTAGCGCATATAACTAATGAAAGTAAGTATGAATCAACTATTAAGAATATAGCCAATGCTTTGAATAAGAATGGAATTTGTATATTAATAGATTCAGTTAGTGCTATTAATACAAAAAGTGAGTCAGAACATGTTGTTATAAGAGATGAAAATTATGTTAGTAAAATTTTAAATAAAAATAAATTAAGATTGGTAGAAATACTTCCTATAGCGTTTTTTATGAATTATCCTTTTGATAGGGAAGTTTTAGGTGATAATAAGGAATTAGTGCTAAAATTATTTAATGAAATATCTTCTATGTTTTCAAGAGATGACATTTCAGAACAAAATAAAGAACTAATGTGTAAATATTTATTGAATAGTGAAAGACAATTGCTGCTGGAAAATAAGTTTGGGTTATCTGAGAAAATCATAATTATTACAAAAGAAAATAGCAGTGTTAATTTTAAAAAAATAACAATTGATGATTTGTGGGATGAGTATAAATTATTAGATGAAGAAAGTACTATATTAACAGAATTAAGAGCAAATAATATGTTAGATAATAAATATTATTTAATTACTAATAAAATATTAAAACAGTTACATACTCAGAATTTAACATTAGATTATATTAGAAATTCATTTAATAAGTTATTACCTTATGATAAAAACTACTATAATGAATATGATTTTACAACATCACAAATTATGCTTGGAAGAAGGGAAAAAATTAACGATAATTTTGAAATTATTGAATTTGTTATAAAAAATGATTATGATAAAATTTTGCTGATAGGAAATATATGGTACAATATAAAAAATAATAATTTCATTATACCAGATGAAATTTTACAAAGTAATAAATCTAATTATATATATAAATTCTTAAATGAAATAATTCATTATAAGTTGGAGTATAGTAACAATATTGCAGGATTTATCTTTGATGAAAATATAAAAAAAGATGTTGAAATAAATTATTTAACATATAATTGGGAAAGAGCTATACCATGTTCACAGTTCATGCCGGCTTTTGGATATTTAAGAATAGCTGAAAGATATTTATTTGCAAGTTCTTTTATAAAATCTCATTATAAAGTTTTAGAAGCACCTTGTGGATTTGGCTATGGTGCGGCATATTTTTCCAAATTGTGTTTTAAAGTTGAAACATTAGATTTGGCCAATACAAATATCGAATTTGGTAAAAAAACATATAATTACAGTAATATTAATTGGACAAATGGAGATGTAACAATATTACCTTATAAAGATAGCGAATTTGATATTTATGTATCCTATGAAGTATTTGAACATTTACCATTAGAATTAGTGGGAAAATATTTATCAGAGGCTAAAAGAGTTATAAAAAGCAATGGAAAACTAATAATATCAACACCTAATAGGGATATGAGAAAACATATTAATAATCCTTTTCATATTAAAGAGTATACTTTTAATGAATTCAATGATTTACTAAATGAATATTTTGGTAAAATTCAATATTATTCTGTAACCAATTTTAAAGTTGAGAGAGAGATGAAAGAAACTGCTTTAAATATTATTGCTGTTTGTGAAAAATAGCGGTGGATTAAAACTCAGTATTCTTCCTTCCCTAAATAGTAATTTTGGTTTAGAAAAAATTATATATTATCTAACATAAATGTGTCATGCAGTAATTACAGAGAGTTTTAGAAATAAACATCAGTAACTAATAGAAAAGGTGCTGGTGTTTTTTATTCTTTAAATTACTTGAATATATAGAAATTGTTTCATAAAACTTGCGAAATTTTCCGTAAAGTTATATAATAACAAAAGATATAAAAAATAATATTTTTTGAAATAAGTGTAAAGTTAGAAAAAAAGCTATCGATATTATAAATGTAATGATTAAAAACATAATATTCAATATGAAATTGTATATATAAACCCCAAATGTAGAAAATAAAAGATTTAAAAAACTATTAAGTTGTAAACAGGTTTTACGATATTAATAGTGTAAGAATTGAATAAGCTAAATATCATGGACGATTAATAAAACTATCTAACTTTGCAGGAGGCAAATGAGTGATAGGTTTATTAATCGTCCATTTTTTATATTCAGATTCAAGGAGGAAGAGGTATGTTAGTATTAGGCAGGAAGCCGGGAGAATATGTAGTGATTGGAAATGATATTAAGGTTAAGGTGGTAAAAAGTGATGCAGGTGATTTAAGGCTTGCCATAGATGCACCACGCAATGTTAAAATCACTAGAGGTGAGGTTTGGGAAGAACAGTTAGTGTCTATAAAATAGACAAGTTGTTTCAAATATAATTTTATATTTAAAACTCAGGAGGAGTCAATTGTTCTCGTTAATTCAGCAGGAGGCTGGAAAGACGGGGGAATTGGCTCCTTTTTTGTTAAGTAAAATCAAACTTTTAAGCAGGCTAGGAAATTGAGAGTTGAAAGTTGAGAATGGAGAGTTAAGGATGTTTTTCCTCACTCCGTTCAGAAAAACTGATAATTCAATTTTAAATTTAAGCTCTTAATAATTCTCAATTGAATAGATTCATACAAATAAGTCTAAAGTATTAGATGAGTTTATGAATTTAGGAGGTTGAAAAGTTGAAGAAAAGTTTGGTTTACAATAAAGCATTTAAGTTTGCTATTAGAATAGTTAACTTATATAAGAATTTATGTAAAGAAAAAAATGAGTATACTATTTCAAAACAAGTACTAAGATCAGGAACTAGCATAGGTGCAAATATTAAAGAAGCCGTGCAGGCATCTAGTAAGCGAGATTTTCTAATGAAAATGAATATAGCCTTGAAAGAAGCCTCAGAAACTGACTATTGGTTAGAGCTTCTTAAAGCAACTGATTATTTAGATGCTAAGGTATCAGAGTCAATGATAAGTGATTGTACTGAATTAAATAATATGCTTGCATCTATAGTAAAAACAACTAAGGAGAATTTGAAAGTGGTAGGAAAATAAGAAAACTCTCAACTTTCCACTCTCAATTCTCAACTAAAATCGTAGAGGAATGATTAACATATGGATACAGCCTAACGGCTTGCGACATAGTGGCTTATTGAGGAGATATAATTAAAGATTTTCCGTAGCATAGCGGAGGAAAATCAACCTTCATTGTCCTCTGTCCTTTGTCAATTGTCCTCTGAAAAAAGCGTTAGTAAGACACAAAGTCTTAACTATAAATAAATAACAGTGCGCAAGGAAGTGCACTTAAAAATCAAGGAGGAATTTATTATGATAATTAATCACAATATGAATGCAATGAATGCTCACAGACAAATGATAGGTAATACAGCTACGGCTGGAAAGTCAATGGAAAAATTAAGTTCAGGTTTAAGAATCAACAGAGCTGGAGATGATGCTGCAGGATTAGCAATTTCAGAAAAAATGAGAGGACAAATAAGAGGATTAGATCAAGCTTCAAGAAATGCTCAAGATGGTATTTCATTAATTCAAACAGCAGAAGGAGCACTACAAGAAACTCATTCAATTCTTCAAAGAATGAAAGAACTTGCTACTCAATCTTCTACTGGTACTTTAGACGATAATGTTGACAGAAAAGCTATTCAATCAGAAATAGATAAGTTAAATGAAGAAGTAGACAGAATCGCTTCTACAACTAACTTTAATGGAATTAAACTTTTAGATGGGTCAATTGGTGCAGGAAGCACTAAAGCTACTGGATATAATGATGGAACTCTTGATTTAACTACAAATGCTAAAGTAACAACAACCTCTGTAACAGGTGTAGATATTAAAGATGGTGATACTGTTACAGCAACAACTGTAGCAGGTAGTAAAGTAACTTTTGAAGTTAAAGATACTGATGGCAATGCAACTACTAAAGTTCTTGATATAAAAGATTTAATTACAGATAAGAATACAGGTAAAGCATTTGCTGCTGGTGCAGGTAAACAAGGAGTTATAGATCTTACATCTGTTGGATTAGGTAGAATAGAGTTTACAGCTCAAGATGGAACAAGCTCAACAGCTGCTAATTTAGCTACAGACTTACAAGGTCAATTACAAGGAGGACTTAAATTTGCAGCTGGTGCTGGTTCAACTGGTGGGTCATTAGAACTTCAGGTTGGTGACACTACTGAAACAGCACAAAAAGTCTCTGTAGATATATCAAGCATGAGCTCAGCGTCATTAGGAATAGGTGGTCTTGATGTTGGTAGTCAAAGTAATGCTAAAGCAGCTATAGACAAGGTTAAGGATTCTATAAATAAGGTTTCTACTCAAAGAGCTAAATTAGGTGCAACTCAAAATAGATTAGAGCATACAATTAATAACCTAGGAACAACAAGTGAAAATTTAACAGCAGCAGAATCAAGAATTAGAGACGTAGACATGGCTAAAGAAATGATGACATTCTCAAAGAACAATATTCTTAGCCAAGCTGCTCAGGCTATGCTTGCTCAAGCTAACCAACAACCACAAGGAGTTCTTCAGTTATTAAGATAAGTAGCGAACCAATTTTAGTGTTTTTTCTAAAGTTGTGTGAGGCCCTTACCTTTAAAACTATAAGAGTAGGGGTTTCCGTATAAATATAAAATCTATAATAATAGGTTGGGGAGAAATCCCCGACTTTTTATTTTAGTTGACATAGTACAAAGATATGGATAGATTTTTAATATGAAAGTCATATGGTATTTTTTAATTCTCTGCTGATAAATATATTTCAACTGTTATAGAGGGGGAAAATAAAATAAAAGAGTATTTATAAATGAGTTTAATATACATTTAAATGTATATTAAACTCATTTTTGCATTTCAATAATTTTGAATTATATTTTTCTAAATTAGTTCATTTAATGAAATAGTAAAATAAAATGTCAAAAGTTTTTTAAAATTGTACGATAATAATTTTAGAGGTGGTTATTATGAATAGAACTAAAGTTATGTAATGATAAAGATTATTGTAAAGAATGGTAATTATTTTTATATAGAACAATAGGTAAAAAATTAAGTTTTAAAAAATAATGGAAAGAGAAGGAAAAGAAGCATATGACATTAGAGAAATTTGGAATAAAAATATCTGGATTAAAAAAAATAAAATTAGCTATTGAAGAAAGTATTTTAAAAGGTGAATATGATGAAGCAAAAAATACGATAAAAGAATATGAAGAACAGTTCCCATTTGATATGACTATTTCTACTATAAAGGCAGCATTATATGTTTATGAAAATAATTTAGATGAAGGGGAAAGAGTGCTATTAGAAGCATTAAAAGAATTACCTTTTAATTATGAAATTAATTATAATTTAGGAATGATATATGGATTTAAACTAGATTTTATAAAAAGTCTAATTTTTTATTTTAAGGCATTAAAGTATTCAAAAGAGGATGCAGAAAGGGAAATGGTTGTAAATTCTATAGATGAGCTTTCTAAAATTGTTATAAATAATTATCCTAATAAAATAAATGAATTTAAAAATAAAGTTACAGAACTTAATGCATGGGTAAATGAAGTAGATGCAAGATCTTTTCCTGTAAATGGCAAAGGAGAGAGCTTAATAGGAAAATTTCTTAATGAAAAAAATAAGGATAATGGTTACTATGTAAATTTATATAAAGTAGAAAGCCTTGTAGATTTGGTTCCTCAGATTAGAACCTTGTATAAAACTGAAATGCTTCATGGAAAAATTGTAGATAGAACTATAGATGTTGAAGTTAAAGAAGATGTAGTTGTGCCAATATCTACAACAAAGCTATCAGAGTTTATTTTTAAAATAAATGATAAAAAGTTTGTTTTAAATAATTTATTACCTAATTCATTTCATTATATGCCTGTAAGGGAGAGTGGGAAATTAACTATAGAAAGTAATAATGAGTTTTTTCTAGGGAATATTATAAAACTTAAGGATGAAATTAAGGAAAATAAACCTAAGCTTATTATGTATTTATTTATAGATGGATTATCACAGGAAACAATAGCAAGAGATAAATTAAAAAAATTAATGCCAAAAACTTATGAGTTTTTTAATGATGGAATAAGATTTAATAACTGTTATTGTAATGGTGAGTGGACTCTACCGGGATTAGCAACTTTTTTTACTGGAGAGTATACTACAAATCATAAATTATTTCATTCAGAATTTACATATAAACTTGGGAGTAAAGAAAAATTAATGAGCGAAATATTTAAGGAAGATGGGTATTTCACAACACAAATATGCAATGATTGGAGGAAAACTCCATTATATGGATATAATAAAGGATTCGATAGAAGTATATATCAGCCGGCTGTAGATGGAATGGGATGCGAAGAAGTAGTTATGGAAACTATTGAACATTTACAAGCTTTTGATGAAAAAAATAATTTTATGTGGTTGTCTTTTGGTGATTTACATAAGGTTGCGGATAATATAGAACCTAAAATAAGTAGCCAAATAAAAGGAAGCCTTTATTCAAGAACAGTAGAAAATGATAGTAATGAAACAGTATTTAAAGATTATGACGAAAAGAAAATAGAAAGATATGAAATGGAGATCAACAGATTAGACTTCTATTTAGGTATTTTATATGATTATATAAACTCTATATATTCTAAAGAAGAAGTGTTAATATTACTGATTTCAGATCATGGACAGACATTTTTAAAAAAGGATACAGGATTCTTCCATGAAGGAAGAACAAGGGTTCCGCTTCTTATTAAAGGTATAGATCTTCAAAGCAAATCCGTAGATGATATAATTGAGAATGTAGATGTACTGCCTACAGTATTAAAACTTTTAAATATTAATTATAATTTAAATATAGATGGAAAATTACCAGTTTGTTTAGGTGGAGAGAGTAAAAGAGAGTTTGCCTATACGGAATCTATTTTTCCAGGACAAACCTATAAAGCTGTTATAAATGATTATACTCATAGATTTGTTTTTGAATCTGAAAATTTTGTAGAAAATGATGGTAGAGTGGAAGTTGGGAATTTTAAAGTTAACTTAATAAATAAAAAGACAGGGCATGATGAAAAAGACAAATTTAAAGAAATAGTAGAAAGATATTTAGAAGTTGTTTTTAATCATATAAAGAAAAATATTAAAATATAGTAAAGTTAATTTGTGGTTATAAATGGGTTTTAATATATTTAAGGGCAACTTAAAGTATGTATTAAAACTCATTTTTTATAATTTTTTACATTGTTTGATAATTTTCGTTGATTTTTATTAATTTAAATTATATAATTAAATCGTTCAATTTAACAATTTAATTTATAAAATTTGAACAATAATATTTGTGAGGGTAATAATTATGAATTTAAAAGAATTAAAAGTACTAAAAATTTTAAATCTAGAGAATAAGTTAAGCCAGAGGAAAATTGCTGAAAAGGCTGAGGTATCGCTTGGAACAGTTAATAATATAATAAATTTTTTGATTGAAAATGATTATTTAATGGCTAATAAAATAGCTTACAGGAATACAGAATATATATTGACAAGTAAAGGAAGTGAAAAAATTAACGAAACAATTACTAAAACTGCAGTTATACTTGCTGCTGGGATGGGAACAAGGCTTATAAATATTACAAAAGATGAAGTGCCTAAAGGGTGTTTAAAAATAGAGGGTAAGACTTTAGTTGAAAGAAGTATAGAAAAGTTACTGAAAAATGGTATAGAAAAAGTAATAATAGTAACAGGACATTTAAATCAATTTTATGATGAGCTAACATTTAAATATAGAAATATTTATACTATAAAAAATAATAACTATGCTAATACAGGAAGCATGGCATCTCTTGCAGCAGCTAAAGATTTTATAGAGGAAGATTTTATTTTGTTAGAAAGTGATCTTATATATGAAGAAAGGGCATTGCAAGAAATACAAAATACTGATTTAAAAGATTGTGTATTACTTTCAGAGGCAACGTATAGTGGAGATGAAGTGTTTGTAGAAATCAGAAATGACAATATATATAAAATGTCGAAGGACAAGCATGGACTAAATAGTATTTATGGAGAATTAGTAGGAATAAATAAGATATCAAAAAAACTATTTGATAGAATGATGCTAGAATATTCGAAAAATACCAATTCTCAATATCATTATGAATATGCAATAGAAGATTCTGCCAAGGAATATTTAGTTGGATTTAAAAAAATTGAAGATTTAATATGGGCAGAAATTGATGATGATAATCATTTGAAAAGAGTTTTAAATAAGATAGTTCCCAAATTAGAAGAAAAAAATGAAATATAAGGGGTATTTTTATATGAAAAAGTTAATCTCTATAATATTAAGTTCTTTTATGATTGGTTTGATTTTATCTGGTTGTAGTAATAAAGGTAATGATACCGAAATAACAGTATATACAGCAGTGGAAGATAATTTAATTCAAGATTATATTGAAGGTTTTAATAAAAAGTATTCAAATATTAAGGTAAATATAGTAAGGGGTTCTACAGGGGAAGTAACTTCAAAGTTGCTGGCCGAAAAGGATAGACCTGCTGCGGATGTAGTTTGGGGATTAGCGGCTAGTAGCTTAATAGTTTTAGATGAGGAAGGAATATTAAAGCCTTGTAAAGCTGAAGGAATAGATAGAATTAATCCTAAGTTTATAGATAATAAAAATAAGGAACCACACTGGATAGGTTTAAGCTTATGGACAAATGCTATAACTATAAATTTAGAAGAGGCTAAAGAAAGAAATGCTACAACACCTAATTCCTATGAAGAATTATTAAAACCTGAGTACAAAAATCAGATATCTATGCCTAATCCAGCATCATCAGGTACAGGATTTATGTTTGTATCTTGTATAATTCAAAGCTTAGGTGAGAAAAATGGATGGGAGTACTTGGATAAACTAAATGGGAATATTAGAGTATACGAACATTCTGGAATGGGACCAATTAAATCTACAGAGATGGGAGAACAGCTTATAGGTCTAGGAATGGGAGGAGAAAGTCTAGTAGAAGAAAAAAAACATAAGCAGATAAAGACATATTTCCCTAAGGAAGGTTTAGCTTGGGATATAGATGGAATTGCAGTTATAAACAAAGAGTATATAAATGAGGGTGTAAAAAAATTTGTAGAATATATACTTTCAGATGAGACTATGACTATAGAAGCTAAATCTAGAAATAGAATTGTTACATTAAAGCAACCAATTAGTATAGATGGATATCCTAAAAATGTTGCAGATATGTTATTAAAAAATGATTTAAATTGGGCATCAAAAAATAAATCTAGGATTATAGATGAATGGAATAAAAGGTATTCCTCAGGAAAGTAATAATATTTTGGAGAGGATATTGCTATGGGATATTTGGTTATAGACAATATAAATAAAAATATAAATAATAATGGTATATTAAAAGGTATTAATTTTAGCATAAATAAGGGAGAATTTATAAGTATATTAGGGCCAAGCGGGTGTGGAAAAACTACTTTGCTTAGGATAATTAGTGGACTTGAAAATCCTACCTGTGGAGATATATATTTGGATAATAATAAGATAACAGAGATACCACCAGGAAAAAGAGAGTTCGGATTTGTATTTCAAAATTATGTATTATTCCCCAATATGACTGTAGAGAAAAACGTAAGTTATGGTTTATATAATAAACGTCTTAGCAAAGAAGAAATTAAGTGTAAAGTATATAATATGTTGGAACTAATAGGTATAAAAGACATTAAGAATAAATATCCTAGTGAATTAAGTGGAGGTCAGCAGCAAAGGGTAGCATTAGCAAGGGCATTAGTGCTATCACCAAAAGTGCTATTGCTAGATGAACCACTAAGTGCGTTAGATGCTAAAATAAGGGAAAGTTTAAGAGAAGAAATAAAAAGAATACAAAAAAAACTTAATATAACTACTATAATGGTTACTCATGATCAAGAAGAAGCTTTAACTTTAAGTGATAGAATTATAGTTATGAAGAATTGTGAAATTTGTCAAATAGGTATACCAGAAGAAATATATAATAATCCTAAAAATAAATTTGTAGCTGATTTTATAGGTAAGACTAATATATTAAAAGCATCTGATAACTTATTTAGAATTATCAGACCAGAAAATATAAAATACTCAATATGTAAGAAAGAAGGATTTGTTAGCTGCTATATAAAAAATATGGAGTTTAAAGGGGCGTTCTATAGAGTAACATTAGAGTTGGAGAATGACTCTAAATTCCCTAACATATTGTTAGATATTATGTCAAATGAAAAAGAAAAACTGGACTTAGAAGAAAAAATGAATTTATATATTGATATATCTAATAGTATGTTGCTAGATTGTTAACTATTAGAAATGATAGGATGTTGCAGATGAAGAAATGGAATAAAAGAAAAATTTTAAGGAATAGCTTTTTACTAAGTATAATTTTATTTTTAGCTATAAGCATGTTGTTACCGATGCTTGCATTATTTAAAAAATCATTTTATATGAAAAGAAAATTTGTGGGAATTAATAATTTTAAAAGAGTTATTAATGATACTGGATTTTTACAAGCATTAAGTAATAGTTTTAATATATCGTTAGTTGTTGCAATAATAACATTGATTCTTGCTTTTTTGTTTGCTTATGGAATTGCAAGAACTAATATAAAAGGTAAAAAGTTTTTTAAAACAGTTGCTATTTTACCATTATTTGCACCAACCATGGTTTATGGTATAGCTTTAATTTATATATTTGGAAGTAAAGGGATATTGACAACAGGTTTTTTAGGTTTAAGTAGTAATTTGAAAGTTTTTATAAATATATATGGAAGATTAGGAATAGTAACAGCAGAAACATTGTACATTTTTCCATCAGTATATTTAATTATTTTAGCTGGATTTAATAATATAGATTATTCTCTGTATGAGGCTGCTGAGGTTGTAGGTACTAGTGGACTTAGGCAATGGTATACTATAAAATTGCAACAAATGAAAAATTCTATAATAAATGCTTTTTTTACAGCATTTATTATGTGTTTTACTGATTTTGGTATTCCTAAAGTAATAGGTGGAAGTTATGATACGATAGCTTTGAGATTTTATCAGCAAGTGGTAGGGCAGAATCAAATTGGCAAAGGAGCAGTTATAGCTATATTATTTTTAATACCTTCTTGTATATATTTTATAATATATACTTATATAAAAAGGAATACATACAATAATAAACAAATACGTCCATACATAATTAAAAAAAATATATTTAGAGATATGTTTTTTACTATATACAATGTAATTATGTCATTTAATATAATTATAGTATTTATTATATTATTTTTATCATCCATGATAAAAAATTGGCCCTATGATTTATCTATAACTTTTAAATATTATAATATTAAAACTATAGGGACAAGTCTTTTAGATATATATAGAAATACCATATTTGTTTCTTTTATGGTAGCTTTTATTGGAACAGCCATAGTATTTACTACGGCATATATCGTAGAAAGATATAAAGAATTTTCACAAGCAAGAGCTTTTCTACATTTTGTATCCTCGTTACCTCTAGCAATACCAGGAATGGTAATAGGACTATCTTATCTTTTATTTTTTAATAAAAGATGGAATATATTTAATTGTTTATATGGAACATTAGCTATTTTAATAGTAGCTAATATAATACATTTCTTTTCAGTTCCTTTTTTTACAATATCAGATAACTTAAAAAAAATTGATAAGGGATTTGAAGAAGTTTCTGAATGTATGGGAATACCTTGGTATATAACTTTGATTAAAGTTATTTTACCTAATAGTATTTTTTCAATTTTAAAAAGTTTTGAGTATTATTTTATAAATTCTATGGTAACAATATCTGCGGTTAGCTTTTTATATACAAGTAAAACTAAATTGGCATCTATAGAAATATTGAATAAGAGTGATTCAGGAGATATAGCAATTGCATCGGCCATTGCTGTGACCATAGTAATTATTAATTTGGTGCTGAAATTTATTTTTAATAGGATTGAAAGTAAGCTTTATAGTTATTTGCAATTTGAGAATAAATATTAAGTGCTACTGGAGTATAATATGAAGAAACCACAAACAAAACAAAAGATCCTATTTTCCCTAAGTATCATATTTCTTATAACATCGGCATCTATAAGCGTTTATAAAACTGCAGCTAATTTTAAAAGTATATCTTTTAATAAGAATAACAATGATGTTACTGAGGGAATAGATGTTGAAAATTTACAGAATGAAAGAGAAATTAAAAATAAGATATTACCACTTGTAGAGACTTTGGGTGAAGCTGTAGATTATATAAAAAATAACTTGAGTGAGAAAAAGTTAGCTGAAGTTATTATAATTACAGATGATTGTATAAATGCATTATATAGTATAGAAAATGGTATAAATAAGTTAAGCAATAAGGAAGAAATAAATGATTTAATCAAGCAAACTAAGATTTTAAGAAGTTATTTTCATGATTTGAAACTAGCTTTAGAAAAAGGAGATATAGAAAAAAGTTCAAATATAATTTCTTCTATAAAGAAGGAATATATATGTTTGAAAACTCAAATTAATTATAAATCTGAATAGTATTAATTAGTGCGAAAGCTACCATATAATTTGGTAGCTTAATTTTATTATGTCTTAAATTCTATAATACATAATATTATGATATTAAAAAATAATATAAAATGATGTGGGAAAGTGTTGGAAGTTATGATATTATTGGTTATATTAAGCTGTTTTATAAATAATTAAGACTTGAGAAGGGAATGATTTGGTTTGAAACTAAAGATAAATAAAAGTATTAAAAATAAACTTATAGTATCTTTTGTATCTTTAATACTAATATGTTTAATTTTAATGGGAACTGTAATTTATTTAAAAGTATACAAGCAAACAGAAGTAGATTATATACATGCTGTTCAGTCACAAATTGCGGAAGTAGATAATGGGTTTAATAACTATATTGGCGCATTTGAGGAAAATATAAATATGTTTAGTAAAGAATTTAATAATTTAAATAGTCAAATTACATCTTATATAAATAAAAATTCACTTACAGAAGAAATACAAATGACTCCCCTTAAAAATGGACAATATGAAGCTAGTCTTTATAAAATATTTGAAAATTTTAGTAAGACTCATCTAGGTGTGGAAGCTGTATTGATAGCTACAGAAGAAAATGGGGGATATTTGCAATATCCAGCTATAGCTAGGAAAAAGGGATATGATCCAAGAAAAAGAGAATGGTATACTGCTGCTAAAAATAATAAAGATAAAATTAATTTTACTGATGTCTATAAAACAAGTTTGGGAAACATAGCCATGTCTGCTGTAACCGCTGTTAAAGATAACAATTCTAATTTTAAAGGAGTTGTAGGAATTGATGTGAACTTAAGTCAACTTACTAAGTTAGCTCAAAATATAAAGATAGGCAATACAGGATATTTAATTTTAACAGATAGAAAAGGTACTATAATAGCAAATGCCAAAGATGAAAGTTTAATATCCAAAAATATAAAGGAGCTTAAAATAGATAAATTAAATGACTTATCTAAGCTTCAAGAGGAATCTTTTACAACAAAGTTAGAGAATGGTAAGGAGTATTTAGTATCTATTAAAAAATCTTCTAATACTAATTTAGGATGGTATTATATATCCTTTATAGAGAAAAGTGAACTAACTAAAAGTGCAAATAGCATAGGTATGATAATTTTATTATTTACAGTTATTTTTGCATTTATAAGCGTTGCTCTTTCTATATTTATATCTGGAAAGATTTCAAAACCTATTAAATATATCGCAGAGCATTTAAAAAGAATAGGATCAGGAGACTTTACTGAAAATGTATCCCAAAAATATTTAGGTTTTGAAGATGAAATAGGTGAAATTACAAAATCCGTTAAAAATATGCAAGAGGATATAAAAGAAATATTATTACATATGAAGGATAATTCTATAATTATAGAAAATGAAGCTGAAAGACTTTTAGCTTCATCAGAAGAGATGACAAGTTCTTCAGATGAAGTTGCTAATGCAATACATGATGTGGCACAGGGAATATCTAACCAAGCTACAGAGCTAACACAGGTTGCATCTATTGTAGGTAATTTTGGAGAAAAAATTGACTCCACAGTAAGAGAATTAGATAAAGTTAATAAAAATTCTACCCAAATAAATTCTAATGCAAATTTCAGTAATGAAAAAATGCAAGAAATGGATAACTCTATGAATAATATGAAAGAGTTTTTTAATAAGTTTGTTAATATGATTTCAAAACTAGGAGATAATGTTGGAGCCATTAATGAAATGTCTAATCTAATAAATAGTATATCAGAACAAACTAATTTATTAGCTTTAAATGCTGCTATTGAAGCAGCAAGAGCTGGAGAAAGCGGAAAAGGATTTGCTGTAGTAGCAGATGAGATCAGAAAGTTAGCAGAACAAAGTAAATGTTCATCAGAAAGTATAAATAGGCTAATAGAAAATATATCCAAAGATACAGATATTATTAAAGATAATACAGAAAATATGAATAATGATCTAAATAATCAAGTTATTATAATAGAAGATACTATTAATGCATTCAGAAGCATTATAGGCTCTATTGAAGAAATAGTACTTAAAATACAAAGTGTCTCACAAGCCGCTGAGGATATAGATAGAGAAAAGGACAAAGTACTTAGTATGGTAGAAGGAAGTTCAGCTATTTCAGAACAAATCTCTGCTTCATCAGAGGAAATAAGTGCATCAGCACAGGAGATGAACGGTTGTACTAAAGAAGTTTGTCTAACTGCTGAAAAGTTAAGTAATATAACAAAACTGATGAATGAGCAGGTAAATAAATTTAAGTTGGAATAATTAGTAATATGAAGATAGTAAGAGAAAAAGTCATAAAATATGAAATTAAATTTAAATTTTGACTGTATTAAAATTAGCAAAAAAATTGACAAAAAAATAATTATAATGTATTATTTTATCATAATATATAAATATTATAAGCCAATAAGACTAATAGAGAATAACTATTTATTTTGCTATAGGTATGTTGGTGATTTTAACTAATAAAAAAATATATGTTACTGGTAGGATTGATAGAAAATAAGTATTTATTTTGCTAGATATAAGCCAGCATAGTCAGTTTTAACTTATGTTAAAAACTGATTATGCTGGCTTTTGTATTTTTAACATTCTATAAAATATAAGGAGGAGTTAATATGGTTTCTAATTATAAGGCTTTGGACAGATCTTATGAAGAAATCCTAGTTGGTGAGAAGGCATCCTTAAGTAAAGTTATTTCAGAGGAAGACATAGTATGTTTTTCTAAAATATCTGGTGATATAAATCCAATACATTTGGATGAAGATTTTGCAAAGAAGAGTCTTTTCAAGAAAAAGATTGCTCATGGTATTTTAACTAGTTCTCTAATTTCAGCAGTTTTAGGAACAAAACTCCCAGGAATTAATACTTTATATCTATCTCAAACATTAAAATTTTTAGCTCCAGTATTTATTGGAGATGAGTTAACATCAGTAGTTCAGGTAATGAGTAAAAATGATGATAAAAGAATAATACAATTAAAAACTAGTATATTTAACCAAGAAAATGTTGAAGTAGTTACAGGAGAAGCTGTAGTAAAGAAATTAAAGGAAAATTAAGAGGAGGTTTTATACATGAATTTTGATAATAATATGATGAATCAATTCTTTGACATTCAGAAAAATATGATAGGTGCTTGGCAAGAGATATTTTTGCCTAAAACTGATAGTAAAAATGAGACAAAGACTGAAAATAGTAAAAATGAATCTTCTCGCAATCCTATGGATTTTTTAAATAATATGATGGAATTTAACAATAAAATATTTTATTCCTTTAATAGTGGTGATCCTTATGAGGTATTAAAAAAGATCACATCTAGTGCTAATGTGTACTTTAATGTTTATAAATTGTGGGAGGAGTTAAATAATAAATCTTTTAAACCAACTATTGAAGAATATAATAAAATTTATGATAATTGGAAAGATAAATACATGGAATTTTTAAGCAATAGTTTTGCGCCATATTTACCAAAACAAATGCAGTGTTTTGTAAAAGAACCAATGGAGATATTTAATAGTTATACAAATTTAATTAATCAGTCTTTCAAACCTTGGATTGAAACGAGCAATGAACTTAAAGAATATATGGCAGAAGGAATCTTTAAAAGTCCTGCTGATTATTTAAACTTTATTAAACTTTGGAAAGATAATTATGATAAAACTTTTAGTAAGTTTTTAAATAGTCCAGCACTTGGTATAAATAGAGAATTGCTTGAAAAACAATTTGAAGGATTAGACACATTTATTAAATATACAACTATATTAGGGGAATTTTCAGCTACTATATTATCTGTTGCTAAAGAAACTGCAGAGCAGATATTTAAAAATTATATGGAAATGATGAAAAATGGAACTCAACCTAAGACTTTTAAAGAATTTTATGAATATTGGTCCAAAGAAAATGAAAATGCCTATGAGAAGTTGTTTAATACTGATGACTTTAGTAAGCTTATTGCAGAAGTTGTGGATTCATCCATGAAATTTAAAATGAAATGCGATAATCTTATGGAAGAATATATAGGTCTTATGCCTATACCAACTAAAAGTGAAATGAATAGTTTATATAAAACTGTATACGAATTAAAAAGAGAATTGAAAAATGTAAAGAAAGAGTTAAATGAAATAAAAAGTGTGAAAAAATAGATAGGTATAAAAGTTGAAAAATCATTAAATCCAAAGGAAAAAGGAGGATAAATTATGAATTCAATTTATGGAATAGATATGGAAAAGTCTTTTAATGAAATGATTTCAGCACAAAAGAAACTATTAAAGGGTATGGAAGTTATGATGAATGTAAGTGAAGAGGGTTCTGATTGCACTCCTAAAGAACTTATTTATAAAGAAGATAAAATGAAGTTATATCATTATACACCTTTAGTGAAAAGTCCTTGTAAAGTTCCTACTTTAATTGTTTATGCTTTAGTAAATAGACAATATATGATGGATATACAACAGGATAGAAGTGTAATAAAAAATCTATTAGAATTAGGATTAGATGTATATATAATTGACTGGGGATATCCAACTGCTGAAGATAGATATCTTACTATGGAGGATTATATAGAAGGATATATAAATAATGCAGTGGATGTAATATGTAAGAATAATAATGTAGATAAGGTGAACCTTATAGGGGTATGTCAGGGAGGAACTTTTTCAACTATATATTCAGCACTTCATCCAAGTAAAATAAAAAATTTAGTTACTATGGTCACTCCTATAGATTTTAATATAGATGAAGGTCTTTTATTTAAGTGGGGTAAATATCTTAATATAGATAATATGGTAGATGCCTATGGAGTTGTTCCAGGTAGTGTAATGAATTCAGGATTTATAATATTAAAACCCTTTCAACTTATGGTAGATAAATATGTAGGGCTAATTGACAATATTGATAATGCAGATGTAATGGGTAATTTTATGAGAATGGAAAAATGGATATTTGATAGTCCTGGACAAGCTGGTGAAACGCTAAGACAATTTGTAAAAGACTTATATAGAGATAATAAGTTGGTAAAAGGGGAATTGGTTATTGGTGATAAAAAAGTAGATTTAAAAAATATTAATATGCCACTTTTAAATATATATGCTGAATATGACCATCTTGTTCCACCATCAGCAAGTAAACCGTTAAATGATTTTGTAAGCAGTACGGATAAAGAAATGTGTTCTTTCCCTGTGGGACATATAGGAATGTATGTTAGTTCCAAGTCACAAAAAGAAATAGCTCCTAAAATGGCAAAATGGCTTATGGATAGAAGTAAAAAATAATATTTTAATATTATAAGAAAGTTTAGAAATAATGGAATAAAACTATGTATTGTTTCTAAAACAAAAAAGCTGCCATATAATTTGGCAGCTTAATTTTATTATTAATAACTTAGTAAAAATTATTACGGGCTATAAATAGAGGGGGAATTTTATGTGTACAGTACTTCACATTGAAAAAAGTGAACGGATATGTAATTTAGTAGAAGATGCAGTAAGAAGAAAAGGATATCAATATATGTGTATTGATAATTTTTATCAAGCACACCAGATACTCCAAAAACTTTATGTGGATTTAATAATAATTTCTCAATCTGAAAAAGATGAGCAAATAGAGAATTTTTTAAAGAAGATAAATAAAAACATTAAAGATAATATTCCAATACTCATATTAGCAGGAGATGATACTAATGACAAAAAGAAGAATTTAATTGATTTAGGAGTAAGTCATTATATATCAAAGGGTAATATGGAAAAAGAAATATATAAGAGTATTCAGTATATATTAGAAGAACATACGGATATGAAATTGTTAAAAGAAGTTGAGATGGTTATTATAGATGATAATATTTTTGAAACAGCAGTTGAAGAAAGACTTTTAAATAAATATGATATTTATAATTTTGATTATTATCAGTCTGGAAAAGAACTAATTGAAAGTAAAAGTAAATATGATGTATATCTTGTAGATATAGTTCTTAAAAATGAAATAGGTACGGACATAATAAGAAACATTAGGAAAACTGATAAAAATGCAGTTATTATAGCTGTAACTTCTCTTAGTAATCCTAGGACTTTGGCTAGTATTTTAAATGCAGGAGCAGATGATTATATATCTAAGCCTATTAATGAAGATTTATTTATGGCAAAACTAAAGTCTAATATAAGACACTATAATTTAGATGAAAAAGTACAATGTTAGTGTAAAAAATAATAAGGAGGATTTTTTATGTATACAGTATTACACATTGAGCCTAGTGAATTTTGTTCCAATATTGTAAAGAATATATTACAAGAAAAAGGATACGACTACATATGGACAGATAGCTTCAAAGAAGCAAATGCAATTTTGTATGAATGTGAAGTAGATCTTATAATAACTTCATTATTAGGTCGTGAAGGAGAAATTGAAAGTTTTGTATCTAATTTTAATACCAGCAATAAAGGAGAAATTCCTATATTTGTAGTTACAGGAGATAATATTGATGAAAAAAAGAAAAAGTTATTTAATTTAGGAATAAGTGATTATATATTAAAGGAGAATTTACAGGAAGAAATATCAAAGCATATAGAGGCTGTTTTTCAAGAAGATCAGTATATGGTGGAATTAAGAGAAGCAAGAATTGCTATAGTTGATGATAGTTCTTTTGAATCAGCTATTGAAGAAGATTTGTTAAAAAAATATGGTGTTAATAACTATGATTATTATAAATCAGGAAGGGATCTTATAGAAAGCGGAAAAAAATATGATATATACTTAATTGATATGCTACTTAAAAATGAATTTGGAAAAAATATTATAAGATATATCAGAAGAAACAATAAGAAGGCCACCATTATAGCTGTAACAGTTCTGAATAATCCCAAAACCCTAGCAGGTATTATAAATGCAGGTGCAGATGATTTTATAAACAAACCTATAGATGAAAATTTGTTTATAACTAAATTAAAGTCTAATATAAGAATTTATAGTTTAAATAAAAAAATAAATTCTTTTGTAAAAAATATGAAATAATTAGATAAGTATAATAGAGTATAAAAAATTGGAGGTAAATGTTACCTCCTTTATTTTTAGAGAAAGTTTATAAATATAACTCAATGTATTAAATAATATATCGATATAATAGAATGCAAAATTTTATATTATTAAATTTAATTCTACAGAATAGCTAAAATACTGTGTTAATGAGATGTGAACAAAATTTGGAATTATAATGAAAATATTTAAAATGTTCAAAATAACAAGACGAGTAATAAGGAGGTATAGCAAAATTATGAAAGGAACTAAAAATTTTAAAGTAGTACATGGGATTATACTACTAAGCATTATATCTTTAATAGCCACATTGATGATAGGTTCAATTGGGTATAATAACATGAAAAAGATTAATAATTCCATAGGAATAATGTATAATAATGCTTTTGCTAAGGTAGATACAATATCTAATGTAAATGCCGAAATTGGAGTTTTAAGAAATGCCTTAACTAAAGTTATAGACAGACCATATGATGAAAGTATAGTAAATATAGTAAGGGAAAATGACAAGCTTATAAAAAATAATATTGAAAGCTTAGGTAAGTTAGATAAAAATAGTGAAGAGGAAAAAATAATAACTGACCTTACAAGCATTTATGAACAATATATGAAAGGTGCAGAAGAGATAATACAAAAAAGAAAAAGTAGTGGAAAGATAACTGATAGCTTCGCAAAAGAATATGGTAATTTGGGAAATAATGTATCTGCAAAACTAAAGCAATTATCCGAAATCAGTAAAGAATATGGAAACTCTATGTATCAAGATTCTGGGAAAATTTATTCAAAGAGTTCAAAAATCATTTTTATTATTACATTAGTGCTTGTTATATTGTTAGGAGTTATATCCTTTAGTATATTCAGTCTAATTAAAAACAGTTTACAAAATTTTTTGAAGGATTTAAAAACAATAGGTTCAGGAGATTTTTCCCTAAATATTGATACAAATTTTGATAATGAATTTGGAGTTATGAATAAGGAGTTAAGTAAGACTGTAGACTCTATAAAAAATATTTTGGGAGATATAAAAACTGATACAATTAAAATAAATGACGAAGCATTGTCATTATCAGCAGCTTCAGAAGAGATGACTTCATCCATGCATGAAATATCTAGTTCTGTAGCAGGGGTAGCCCAAGGTTCCACTTCACAAGCAGGTGAATTAATAGAGGTAGTTAATATACTAGAAAAGTTTTCAGATATAGTAGAAGATATAGTAACATCTACAGAAGATGTATATAATAATGCATCAAATATAGATTCTATGGCTGGACAAAGCAATGAAAAGTTAGAGAAGTTATTTAAATCAGTAGAAGATTTAAGAGAGTTATTTAAAACTGTAATAAATAGTATATCATCATTAGAGGTTAGTGTTAATAGAATAAATGAAATAACTGGTTTGATTAACAGTATAGCAGATCAAACTAATTTATTAGCATTAAATGCAGCTATAGAAGCTGCTAGAGCTGGAGAATCAGGAAAAGGATTTGCAGTAGTAGCTGATGAAATAAGAAAGTTGGCTGAACAAAGTAAGAATTCTTCAGGAGAAATAAATGAATTGTTAGTTTCTATATCAACAGAGACTAAGGTTACTGTTGATAGAACTTTAAAAGTGGACAATGAACTAGGAAACCAAATAAGTGTGGTTAATGATTCATTAGATTCATTTAAGAACATAATAAATGCTATAAATGAAGTAATTCCGTTAGTAAATAAAGTGAAGGATGAGGCAGAAATAATAAAAGATGAAAAGGACAATATTGTAGGAAAAGTAGAGTCTATATCTGCAGTGGCTGAAGAAAACTCAGCATCTTCAGAGGAGATTTCAGCTTCAACAACTCAGATAGATTTAACATCAGAGGGAATAGCTAAGACTTCAGAAGAACTTTCATTTATATCTTCCAAGACTTTAGAAGGAATAAGTAAATTCAAATTAGAGTAATTGCTTAAGATTTCCAAAAGTTTCACGATAACCGAATAAAAGAGGTGATTTTATGGATATAGCAGGAATGTCAGTAGTAATGAACCAAAACAAGTTAATGGAAGACACGGGCTTAGCAGTAATGAAAATGGCTATGAATACTGGAAAAGAGACCGCTCAAGCCATGACAGAAATGATAGAGAAATCCGTAAATCCAAATTTAGGTCAACATTTAGATATAAGGGTATAGTTCATAAGAATAAAGGCTGTTCATATTTGGACAGCCTTTATTCTTATAAATTTCTCACCAATCAGTTTTTTAAAAGAGATAACATAACTAATATGTTGGAACAGCTAATTCTTTTGAATGTTTTTAAACCTTAACAACAAATGAAATTATGTATTGACTAAAAAAAGCAGTTTGATATACTAGTAAGGTGAAATTGACCTAGAAAATGGAGGACTTAATTATGAAAAAGCCTAAAAATAAATTTCTTTTTATATTAAGTATTATAGGACCGGGACTTATAACTGTAAATGCAGGTAATGATGCTGGTGGAATTGCTACATATGCTTCAATTGGAGCAAGCTATGGTTACAGTATGCTTTGGGGACTATTTATAATTACATTAAGCCTTGCAGTAATACAGGAAATGAATGCTAGAATGGCTGTAGTTACTGGGAGGGGACTAGCAGATTTAATAAGAGAGTGGTATGGTGTTAAGCCAGCTTTTTTTGCTATGCTAGTACTTTTTATTGCAAACTTAGGAGTTTGTATTGGAGATTTTGCAGGTATAGCAGCAAGTTTAGAGCTGTTTGGAATAAATAAATATATATCTGTACCCTTAATGGGGATTTTTATATGGTTTATTATAACTAAAGGTTCTTATAGAAAAACAGAAAAAATATTTTTAGGTTTTACATTTGTGTTTTTCTTATATATAATAAGTTGTTTTATAGTAAAACCTGATTGGAATTTAGTACTTAGAGAAATGGTATCTCCTAAAGTCCAATTTAGTAAGGCATATATTTTAACTTTTATTGGTATGATAGGAACTACCATAACTCCATATATGCAGTTTTATCTTCAATCTTCTGTAGTAGACAAGGGATTGAGTGTTGAAGAATATAAATATGAAAAGGCAGATGTGTATTTGGGAGCAATTTGGGGGAATTTGGTTTCGTTTTTTATAATTGTGTGCACTGCAGCTACCTTGTATAAAGCTGGAATTTCTATTAATAGTGCAGAAGAAGCTGCCCTTGCCCTAAAACCTTTAGCAGGAAATTATGCTTCTGCACTTTTTGGTATAGGACTTTTTGGAGCCTCAGTTTTAGCTTCTGCTGTAATACCCTTATCAACTACTTATGCTATTTGTGAATCTTTTGGTTTTGAAAGAGGAGTGGATCATTCCTATAAGGAAGCCCCTATATTTTATGGAATATTTACTTTTATGATTGTTATAAGTGCAGTATTAGTATTAATACCTAATCTTTCTTTGGTAAAGGTTATGCTTATTACTCAACAATTAGCTGGCATTCTTTCTCCTATAATATTAATTTATATGGTTAAGATTATTAATGATAAAGAGATAATGGGCAAGTATGTAAATACTTCCATCCAAAATATAATTATATGGTTTACGGTGATTTTTATAATTGTATTATCAGTAATATTATTTATTTACCCCTTATTACGGCTTATCGTTGGATAAATAGTTTAAGCAGGTACATTTGTGTACCTGCTATTATTTTGAACAAATTTGTAAAAAATATACAAACAAAGTGGAATAATATAGATAATATAAAATATTTTGGAACATATTGTAAAAACAAATTACAAAATATATAATTATAGAGTAGATTAGAGGTGAGGAAGATGAGAAAAAGAGATATAAAACAAAAATTGCAAATATATGTATTATTTCAAAGTATAGTATTTCCTTTGATGCTTTTATTATTTCAAATTGGTAAAAAAAGTATTTTTATCCACGTGTCTTATATAAGCATAGTTCTAATTTTAGTCATATTAATAATATTTTATTTATCAATAAAGATATTAGGAAAAAATGAAAGAATTGATGAGCTAACTACATTAAAAAATGAGTTAACAAATGAAGAAAATAAATTGCAAAAAAGTTATGAAGAACTTTCGTCTGTTTATGAAGAACTAGCTGCAACTGAGGAGGAACTTAGATCTCAATTTGAAGAGTTACAAAAAAGTGAGGAAGCCTTAAGAGTTAGTGAAGAAAGATATAAATTAGCTGTGGAAGCTGCAAATGATGTTATTTGGGAATTAAATATGAAAAACGGAAGCTTTTTTATATCTGAAAGATGGAAAAGTATTACTGAATATTCTATGAATGAAGATTTGAATTTAAAAGAAATATTAAAATATATAATTCACCCTGAAGATAGAAAGATGTTTTTACAGGATTTAAAGAGATATTTAAATAAAGAAACAATATTATATCAGAGTACATTCAGAATAAAATGTAAATCGGGTCAGTATAAATGGATATATAATAGGGGAAAAGCACAGAGAAACTATGAAGGAAAGGCAATAATGCTATCGGGATCTTTAACAGATATAACAGAAAGAAAAATAATAGAAGAAAAAATGATGCATTTAGCGTCTTATGATCAATTAACTAATCTTCCTAATAAGGGGCTATTATTAAAGGAATTACAAGAATCTATAGATAATATTTTAGAAAGTGGCATAGATAAAAACATTGCAGTGATGTTTTTAGATTTAGATAATTTTAAAAAAATAAATGATATTTTAGGACATAATTATGGAGATCAATTATTAAAAGTTGTTGCTGGAATAATCGAACTTTGTGTAGGAGAAACCAATTATACATCTAGAATAGGTGGAGATGAGTTTTTAGTGTTTTTACCTTGTGACGAGGATTGCAGTAACATAATTAATTTATGCGAAACTATGAGAAGAATGTTTAATAATCCTCTAGAAATAGGAAATAAACATGTATATACTTCTGCAAGTATAGGAATTAGTATATTTCCTAAGGATGGTATGGATGTGAACACGCTTCTTAAAAATGCAGATACTGCTATGTATAGGGCTAAAAATTCAGGTAAAAACAAGTATTGTTTTTTTACTAATGATATGAGAGAAGAGGTTATGAGAAGATCTGAAATAGAGAAAGGCTTAAGAACTGCTCTAGAAAACAATGAATTACAGGTATATTATCAACCTCAAATTAATGTCAACGGTAGAAAATTAGTAGGTTTCGAAGCGCTTTTAAGATGGAATAGCAAAGAGCTTGGCTGGGTATCACCAGCAGAATTTATACCAATAGCAGAAGAAACATGGCTTATAATTCCTATTGGGGAATGGCTTATTAAAACTGTATTTACTCAGTATGGGGAGTGGATGAAAAAGGGATATTCTCCTTTTACTATTGCAATCAATCTATCGGTTATACAAATACAAAATAAAGATTTCGGTGAATTTGTGAGAAAAATTATTTTAGAAACTAATATGGTATCTAAATATATTGAGTTTGAAATCACAGAAACAATACTTATGGAATCCTTGGAGTGTAGTATAGAGTTATTAAATAAATTTAGAGAGTTAGATATAAAAGTTGCTTTAGATGATTTTGGGACAGGATATTCATCATTCAATTATTTAAAGAATTTGCCCATAAATACCATAAAAATTGATAAATCTTTCATTGATAATATTAATTTAAATTCTAGCGATAAAGATATCACACATGGAATAATTACACTTGCGCATAAAATAAATAAGGAAGTAATAGCTGAAGGAGTAGAAGAAGAAGGTCAAGTATCTTTATTAGAAAATATGCAATGTGATAGAATTCAAGGTTATTATTTTAGCAAACCTGTTAGTTTAGAAGCCGCAGAAGAGATGTTGAAATACAGTAATATTTAAAATATCAAATAAAATGGGGGTATTCCTTTGGATAAAAATACTGATCTTTATGGTTGTTTGTTTAAAAATGCTGATAATATAATTTTAGTTGTATCTATTGATGGAAAAATAATAGATGCTAATGATATTGCAGTGAATTCTTATGGATATAGCCATGAAGAGCTAATAAACATGAAAATATTTAAATTAAGAAATAATCAAATTAAAAGTATTGTAGATGCACAAATAATGAAAGCTCTCAAAGAAGAAGTGGTATATTTTCAAACTTATCACTTCAGGAAAGATGGAACTAAATTTCCCGTAAAGGTAAAGATAAAAGCTATAGAGGTTGAAAATGAAAAATATCTTTTAAGCACAATAAAAGATATAAGCCAAAAAAAGCATAAAGAAGAGAATTTTAAACAAAAATATGAAGAGTTAAGGGAAGCTAATAGAACAATATTTCTACTTAAAAAAGAGTTATACATAAAAAATAATGAAATTCAAAGATTAAAAGAAATTTTGGAAGAGTATAAAAAAAGGGAAGAAAGTTCTAAGGACAATAAAACTGATGTAAATTCAGCTGTAAGTGAAGAAAGAATATCAGGTAGATGGTTAGCGGCTAAGAATAAAAATTTAAATATTACAGTGCTTATAGTAGAAGATAATGAAATAAGTAAACAAATAGCTATTTCATTTTTAAGCAAGAAAGGATATAAAGTTATATGTGCAGGAGATGGAAGAGTTGCATTAGAAATATTGGAGAACAATGAAATAGATATAATTTTAATGGATTTAGAAATGCCAGTATTAGATGGGTATGAAACAATAAAGATAATAAGAAAAAGAAATTTTAATAATAAATATATTCCTATTATTGTTATGACTGCTTATTTAGAAAATAAGCATAAGGAAATGTGCTTAAGTATGGGGGTAGAAGATTATATTTCCAAGCCTTTTTCTTCTATAGAGCTTTGTTCTAAAATAGAAAAATATTTTCCAGTAAAATAAGATATATTGGAGAAAATAACTAGTCAAATACAATTATGATGACTAGTTATTTTTATGAGGTAAGGGGTGTGGTAATTTAAGTAAAGTAGTAATTTCTTATTGAAATGTGTATTGGAATATTATATAGTAAGTGTGTAAGCGGTAACATATTAAAAGTAATATTTCTTTATTTTAACCTCTTTGACAGTGTAGGAAAACATTGTATAAGTGCGAATTAAGTTTTAATTTTTATAATTATGTTTTATAATAGTTGTAAAATATAAGGAGTTAATTCCTAAAGTGCGTAAGGGGGATCTTATATGTCAGTCACAATAAATGATATTGCAAAGGAATCAGGTGTGTCTTGTGCAACTGTATCTAGAGTATTGAATGATTCTGGGTATGTGAAAGAGGAAACAAAACAAAAGATATTGAAAGTAATAGAAGAATTAAACTATACTCCTAGTGCTATTGCTAGGAGCTTATCTACAAATAAAACTAATACAGTAGGTGTTATAGTTCCACAAATAAATAATCCGTTTTTTGGAGAAATAATAAAGGGAATTAGTAAAATAGCTGATGAGAATGATTTAAATATAATTCTTTGTGATACAGATGATAGTATGGAAAAAGAACTTAAGGCTTTAAAATTATTAAAAGAACAAAGAATTGAAGGCATACTTATAACTCCAACTTCTGTAGAGGATGAATTTAATAGTGAGTATTTAAAAACTATCGATTCTTTTGGAATACCAATTGTTTTAATAGATGGTAATGTTAAATACTCAACTTTTAATGGAGTATTTGTGGATAATATAAAAGGAGCTTATGATGGTACTGAGGCTTTAATAAAAGCAGGTCACAAAAAAATTGCTATAATTACAGGAAGAATGAATTCTAAACCAGCTCAAGACAGATTTATTGGATACAAAAAAGCTCTAGCTAGGAATAACATTTTGTTCAACAAAGAATACATATTTCATGGAGATTATAATCAGGAAAAGGCATATGAATATACAAAAAAAATTCTATCAATGAAGGATAGACCAACGGCAATTTTTGTGTGTAGTAACATGATGACTTTGGGATGCTTGCAAGCTCTTTATGAGGAAAATATAAGAATACCGGAAGATATGGCTGTAATAGCTTTTGATAGAATAGATGTTTTAAATATAGTGGGTATGAATATCAGTTTTATAAATGGACCTACTATTGAAATGGGCAAAATAGGTATGAAAATTCTTATAGACAATCTAAATAATAAAGAAAATAAAGCGATAAAAAGGATAACACTTTTACCAGAACTTATTTTAAAGGGCTCGGAAAAATATATAAAATAAAAAAATGTGAATTTATTATTCGCATTTTTTATTGAAACGATATGTAACCGCTTTCACATTTTGGCAATAAAGTAAAATATATTAATAATGAATACAAAGGAGAAATTAAGGCGGACAAATTAATAGGTATAATTGGTTTATTTGTATTAATAGGAATAGCCTATTTAATATCAGATAATAAAAAGAAAATCGATTTTAAACTTGTAGGAATTGGTATAACTATGTAATTTGCATTTGCTCTTTTAATATTAAAATTTCCCCCAGGAAGAAAAGCATTTGAGGCAGCTAGTAGTTTAATTACTAAATTATTAGATTTTACCAAGGCAGGTACTTCATTTTTATTTGGAGATTTAGTTAGTTCTGATAAATTTGGTGTTATTTTTGCGTTGCAGGTATTACCAACAATCATATTTTTTTCAGCATTAATGAGCATTTTGTACTATCTTGGTATTATGCAAAAAATCATCTCTGTTTTAGCAAAGTGCATTTTAAAACTTTTAGGAACTAGTGGAGCTGAAACATTATCAGCGGTAGCAAATATATTTGTTGGACAAACTGAAGCGCCATTAGTAGTAAAACCTTTTGTGAAGACAATGACTAAGTCAGAATTATTAACTGTTATGACTGGAGGAATGGCAACTGTTGCAGGAGGAGTTATGGCAGGATATGTGGCCATGGGAGTAGATGCGGGAAATTTGATGGCAGCAAGTATTATGGCTGCACCAGCAAGTTTAATTATATCAAAAATTATAGTGCCTGAAACCGAAACACCAGTAACTAAGGGCAAATTATGTATGGAACTTGAGGGAAATAGTACAGGTGTCATAGATGCAGCAGCTAGTGGTGCCAGTGAAGGATTATCACTTGCTTTAAATGTAGCAGCTATGCTTCTTGCCTTCGTAGCTTTAATAGCATTGATTAATTCAATAATAGGATGGATTGGTGGACTAGTTGGAATGAACTATTTAAGTTTAGGTTGGATTATGGGAAGAGTATTTGCTCCTTTAGCATTTATTATGGGAGTACCTGTTAAAGATATTATAACAGCAGGAGATCTTTTAGGACAAAAGATAGTTTTAAATGAATTTGTAGCTTATGCAAATTTATCACCTATGATTAAAAGTGGAGCAATAAGTCAAAAGACAATAGTAATACTTACATACGCTCTTTGTGGTTTTGCAAATATTAGTTCCATTGCAGTACAAATTGGGGGTATAGGCGGACTTGCTCCAGAAAGACGTCAAGAAATTGCAAAGCTAGGAGTTAGAGCTTTAATTGGAGGATCTTTATCTGCTTTTATGACTGCAACTATAGCAGGAATATTGATATAAGATAAACCGCATAACCTTTTCAGATATTGAGAATATTAATTGTTTATGATATAATGTTAAAATATTTGTGCTGCTAAAGGGAGGTTTTTTTATGACTATGGAAGAATTGATAGCTAAAATTAATTTTTTATATAAGAAAAGTCGAGAAGAAGGTTTGACAGAAGAAGAACAAATAGAGCAAAAAGCATTGAAAGAACAATATTTGGAAAAATTCAGGAATAATTTTAGAGCTCAGTTAGAAGGAATGGGAAGAGTATCGAATAAGAAACCTAAGCAATAAAGATATGGTTGAGTTAAACCATATCTTTTTTTAGTATATGTATCATATTATGGATACATTTTCACATTTTTTTTACATTTGTTTATATATATAAATCTAAGTATGATATAATGTAATTAGATTATTAATCATATGGTTTTATATAAAATTATTATTTATTATTTGTGGAGGTATTTGTGATGGAAGATAAAATATTAATAAGTAAAGATATATTAAAAAAAATTCAATCAAGAGCTATAACTATAAAGCTTGTTTCTACAGATAGGCAGATTACAAAAGAAGCTGAGGAAATATTAGAAATAATAAATGTGCAACTTAAGGAAAATTCTTTAAGTTTATTAGAGAGAATAGATAAAAAGATGAAAGAAACAAAATTAAGTGATCCTGAGCTAAATGCTAATTTGTACATACTATATAGAAATTTATCCGGTGGGAAAATAAGTGAACAGGATGCGGATGCTTTATTTGAACTATATATAAAATCTGAACCTTTTAATAAAACTATATATTAGTGTATTTTTAAATTACGTTGAATTTATAATAATAGGACTAGTTTTAAATATCTAGTCCTATTTAATGATTATAATATTTTAATTACTTCAACGTCGTAGTCACCGTCTGGAGATTCTACAGTTACTTTGTTGCCTATATGTAATTTATATAGAGCTTTTCCTAAAGGAGATTCTATACTTATTTTCATATTTTTCACATCAGATTCTACAGAACTTACTAATGTTACTTCCTCATCTTCATCTAAATCATAAAATCTTACTACTGCAGTTTTATTTAAATCAAAGACATTTTCATCAGTAGAACTTTCTACTACTATAGAATTTTTTAATTGAGCTTCTAATTCTAATATTCTAGTTTCATTTAATGATTGATCATCTTTTGCAGCACTATAATCTGCATTTTCGCTTAAATCTCCTTGAGCACGAGCAAGCTTTAAAGCAGTTTTTATTTCTACTCTTTTTACTGTTTTTAAGTATTCTAACTCATCTTCTATTTTCTTTTTAGCTGATTTAGTAAGAATTATTTCTCCCATTATAACTTTCACCATCCTATAATATTTTTATTTATCCCATAACTACCCACTCTAATATTCTCATATTCTTCAAAGAGGGCTTAAAGAGCCGTTATGTCCTTGGATAACGATTTCTAAGTTTTAGAGGGAGTAAAAAACTCCCTCTTAAGCTTAGGACTCTGTTTATATATTAGATTTAACTATATTTTAAATAATAAGTTTTACCTAAGATATGACCCATATCTAATAATTTTATCACTAATGATATGTTTTAATCAAGGACTTTAAGGTAAGTAGATAATTATCCACTAAAAAAATAAGAGATATTCTCATAATTTTATAATTTATAATGATAAAACTGTAAATTATAACAATTTTGGAAATTGTCAAAAAACGCCTTGCTTTTTTTCTATATTTTGTTATATAATGAATACGAGGTTGTTGCTGGTTAGAGTAGGTGGTTGCGCGTTAAGTGCTAGTTGGATTGGAAGTTGCCACTAGACGAAAAAAGTTTTATTATAATGAAACTTTTGCGATGCAATTACCGCATTCCACTAACGTCGTGGGGCCACTTTTCTCTATTAGTAAAACTTATTATAAAAGAAGGGGGGAGTGGCACTATGAGAGACACTAAAAAAATTGTTTTTATTGGGCTTCTAGTTGCATTACAGGTTATACTTACTAGATTTTTAGGTATAGAAACGCCTATAGTTAGAGTAAGTTTTGGATTTTTGCCATTAGCTTTAGCAGGGATGCTTTTTGGACCATTAGTAGGTGGAATAACAGGAGCTTCAGCAGATATTCTTGGAATGTTAATATTCCCAAAAGGAGCATATTTTCCAGGATTTACAGTAAGCACAGCATTATCTGGAGCTATTTATGGAATGTTTCTTCATAAAAAATCTAAAAGTATAGTTAACATTTCAATAGCAGCAATTAGTATAACACTATTTATAAATTTAGGATTAAATACATTATGGCTTTCTATGTTAACAGGAAAGGGTGTATATGCGATAATTACACCTAGAATAATTAAAAACTTAATAGAACTACCAATAAGAGTTATTGTTATTTATACAGCATGGAAAGCTGTAGGATCATGTTTAAATAAAAATAATGAAAAAATGGCAGTTTAAATAATAAAAAACACCAAGAGGATTTATCTTGGTGTTTTTGTTTTTTTAATGCATAGGATTACATTATTGACAAATATATGAAGAGGTGATATAGTTAGTTGCATAAGTAACTAACTGATTAAGGGGGGATTATATGAATTCGCTACAAACGTTAAAGATACAAAGATTTAAGTATATGCTGAGCTTGATTTTTGCTAGTCAACGAAGAGTTTTATCTGCTCTTCTCATTATTTTTGAGGTTTTATTGTTATCTTTAAGTTTAATATTATCAGAAAGCTATGATGGTCTCTTTTTTGTAATGTTATATTTTTATATTGGCAGTATAAGTTATATAGTTGAGTCTATTTGTAATGATTTAAATTGTTTTGTTAGTTTGGGGTATAGGAGAAAAGAAATTTATGATAATATTTTTAAGATTTTTTTAGGAATTTCAAGTATAGCTTCTATACTAGTGATTTTATTTCAATATAGTATAAATTCAGGGAAAGAAGGAGTTGTTTTTTTAGGAATAATATTTTCTGAATTAAATGTTTTTTCTAGTATAGGTATATTTTTATTATCATTTGTTTTCTTCATGACAATATCGGCACTTGCTAATAGCTTTGGAATGATAGAATTTGAAAATCCTAGGTATTTGTTTCCAGTTTTCTTAGTTTTATGGATTATAGTAAGAAATATTTGTAAGTTTAAATTTCTTATTTTAAAATTATCAATTCCATTATTTATAATGGCAATAGTAATTATATATTTAGCCTATAAATATGGATTGAAAGCTTTTAAAAATAAGGATATTAAAAGTGAATAGGGATAAATTCTATTTTGGATATATTATTTTAGAGGAGTGGTAAAAGTGAATATGTCTGTAACTGAAAAAAGAGAACTGGCAGGAAAAAGGGGAATGTCAGGTAGTACATTAAAAATTATGGCGGTTATTTCTATGTTAATTGATCACATTGGGGGAGTATTAATTTTAATGGGTATATATTATAAGTTAATACCCTATCATGGGAATATGAACATGGATTATAGTTCTAAATTATATATTGTTTTTATGATGATGAGGGCTATAGGTCGTATAGCTTTTCCTATATTTTGTTTTTTGCTTGTTGAAGGATATGTTCATACAAGCAATAAAAAGAAATATGCATTAAGAATTTTTATATTTGCACTGATTTCTGAAATACCATTCAATTTGGCATTTGGTAATAAAGTATTTATACCAGTCTCACGATTAAACAATGTATTTTTTACATTATTTTTAGGAATATGTGTAATGTATCTAATTGAATTTATTCAAAATAAAAAAATGAACAAAGTAGCAACTGTACTTGCTATTGTAGGGACTATAGTAGTATTTGGAGCAATAGCCAAGTTTATAAAATGTGATTTTAAATATTTCGGTATACTCTGCATAGCTCTTTTTTATATATTTAGGGAAAAAAGGATATTACAAATATTATCAGGAGTTATTGTATTTTTATATGAGGTACCAGCAAGTTTTGGTATTGTGTATCTTTCGCTAATTCCAATTTATTTTTATAACGGAAAAAGGGGATTAGATATAAAATACTTCTTTTATATTTTTTATCCAGCACATTTACTTATTTTGTACTTTATAAGAGTGTACTTGGCAACAAAGGGTATTTAAAAAGTTGAAAAAATCAATACTTACTAATTTTGTAAGTTTTTAATTAAAAATTTTCAGGAGGGAAATTTTATGTATAAGGAAGTTTGGGATAAGTATATGAAAGGATTTAAATTGATACTGCCATTTATTTTGGTGTATGTACTGTTTCAAAATACTAGCTTTAATTTCAAGTTCGTTGAATATGGTTTTTTTGAAGGAAAATTTTCAACTTTTAAGCAAGCGGTAGAAAATAACTTAATATCAATTCTATTTATTTTATTTGTAGGTTCATTATTTTACTCATTTTTAACTGTAGTTATAAAGAAATTAATAAATGGTGAAATTATAAATTATATAGAAAGTTTTAAAGAAAGTTTAGGTATTTATTTAAAATATTTAGGATTAAATATAATTCTATCTGGTGTCATGTTAGGAGTAATGCTACTAGGTTTCTTCCATATAATAATGCCAATTGCATTTATTTTAATGATATATCTTAGTGTGATATTTACACCATGTGAGGCATATTTGGTGTATAACAATTCAAGTCCAGTTGAAGCTTTTAAAAAAGGAATATCAGTTGGTAAAAAATATTCTGGAGAAATAATATTATTATCCATTATGATATGTATTATACTAGGTATAGCTTCAGTAATAACTATAAGTATGAAAACTAGTCCTATAGGCGAGATATTTGTTGATTTTATAAACACATGTGCATTGTTTTATGTATATGCTTTTGCTATGACAATTTGCAAAAAAGAAGGGAAAGAAGAACAAGCTTTAGAATATTAAATTTGTTAAAACTGTGGGATGGATGGTATATCCATCCTATTACCCCTGAGGTATAAAGTTTTAAGGATACATAAAGAGGTGAAAAAAACTTGAAATTAATACTAGATGACTCTAAGCCTATATATTTACAAGTAGCTCAAGGTATTGAGGATGATATATTAAATGGGTTTTTAAAGGAGGAGGAGCAGGTCATGTCTACAAATCAATTTTCTGAGGTATATGGTATTAATCCTGCTACCTCCAGAAAAGGTATAAACATTTTAGCAGAGGAAGATATATTGTATAAAAAAAGAGGAATAGGTATGTTTGTTAAATCAGGGGCTAAGGAATATATAAAAGAAAAGAGAAGAAAAAGTTTTTTTAAGGAATTTGTTTTGAAAACTATTAAAGAAGGAGAGAAAGTTGATATAACAAAAGAAGAAATTATAGACATGATTAAAAACCATAGGGGGGATGGTAGTGAATAGAAGCGTTTTAAAAGTGTATTTGAGGGGAGATAGATTTTTCTTTTTATGGTTAGTAGTTGCAGCAATTATTTTGCCAATAACAGGTTTTTTTAGTGCCAAATTAATTATGGCTATGGCAACTTTAAAAGTTCTTGATAGATTTGGAAGTAAGAATTTTAAAATGTTTATTTCTCTGGGGTGTACAAGAAAAAAATATTATATAAATACAATAAAAACCTCTCTTACTAATTCTTTATTTCTTTCTATAGTATGTACTATATTGAATTTGATTGGAGAAGGAATTAGTAGCAGTAAAAATATTATTATAATATTTTTATTCTATTTTGTTTTCTATATTTTATTTAGTAGTATAGAAATATTTATTGAAGTCTTATCTATAAGCCAATATGTAGCTATAGAATTTGGGGTGCTATTTTTTTATTTTGTACTATATCTTAGATTTATTTTATTAGGACCTATTATGTTTTGGAATACGGAGTGGATTGTAAAAGAGTTTGTTCCATATTTTTGGGGATGCTTAGCTTCTACTTGTTTTAATATGTTTATGGCCACTGTTGCTTTAAAAACTACAGAAATATAATTATTGGAGGAAAATTTATGGATTTAGCAGTAAGTATAAAAGAGTTATATAAAGTATTTAATAATAAAAAAGTATTGAATGATTTATCTTTAGATATAGAAGATAATAAAATCTATGGCTTAGCAGGAAGAAATGGAGCGGGAAAGACAACTTTATTAAAGATAATAGCTTGTCATTATATAAAAAGTTCAGGAACAGTAGAAGTTTTTGGAGAAGATCCTTTTGAAAATGAAAAAATTTTATCAAAAATTTGTTTTGTAAGTGATGGAAATAATTTCATGCCTAATATGAATTGTAAGGAAATCTTTGATATAGCAAAAATATTTTATCCAAATTGGGATGAGGGATTTAAAGAACAGCTCATAGAAAAATTTAATTTAGATGTGGACAAAAGTTACGGAGATCTTTCCAAGGGAATGAAGTCTATGGTAAATATAATAGTAGGACTTGCTAGTCGGGCTCCTTTAACAATGTTTGATGAACCATATTCAGGACTTGACCCAGTGGGAAGAGAAATATTTTACAGGGCACTTTTAGAAGACTATGATAGATATCCTAGATGTATAATATTTTCTACTCACTATTTAGAAGAGGTAAGCAGGCTTTTTGAAAGTATAATTATCATACATAAAGGCAAATTGCTTTTATGCGATGACGTCGATAATTTGAAAGAAAAAGCTTTTTACATAAGAGGAGAAAAAGGAAAGCTGCAGGGTATTGAAGAAAAATTCAATGTTTTAAACAAAGAATTTCATGGAGAGATAGGAAACCTTGAAATATTTCAATACTTATCTGATGAAGAAAAAGAAGCGTTAGAAGAATTGAATTTTCAAGTAGAAACTATGCCTATTCAGAAATTATTTGTAAGTTTAACTATCAAGTAATTATTAGCTTCAAGTGAAGGATTAGGTGGGATGTAAATGAAATTAATAAATAGGAAAAGACTTAATGTTCAATTTAATAGATATTTTTCAGAAGGTTTTTTAGTAGCAGTTTTTTTATTTAGTATTTTAACAGGAGTAATTGTATCTTTATGGTTGCCTTACGATATTAGCAAGTCATATAAAGGCATGAATATTGGGGGTTTTTTAGTGCTTTTGTGCATTTTGGTACCTAGATCCTATGATACAGAAGGATTAAAAAGAGAATTAAGCTGTTTTATAAATTTAAGCTATCCTAGAAAGGAGTATTTTAGAAATAAGGTATTAATAGTTAATTTAATGATAGGTATTTCTGTTGCCGTATCTACAATTATAATGTTCACTCTAATAGATTATGAAGTATTTGGATATTTAGGACTTGTTATGGAAAGAAATTTTATTTCTTTTTTAAAAGTAAACTTTATAAATAGCATTATTTACAATTTATTTTATACTTGTATTGTTATGGTGCAAATTTTATTTATTAAGGTTATACCAAGTGAAATAGGAAAGTTAATATTTAAGGTTATGTGGACTATAGCATTTTTTGTATTTTGGCGTGGATTAATAGGGGATGTTTATGTAAAAATAAATGCACCTAACATTGCTTTAACATGTTCTATAATATTCATCCTTATAGCATATTATATTCATTATAAGTTTATTATGAGTCTAGATGTTTAGCGGGAAATCACATTGTTTTCTATATGTAATTTAGTGTTTATAATTTGAAAAAGTTACTTTCAATCTTTTTACATTGAATAATAATTTAAGTCTATGGAAAAATAATAATATGATTTTAGCATAGCTTTAGTGCAATAAATCATAAATTATTTTTATAAAGGCAGGGGAATTTAGATGAAATCATTTAGAGGAGATAAACATCAAAAGGCAGGGAAAAATGATGGAGTTAGACCTGAAGAAAGAAGACCTAAAAGCAGTAAAAAGAATCCTCCGAGTTATGAAAACTTTAAGGGAGAACCAATAGAGTAAAAAGTGAAATATAAATTTAGTTAACAAATAGAAAATAATTTTTATTGTAGATGTATATTTTTAAAAAAATATGTCAATAATTCGAATGTAAGTGACTCTTGATAAAAGCCCCTATTATAATTGTTAACATAAAAGAGGACTAGTATAATTACTAGCCCTCTTTTATGTTAACAACTGTTTTGTTATAAGATATATTATTAGTTGTATTTTTCCTGTATACCATCCAATAAGCTGCGCCAACAAATAATGCTCCTCCAACTATATTGCCTAAAGTTACCCAGGTTAGATTATGTAATATATTTGACATATTTATTTTTGAGAGTTCTTCATAAGATAACATAGAGGCTTTTGAGAAAATTGAATTAGTTTTTGAAAATAGTCCTATAAATAAAAAATACATATTAGCAACGCTGTGTTCAAAACCAGCAACAACAAATGCCATTATTGGAAACCAAATTATTGATATCTTTCCTACTACATCTTTTGCAGCATAGGATCCCCAAACTGCTAAGCATACAATTATATTGCATAATATACCACTGCAAAAGGCTTTTGATGCAGTAAGGGTACATTTGGCGTATGCAGTTTTAATAACAGCTCCTCCAAGTTTTCCAGAGTTTAATCCTATTGATCCACTAAAATATAATAATAAAACAATTAGCATTGCACCTAAGAAGTTTGAAAAATAAACAAGTATCCAATTTTTTATCATATCATTAGTTTTTAGTTTTTTATCTAAAACTCCTGTAATCATCAAACAATTTCCGGTGAATAATTCTGCACCACAAATAATAACTAACATTAATCCTACAGGAAACACTGCTCCAGCTACAAACTTAGATAGAGAAAAATTTGAGATGGCATGAGACGCTACAGTGGATGAAAAGCCACCTAATGCAATAAAAGCTCCGGCCAGGATTCCAAGTAGAATTACTTGAGTTGATGTTAATTTAGCTTTACCTATAGCGGCATTTATTCCTACATCGCAAAGTTCGTTTGGTTTTAACATACCTTTTTCCATTTTTTACTCCCCTTTTTTACAAATTTATGATATTAATAATAGTAAGAATATAATATAGTACATATTTATTTCTATTATATTCAAATTTTAAAATTTTGTCAAAATTTTCAGTAAATTACCAAGTTAGTGTTTTAATATAATAAAGTAATATGTATTTATGATAAAATATAGGTATAACTTTTTATTAAAAAATACATAGAGAGGAGTAATATAATATGATAGATAGTTTTAATAATAAAGAGCCTAAAATACATAACAGTTGCTTTATAGCCCATAGTGCTGATGTAGTAGGAGATATAGTTATAGGAGAAAAGTCAAACGTATGGTTTGGCACTGTTATAAGAGGGGATACAAACAATGTTGTTATAGGTAAAAATACTAATATACAGGATAATTGTACTCTTCATGTAGATAGTACAGCACCATTAATTATTGGAGATAATGTAACTGTTGGCCATGGAGTAATTTTACATGGTTGCGTTATTAAGAATTCTGCTTTAATAGGAATGGGAAGTATAATACTAAATAATGCTAAAATAGGAGCAGAAAGTATAATAGGTGCTGGTAGTCTGGTTACAGAAGGAAAAGAAATACCATCAGGAGTATTATGTATGGGATCGCCTGCAAGGATTATTAGAGAACTTACAGAAGAAGAAAAAATAAATATAAGAAAAAGTGCAGAACATTACGTAGAACTCTCTGAGCAATACAAAAAATAATGAAACTTTATGTTTATAAATGGAACTTATGGGTATAATCATAGAAAAATATGTTTAGAGGTGGAAAAATGAATAAGGTTTTACTTATTGGGAGATTAACAAAGGATTGTGAATTAAAACATGTGGGTGAAGAAGGTACTCCTTTATTAATTTTTACCTTGGCAGTACAAAGACCATTTATAAACAACAAGGGAGAAAGAGAAGCTGACTTTGTTCCAGTAGCTTATTGGAGAAAATCAGCAGAGAGTATAGCTCCTTATTTAACAAAAGGAAAGCTTGTAAGCATTTCAGGAAGAATTAATGTAAGGTCCTATACTAATAATAATGGTGATAAAAGATATGCTACTCAAATAATTGCTGAAGAAATACAATTCATAGATTATGGAAAAGCAAAAGAGGAAGCAAATTAAATAAAAATAAGTAGTAAATTTTGTTTTTATTGAAAATTTACTACTTAAAAAGAGCATATATAGATTTGATTTACACAAATCTATATATGCTTCCTCACAACCTAATTAGATTTGAAATTTTTTCTAATGCTAATGAAGAAAAATTTTCATTAGCTGTGATCTATCCTCTGTACTCTAAAAATTACGTAGTAATTTTTAAGGCCTTTCCTTACCAAAAAAGCACAATGATAACATTCCTGGTCCTGTATGTGCTCCTATAACTGGACCAACATAGTTTATAATAACTTTTTTTACGTTAAACTCTTCGGTTAATAATTCTTTTAAATATAATGCATCCTCAATACAATCAGCGTGGCTTATACCTATTACATCTTCTGAATTTAAAGAATAATCTTGGAAAAGTTTAATTAAACTTTTTATAGCTTTTTTTCTTCCTCTTGAATTAATTGAATTAATTAATTCACCTTTATTGTTTATAAAAATAATTGGTTTTATATTAAGTATAGTTCCTATTGCAGCAGCGGTATAGGATAATCTTCCTCCCCTTTTTAAATGCATTAGGTTATCAACAAGGAACCAATGGTGTACTCTTAACTTGTTTTTTTCTAACCAATCTATAATTTCATCTTTAGAGCATCCACTATTAAGCATTTCTATAGCTTTGTATACTAAAAGACCTTCTCCAATAGATGCGCTTTTGCTATCAATTATTGTTATATCTGCATTAGGCATTTGATCCAAAATTGTATTTTTTGCTATGATAGCACTGTTTATACAACCACTCATGGCAGAAGACATACCTATATATATAATAGCTTTACCGTCTTTGAGATATTTTTTAAAAGTTTCTTCAAATGTATAAGTGTTTATTTGAGAAGTGGTAGGCATTTCTCCTTGTCTAACGCTATCGTAAAATTTTTTATAAGGTAGGCTTTTACCAAAATCATCAGTATAATCTCCATAACTTAAATGGCAAGTTAAACCTAGGAAAGGTATTTTATTTTCTTCAATAAACTCTAACGGTAAATCACAACTTGAATCTGTTAATATTATAGTGTCCATTCTTTCACGCTCCTTTAAATTTCCTCTATAGTATAATGTTTCATATATTGCTGTATATAAAACAAGTCATGTACGTTATAATTATTCTATAAGAAGATTTAATTTCCTCTTTTTACTAATATAATTAGGCATACGTATTGAGAGGTTAAATGTTTATTCATTTCATTATAAAGTTTTTTTGGAAAAAATACGATATATAAATATGAAATTTAATATAATTATATGATTAAATATGAAAAAATATTATGGAGTGATTGAAATGAGATTAAATCATAACTTATCCTCTCTTAATATATACAGAGAGTATAGCAAAACTTTAAAGGCTAATAGTAAAGCTTTATCTCATATATCTACAGGAGAAAAAGTGGTAAAGGCTTCAGAGGGGCCAAATACAATAGCCAAAAGCGAAAGAATGAGGCTTCAAATAAGGGGCATGCAGATGTCACAGAGAAATGTTCAGGATGGCATTAGTATGATGCAGACTGCTGATGGATCCTTAAGTTCTTTAAGTTCTATTTTAAATAGAGTTAGAGAATTAGTGGTACAGGCCGGAAGTGGATCAAATAATGATGAAGATAAGGAACAAATTAAAGGTGAAATAAATCAGATGTTAGATGGATACAATCAGATTGTAAAAGACACAGAGTTTAATGGAGTAAAATTATTAAGTGTAGAAGATGAAAAAACAATGCAATCAGGAGCTAATTCAGGGGAATCCATAAATATTACATTTAAAGATTTATCTTTGGATAAAGTTGGAGTGCTTAACCCAGATAATAGTGTTGATTCAGATAAAAGTCTTAAGAAATTAAGGGAAGAATTGGATTTAAGTAAACCTGAGGATATAAGTAAAGCTTTGGAAATAGTTGATGCAGCGTCTAACAGTATAATTGATTTAAGAAGTAAGTATGGAGCTCTTTCAAATAAATTTGAAAGTACATTTGATAATTTAGGAGAATTTGAAGCTTCAACTCAAAAGTGCGAAAGTAGAATTAGGGATGCGGATATAGCAGAAGAAATGATACAATTTACAAGAACAGGAGTACTAATAGAAGCAGGTAATGCTATGATGGTTCAATCAAATAAATTTCCACAAGATGTGCTTAGAATATTAGAAAATGTAAGAAGTAGATAGGTTGTTTAAAGAATAGAGGCGCTTTTTTACAAAATGCGCCTCTATTTTTGTTCCAATATTATTGTAATAAATTGAGTTTGCAAAATATATAAATATTTTACTATTTCAACATATATATAACAAAAATTGTTTTGCTAAAAATTATAAAATAATGTAAAATGAATTTGATAATCATATAATCCTTCAAATTGTCTACATATAAAAATAAAAATAATGACAATTTGTAAACAATATAATATAAAATTTAATATAAATATAAAATATATTAAAAATCATATAGAAAAATAAAAGAAAATATTGTATAATAATTGTGTTAATGGAAATCACAAGTTATATACTAGTTGAAAATTGAAACAAGTACATAATAATCATAACCTTTAAATGAAATATTAAATGTGATTTAAAAAAATAATAAAATAGAAAAAAATTAAGTTAATTAAATGAAAAAGATTTTATTTAGTTAAATAAAGTTTTATTGTAAGGTTATGAACAATAATCTAAATTACATAAGTTGGGGGATTCGGATATGAATAGTGTAAATTTGTCTATAGATAGGCAGAATTATGATTTGATGAAAAAATCATTAGATGCTTGTTCTACTAGAAGTGAAGTAATTGAAAATAATATAGCAAACATTAACACAGCAAATTATAAGAGGCGTTATGTAACATTTGAGGAAACGCTAAAGGAAGTTTCGGATAATTTGGGACTTAAGTCCACTAACCCAAAACACATAAGTGAAGAAAATAGGTATGGAGATATAGAAGTAAAGCAAGACAATTCATCAAGTATGAGGCAAGATGGCAACAATGTTGATATTGAAATCGAAAAGGCAAATCAGGCAGCTAATACTTTGATGTATAATGCACTTATCACTCAAGTTAATAATAGGCTTTCAACACAACGTTATATAGTAAATGGAAGATAATATACGAATATAAATATATGAATATGGAGGGGTTAATTTGATAAAGGCATTTAATAATTTAAGAATAAGTGCTAGTGGACTTTCAGCAGAAAGATTAAGAATAGATACTATAGCTTCTAATATGAGTAACGCTACTACTACCAGAGGGAAAAATGGTGAACCGTACAGAAGAAAAGTAGCTATATTTCAAGAAAATTTAACTAAAGAAGTGAATAAAAACACAGGGAAAACTGAAGAAGAATTATTAGGAGTTAAGGCTGTAGGAGTTAAGGAGGATAAATCAGAATTTAGAAGAGTATATGATCCGTCTCACCCTGATGCAGATAAGGATGGATATGTATTAATGCCAAATGTAAATATGTTAAATGAAATGGCAGATTTAATAACAGCAACTCGTTCTTATGAGGCTAATGTAGATTCTATGAATGCGGAAAAGAGTATGTTTATGAAAGCTTTAGAAATAGGAAGGTAGGTGACTTAGTAAATGAGAATAAACGATTTCATACCGAATACTGGAATCTTTAAAGAAATGAGTATGGGGAAAGAAAAAAATCAAGTTACTGAAGATAATTCAGCAAATAGTTTTTTAAGCACATTAAAAGAACAATTAGATCAAATTAATGAAAAACAAATAACAGCTGAAAAAACTTCAGAATCCTTTATAAAGGGTGACGAGGTTAACGTACATAAAGTAATGTTGGATTCAGAAGAAGCAAAAATGTCTTTAGAACTTGCAGTTCAAGTTAGAAATAAAATAGTTGAAGCATATCAGGAGTTGAATAGAATGCAGTTATAGTAAGGAGTGCTAGAAATGAACAAGCTATCCCAATGGGTAAAAGGTTTAAGAGAAAAGTTGAATGAATGGAGTATGAAGAAGAAGATAGCTTATGGTGCCATTTTAGCAGGTGTTTTAGCCACTTTAATATATTTAGGTGTTTCACTAGGTAGTACTAAATATGCAGTACTTTTCTCAAATATAGACAATAATGATATGGGCTCTGTTTATACTAAATTAAAAGAAAAGAAAGAGGATTTCAAAGTTGAAGGTAATTCTATATTGGTACCTAAAGATAAAGTGGACAGTTTAAGAATGGAGATTCTATCAGAAGTTCCTATGACTAGTGGTAGTCAAGGTTTTGAACTTCTTGATAAAAGCAAATTTGGATCAACTGATGCTGAAATGAAGATAAATTACCAAAGAGCTTTACAAGGAGAATTAGAAAGAACAATAAAAGGTTTTCCAGAGATAGACAATGCAAGAGTTCATCTGGTTTTGCCTGAAGATAGTGTTTTTATAAAAGATGCTACTCCTTCTACAGCTTCAATTACATTAAAATTGAAACCTTATAAAAAATTAACTGAGGATCAAGTAAAAGCTATAGTAGCTTTAGTATCTGGTAGTGTGAAAAACTTACCTAAAGAAAATGTAGAGATAAATGATACTAATGGAAGCTTAACTAAGGACTTATTTAATAAAGATAATTTGGATACAGCTAGCGCTGCTGAAAAACAGCAGGGGCTAAAAAGAGAATATGAAAAGAATTTAGAAAATAAAGCATTAAACATGTTAGAAGCTGTTTATGGCAAGGATAAAGTGAAGGTTAAAGTAAATACGGATTTGAATTTTGATGCTACAGAAAAAGAGACAGTTACATATGATCCTAAAAATGTAGTTGTCAGTGAAAAAAATGTAAAAGATACTAATAAAGATTCTGGAAATGCTGGAAGTGGAAGTCCTGTAGATGATGCTATGGGAAATAAAATAGAGCAAAATAAAGATGGAAGTATAACTACTCATGAAGAAAATACTAAAAATTATGAAATATCAAAAGTTCAGGACAAAACTATTAAAGCACCAGGAGCTGTTGAAAGATTAACTGTTTCTGTAGTATTAGATGGTACACTAGATAATGCTACAAGAACTGCTGTTACAAATTCAGTTGCATCTGCAGTAGGTTATGATCAAAAGAGAGGGGATACCATAAGTGTAGAAGGAATTCCTTTTGATACTGCTGCAAAAGAAAAAGTAAATAAAGATCTAGAGGAAATGAAGAAAGAAGAAGAAGCACAAAAACGTGCGAAATTGTATACAGGTTTAGGTATATTAGCAGGTATAGCTGTAATTGGATTAATTACATTCTTAATTCGCAGAAAGAAAAAAGAGGATATAGAAGAAGATATGGAAACACAGGGTATAGATGTAGTTATAGCTGATGATACACCAGCAGAAGAGCAAGCTAAATTTAAACCAATTCAATTAGATGTAGAAAATGAAAAGACTCATATTGAAAAAGAAATTAGAAAATATGCTACAGAAAAGCCAGAACAAGTTGCAGATATTATTAAATCATGGTTAGCAGAGGATGAGAGGTGATAGTATATGGCTAAAGGTGACGAAAATGATAAATTAACTGGTGTTCAGAAAGCAGCTATACTATTTATTACTCTAGGTCCTGAAGCAGCAGCTGGTATTATTAAGAAATTACCAGAATCAGAAATTCAAAAAATAACCTATGAGATAGCTAATATTACTGCGGTGAAATCAGAACAAAAACAAAGAATTTTTGAAGAATTCATAAATATGAACAAAGCCAAAGATTACTTAATAGAAGGAGGCTTAGAATATGCTAAGACCCTTCTTGGTAAGGCGCTGGGAAGCCAAAGAGCTATGGAAATACTAGATAAGGTTACAGAGGCTACTCAGCAATTTAGGCCTTTTGCTATTGCAAGAAAGGCAGAAGCTAGTCAGCTTCTAAATATAATATCTAATGAGCATCCTCAGACTATTGCACTTATATTATGTTATCTTCAGTCAGATAAAGCAGGACAAATTCTTTCTGCTTTACCTGAAGATATTCAAGGAGATGTAGCTTTTAGAGTTGCTACTATGAGTAATACATCTCCAATGGTAGTTAAGGAAATAGAAAGAGTATTAGATGGAAAACTATCTTCTGTAGTAAGATCAGATGTTAAGTCAATAGGAGGAGTTCCTACAATAGTTGATATATTAAATCAGGTTGATAGAACTACAGAAAAGAATATAACAGAAGCATTAGAGAGAGAAAACCCAGAATTAGCAGAAAAGGTAAAGGAATCCATGTTCGTATTCGAAGATATTGTTACATTAGACGATGTATCAATACAGAGAGTACTAAGAGAAGTGGAAACAAAAGAACTGGCTCTTGCATTGAAGGGTTGCTCAGAAGAAGTTGCAAATGTTATATTTAGAAATCAATCTAAGAGAGCAGCAACTTCATTAAAAGAGGATATGGAATTCTTAGGACCTGTAAGAATTATGGATGTTGAAAAAGCACAGCAAAGAATTGTTGGCATAATAAGAAGACTTGATGAAGCTGGAGAAATAGTAATATCAAGAGGTGGAGACGATGCAATCATTGTATAAGGTGATAAAAAACGCCAGCATAGTTAATGTAGGGAAAAAAGAAATAATTACTCAGTATTCCCCACCTGAAGAAAAAGAAGTAGAAGTTAAAAAAGAAGTGAATGCTAAGGAATTTATTGATAATTATGAAAGCTTAGCAAAAACTATGCTCGAAAATTCTAGAAAAAAGGGAGAACAAATTTTATCCAAAGCCTATGAAGAAGCGCAAAGGATAGAAGATGAAGCTTATCCTAAGGCATATGAAAAAGGTTATGAAGAGGGAAAAGAAAAAGGATACAATGATGCATATGAAGAAGCTTATACTAAGAATATTGAAAAGGCAACAAAAGAAAAAGAGTCTATGTTAAAAGAAGCCGAAACAATATCTGAAAACATTATAAGAAGTGCAAAAGAAGAATACATAAAATACCTTGAAAAAAAGAAAATTGAAATAAAAAGACTTGTAGAAAACATCATAGAAAATACTTTGAAAAGTGAAATTAAAGATAGTGACAGCTTAAACAATATGATAATAGAAGTTGTTGAAAATGAAAAGAATTCTAAAACAATAATTATAAGATGTAGAAGTCTATATAAAGATGAAGTAGAATCCAAAATAAATTTATGGAAAGAGCAAAATGTTTTTAAAGGGGATATTTTTATAATAGGTGATGATTCTCTAGAAGAAGGTAAAGCTATTATAGAAAAGGATAATGGTAAAATTATAATTAGTATGGAATTTATTTTAGAAAAAATAAAGGAAATACTTTGCCTATAATATCCAATTATTAGCATTAACAAAATATTGGGGTGTACTAATGGAATTTATAGATTTCGCAAATATTAACAAAAAAATAAAGGAATGTGACTTTTATTATAAAGAAGGAATAGTTAAAAAGGTTATAGGTCTTACTATAGAAGTGGAAGGAATAAGAGCTTTTATAGGAGAAGTATGTAATATTTATAATGAAAAAAATAATGCTATAACCTGTGAAGTGGTAGGTTTTAAAGAAAATAATGTAATACTTATGCCACTTGGAGAACTAATAGGTATATCACCAGGATGCAGGGTAGTTCCTAGCGGAAAAGCTCTTAATGTGAAATGTTCTGAGGAGCTTTTTGGTAAAATTATTGATGGACTTGGTAAGCCACTAGATGATGAAGAATTAAAAGAGGGAACTCCTTATTTATTAGACAGTGAGCCGCCAGATCCGTTAAAAAGAAGAAGAATTAAAGATGTTATTCCAACTGGAGTTAGAACAATTGATGGATTTCTAACTTGTGGTGAAGGACAAAGAATTGGAATTTTCGCAGGAAGTGGTGTTGGTAAAAGTACTACTTTAGGAATGATTGCAAAATATGCAGAGGCAGATGTAAATGTAATATGTCTTATTGGTGAAAGAGGAAGAGAAGTTCGAGATTTTATAGAACGAGATTTGGGAGAAGAGGGCATGAAAAGAAGTATAGTAGTTTGTGCTACTTCTGATAAACCAGCATTGGTAAGATTAAAAGGTGCATTTACAGCTACAGCTATAGCTGAGTACTTTAGAGATAAGGGTAAAAAAGTTATATTAATGATGGATTCTGTAACAAGATTTGCCATGGCCCAAAGAGAAATTGGACTAGCTATAGGAGAACCTCCTGCTACAAAAGGATATACACCTTCAGTGTTTGCTATGTTACCAAGGCTTATGGAAAGAGCAGGTATGTCAGATAAAGGTTCCATAACAGCATTTTATACAGTACTGGTAGATGGTGATGATTTTAATGAGCCTATAGCCGATGCTGTTAGGGGTATATTAGATGGTCATATAGTTTTATCGCGTGCTTTGGCTGCTAAAAACCATTATCCTGCAATAGATGTATTAAGTAGTATTAGCAGACTTATGTCTGAAATAGCAGATAAAGATCATAAAGCTACAGCATCTTTGGCAAGAGATTTAATTGCTACTTATAAAGATTCAGAGGATCTTATAAATATAGGTGCTTATGTTAAAGGAAGTAATAAAAAAGTTGATATGGCTATTAACTATATAGATAAAATAAATTCGTTTTTAAAACAAAAAGTAGATGAACATACGAATTTTGAAGATACAGTTAAATGGCTAAAAAGTATATTTACATAAAGAACACTTAACTTAGTTAGTGGACAATTCACAATTGACAGAAGACAATTAAAGAAAATTATTTTTAAGTACTAAAAATTGTCCTCTGTCAACTGTCAACTATGAGTATGGTGGGGTGATTAAATGAGAGGGTATAAATTTAGACTTCAGAAACTTTTAGATATAAGAATAGATAAAGAAGAAGAATATAAAAGAAAATTTCAGCAAGTGCAAGCAATGAAAGAAGAAGTAGAAAATAAGTTAGTTAGATTAAAGGATAACTATGATAAATATAATACTATAAATTCAAATGACTCTATAATAGATAGAAAAATTAAACATCAGTATTTAGTATCGTTAAATTCTTCTATAGAGACAACTGAAGTAGAATTGAAACGCAAAGAAGAATTGGTAGAAGAAGTAAGAGTAGATTTGACACAAAAACAGGTAGATAGAAAAACTGTAGAAATTTTAAAAGAAAAATCCTTACAAAGTTTTATTAAAGAGCAAAACCTTAAGGAGCAAAGAGTTAATGATGAATTTGCACTATATGGATACTTAAGAAATCGTGAAAGGAGGTGAGAAAATGAATAATGATATAGGAATGATATTAGGAGATAGTTATGCTAACAACAGTACATCACAAAGTTTAAATGTTTCTCAGAATAATTCTCAAAATAATAATGGAGAGTTTACAAAGGTATTAAAAAATACTTTTACTAAAAAGTCTTCTGTAAAAACATTAAATTCAAAGAGTAACAATGAATGTGATAGTACATCAAAACAGGACAAAGTTTCATCAAATCAAGGTAATAATGATAAAAGTTTAAAAGCTACAAAAGATGATGAAAAGATTAGAAATTTACTAAGAAAAGCTGGAGTACCTGAAGAAAAAATAGAGAAAATAGAAGTTAATGATTTAGCAAAATTAAATCAATTACTTTCCTCAGAAAATATAAATCTTGATAATTTAAATTGTAAAGATTTAATTTCATTACTACAACTTTTAATTAATTCTAATAATAATCTTCATGAAGAAAATTTATTAGGACAAATTAGTGAATTGATAGATAATTCAATTAGTAATGCATATTTAGATACAACAAACAAAAAAGTTGATACTAAAGAATTAGTAAATGGAATAAAAGATAAACTTAATTCTCTATTTACTAGTAAGGTAACTGATAAGTTAAGTAATGAACAAAATATTCCTTTAGTTAAAGAATTAGTAAATTCTTTACAAGAGAAATTAGCAAGTGCTGTAGAGGTAAAGGTTCAGGAAAATAGCAGTCTTCCAAAAGAAGAAATTATAGGAGAGATTAAAAAAGAAATTTTAAAAATGGCTGAAGTAGATAATAAGGGATTAAAAACAGCTATTTCTAAAGATGAACAACCTATAATTACTCCAGAAAGTATAGAAAAGGTTACTATATCTGAGGACAAAAATAGTAATAATAAAGGAAATGAGCAATTAAAAGATAACAGACCTAGTGCAGAAGAAAAGATTTTAAAAAGCATTAGCGAAGATGATAAAAAAGACAAATTTTCAAAGGCAGTAAATTTTATAAATCATTTTAATTCACTTAATAAAACACAAGATGCAGAACTAGTTTCAGCAGAAAAGTTGGTTGTGAATAAAGATACCATAGTTTCAGATGTTATAAAGGCTGTAAAATATATGGATATAAATAACTCTAAGAATTTAATAGTAAAAATAAATCCTAAGGAATTAGGTGAAATAGTTATAAATGTAACTATGGAAAATGGCAAAATGAAAGCAAATATTACTGCTAATAATAAAGAAGCTTTTAATTTATTAAATGCTAATATATCTGATATAAATGATAAATTGCAGAATAGCAATATAAAAATTCAAAACTTTTCATTAAGCCTATATGAGGATACTACTTTCTTTAAAGACAAGGAGCAAAGAGGTCAGGGAAGTAGAAATAATAGAGGTAATGAAAATAAGAATAATGTAATAGACGATGTGGAAGAAGTATCAGAAAACAATATTAGCAATGATATAAGAAACTTAAATATTTTTGCCTAGGGGGTAGAATTATGGCAGATAGTTCATCTACAATTCAAAAAACCAGTGCAGCGAATCCTACTAAAACGCCTAAGGGAACTAGAATAGTTAAGCCAGGCGAGGAATTAGATAAAAATGCTTTTTTTAAAATTCTTGCTGCAGAGTTATCTCACCAAGATCCTACTAATGCAAAGGATGGAACAGAATTTGTAGCTCAAATGGCGCAGTTTTCATCACTTGAACAGATGGCTAATTTAAATAGTAGCATGAAATTTATGGGAGCATCTTCTTTGGTAGGAAAAACTGTAATGGTAAATAAAATAAACGAAAATGGAACTTTGTATTCTGGTAAAGTTACTGGAGTTTCTAAAGATGGAGATACAGTAATGCTTAATATTGCTGTCGGAGAAAAGAAGGATGAAAATGGGAATACTGTTCCTGACATCAAAAAGTTTAGAATGGAAGATGTAATAGAACTTATAGACAAGCCAAATGATAATAACAATGCTTCAGGAGAAGATACAAATAATAAGCCAGAAGCTGAAAAACCAGAAGAAAATAAAGATGTTCAGGTATAAGGAAAGTAGGTTTAAATAACCATGGGATACAGGGTTATTAATGGAAGAATACAGTTTATTGGAGATTTTCAAAACTATAATGTTTCATCTAGTAAAACAGATAGTAGAAGCAATAAATCTTCAGATTTTAAAAACATATTAGAAAATGAGATAAATAAAAAAGATGGTTTTGTTATTTCAAGTCATGCCTTAGAAAGATTAAAAGAAAGAAATATAGCATTTAATGAAAGCGATATGAAAAGGATCAATGAAGCTATAAATAAGGGAGAAGAGAAAGGCTGTAAAGAAGGTGTAATATTGTATAAGGATGTTGCACTAATAACCAGTATGAAAAATAGAACCATTATAACTGCGTTAAATAAAAATGACAGTGAAGGCAATGTAATTACAAATATTGATGGATTGATAATTCTATAGGCAGGACCTAGAATTGGGATGTCTAGTTCTGTGGAGTGATTGAAGCAGAACATAAATTATAAAAACAGTTGGAGGAATTAGATATATGTTAAGATCAATGTATTCAGGAATTAGTGGGTTGCAAGCTAATCAGATAAAGCTAGATGTTAATGGAAATAATATAGCCAATGTATCAACTACAGCTTTTAAATCTCAAAGAGTTAGATTTCAGGATATGTTAAGTCAAAGTATGAGAGAAAGTACTGGGGCTGGAACAAATATAGGTGGTACAAATCCAAGTCAAGTAGGTTTAGGAACTCAAGTAGCAGGAATTGATACGATAGTAGTTCAGGGTAATATGCAGCCTACTGGTAATACTTTAGATTTTGGTATAGACGGTGCTGGATATTTTGTAGTTGGTAAGGGGCCAGCATCATCTGATGGCATAGAATTGACAGACAATATACTACCTGATGATACTAAAGGGATGTCCTTTAACTTTACAAGAGATGGTTCATTTACATTAGATGAATATGGACAACTTCTAACATCAAATGGATTAAGGGTCATGGGATATAAGATAGAAGGAACTGATATAACATATAGTGATGATGGTAAACCTAGCATAGATACTGTTCCACCAGATGTAAATCAGCAAAAACCAGCTGTGTCAGACCCTAAAGTATTAATTCCCCTTATAATACCAGATAAAGTAGGAACAGATAATGAAGCAGTAAAAATAAAGTCATTTTCAGTAGATACTAATGGTGTTATAAAAGCAACTTTAGCTGATAATAAGGTAGTTGCACTAGGACAAATTGGAATGACATCTTTTAAGAATCCAGCAGGACTTTCAAAGGATGGAAAAAATCTATATTCTAGATCATCAAACTCAGGTGAGCCATTATTTAGAGATGGTGTAGGTAAACCAGCAGAAGAAAGTAATGAAAAAGGTTTTGGAGATATAAACCAAGGAATGTTGGAAATGTCTAGGGTTGATTTGGCAGAACAGTTTACAGAAATGATAGTAGCTACTAGAGCCTTCCAAGCTAATGGTAAAATGATAACTACTGGAGATGAAATACTTCAGGAATTAGTTAACTTAAAAAGATAATTTAATTAGTTAAGAGTTAAGAGTGAATAGTGAAGAGTAAAGGAAGCTATTGTTAACTTCATTAAAAATAGCCAATAATGAAATAGGAGTTTTTTCTTAATTTTTATTAAGAAAAAACCACCTATACTCTTCATTCTTAATTCTTCACTTTTCACTAAATTAACGGGGGTGAGAATATGATTCAGGTTACAGGGTTAGACCACAAGGAGTTTACTTTAAATGCAGATCACATAGAAAAAATTGAATCTGTACCAGAAAGTCTTATAACATTGACTAATGGGAAAAAATACCTTGTAATAGATTCAGTAGATGATATAATAAAAAAAGTTTTAATATATAAAAAGAATATATTTACATTTAATATACAGGAGGCAGCTAGAAAATGAAGAGAAGAGATATTTTGACAGCTATAGGTGTTGTAGTTGGTTTTGCTATGATGATATGGTCAATGGCAATGGTAAGTCTTACCAAATATAATGTCGGCCAATTAAAACTTTTCTGGGACCTGTCTTCTGTAATAATAACACTAGGAGGATCCTTTTGTGCAATGCTGGTTAACTACCCAATTGGCCAGTTTAAAAAGCTTATGAAAGTAACAATTCAATCTTTTAGGGAAAGTGAAAAATCTAGTATAGATATAATAAACCAATTTATAGAACTTTCAAGAAAAGCTAGAAGAGAGGGACTACTTTCATTAGAAGATGAAATAAATCAAGTTCAGGATGCTTTCTTAAAGAAAGGATTACAGATGGTAGTTGATGGTATAGAACCAGAAACTATAAAAGATATTATGGAGCTTGAAATTTCAGAAATGGAAAGAAGACATAAGGATGGAGCTGATATGCTTAGAGCTTGGGGAGGATATGCTCCAGCTTTTGGTATGGCAGGAACACTTATTGGACTTATTCAGATGCTTGGTAATCTTTCAGATTCAAGCCAAATTGCTAGTGGTATGGGAAAAGCTTTAATAACAACTTTCTATGGATCTTTAGCAGCTAATATATTATTTAATCCAATGGCAGCTAACTTAGCATTTAAGAGTGAACAGGAAGCTGCAATAAGAGAAATGATGTTAGAAGGAATACTTGCTATACAATCTGGAGTAAATCCAAGAATTGTAGAAGAAAAATTAATATCATATTTATCCCCAGAGGAAAGAAAGAATTTTGCTGCAGCAGCAAGTTCTGAAGGAGGGGTATCGGAAAATGGCTAGGAAAAAAAAATCAGATGGTGGTAGTGGACTTACAGGTAATGAATGGCTAGCAACGTACTCTGATACTGTAACATTACTACTAACTTTTTTTATATTACTTTATTCATTTTCCAGTGTTGATGCTCAAAAGTTTAAACAAGTAGCAAGTGCTTTTCAGAGTGTATTGGCTGGAGATTCTGGAGAAACAATTTTTGATTTTAATATGAAAAATGGTGATGTACCTTTAGTTGGAGAAACAACAAAAATGGGTACTGCTACAGGTGGCCGAGAAAATGAACTTTATGATAAAGTTAGGGATTATGTACAAAAAAACGATTTACAAGGTTCTGTACAAATAAAAAATGATACTAAAGGTGTAATAATAGAGGTGAAAGATAGTATTCTTTTTGAAACAGCACAAGCTCAAATAAAGAATAATAGCTTACCAATACTAGAAAAGTTAAATAAACTCATAGCTAGCTTTCCAAATAGCATAATAGTAGAAGGACATACAGATAATATTCCAATAAATAATTATAAATATGATTCAAATTGGGAGCTTTCTACTGCTAGAGCTGTTAATGTTTTAAGATATTTTGTTGAGACTAGAAAGCAAAATCCTAGTAGATTTACTGCAGCAGGATATGGAGAATTTAAACCGCTTTATCCTAATGATACAGATGAACACAGAGCTAAAAATAGAAGAGTTAACATATTAATAGTTTCTATAGAAAGGGAGACTGGGAAAAATGAGCGAAAAGAACATAGAAAATAAAAAAGGAAGTAAAGGAAAAACAATTGTTATTATCATATTAGTATTAGTAATAGTTTTAGGGGGAGCTTTTGGTGGATATATGATTTTTTCAAAGAAAAAAAATGCTACACAGGCTAATGCTGTTCCACCAGCAAATAATCAGCAAGCTGCTAATGGACAGGCAAATGTTAATGTAAACATGAATAATCAACTAAGACCTGCTACATCTGTTTATACATATGATATGGGTGAATTTTTACTTAATTTATCTGACGAAGATGGAAAAAGATTTTTAAAGGCAAAAGTTTTTTTAGGTTATGAAAACAAAAAATTACTAAAAGAACTTGAGACAAATCAGGCTGCCATTAAAGATTCTATAAACAGTGTTATTAGATCTAAGAAAGCAAAGGATTTTAGCACTAAAGGATTAGAAGATATAAAGTTAGAAATATTAAATAGAATAAATCCAATGTTCAAAAATGGAAGATGTGATAGTGTATATTTCCCGGAAATATTAGTTCAATAAATAATTTAAAGGAAGATAAAATATGGGAAGCAATTTGCAATTTTTAGTTACACTTTTAAAAATTATAGCCTTCCTGCCTTTTGTAATTGTACTTATATACATATCTATTAAATATGGTGGGGAAAAGCTGCAAGACATGCAAAAGGGAAAATATATGAAGATACTTGACAGACTTAGTTTATCTAAGGATAATTCTCTTTTGATTGTAAAGATTGGGGATAAAGCATATTTAATGTCTTCTACTAATGGAAATGTTCAAATTGTTTCAGAGCTAAGTAGTGAAGATATTAGAAAAATAGAGTCTTCCAAAGATATAGTAGAATATGAAAGTTTAAAGGAATTTTATAAAAAACTTAGGAATAAAAAGGAAGATAAATATGAAAAATAATAGGAAAAGAATGGTGTTTTTTTTAGGGATTTTCACATTTGCTATATTTGGAGCAATATTAATTGGTAGTAAGGTTTATGCTGCTCCAACAAATGTGCCTATACCAAGAGTTAATTTGTCAATAGATAATAGTGGTACTCCACAAAATTATGTAGATAATATAAAACTCTTAATAGTACTTACTATACTTACTTTATTACCTTCTTTCATAGTGATGATGACAAGTTTTGTAAGAATTATAGTTGTTTTTGGATTCTTAAGAAACGCTATAGGAACTCAGCAATCACCACCTAATCAAGTATTTATTGGACTAGCTTTATTTTTAACTTTATTTATAATGACACCAGTTTATAATGAAGTAAATACAAAAGCTATACAACCATTTTTGCAAAATAAAATAACACAAAATGTAGCAATAGAAGAAGGGGCCAAGCCATTAAGAAAATTTATGTTAAATCAGACGAGGCAAAAAGATTTAAAACTGTTTATGGAAGTGGCTAAGGTAGGAGATAAAATAACAAAGGATAATGCACCTTTATATATAGTAGTGCCTTCTTTTATAATAAGTGAGCTAAAAACAGCTTTTCAAATAGGATTTTTATTGTACATACCATTTTTAATAATAGATTTAGTAGTAGCTAGTATTTTAATGTCCATGGGTATGTTTATGTTACCACCAGTAATGGTATCATTACCCTTCAAATTATTATTATTTGTTATGGTAGATGGATGGTATCTATTAGTAAAATCATTAATTTTAAGTTTTAAATGAGGTGGTTAAATGAGTGAAAATATGGTAATAGGAGTAATTAAAGATGCAATAAGCACAGGGCTTATAGTAGCAGCACCAATACTTGGTATATCAATTATAGTAGGACTATTAATAAGCATATTTCAGGCTACCACTCAGATTCAAGAGCAGACGCTAACTTTTGTACCTAAGCTTATTGCAGTAGCATTAGTAGGATTACTAACAGGCAGCTGGATGCTGCATAAGTTAGTAAACTTTACTGAAAATATATTTCAAATAATATCCAATATTACGAAGTAGGTGTTATAGTTGATAAACATGACGTTTTTTACGGCAATGATTTTAGTTTTTTTAAGACTATTAGCTTTTTGTACAGTAACACCTGTATTTTTTCCAAAAGGGACACCTGCTATGGTGAAGGTTGGATTTATATTAATTTTATCTTACATAATAATACCAGGAATTGATTACAAAGGAATTGTAAATATAAATGATATGCTTCCTTTTATAGGAAGCTGTATAAGTGAAGTAACTACAGGGTTAACATTAGGATTTGTTACAGAATTATGTTTTATGGCTGTAAAATTTGGGGGAAATCTAATGGATATGCAAGTTGGATTTTCTATGATAACTATGTTTGATCCAAATTCAAATAGTAATTCAACATTAATAGAAAGATTGCTTTATTGGATTAGTGTTGTATTATTTTTTATTGTGGATGGTCATCATATGCTTATAATGCAGCTGATAGATAGTTTTAAAGTAGTTAATATAGGAAAGTTTATATTATCACAGGATACAGCTGGTATTATAATTCAAGCTTTTATAGAATTTTTTAATATTGGATTGAAAATAGCAATACCTATTGTATTGATTATTATAATTACGGATTTAACTTTGGGACTTATAGCAAGAACAGTGCCACAGTTAAATATAATGATTTTAGGTTTACCCATAAAGATACTTGTTGGACTTGCAACGTTTCTTTTCGCTTTACCTATTTTCTTTAATATTATAGCTGATGCTTTTTCACAGTTGCCAGAAGCATTTAAAGGAATTTATAAAACAATCCCCTTGATTATGATTTTTGCTTCTGATGATAAGACTGAGGAAGCAACACCTCATAAATTAACTGAAGCGAGAAAGAAAGGGCAAGTTGCTAAAAGTAAAGAGGTTAATTTAGCGTTAACCTTACTTGGAATTACCTTAGTGTTAAATGCATTTGGTTCTTATGGATTTAGTACTTTAAAGGATAATATGATAAGCTTTTTAACTAATTATTTAAATATGGAATTAACTTATGAAAATATCTTTCATATTACACTTATAGTAATTCTAAGACTTGCCATTGTAATATTGCCAGTGGCAGTTCCTATAATGATTATGGGTATTTTCTCAAATTTTATTCAAACAGGTTTTATTTTAACAAAAGAAACTTTAAAGCCAGACTTTAAGAAACTTAATCCTATAAATGGATTTAAGAGAATGTTTTCTGCTAGAACAGTAGTAGAATTGGTAAAAGATATTTCACTAGTAACTATAGTTGGATATGTGGGATATAAGTTTTTAAAGGATAACTATACTACAATAATTAATTTAAATAGTTTGAGATTTCCAGTTATTGCAGAGACTTTTGGCAGTATAGCTATGAGCATTTTCTTTAAAATAACTTTAATAATGCTGACCATAGCGCTGGCAGATTTTGTATTTCAAAAAAGACAATTTAAAAAAGATATGAAGATGACAAAGCAAGAAGTTAAAGAAGAGTTTAAGCAAATGGAAGGAGATCCTCAAGTAAAGGGAAAGATAAAGCAAAAGCAAAGAGAAATGGCTATGAAAAGGATGATGCAAAGTGTGCCAGATGCTACAGTGGTAATTACTAACCCAACACATTTTGCAGTAGCATTGAGATATAAAGAAGGAAAAGATTCAGCTCCAAGAGTAGTAGCAAAAGGTGCAGATTATGTAGCATTTAAAATTAAGGAAAAAGCCAAAGAAAGTAATGTACCTATAATAGAAAATAAACCTTTAGCTAGACTTATATATGATGAAGTAGAGGTAGATTCAGAGATACCTGTAGAAATGTATCAAGCTGTAGCAGAAATTTTAGCAATAGTGATGAAACTTAACTAAATTTCTTTATTGCTCACTATTTATTGTTCATTATTCACTGAAGAGGTGGTGTTTGTTTTGGAAGGTACGAAAAAAAAGATAGATTTAAAAAATAATATAGACGTAATGGTGGCTTTTGGAGTTATTGGAATAGTAATGATGATTATAATTCCTCTTCCACCAACTATTTTGGATATACTTTTGGCACTTAATATTACTATATCTGTAATAATAATACTTTTAACCATGTTTACAACAGATGTATTACAATTTTCATCGTTTCCAACTCTTTTATTGGTTACTACACTTTTTAGATTAGCACTTAATATATCCTCTACAAGACTTATATTGTCAGAGGCCAATGCTGGAAAAATAATAGAGGCCTTTGGTTCTTTCGTTGTAAGAGGAAATTATGTTGTAGGAATTATAATATTCTTAATTATAGTAATAATTCAGTTTATAGTTATAACTAATGGTGCTACAAGAGTTGCTGAGGTTTCAGCAAGGTTTACATTAGACGCTATGCCTGGTAAGCAGATGAGTATAGATGCGGATTTAAACTCTGGACTTATAGATGAAATGGGCGCTAGAGATAGAAGAAAAAAGCTTCAACAAGAAGCAGATTTTTATGGGGCTATGGATGGTGCGTCTAAGTTTGTAAAGGGAGACGCAGTAGCAGGATTAATAATAACAGCAATTAATATTTTAGGTGGAATAATAATTGGTGCATTAATGCTTAATATGGATATTGGTCAAGCTGCTCAAGTATATACAAGACTTACTATAGGAGATGGACTGGTAGGTCAGATTCCAGCACTTTTAATATCTACAGCTTCTGGTATATTGGTTACACGTTCAGGATCAGATGACAACTTTGGTGATGTAGTAGGAAAGCAGTTAACAGGATTTCCAAAAGTAATAGCTATGGCTTCCGCGGTATTATTTTTCTTATTTTGTATACCAGGATTGCCAAAGCCACCATTTCTTATACTTTCAATAGCTGCAGGGGCAGGTGCTTATTTCTTATACAAGGATGAAAAGGAAAAAATTATAGAACAAATTGAGCAGGAACAGCAAGAGATAACAGAAATAGAAGGTAAAGAACCAGAAAATGTGATGAACTTAATAAATGTAGAGCCAATGGAAGTAGAAATAGGCTATGGACTTATACCTTTAGCTGACGAGGGAGCTGGAGGAGATTTACTACAAAGAATAACTTCTGTTAGAAGACAATGTGCTATTGAGATGGGCATAGTAGTTCAACCTATAAGAATTAGAGATAATTTACAACTTAAAACTAATGAGTATGTACTTAAAATAAGAGGTACTGTAATAGCTAAAGGAGAACTTATGCCTAATATGCTATTATGTATGGATCCTACTAATGGAGAATATGATATACAAGGTATTAAAACTGTGGAACCATCATTTGGATTACCAGCTATATGGATAAATAAAGATGAAAGAGAAGAAACAGAGATAAAGGGATTAACAGTAGTAGATCCAACTACTGTAATGGTAACCCACTTAACGGAAACTATAAAGAATCACTCTTATGAGTTACTTGGTAGACAAGAAGTTAAACTTATTATTGATTCTGTAAAAGAAAAGTACAGTGCTGTAGTAGAAGAACTTATACCAGATTTGATGACTATAGGGGAAATTCAAAAAGTACTACAGAATTTATTAAGAGAAAGAGTTTCAATAAAAGACATGGTTACAATTTTAGAATCCCTTGCGGATAATTCAAGAAGTACTAAGGATATGGAACTTTTAACGGAATATGTAAGATTTGCTTTAGGAAGGAGCATCTGCAATCCTCTAATAGATGAAAATGGTGCTATAACAGTGATAACATTATCTCCAGAAATTGAGGAGCTTGTTGGAAATAACATTCAAAAGTCTATGCAAGGATCATTCCCGGCCTTAGATCCAGATACTACAAGTAATATATTAAATTCTATTAGAAATACCTTAGAAAATACTTTCTTTTATGAAAGTCAGCCTGTATTATTGGTTTCTCCTAAAATTAGACCAGCTTTTAGGAAACTTACAGAAATGGTTTTTCCTAATTTATATGTATTGTCTATAAATGAAATTCCTAATGATATAGAAATTAAAACTGAAGGAGCTGTGACAATATAAAATGATTATTAAAAGATTTATAGTAAAAAATATGAGTGAGGCAATGACAAGAATTAGATACGAGTTAGGAAAAGATGCCATAATAATAAGTCAAAGAAAGATTAGAAAACCTGGTTTTTTTGGATTATTTCAAAAAAAGGTTATGGAAGTCACAGCAGCAGTTGATAATTCAAAAAAAGAAGATACAGGTTCTACGGATAATAACTTAGAACTTATTAAAAAGTTAATGGAAAAAAAAGAAGCAGCTAAACAAAAAGAAGAAATTAAATATAAGGAAAGTATTGAAAATAATATTAAAAGTACTATTGTAAATAAAAATTTAAATAGTATGGATCATAATGATGATAAAAGCAAAGAAGATCTTTTAAAAGAAATGCAAGAAATGAAAAAGATGATGAATGAAATTAAGAACATATCTTTATCCCCAACTAAAGAAAGAGGAAAGTTAGAAACTATTTTAGATAATAATGATGTTAACGAAAAAACTTTAAATAACATTTTAATAAGAATCAATAGTATGAATAATGGCCTGGATGATTTAGAAAAAGGAAAAATAGCTATAACTGAAATGATACCTGTTTCAAGAGTATCATTAGATGGAGTAATAGTATTTGTAGGTCCTACTGGTGTTGGAAAAACTACCACTATTGCAAAACTTGCTGGAAATTTAGCTTTATTGCAAAAGAAAAAGGTAGGACTTATAACTATAGATACATATAGAATAGGAGCAGTAGAGCAGTTAAAGACTTATGCAGATATTATGAATATACCTTTTAAAGTAGTACTTTCTATAAAAGAAATGGAAGAAACTATAAAATTAATGGGAGAATGTGATACAATATTAGTGGATACCACTGGAAGAAGTTCTAAAAATGCTATGCAAATTTCTGAACTTAGGGCTTTTATTGATAAGATATACACAGAAAATATCCATTTAGTAATAAGTGCTACTACTAAAAATAGAGACATAGATACTATAGTTGAAGGATATAAAATTTTGGGATACAACAATGTAATAATAACAAAACTTGATGAAACTACTACATATGGGTCTATACTTAATATACTTCAGAGTGCAGAAACACCAATAAGTTTTGTAACTACGGGACAAAATGTACCTGATGATATAAAGAAAATTACAGGAGATGAAATAGCTAATCTAATACTAGGAGAGGATAATGTATGCTAGACCAGGCAGATAGACTTAGAAAATTAGCAAAAGATGTAGATGAAAAAGTAGAAAATAATAACAAAGGTGTGAAAATAATTACAGTTACTTCTGGTAAAGGTGGGGTTGGAAAAAGTAATTTCGTGGTTAATCTAGCTATAGCTATTCAAATGAAGGGTAAAAAGGTAATGATATTTGATGCTGATGTAGGCATGGGAAATGATGATGTGCTTATGGGCTTTTTACCTAAATACAATGTAAATGATATTATATTTAATAATATGAATATAGAAGATGTATTAATTGAAGGTCCGTATGGAGTAAAACTATTGCCTGGTGGTACTGGACTTACTAAAGTGGAAGAAATAACAGAAGAAAAAAGAGAAAAATTTATAAACAAAATTAAAGAATTAAATGACTTGGATTATATTATTATGGATACAGGAGCAGGTATAAGCAAAAGCGTTTTAGGCTTTATAGCCTGTTCAGAAGATTTAATTATTATAACAACTCCGGAGCCTACATCTCTTACGGATGCCTATAGTCTTTTAAAAGCAGTAGACCATTTTGAAATAAAATCTTCTGCAAAGGTAATAATAAATAGGACTTTAAGCTTTAAAGAGGGGATAGAAACTTATAATAAATTTAGCAATACAGTAAATAATTTTTTGAATATGAATTTGGAGCATTTAGGAAACCTTTCAGATGATAGGAAGTTAGTAGAAGCAGTAAGAAAGCAAAAGCCCTTTATAATTAGCTTTCCAAATTCCAGTGTGTCTAAAGAAATAATGAGTATAGCAAATAAAATAATGGGGCAGAAAGAAGAGCATACAGGAGATGGAGTTGAAGGATTATTTAAAAAAATATTTAGTATTTTTTCAGTATAGGGGTGGTTTTCCATGGCAGGAGACGTAAAGTTTTTAGTCAACCGAAAAGTAGAAATAATTATGGATGATGGAATTTATGTAAGTAATATTCAAGATGTAGAAGATGAATATGCAGGTATAAGTATACCTGTAAAAGATGGATCATATCTTCCACTAAAAAAGGGAGATAGAGTAGAGGGAGTATATTACTCTGGAAATGGGTTATATAAATTTTATACAGTAGCAGTAGGAAGAAAAATTGACAGGATAATGATGATTCTACTGGCTCATCCAGAAAAATTTATAAAGTTTCAAAGAAGAAACTATGTTAGAGTTCCAATAGTAATTAAGGTGTTTTGTGCTATATTAGATAAAACTATAAATTTAAATAATATAACAGACAATCAATTTGAATTTTTCGATGCATTTTCATTAGATATCAGTGCTGGAGGAATGAGACTTTCAACAGATAGGGATATTAGTATAGGGGATATTATTATGATTACATTACCACTTAAAAATGAAGTGATTAATGTTAAAGGTAAAGTAGTAAGAGTTGAAAGAGCAAGAGATAGAAACATATGTGGTATTGGTTTTATGGATGTGGATAACAAAACAGTAGAAAAAATTATACAATTATTATTTCAAATTATGAGAGAACAGAGGAAAAATGCACCTAAGGAGGATTAATTATGGCTATGGATATGGACTTGGATATAAAAGAACAGATTGTAAAAAAGTATATACCACTTGTAAAATATATAGCGTCAAGGGTAATAATTGGTAAGACAAAATATATTGAATATGAAGATTTAGTTAGCTACGGTATGATTGGACTTATGGACGCTTTAAATAAGTTTGATGAGAAAAAAGGAATGAAATTCTCTACATATGCTTCTATAAGAATAAAAGGATCTATGATAGATGAATTAAGAAAAATCAGTCCAATTTCTAAAGGCGCTATGGACAAGCTTAATAGGTATAATGATGCTATTGAGAGACTTCAAAAAAAGAATTTTAGAGAGCCAGATATTATAGAAATATCAAAAGAGCTAAATATTTCATTAGAGGAAGTATCTCAAATTGAAAATTACATTAATTATATTTCGGTTATATCCTTAGAAGACTTAATATTTTCTGAGGAAGATGATATACCATTGATTGGAACAGTGGTAGATGAAAAAAGTCCAAGTCCTGAAAAATCCTTGGAAGAAAAGGAATTATTGGAGTTTGTAGCAAAAGCTTTAGATAATTTAAAAGAAAAGGATAAGACAGTGTTATCTCTTTACTATTATGAAAAATTAACTTTGAAGGAAATTGGAAAAGTATTAAGTGTTTCTGAATCTAGAGTATGTCAACTTCATAGCAGAGCATTAATTCATTTAAGAAATGAATTAAAAAAGTTAAAATATGAAATACAAAATTAAGTAAGGAGTTAATTGTTATGACGGCATTTTTGCTAGGTTTTGGAATAATTCTTATTATGTTAAATATTATAGCCATAAAAAAAGAAAAAGGTTCATTTAAATATACGCTAGAAAATACGGAAAAAGATATGAATGACTTTCAAATTGAGATTGGAAAGTTAAGAAAAGAAATAGGGGAAAGTATTTTAGATTTACAAAAGGAAATAGAAGATATAAAAAGCTCATTAGAATGTGTTAAGGTTAGTGAAAGTCATAAGATAGATGAGCAACAAACAGTTGACCACATTATAGATGATAATATTATTGAAAGTAGTAGCGAAAGTATTGAAACTATGGAAGCAAATATTAAAATTAAAGAAGATCGTGAAAAGTCCGAAAAAGAAAGTGGAGATATTTTAAAAGGCAATAGTATAAAGGTAGAACAGATAGGAAACATGATAAGTTTGGGTATGTCTGTAGAAGAAATCTCCGAAAAGTTAAACGTTGGTAAGGGGGAAGTACTATTAATAAAAGAATTATATCTAAAATAAAACAGTGTATCTATTTTTTTAGTGATAAAAAGCTTTTATTAGGAGTGGGAATAGGTATAGTTGTTTCTACCCTTATTATGACAGGAGTAAAAATAAATTATCAAATGAGTAATTATGAAGTAGAAAAGCGTGCAAGAAGTATGGGGATGAAATATCCTGATGAAGTTAAATTTATAATGGATAAGGGAGTGGACAAATGATAAGAAGTCTTTATACAGCAGTATCTGGTATGATAACACAAGAAGCAAAACAGGATGTAATAACAAATAATCTAGCTAATATTAATACTGTAGGATTTAAGGGAGAAAATCTTGCAGCTAAACAGTTTGATGAGGTGTTATTATATAACTATGACAAAAAGGTTCAAGGAAAAAATGTTAGACAGAACTTAGGTAATATAAGTCTAGGTAGTAGGATAGATGATGTAAAGACAAATTTCACCCAAGGTACAATAGAAAAAACAGATAAAACTTTTGATTTTGCAATAGAGGGAAGAGGATTTTTCGTAGTTAATAGAAATGATGGTATATCAACAAATAATTTTTATACTAGAGATGGTCATTTTCATGTAAACAGCAAGGGATTACTAGTAAATGATAGCGGAGATAGTGTTATGGGTAAAAATCTACAAACTGGTGCGGTAGAGCCTATAAAATTACAGGAAGATAAAGTTGCAGTTGATGTACAGGGAAATATAATGGTTAAGGGCACTCCAACATATAAACTTCAATTAGTAGATTTTAAAGGTGCTAATGCTGACTATAAAAATTTAAAAAAGGTTGGAGACAATTTATATTCAGGAAATGGTGCACAAGAAGACAATAAAATAAGCGTTAAGCAATATAATTTGGAAAGATCAAATGTTAATGTAACAAGAGAAGTTATGGAAATGATGACAGTAATGAGAACCTTTGAAACTAATAGTAAAGTTATTCAAGCTATAGACGAAACTTTAGGTAAGGCCGTAAATGAGGTCGGAAGTGTAAGATAGTAAAGAATAATTGAGAATTGTTAACTTAAAGAAGGGGATGACTAAATTGCTTAGAATTATGTGGAATGGCAGAAGTGCAATGATGGCTCAACAGGACAAGTTAGATTGTATATCTAATAATGTGGCTAATCAAAACACTGAAGGTTATAAAAGGGAAGATGTGACCTTTAAGGATTTAATGTACGAAAAGCTTGATAGAAGAGGATATCCTGTAAATAAAGGTGAAAATAAGAATTTAATAACAGGTTCAGGTGTTAAGGCAGGGCAATGGATTAGAGATAATAAACAAGGCGTTTTGATTAATACTGGGGTAAATACTGATTTAGCCATAGATGGTGAGGGATATTACAGAGTTAAAGATGCTAATGGAGAATTCAAATACATAAGATCTGGTAGCTTTAATATAGATAATAGCGGAAATTTAGTTGATAAAAGTGGAAATAAATTAGAGATAGAGTATTCAGAGGAATATGTAGAGGATATTCCTAAATTTACTCAAGATAATTTTATAGTTAGAGAAGATGGAAGCGTAACTATAAAAGAAAATAATAGTAATGGAGCTACTACTAAAGAAGTAGGAAAAATAAGAATATATAATGCTGTTGGTCAGGATGCCTTTATATCTGTGGGCGATAATTTATATATGCCTAAAGATGGAGTAAATCCTACAGTTGTAAATTCAAATACAAAGCAGGGATTTGTTGAAGGATCTAATGTAGATATTAGTAAGGAAATGACAGATATGATAATGTCTCAAAGGGCCTTTGAATTTGGCTCCAAAGCAATAAAAGCAGGAGATGACATGTGGGGAATAGTTAATGGCTTAAGAGGAAAATAAGATTAAATAAGGAAAACTTACCAGAAGGTAAGCTGAAATGAATTTAAAAGCTTTTCTTAAAAGAAAAGCTTTTATTGTTTTAATTTTTCCTAAGTAGTGGTTATGGAGAAAATTATCTTCTTATAGTCATAAAGAAGATAATAAAATTAATCATGCATATAGCATAAGCTATACTTAGATAATCTTTTATACATATGTTATTTATTTTGTTTTTATAATCACCATAACTTTTTAAGTAATCTGTATTTTTATCACTAAAATAATGATAAAAGTTAACTGATTCTACATAGGCTGCTAATATGTCAACGTTTAACAAGGGTTTTTTATATAAGTTTGTAATGTAGTCTCCTTTAAAATCAATAGAAAATTTTTTGTTTCTAGTAATGTATATAATATATAAAAAAAGTTGAGATAAAGCAGCAGGGAGTATAGTGATTATATTAAATAAGTAATTAAATAATTTTATGTTATTTTGAAGGCTTATGTTGTAAACAAAAGTATATACTATAGCGCCTATATTGCCAAATAGTAAAATATATAGAAGTGGAGCTACGAAGCCACAAACTATGGAGCGAGAAATTATGGAAATAGAATCGTAAAAGTGTACTTTTTCTTTTTTGTTTAAGTTTTTCTTTTCTGTGTTACTTATATCTATTACCAAAAAAGCAGTTATTGAATTAGCTAATTCTTTACTTTTTATATTATAGATTAAAAAGCAGCACAGTAATATAAAAACTATGTGAAATACTGAAAATAAAACTTTACTTTTTATGACCTTTTTTAAATTACAGTTTAATTTATAATATATATATTGCCTATCAATTTTCCAAAATATTATGCTAAGTAAACAACCAATTAAATAACCTACCCCAATTTTTATCCCTCCATATTAACATTTATTATTAAATTAATATGCAAGGGATTATAGTTTAATTCTAATCTTTTATCTCATCTATACTTATTTTTTTCATTTTTATATTAAATTTTGGTTCAAAACAAGAATTACATTTTCTACAGGAAGTATTATCAAGGGAAAGAGAATAATCCCCTAATGGAGCTGGTATAGTGCTCATTTGCCACATCACTGGCATTGTTGGCATCATTGGCAGAAAGTAAGGGCAATGTATGTAGTGAGGATTAAACATTGAAATAAATGGATTATAGTAGTTGTTATACATAAACATAAAAATTCCTCCTAAAAATTTTTTAGTATTATTATATGAAGCAAGTATGGAAAAGTTTACAAAATAACAATAAATAATAAAAGACTATTTTAAAATTATTGAAAAATTATTTTGAAATAGTCTTTTGTTTATTGCCGTATTTAGTCTGCTTAAGTTTTCAAAAATTTACTTTTATAATATAAAATTTAATAATATTTACAAAAAAATAATATAATAACGAAAAAATATAAAATTTGGTATAAAGAAAAGGGGATAAAGCACGAAGGACTTAATAGCAATAGAAAAATTTAAGAAAAAGTTTAAATAAATAATAAATAAAATTAAAAAATGCAAACAAGTTATTGAAAAAGTTTATATTAAATATTATAATGGTTACTATAATATTTAAAAAATGTAAAGAGGTGACATAAATGGAAGTTATTCAACAAACTAATCGTGCCATATTATTTGAAGAGATAAATCCAGAAAAATTAGATTTAATTTCAATAATAGGTGACACAAAAGGTTTGAGTAGTTTAAATGATGACAAGATAAAAGAGATTAACGAATATCTTTTAGTTAGAAGTTTTGACGAATTTTTAGATAAGTTTTCACCAGTAGTATATTCCTTCTATAATGCAACAAATCAAAAAGTTATGTATAGTTTAAAGAAACCAGAAAATTTACCAGAAGGATATGTAACAGAAATACCAATTAATCAATCAAATGATTTTTTAAAAATGTTATTCACATTGATTGATACAAAAAGTGCTCAAGGTATAGCAAATGTAGATTTTAAATTTGAAAATTTATTAGATATGATATCACCGAAAAAAGTTATGGATGATATTAAACAATCAAGAAAAGAGATTCAATATCTATATTCTAAGTATGATGAATTAGATGATGAAGATCCAAGTAAGCTAGATTTAGGGGACAAGCTCAATTATATGTTTGAAGAAGCTAGCAATAATTATAACAATATTATGGCTATGATTCCCTTAGCTATTGAAGATATTAAAACTAGATTGCTCCTTGGACAAGAAGAAAATAAAACAAATGATGTGGAACTTAAAATTGGCGCACTAAGTATGGGGGAAAATGGGGAACTTAAAATATTAGAAGCTCCTAAAACAGAAGATACAGCACTGGTTGCTCTAGATGATAATGCAAATGCTGGATTGATCAAAGCTTTTGAAGAGGATTATGAGGCAGTAAATGATGTTAAAGCAGATTATGTAAAAAGCTTAGTTGTTAGAACATTTTGTCCTTTAGCTTCAACTATGGAAAGCAAGATAGACGTAGAACAGGAAGTAGTAAATTATAATACATATTTAGAGTTTTATAAAAGTGCAAAAGATGACTTCGTAAAAACAGTTAAACCGTTAGTAGAGAAATTAGTAGGTGTTAAAATGTTCTTTGATCAATATAAAACAAAGAATAAAGGAATGATTCCTTCACTACTAGTTACAAATATACCGGTTAACAGATTAATTAGTTCAAATAACTTACCAAGGTTTAATACCTATCTGAATACTGTAAATGATAAAAATGATTTTAGCAATACCATTTGGTTTGGAATTGCTCCATCTATTGAATTAGAAGGAACAAGTAAAAATAAAGTAAGAAGAGAAAGATTTAAAGGTAATGTTCAGACTAGTAAAACAGATGGAACTACCATGGAAGATTTAGCTTTACTATTAGATTGTATAAAAAGTTATCGTATCCAAATATTCTTTAGTTTCCAAACAGGAGAGGAAACAACCTTTAATCATATAGCAACAGCGGGAGTAGACAAATTCATCGATAAATGCTCACCATTAATTCGAAAGGACTATAGCGAATTTGCTATACCATGTCTACCTAATTTTACAATAATCCCAAAGGATAAATCAGGAGTTGTGCTTGATAATAGAATGATTGTTACTGATGAAGGTGTAGCTAAACTTTCAAAGGAGAAAGAAGATATATTAAAACTTTGGATAGAAGGGGTTTATATAGGGGGAGCATATATAGCAGCAGGACTTGTAGCCTCATATCAATGTCCAGAGTTTTTAAGAGAAGCTTATAAAAATGTTTCTTATGAATATCCGGGAGTTAGATTTGATATAGAATCATCAGATAATTCCTTAAAAGTTACAACTACATTAGCAAAAGAGATTTCAGGTTTTACTAATGAGATAAAGAGTTCAATAAATAAAAAGAACTTTGGATTTATATTCTCATCAGATAATGCACAATTAGATGGTAAGGATGTAAAACAGATAACAGTATATAAAGCAAGAAGCTTATTAACTGGAGGTTCAGATTTTGAGTCCATATATAAAACATTAGTAACTACTTATATAGAAAGAATGCTAAGATTCCATACTAATGACTTTAAGCAAGATAATATTGTTAAATTCTTTAGTAATAATCCAAACAGTATGAAGAGTAGATGGTTATCCAATAAAGGTAATATAAATTCTATTATTCAAGAAGGAGATGACATAAGCTTCTCCATAGATGAAAATAGTGGTACTTGTAACATAGATATAATCTTTAATGGAAATGTTAAGAACTTAGAAGTTGAAATAACAAGAAGTGTTGCAAATTGATAATTTAAGCCATCAAATTAATAAGTTCATTATTAATATTAAGAATAAAAGATAATTAAGCATATTGTCTTTGATAACAAACATTATTATCAGAGATCAATTATAAATAATATACATATAAAAGGAGGAGAGAAAATGGGATTTAAGTTAAAGGTTGAAGGTGCTGAAACTATTGATTTAGGTATTGAAAACATTTTAACAGTGGAGTTCAAAACAGATACTCCAGATGATTCTAATGCACGTTCCACAGATCTTGGGACATCATTAATTATTAAAGGAAAAATTTTAACACCAGTGGATGGTGAGGCTGCAGATAGCACTATAAAGCTAGCACAGTGGTCACTTGTTCCAGCAGAGAAAGCTGATTGTTATAGAAATGTAACAATAGATGTTATATCAGCATCTCAAATAGTAAGACAAATAAGCCTACCAAATGCTTTTGTAGTTGATTATGTAGAAGATTATGGTGATGAAGAAGGAGTAGGAACTTTCAAGCTAAATCTAAAACAGAAAAAGGACAAGACTGCAATGGTTAAATTTGAAGGTGGATTTGGAGAATAACTTATTTAAAGAAAAGAAAAAGATAAAAATTATAAAGGGAGTGAGAAAATGGGATTTAGAGTATCAATCGAGGGAGCTGACAAGATAGAACTTGGAATAGAAAGTGTTAAAAAGGTAGTTTTAAAAACAGATACTCCTAAGGATTCAAATGCCCGTTCAAAAGATGTTGGAAGCACTATGATTATTAGTGGAAAAATATTAACAGCTTTAGATGGAGAAGAATTTGATAGTACAAGACAAATGGGAGTTTGGTCATTAATTCCAGCGGAAAAAGCTGATTGCTATAGAAAGGTTACTGTAGAAGTACTTTCAGCAGATCAAATTATAAGAAAAATATTTTTCCCAAATGCTTTTGTTGTAGATTATAAAGAGCACTTTGGAGATACAGAAGGTGTAGGTACTTTTGAACTTATAGTTAAGCAGAAGAAAGACAAGCTTCATGAAGTTACAATAGAAGGCGGCTACAGCGCTTAGTAAAAATATAGTATAAAGAAATTTAAAAATAAAAATTATGGGAGACTTAGTTCTCCTATAATTTTTAAATATTGAGGGAAAGTATGAAGAATTTTTATGAAATATTAGAGGTATCTAGGGATGCAACTAAGGATGAGATAAAAAAGTCATTTAGAAACTTAGCTAAGAAATATCATCCTGATACAAATGTAAATGATAAGAGTTTAAATGAAAAATTTCAAGAGATAAATGAGGCATATAGTGTTTTAAGTGATGAAAAAAGTAGAAAAGAATATGATAAAAAGATTTTTAAAACTCATGATCCTTTAAAAAATAACAAAGAAAAGAAAAAGGATGATACATATAAAAAAACAACTGGTGATATTAAGGATGCCATGGAGAATTTAAACAGTAAATTTGAAGAGTTTTTTGGTTTTAAGGCAAATACCAGTGAAGTAAAAGAAGACTTTTTAAAGAATGGTTCGAAAAATCCTATGGACACATCAGATATTTTTAATAGTTTTTTTAAACCAAAAAAGAAGTAATGGAGTGAATTACTTTGAATTATAATAACATGAAAAATAAAGATAAGAAAATTTTAAGAGAAATAGAGATTATAAATCTATTTATAGGAATAATTCTTACGTTAATAGGAGTTTTAATTTATATAACAATAGAGTTAGAAGAAGTTAAAAATATATTGTTAATAGCTTTAGTTATAATAGCACTAATAGTTTTTATTAAAATAATTGGAAAGCTAGATGAGAGAAAATCATATGACACTAATGCAATTAATTCTATAGCTTTAGTAAATGAGAATAATGAAATTATAAAAGAATGGAATTTATCCGAGAAGGTATCAATGGTAATAGGTAAAAACAATAAAGAAAATAAAGTGGATATAGATTTAAGTCAGTCTATATATTCTAATTTGATAGATTATGAACATGCTGTATTAAATTATGCAGGGGGAGGATGGTATATAGAAGATCTATGCTCTAATAATGGTGTATCCATAGAAAAGAAAGAAGATAATACTCTTTATAAGGTAGCAAACTATAGTCCCTGCATTATAAAAAAAGGAGATATATTGTTTATTGGAAAAGCTAAGCTTTTACTTAGATGAAATGGAGTGATTTAAAATGGGACTTATAAGATGCGAAAATGGTCATATGTTTAGTGAAAGACGATATGGAACTTTGTGTCCATATTGCAATATAGAAACTGCTTCAAAAAAAAGCAATGAAGTTAATTCGCCAAAGGAGTTAGAGATAGAAACAGATCTTTTATATGAAGAAATTGAGCCTGTTTGTGGATGGCTTGTATGTATTGAAGGAGCCAGAGTAGGTAAAGATTATAAAATTAAAGCAGGTAAAAATTTCATAGGCAGGGCAGATGATATGGATATACAGATAGTTGGAGACAATAAGGTTTCTCTTAGAAATCATGCAATTGTTGTTTATGACCAGAAGAAAAAAAATAATGTATTATTACCTGGAGATTCTTCTGGAATTGCTTATTTAAATGGGGAAGCAGCTTATATGCCAACAGAATTATTTCCTTACGATGTAATTGAACTTGGGAAAAGTAAGTTTCTGTTTGTACCATTTTGTGGAGAACACTTTGAGTGGGAAGATAATGATTAGAGGTAATTACTATGACAGATTTAATTAAAAGCAACTACTATACTTTGTTAGGAGTGCTTATATTCTTATTAGTTTCACTTATAATACTTAAGAAATTTCTACTTATAAAATATAAAAAAGAAAATGTAAAAATAGAAACAGCAAGCACCATTGGAGGAGAAGAAGCTCAAGAAGATAATTTTAAAGTAGTTACTTCAGAAATTGGAACTATTGCAGTTTTAGCAGATGGCCTTGGAAAAAATAAAGGAGGGAAAATATCTAGTAAAGTAGCGGTTAGTACTTTTATAGATATTTTTTTAAGCCATAGGACTTTAGGAAAAGTGGAGTATTTTTTTAATAAAGCTTTTAATGCTTCCAATAGAGAAATTTTAAAGAGAATTGATAGTAAGCAAGGTGGAACTAGCTTAGTAAGTGCTGTTATAATGGAAGGTTTTCTTTACTATGCTATGGTGGGTGATACAGTTATAGCAATTTTAAGAGAAAACGAACTTTTAAAATTAAGTGAAGGGCATACTTTAGATGTTTTAGCAAAACAAGAATTTTACAAAGGAAGACTTTCAAAAGAAATTGCATTATCAGCTATTAATGAAAGAAAGCTTTTATATTATCTGGGTATGGAGGAATTTAAAAGTTTTGAGATTTTTGACATACCTATAAAATTAAAAAAACAAGATATTATAGTTTTAATGAATAGAGGAATTTATGAAACTTTAACTTGGAACGAAATAGAAAATACCATTATTAAAAACAGTAATTTTAATGGTATAGGGAAGAAGATAATAGATAAAGTAAAGGATACAGAAAAAGAAGATAAACATAATGGAACTATTATGCTTATGAAATATATATAACTATAAATGGGTTTAGAGGGTGAAAAGATGAGAAAATTAAATTCTAAATTTAAAACTGCTTTTATATCAGAGGCAGGTACGCTGTTACAAAATAAAGACTATTTTGCTTTTATAGAGCTAGACAACTATGCATGTTATGTAATAGCAGATGGAATAGATGATGACCTTAAGTTAGAAAGCGCTAAAATAGCTGTCACAAGTATTATAAGAAATTTCACTGAAAAACCTACTATAAAAAAAAGACTTATAAAAAAATATTTAAAAGAAGCAAGTGAAGAACTTATTTTAAGTGGTACTTATACAAGGCTAAAGGCATCTATTACAGTAGTTGTTACTGATTACAGTAAAGTTAGATATGCTTTAGCTGGAAATACAAGATTTTACTTATTTAGAGATGGTACATTAAGATACAAAAGTAATGATCAGTCTCTTACACAAGTTTTAGCGGATAAAGAAGAGGTTGCTTTAGATAAGATAGCAACACATAGTGAAAGAAATAATTTATATTGTTATTTAGGACAAGAAGAATTAAAAAAACCATACATATCAAAAAAAATAACCTTAGTAGATGGAGATATTATCACTCTGCTTACAAGAGGAATATGGGAAAACATAGATGAAAAAGAAATTGAAGATGCCATTGATGAGGCAGCAGAGCCAAAAGAATTAGCAGATAATATTGAAGATATGTTGTTATCAAAACAACTTAAATATATAGAAAACTACACCTTTTCCGGAATTTTTATAGACAAAGTCTATAAAAATCCTGATAGAAAAAAACTTATAAAGAAAATAGTGTTTACAGCAATACCTATACTTATAATTTTAATTATTTCAGGTGTTATTTTTAATATACAAAGAAATAAGAAAAAAAATAGTATAGAAAATATGAACGCTTATAAAGTAAGTGCAATAAATTATGCCAACAACGGAAACATAACAAAGGCTAATGGAGAATATAAAAAGGCATTAGAAATAGCTACAGAGTATAAATTGAAGGACGAAAAGAAAAATTTAGATGCCTACTATAAATATACAGAAATAATAATTGATGCAGACAACAAATTAAAAGATAAAAAATATGAAGAAGCTTTAGATGGATATTTAAAAACTCTAGATAAGATGGACAACGTAGATAGTTTAGGTAAAGAATATGTGTTAGATAAATTAAATCAAGTTAGAGATGCTATTAGAGTTATGGACTTATTAACACTAGGAGATACAAATTTAGATAGTGAAAATATAGGTGAAGCTGAGGATTTATATAAGAAAGCAAAGGATTTAGCAACTTCTATTCATTTAAAAGATGAAAGAAAAGAAGCTATGGAAAAATTAGATAAAATCTATGCTAGTAAGGCAGAAAAGCAAAAAGAAGATAAAGAAAAGGATGAAAAGAAAAAGAAAGAGGAAGAAGAAAAGAAAAAAGAAAAAGATGAAAAAGAAAAGGAAAAAGTAGATATTGAAGATAAAGCTGTAAATCATATTAAACAAGGAGATATAGCTTATAGTGCATCAGATTATGTTGGAGCTAAAATGTATTACATTATGGCGAAACAGCTTTATGGACAAATTGGAGCCAATAGTTTTTCTAGTGAATTAGATAAAAAGATAGGACTTATGGATAAGAAAATAGATGAAAGTGCCAGTAAACGGGCACAAGCGGATAGATACCAAAAAGATGGTGATGAAAAAAATATTAAAGGCAATTTTAAGGAAGCAAAGGTTTTATATATTTTAGCAAAAGAATTATATGAAAAGGAAGGTCTTACTGAGGGAGTAAAAAAAGTAGATGAAAAGTTAGGTTTAGTAAATAGGGCAATAGGTAAGGAATAGGGAGAAAAAATGAAAAGTGAGATTTATGAAAAGCTAAATAATATTGAGAACTTAGAAGAAAGACTAATTTTTAAAAAAATATTAAGCGGTTTATTTACATCATTAGAAGAGTATACAGAAAATAGGTTCAATGAATTAGAGGAAAGAGTCTTTAATGAGGTTGAAGATATAAAAGGGAAATACAATGTATTTTGTACCATTGCTAAAAGAGAAGATTTAGATCCAACTAATGAATTTTTATATCCAATATTACAAGAAGATGTAGAAGAGAACATATATGACATAAGTGAAATACTGGAAAGCTTAAAAGAAAAGCAACCTATAAGCATGTTTAAAATATTTTTAAAATGTGATTATTTAATGGTTAAAGATATATTGGATAACAAAAAAACATTTAAAGGAATTATTGAAACCAATAAAAAAACATATGAAGCCTATTTTTCTTTAAAAGAGAATAGGGAATATATAAAAAAGACTAATGATCTCTATAAAATGTTTATAAATAATAATATTCCATGGACTACAATAAATAACCCATATATTTATAAAATGGCTAATGTGGTTTTAATGAAGTGTGAAGAAGATATAGGAACAGATGAGGAAATAAACAAAATATCTATAGATTTTGAAGAATATGATAAATATGTTCAATATAGTATGGTGCCTCTTTGGAACATAAAAGAAGTTTCACTTAAAAGTCTTGGTTTTCCAATGCCATGTGATGACAAAGTTAACTATGAACACATGGTATCCATTGAAAAGGAAGGGAAAAATCATGGTTATTTAGTAAATTATGAAGGAGTCAATATTCAATATATAAGATTTATGAAGGATTCATTAGTAATATGTTCTTCAGAAGAAGAGGGAAAAAAGTGGAGTGTATATAAGGTTATTTCTAAAAATGATTTGTCTATAGATATATATGATTATGAACTTATGTCTAATGAAGCTGATTCTAGTTTTATTGGAAAACTATCATTAAATAATAAATGTAATGTAAAAACTATGGCAGAACTAGAGAGAGTTATAAGTTCTTTTAAAGTATATAAATATCTAGAATTTAAGCATTTAGAGTTAAAAGAAAAAGAAGAAGATAAATTTAATTGTAAAAATGAAATTAAAAATTCAGAAACCTATAGCATGAATGAATTCATCATTGATGAAATAAGAGATGGGCATATAAGAAAGATACTAATATTATATTTTAAAGCAAAGGATACTAATTACTACTTAAATAGAGATATTTTAAGTTTTTTAATATCAGAAATTCAATTATTTTATCCAGAATATCATTGTGAAGGAAGATTAATATGAACTACATTTGGGATATATTATTAAAAGCTGATAAAGAGAATATAACCAGAGAAGAAATTCAATTTATACTAGCTAAAGTATGTAGTCCCTATATGGAAATTTCTTTTACAGACATTAATACAAATTCTTTACCAGAAGATAAAGTGGTTGAAGTAAATCCATATTATAGGTTTTATCATATATTTAAAGATTTATTTGATATTAATATAGAGGAAAGTAGGCAGCTAAGAGAAGTGCTGTTTGATATAGTGCTTCATTACTTAGGAAAATTAGACTTAAAACAAGGACTAAGTAAAAATGAGTTTTACAAGAACTTTTTTATAAAGGACATAGAAAAAGGAGTATTTGGCAAAGAAATATGTCTAAATATTAAGCTTTTTAATAAGGAAGAATTAGATTATATATTAACTGCTTTTATTACTTTATATAAGACAGGAGCATCACTACATTTATTTAATAAAGTTTTAAATAAAGTATTTAAAAATAATAGAGTATATATAAATCAAGATAATCCAAAAGAGATGTATATATATTTAGGTAAACATAAAACTTATGAATTAAATAAAAAAGTAGAAACTGTAATAAAACTGTTTTTGCCTATAAATATGAATGCATTTATATATTGGGATCATCACTTTGGAATTTTGGGTGCTGAAAACACCATGATACTTGATGAAATTGTTATGATGTAAAACTATTAAATATTATATAGTTTGGTTTTAAATTTAAGGAGGCAAAATGACTTCATATTCATATAGATTATATAAAAATAACAAAAATACAGAAAATAAGAAAAATACATATAAAAAAAGAGATCTTAAACTTATGACAACTTTTCAATTAAGAGAAATATGTATTAAAGAAAAAATAGTAAAAAGTTTAATTAACCCTTTAGATAAAGAAGAATTGATTAATCTCATAATGAAATATCGTGGTGAAGAAGATAGTCTTCTTATAAATAATTTTAGAGAAGAAGGCTTGGAAAGAGTAGAAAGGTTTTTAAAAAAATCTGAAAAGCTTATATTAGATGACAAAAAAATAGAATATCCAGGAAAAATAACAGTTTATAAAGAGCTAGATACTGAAATATATGATGGATACAGAATACAAAGCAAAGATAAATTAGAAGAAGTAAATATGTTTTTAGTAGATAGTAATTTTAAAATATGTAGTGTATTTAATGTGAAAAAAATAAACGAAAGTGGAGAAGATAAGTACTTTCTAACAAGCAAAGGGAATATTCCATCAGAAGAATCAATAGTTAAACACTATAGTTTATTGTATTTTGAAAGAGAAGAGTCAGAGCTTCTCTATCATATATATGAAGGAAATAAAGATATTACTAAGGGATTTATAAAATTTTATTCTTTACCTATTCTACAGTTTGAAGTAAAAGAAGTAGAAGAAACCTCAATGCCTCTTGCTATAGATTTTGGCACATCCAATACTACAGCAGGTATCTATATAAATAAAGAAAAGTTTTCATCATTAAATGAAAAAATTGGAGTTAATGATGAGGGAGATAAAAAACAAATAAGGATTGTAGAAGTTTTAGATACAACTAAGGAGTATGGAAAAATAACTCCACTTATTCCAAGTGTGGTAGGTATAAGAAGCATTGGAGAGGAAAATATAGAATACATCTTTGGATATGATGCAATTAAAGAATCTAAAAGAAATTATATAGATGATGGATTAACTATATTTTATGACATAAAAAGATGGGTAAGTGATTTTGAAAAAGCTGAAAAAGTAATAGATACAAATGAAAAAACTACTTTTATAGTAAGAAAAGATATTATGAAAGCATATTTGACTTATATAATATCTTTAGCAAATCAAAGATTTAAATGTAAATTTAAGCATATATATATATCCTGTCCATCAAAGCAGAAGTATAAATTCCATAGTTTATTTAAAGAAATATTAAGTGATTATATAGTTGAAAAAGAAAATATTTTAGATGAAAGTGCAGCAGTACTTTATAATACTATATCTGAATTAATAGAAAAAAAGAATTATATTGAAGGGGAAAAATATAAGGCATTAATAATAGATTGTGGAGGGGGAACCACTGACTTATCAGCATGTAATTTTACCATATATAATAATAGAGTTTCTTATGAATTAGATATAGAAACCTCTTATGAAAATGGAGATACGGACTTTGGAGGCAATAATCTTACTTTTAGAATAATGCAATTTATAAAAATTTTAATGGCTAAAGAATTATCTAAAAGTAATGACATAATAAACAAGATTATAATAGAAGAATTTGATATAGATGTATTTAGATTTGTAGATAAGTATGGAATAGAAAAAGTATATAAATTGCTAAATGAAGAATATGAAAAGGCAGAAGAGATAATTCCCACTAAATTTAAATTATATGAATGTAGAAGAAAAGAAGAATACTATAAAGTAAAAAGTAATTATTATTTTCTATTTGAAGTAGCGGAACAGGTGAAGAAAGCATTTTTTAGTGACCCTAGTCTTTTAAAACTAAATTTAACTTCAAAGGATAATGAAGAAATTGAAGAAGATAGCATAAGATTTGATAAATGGAAGCTTTCTTATGTATGTAAAGATAAACTTCAAATAGTAAAGAATGCACCTAATATATCTATAAGTGTCTATGAAATAAATACCTTACTTAAGGGAGATATATATAATATAATAAAAAGATTTTTAGAAGGCCTTTATGAAAATAATGAGCTGTTTGATTATTCAATAATAAAATTAACTGGACAATCTTGTAGGGTTGAAATATTTAAGGAAGCTTTAAAAGAATTCATTCCTGGCAAAATTATTCAAGTTAAAAGAAATAAAAAAGAATCTAAGGAAAATTATGATTTGAAGTTAGCTTGTCTTAATGGAGCACTTAAGTATTTACACGCTAAGAATTTTGGATATGCGGATATAAAAATAGATATAAAAACTCCAGCATTACCTTATGTTATTACTTCTTACACTCACGAAGGAGAAGAAAAAACATTAATTAAAGGTAGAGATAAAACTAAGGGACATATATCTAGATTTATGGAAAAGGCTATTTTGAAACTATATTTGAAGGATATACATGGAAATATAAGATATGAATATACCTACGACACGAATGAAGATGAACTAAAACCTATATTATCGGAAGAAATAGAAAATTTATATGGAGATATTATCAATCAGCATGACACAGATAATATTGTAAATAATGAAGTGAAATTTTTTACTTGGGCAAAAGAAGAACTATGGGGATTCTATGTAGTTGCCATACTAAGATATAATGAAAAGCTTTATATAGGAAAAGAAACATTTTATCCTTTTGAAAATGATCAATGGGAGAAAAATTTCTTTGATGGACTTAAGTAACTTTAAGTTAAATAAAACAAAAATGGAGGATAACTATGGATAATGAAAAAGCATTGAAGTGCATAAAGAGTGCATGGAGGTTAGCAATAGCATGTAGTTTAATAAAATTAATAGCAATAATAGCAATAACAAGAATAAGTAATTTTGGATTTTTAGAATTAATTTTATATACTCTAATATTTATAATCTTGGATCTCGGATTAGCTTTTGGAGTATATAAAAAGAGTAGGATATGTGCAGTTATACTATTCGTTTATTTTACATTAAGTCAGCTACATATGTTGAGTAATGGTATGAATAATATTGTAGGTCTTATACTAAGTCTTGCTTTTGCAACATGTTTTTTCCAAGGAATAAGAGGAACAATATATTATCACAAAAATAAAAAGATAGAAATTGATGAAGACTTTCATAAATTTTAAATAAATTAAATATATTCTGAGGCGTTTTAATTTAGGAGGTGAATGGGTTGTTTCAAAATAATTATCCTCTTTTTAATAGTGGAAGAATTTTAAAAATTGAAATGTTAGAAGAACTTAGGGATTTCCCAAGAGAGATTTTAGATATAAACTTTAAAGACTATTCTAATGGAATAATTTCAGGCTGTGACATAGAGGTAAATAATGATTATATAATTGTGACTAAAGGCATAATAAAACATCAAGATATGATTTATATACTAAAGAAAAACTATACTATTCAGTATGAATCAACTAATCAAGTTCAGGTATTAAAAATAAGATTCTTAGGAGAAACCATAAATAAGGATTTCATTAAATTAGAATCTGAAATATTTTTAGATGACGATTTACAAATAAGCAAAGATGAAATGGAGCTTTGTAGATTTAAGCTAAAAAAGGGAGCTAGATTAAGGACAAGCTATGTGGACTTTAGAGATATGTCAACGGAGTATGACACAGTGAGTATAATAAATGTACCTTATTCGGCTTATGGTGAAAGCAGTTTAAATCCTAATATTTTAAGAAAATTTGGAAGGGAATTATTAAGATGCAATGTTAGTGAAGCTTGGGATATATCTTTTGGAATGACTTGTATTCAAAGTAGAGATATTATTCAAAAAGAAGTAATAGTGAGCTATTTGATATACAAATTAGGTATTGAGAAAAAGGATTACTCTAATGAAGAATTATATCTTTATCTTCTAGATGTATTAAACAGAGAAAACAATGGACAAACAGTTAATGATGAAAGAAGGAACAGAAAATTTAAAACTATACTCATAGATTAACAAATAAGAATATTTAAAAGACTAAATATAATTATGAGTTTGTAACCATTTAATCTTTAATTGTGAAAATATGGGAGGATGGAAAAGTGGATGGAAAAGTGGATAAAAAAGTTGATGAAAAAATCTTAGATTTTATAAATGAAATGGAAAAAAGGGAAGAAAAGAAAGATATATGTAATGGCAAGGTAAAAATTGGAGAGAGATATTATGAATTTGAAGAGGAAGAATTCTTTGATGAAAAGTTGAAAATATATATTCCAAAAGAGTTTGAAGATATGCCATTAGAAGTAAGAAAATTTAAGTATCCATCAGAAAGTCGTCCAGAAATAATAAAGAGTAATGAAGATGGAAGTATAGCGGTAACATTAAATATTATTGATAGTCCACTAGATGAAGAAAGTGTAGAAGAATTAAAAGATGGAATGAAGGCAATTATAAGGAAGGCTAATCCATCTAATGTATTTTATGAAGATGGTATTTTAAATGTTGATTCTAAAAATATAGGATATTTTGAGTTTAAGAGTTCAGCAATAGATGATTTTTTATATAATTTAATGTTCTTTCTTGAATTTGAAGAAAAGACTTTAATGGGAACTTTTAGCTGCTTGTATAAAAACTATGAGGACTGGAGAGATGTTGCATTTCAAATTGTTAACACTATAAGAGTGGTAAAGGAAGAGAATGGAGATGAAGCTTAATGACTGGGGAATACATGTATACTCAAGGAGACATTTTAGTAGCACCTTATAAGTTTCAAAAAATAACAAAACTAAAGATAACTAGAGAAGTAAATGAGCATGCGAGACTTTATATAAGTGGAATCATTGATGAAGAAAATGCAGATAAATATGTTGAAACAGCAGATGCTGAGACTAACATTGCACTATCGTTAAAAGATGAGAAAAATTCTGTGACTAATGTTTTTCAAGGAGTAGTTACTAATATTCAAGTTAATGCAAATAGAGAGGTTAGAACTCTGGAGGTGGAAGCTTTAAGTAGAACTTTTCTTATGGATATAAAGAAAAAAAGCAGAACATTTCAAAATGAAAATTTAAGTTATAAAGATGTGCTTAATATTGTAAATAGTGGATATAGCAATATTAAAATGTCAGATAAAATTGCAAATGGTACTAAAATAGATAAATTTATAGTTCAGTATAAAGAAACAGATTGGGAATTTATAAAAAGATTAGCATCACATTTTAATGTACCAGTAGTATCAGAATGTCAGTTAGAAAATATAAGGTATTCCATAGGAAATTCAGGCTGTTGTAAAATATATAAACTTGATGAATTTAATTATTCAATAAAGAAGGAGTTACAAGAATATAAGCTTAAATCAGGAAACGGTGTTAATGGATTAAATGATGTGAATTTAATAAATTATGAAGTGATAACAAATAAAGTAATGTATTTATGCAACTTAGTTAATTTTAAAGGCAGAAATCTTTATATATATAAGTCAGAAATGGAACTTATAAATGGCGTAATTTCAAATAAATATGTTTTGAGAGATGAAAAAGGGATAAAAGTAAGAAGAATTTATAATAACAAGATAGTAGGTATATCCTTAGAAGGAAATATTTTAGACACAAAAAATGATGTAGTCAAAATTAATTTAAAGATAGATGGAAATAAAGGTGGATCAAAATGGTTTCCTTATTCTACAGTTTATTCATCACCAGACGGTACAGGCTGGTATTGCATGCCTGAGATAGGAGATGCTATAAGATTATATTTCCCAGATAACGAAGAAAAAAATGCATATGCAATAAGTTCAGTAAATATTAAATCAAGCAATTCTAAAAAACGTAGCGACCCTTCTGTGAAAAGCCTTGGTACAAAGTATGGTAAAGAAATAGTAATGAAACCAGGTGCAGTTGAAATAATAGGAAACGGTAATTTGCTTATGAGATTAACAGATGATGGAGGAATAGAAGTTAAGAGTGATAAAAAAATAGTATTGGATGCCAAAGAGGATATTGAGATAACTGGAGGCGGAAAAGTATCTATTCAAGGAAGTAGTGGAGTTAATTTAACTCAAGCAGGAGCTAATGTAAAGATACAAGACAATGTGACAATGAGTGGTGGAAAAGTGAAAATTGAGTAAAGCCAATTTAAAACAACAATATAGATATATATTAAGTTTTAAGGTTGTTTATTTATATATCTAGCAATAAATGTGACTAAAATGGGAGGTCGCAATATACTATGATAATGGAAAGCAATAAAGAAGAGATTTTAAGAGAGTTTCAATATAAATATGTAATTAATACATGGATTAATAAGTTTCTTGAAATTGATGAGGCATATAAGAGCAGTAAATGTGATATAGATGAAAATTTAGTTTCAACATTTGATGAAATATGTGGACAAGCTATATACCTTCAAGAAAAGCAATTAAAGGGAGAAATTAAATATATTTATTTCTCATTACTTAGAACCAGTATCCTTGAAAATAAGAGTGAATATAGAATTGATTTCTATGATGAGAATTGGTTTTTAGATAAAGAAGAATGTTCTATAAATATAGACTTAGGCTTTATCTTTAATTCAATTTTTAATTACAAAGAAGAACTTACAGAAAAGAAAAAAGAGTACGGAAAAAATATAACTGATATGGATATAGAGAATATAATCCTTAAAGAAATTGATAAGTATCATATTTTAGCAGTGGAATTTTTAAAAACTATGATAGGAAAATTTATAGAAACATCTTCTTATAAGGAAATGAAAAAAGCAGAAGATATAGCCATATTAGCAGGAGAATATATGGATGCGACTCAGATAATATATCCTGAAAGTTAGATAGAGAAGGAGAATATATGGATTATTTTTTATTAAATCAAGATGAAAGATATACAAATACTCCAAGACTTATTGATGTATTTAAAAAAATTAATATAAAAAGTCTTAATCTTTCAAATGCTCATAAAATTGAGGACATTACAATATTTCAAGTCAATGCTGATGAAGGGTGTGAATTCCTAGATATTTTAGATAGACAATTATTTTTAATATCTGAGGATATGAAGAAAATAACTGAAAAATATAATAGGAATATTTTATTTAAAACCTTAGTGCTTATTGATTCACTTCATGATAGGCAAGAAAGCTATTTCTTACCTATATTTGAAGAAGTTGAATGTTTAAGTGATAAAGCAGAGCTTAATTTAAATAAAACAGTAGTAAAAAAAATAGTACTAGATAAAGAAAAAATTGAAGGCAATAAGATTTTTAAAATAAAAGAGAGTTCAAAGCCATTAATAGTAGTACGACTTGATGTAGCTGAAAGTTTATTAAGACGTGATTTTAAAGGAATAAAACTTGAGAGGCTGCAAGTTGAATAAGCTTAAAACTTAAAAGAGGAAGTGAAAAATATGAGTGGAGGAGAAAATTATTATATAGTTAGAGGAGCAAAAATGAAATGCGATAAAGGGACTCATGCAAGGAAAATAAATCTTCCAGTAAGTCATGGCTCATATGTAGGTGAAAAGCCTATGATGAATAAAACTGATAGAAAGGAAAATAACATAAGCTATTTTGGAATATGTCATGGGGAATGTCCATCTAGTGGGGAGAACATTTATCTAATATCAGAAGATGGAAGCAAAACTGATTGCGGAAAAAAATGTTGTGTAAAAATATTAAAAGACTGGGAGAATGCAAAAAAAGATACATTAGTTGAAGGGGAAGCAGCGCTTACAACAGATTCAGTACTTATGTGTAAATATGGAGGAAAAATAAAATTTAAAACAAATGGTCAAGAAAAGGAGTAAACGAGAGAAAAGAGGGGAGAAATTAAATGGGGGTACTTCATGCACTAAGGGTTAAATCTCCTTACAAATTACTGCGTATAGAAGACATAAAAATTGATAATAAACCTAATGAACATGGATATTTATATTTAAAATGTCTAATAGATGATTCAATTAAATTTCAGTCTGCTATAAATGCGTCTGCTAGTGATAAGATATGTGTTTATGAAAAAGCAGAAGATGAGAATTTAAGAGAGAGTTCTGTAAATATTAATGTAGTTAACAAAAGTAAAAGTAAAATATTATTTAACGGAATGATAAATAGTATAAAGACAACAAATAATAATGGAGTATATTATTTAGAAATAGAAGGAATAACATGGAGTTTTGAACTGGATATAAAAGAAAAAAGTAGATCCTTTCAAAATGCTAATATGACATATGACCAGCTTATAGGAACAATCTTAAAGGATTATCCAGGCTACAATTATACACAATGTATATCAAAAGGAAGAAAAATAGGAAAACCATTATTTCAATACAAAGAGACCGATTGGAACTTTTTAAAAAGAATAGCTAGCCAATTAAATTCAGAATTATTTTGTGATATAATGGAACCAAGTAATATGTTTTATTTTGGAAAACCAATTAAAGCAAATTATGAAATAGAAGATAAAGGATATTATAAAGCTTGTAAGGATTTAAAGAAATTTTATGAAGCAGGTGGACTTGAGGCAGGACATGATACAGATTACTTTTATTATGAAATAAAAAGAAGAGAAAAGTATGAAGTTGGAGATAAAATAAGATTTAAGAATAAGGACTTTTATGTAAATCAATATTCAGCTTATGCTTTAAAAGATGAAGTAATTTATAAATATCGTTTATGTAGAAAAAATGGTATATGGCAGACAAAAATGTATAATTCACTTTTAAGCGGAGGGTCTCTTGAAGGAAAAGTTCTTGCTGTAGAAGGTGAAAAAGTAAAACTTAATCTTGATATAGATAAAGGTAAAAGCAAAGAAGCCGCCTGGTTTCCATATGCACCACCTACAGGTAATACAATGTATTCAATGCCTATAGTTGGTACAAGTGCAGCACTTTATTTTCCAAATGAAAGCAGTGAAGCTCCAATTGTAACAGGTTGTGTAAGAAAAAACGGAAGCAGTTGTGCTAAAACATCAGATACAACTAAAAGATATTTTGGAACAGAACATGGCAGCGAAATAGAAATGACTCCAGGTGCATTAAACATAAGTGGTGGATCAAAAGAGCCGCTTAATATAAGCTTTGATGACAATACTGGAGTAACACTTAAAAGCCCTAAAAAGCTAAGTTTAAATGCAGATGGTGAAATATTAATAAAAACGCCACAAAATATAAGCATAAAGGCAGAAAGCCAGATACTTGTAGCAAAAGCAGGTACACAAAGTGGTTTTTCAATAGAAAACGAGTTTCATTTTTCAGGAGACAATGTAATAAAAAATGGAAGTGATAGAGAAACATATTCTCCATTTAATGATGAACCAAAGGCAGCTCAAAAGCCTGAAGAAAAACCAAAGCAAAAAGAAGAAAAGAAGAAAGAAAAGAAAGGATTTAGCTGGGGAAAACTAGCTAAAGGTGTTCTTGCAGGTTTGGCAGTAGTTGCAGTGGTTGCAGTAGTTGCAGCAGCAGTAGCATTTACAGCTGGTACCGCAATACCGGCGGTGGCAGGAGCACTGGCAGCTGTAGGTACAACTGCGGCAGCGGTAGCAACTACAGTTGGAGTAGGTGCAGCAATAGCAGGAACAGCAGCAGTTGCAAGTCAGGCAGTATCAGATAAAATGAGTGAAGAAGTTAGTGATGCATCTGCTTATATGTGGGCTGGAGGCAGGGAATCATTTATAGGAGCAGTTTCAGGAGCAATATTTGGACCTTTTGGTACATTAAAAACCTTAGGTGGAAAGATGCTGTTTGGTGGGGTAACCAATGGATTTGAAAGCATGGTAAGGCAAACACTAGATGGTCAAGGAATAAACTTTACAACCACATTATTTGATGTTGGAATTGGAGCAGCAACAGCAGGAATGTTCCATAAGGTAGAGAAAGTATTTAAGAAAGCAAGTCCTTGGGTAAAAAAAGGAGCATCAAAAGTTAACGATGCCATAGAAAATGCAGTTAATAAATTTAAAAACATGTCTGATAACTTTAGTAGTAGGTTTGGAAATAAACTTGCTTTTGAAGGTATAGGAGGTTTTAATGGAAACTCTCCAATTAATAATGTTAAACTTAAGCCTACAAGGACACAGATAGCTTATAATGAAGCTATTAAAGAAACAAAAGAGGCAGCAGAGAATCAGATGAAGAAAGCTACTTCTAAGGGGTCGGCTAACCCTGAATATACGACTACAATAAAATGGGGAATTAATAACATAGAAGCAAGACCATTTGGTGAGGGATTCTGGGGTAAAAGAATACCGCAAAAAAATCCAAGAGTGGATAACTTTGAATTGAAGATAAATCCTAATAATGAAAGTTTTTATTTACCACATCCTAAGGGCGGATATGTACAATTTGAAAATTTAGCTGGAGATATGGTGCAAGATGGTAAGTTAATAATGAAACAAAAATCATTCTACCATGTAGAAGACTTGCCTAAATTTGCACAGGATAAGGTTATAAAAGAAGCAATGAGACAAATTGAGTCATCTAGTGTAGCAGGTTATAAAGTAGAGTGGTTAGTATCAGATGAAAAAGCAGTCGAACAATTAACTAGGTTGTTTAAAACAGAAAATATTGATATAACGGTAAGATATTACCCTGAATAGAGGAGGAGATTAAAGTGAAAATAATTAATGAAATTGAGTTAGAAAAAATAATTAAATTGGAAAAAGATTATAATATTAATATTATTGATATAAGTGATGAAGAACTTAAAAAAACTTTAATGTATTATAAATTTATAAGTAATAATATTGAAAATTCAGTGTTGAAAGAAGATAAAAGCAGTATAATGTATAGTAAATATTATTGGTATACCAAGTATAAACAAAGGTACTTTGAAGTAGTTGGATATGATGCTGGTATAGAACAAGAAGGATTTAAGTTATTAGAGGAGATTGAAAATGAATTGGAAGATGGAGTTGATTGGAGTATAATACAAGGAATTGAAGAAAATGAAAAGTAAATCTAAATGCATATTATCAACGACAGTAACTGCATAATAATAAATTTTATAATATGTAGAAACATCAATCAATGCTAAGAAATATTTTACTGCATAATTGTAATAATGCAGTGAAAAGATGAAATGAATCAGCTGGAAATTAATTAGGCTGGTTCATTATTTTTTAATAGGTAACATATACAAGTATCTGATAAACAAGAAAATCCTAGGTTTAATAATTCCACTTAAAAGTTAATGGAATTGGGAACATAATATATGTAATAGAAAAAGATAGAAAAGCACTAAAAAATAATAGTAAATACAGATGAAGAAATATCCAATATTGATATTCCGTCAATGTCAGAACCGGATTTGTATTTAGATTATTTAAAGATAAATATAAAGATGTAGCAACACTAGCAAATGGCGTGAAGTCAATTAGTAATATAGGCAAAAATTTACCAGGGAAAATTCCACCAATACGCTATTTATCTCTTAGTGGAACTGGCATTAACTTACCTGTATTATGTCTAGATGGAGTAACTTCTATAGCCAGTGCAGGCGAAATATCTTCTATAGCAGCATCTGGTCTTGTGCTTTATAAGACGGCTTCTAATAGTGGAAGTGGTGGAGATAGTAATAGTTCTTCTGATGAAAATATTGATGCTAGTGATACTAAGGGAACGGCTGATGCTGAAAAGATTTTAGGAAAAAATGGGACTCAATTTGAAAGTAAAACAACTTGGCAGAATGGAAAAACTGAAAGAATTGATGTTGAAAATCCTGCTCCAGGAGAAAGACCTGGTCAAATTCATTACCATGAGCCTAATAATACAAAATGGTATCTTGATATTGAAGAAAAGCAATTTTATAATCAGAAAACAGGTGAATTAGCACCTAAAAAGATACAAAAATTATTAAAAGACAAAGATGTTATTAATGCTATAAATAAAGCATTGAAATTTTTAGGTGAAGATAAGTTAAAGTAAAACAGGATGGTGAATTATGTTGATTAGAACTAATAAAAATATGATAGAGTTATTGGAAAAAGGAAAAATTAAAAAAGAAGAAGTAATTAAAATAAATACAGATAATCTATCTAAAATAATGATTCCAAACTTTAAAGAGGTGCATGAGTGCATTATAATTGATATGAATAATGAAATTAATGTGGAAAATATAAATTTCAAAAGAATACTTTCTATGTTTAGGGATAGAACAGGCTATGAGGCTAGTTGCAATGAAATAAGAATAAATGATTATATTGATTATTCTGATGAAATTGCAGTTTTACAATTAGCTGAAATTATTATGGATACATGGAAATATAAATTAAAAACAGAATATCCACAATACAAGTTCTGTATAATTCTTAGTTTTAGTGAGGGGTACGTTACTATGAGATTTCATGTAGTTAGAGAAAATGAAAGTTCATGGTTAAAAGCTGATTTAGATGAATATAAGCATGAAGCCATAATGGTTAAAGAATTTTAAATATACTTGAATATTCACTGCGATAAAATATAGTAGTTAACTACATAAAATAAACAACTTAAATAGGATATATAAACTAATAAATTACGAGCAGGCTGTTGCATGGGAAAGATTAATAAATGATCAGTTCTATAAAAGTGATATATTATTAATCAAACACCAATTATATGAATCAACATATATGAAGCTTAATGCTTGTGTTCAAGATATTGCACATGAAGTTACCAATAAGGTATTTAATTGGGTAAAACTACCAAAAAAATTGCTAGGAGGTAACTAATATGGGGATGAGCATATTAATTGAAAAATATTTTGAAAATGAAGAATATGTTATTTATAAATATGGATTATGGATAAATTGAAAGTAGACAAAAATACACTAGAGCTTAGTAAAATAGAAGAAGGTAGTGAAGGTATTTGGAATTATGGACACTTTAAAGCAGGTAGTTTTATAATAAAACACTGTCAGCAAACAGGCCAATTTCTAGATAAGGTAGCATGTACATCTTAAAAATGTTATTAAGTATAGTTAGGCAATAAAATATGTATAAAAGCTCAATACAAAAAACTAATATTTCTGACTGCATAATTATTAATTATACAAAGAGCTTAATATTTATAGAAAATTAACAATTATGCTCACTACATAATAATAACTATCCAGTGAGCAGATGAATAAAATTTAAATCAATGTTAAAATGGTAGTAATAGTAAAAAAACTATTACTACCATTTGTATTTGCAACTACAGTTTCAGCCCCAAGGGGGCGGCTGAAGCTGAAATTTTCAATAATAAAATTACAATAGATAATGTTAAAAATAATTTAGACATGTTTAAAGGAAAATCAGCTGATGAAATAGCCGAAGCTATGAGAAAGAGTGGTTATGATGTAGTAGTTGAAAAGTCAAAGAGGTCAAGGTCAGGAGCAGTGGTTATTAGAGTAAATAATGCTTCTGAAGGTGCGGGTAGAAATATTCAAATGCTACAGGTATCACCAGGTGGAGGAAGACATGGGGAACTACCATATATTAAAATTAGTACAACATCATCAGAGGTTGGAAAAATAAAAATAGTTAATGGAACTGAAGAGTTATATAAGGCTAGTGGAGAAAAAAATGTTACAGTAATTTTTACAGGAGGGAACTAAATGATTGATATAAATGCACCAATTATTCCATATGAAGGAATGGGAGGTATAAAACTATATAGTACTATTAAGGACTTAAAAGAAATTTTAAGTGATAGAAAGGTAAAGGCTACAGTATTAAATAATTTATGGATTAGGTATGATATAGAAGATTATTTACATTTATTTTTTAATCTAGTAAATGGTAAGTTGTTTAGAATAACTACACTTAATGGATATAAAGGGTTGTTGTGGAATAAAATTAGTGTTGGAATGAAATCAGAAGAATTTATTAAAATTGAGCCATCATTTAAGTATGATGATTTTGAAGAAGTATATGAATGTGATAAAGGGGTTTTCATTGAAACTGATGTAGAGGAAGATAGGGCAATATGGATTTCAGTATATGTTAAAGAACTAGATGAAGATGATTTTGATGAAGGCAATTGGTAAAAATAAAAAGTTGCTACATAATTCAATAATAACTTGCTGCAAAAAACTTGTTTGTTAGGAATTGTGATAGAATTAGTAAAAGGTAACAATAACTTAACTGCATAATAATGATTCTGCAGTCAGCTTAACCACTGTGAAGAAAAAACAAGGAGCTAATCCAATAGATGCTGTAATAGTGCCTATTGGATTTTTCCATATAGCAGTAAAATGAATTGCCCAAAACTACGTCCATATGCCCGAGTTCAGTAATGCCAACACTAATGAAACCAAGTAATATGTTTTATTTTGGAAGACCGATGAAAGCAAATTATGAAATAGAAGATAAAGGATATTATAAAGCTTGTAAGGATTTAAAGAGATTTTATGAAGTAGGTGGGCTGGAGGCAGGGAATCATTTATAGGAGCAGTTTCAGGAGCTATATTTGGTCTTTTTGGTACATTAAAAATCTTAGGTGGAAAGATGCTATTTAGTGGAGTAACCAATGGATTTGAAAGTATAGTAAGGCAAACACTATAAGGTAAAGGAATAAACAGAGTTCTTGGCTTCAGAAGGAGTTTTTACTCCCACTGAAGCTTTAGAAATCGTTATCCAGGGACGTAGCCGCTCTTTACCCCCACTTTAAAGAATAGAGCGGGTAGTCATCGGATAAACTTTGAAACTACATTATATGATGTTGGAATTGGAGCAGCAACAGCAGGAATGTTCCATAAGGCAGGGGAATTATTTAAGAAAGCAAGTCCTTGGGTAAAAAAAGGAGCATCAAAAGTTAACGATGCCATAGAAAATGCAGTTAATAAATTTAAAAACATGTCTGATAACTTTAGTAGTAGGTTTGGAAATAAACTTGCTTTTGAAGGTATAGGAGGTTTTAATGGAAACTCTCCAATTAATAATGTTAAACTTAAGCCTACAAGGACACAGATAGCTTATAATGAAGCTATAAAAGAAACAAAAGAGGCAGCAGAGAAGCAGATGAAGAAAGCTACTTCTAAGGGGGCGGCTGAAGTTGAAAACAAACTTAAACCAAGAAATTCTCCTAATCCAGATGCAACACCAAGTGGACCAAGAACCAAAATTAGTAAAAAAGCGGATGAAGCTACAAGACGTTCATTAGAAAGAGAAAATGAGGCAGCAGATATTTTTGCTAAAAACGGGTATGAGATTGAACAGAATCCTAAAGTAGAAGGAACAACTAGAGAGCCAGATTATAGGATAGAAGGTGAATTAGCTGATTGTTACTCACCTGCTGAAAAATCATCCGTGAGAAGAATTGGCGATACAATCCGTGAAAAAGTTGTAGATAAAAAGCAAGCTAGCAGAATAGTACTAAACTTAAAGGATTGGAACGGTAACATAAATGATATAGTAGAACAATTGAATAATTATCCAGTAGAAGGTCTCGAAGAAGTTATAGTAGTAAAAAAAGACAATAGTATTGTTTCAATTTATCCATAATTATCGAAAGGAGTGATGTGCACTATGTCAATAGAATTTTCTTTAAAGGTAAAAGATAATATAGTTAATGAAAACTTACTTATAAATGAAATTAATAAATTAGGAGTTAACGCATATGTAGATAAAATTAATGAAGAGGAGGATAGATTTGAAATTGATTCTATTCATGAACCATTGGGATTTAGTGTGATTTTTATTAAAAACAAAAAACCGCCTTACAATACTTGGGAAACCAAGTTTTTAGAAACTGATTTTCAATATAATCAAATTGTTTGGTTTGAATTTGATAAAGAAGCAGATTTAAGTATTACACAAAGAAATGCATTGAAGATAATTTTTAATTTAATGAAACAATTAAATACTAGTGCATTATTAACAAGTTCTGTATATGATGATATTTGTTATTTTAAAAATGCTACAGATGTATATATAAATAAGGATGTTGCATGTTTAGAGAAAGTAAGAGATATGGCTTTATATGATAACAATTGGAGATGTTTCTACAGCTAGTAAGTGAAGGTTTATTGAAGAATAAAGCTAAAAAAGTATTCATAAAGTATCTCTCTATAGTTGAAAAATACCAAAGAAACTCAAAACTTAACGCATATTTATAAGTAAGCTAGCTGAATAAAGAAAGAACTTTGGGAAATAATCATATTAGATATAAATTTCACTGCATAATAATTCTGTAGTAGGTTTGGATACTACCAGGTGAAAAACACACTCTAAAAACTGCAAATAGCCATCAGAAGGAGGTTTAAATGCTTGCTGCTATGGAAACATAGGAGATTCAGCAAAAACTTCTTTTAGTGTCTGATTTAAGTTAATGGTAAAACTCCAATGGATGCTGAAATGGTGTCTGTTGGAGTTTACTTTGTATTCTATCCTATCAGATTCTTATATTATAGCTGTCAATTCTTTTATGTTTACAAAGAATCAGTTGAAAAACTTAATAATGAAAATAGAGGAACATACTTTACATAGGATAAACAAGGAAATACAATAAAAGAAAAAACAAAAGATGGAAATAATATCTTTGAATATAATGAACTAAATTAGCAAGTTTAGTTGGGGAAAACTAACTAAAGGTGTTCTTGCAGGTTTGGCAATAGTTGCAGTGGTTGCAGTAGCATTTACAGCTGGTACCACAATACCGGCGGTGGCAGGAGCACTGGCAGCTGTAGCAAAAGCAAGCTTTGTTACTGGAATGGTAATGGGGCTGATGGGAGTTGCGGACAAAGCAGGATCAGATATAGCAAATAAAGAAGTTAGTGATGTGGATGAATATGCAGGCAAGGCGGCAAAAGATACTTTTGCAGGTGCTGTATGTGGAGCCTTATTTGCACCATTTATGATACCAGCTGCAGGAACAGGGCTTTTAGGTGAAATACCTACAGCTTTACAGCGTACAGGAACTTTACTTAAAACAATGTATATAGGCGGAACATTTAACTATACGTACTATGATTTAAGAGAGCGGACGGATGGACGTATACCTAGCATACAGCAAGGAGTAAAAGTGTTTAGGGATGGAGCATTATTCTCAGGATTTATATACACTGCAGGAACAGCAATTTTAGAAGTCGCTCCATTCATTAAAAATGCATATAAGGGTACTAAAGGGGCGGCTGAAGCTGAAAATGTTGAAGGTAAAACTAAATATGATAATATTAACATTAATTCATTGTCAGAAGAAGAACTGGCTCAAATTACATCTGATATACGATGTAATGGAGGTTCACCAATTGAAATACCTGAGAATGCTAGGATAAAGGCCCAATCAAAAAATGCGGGTTATGAACAAATTAGTTATAAGTGGAATGCTGGGACATATACATATGAAGCTAGGTGGCATACAGAAACTCCGGGAGCAGCTCAGTATGGCAGAGGTACAACATGGGTAGTAACTAGAACAATTCCAGGTAATGCAAACGGAGTACAAAAAGTTGTTCAAGTTAAAGTAGGAGACACATGGGTAGATAATTCTATTTGGCAACAAGCTGTTAGAGCTAATCAAACAGGAACTGCCACTCAAGAGCAAATGAATATGTTAGAAAATGGGCACTGGTTAGCAAAATAAGGGGGATTAAATAATGAGTAATATAGATGAAAAATATTATATAGGGTTTGAAGGTGAACCTGAAATTACATTTAGTATAATAAAAGAAAATAATATAAAACGTCAATTTGGAATGTGGAGTGGCTATTTTGATAACATAATGAAACAAATTAAGCCAAAGGAAGGTAGATGGACAGCATTAGCATATTATTATCAGTTAGGTATAGGGTGGTATGATGAAAGTCCATGGTTAATACAAAATCTTGAGGAGTCATATGAACAGTTAATGGAGATAGAAGTAGCTAAATTGGAAAATGAGGAAAAAGAAATAATAAAAATTATTTTGAGTATGTTAAAAGATGCAATAGATAATAATTGCGAAGCATTTATTTTATATGATTAATATAATAAGCTTGTGTTTTATGAGAAGATTTACAATACTATAATCTTAGCTTAAGAGTAATATTGTTTAATAAAACAAAACATAAGGTAAATAAAAAACACTGCATAAAAAGGTGATTTTTATGATGATATTAATTAGTAGAGACGACTCTAAAAATTTAGCTGCATAATTATCATTATGTAGTGAGTCTGTATACAAAGGAAAATAAATGGTGAATCCAATAGATGCTGAAATAGTGTCTATTGGATTTTTTCACGTAGTGGGGGAACCAATTGTCTCAAAATATGTCCTTACACCCAAACTCAGTAATATCAATAGTTCTGGTATAACTATGTACTAGATATAACTTAAACATAAAAAAGACCAGTAATAGAAGTTAATTATGTTGCAGGTCTTTTTGCTATGTCAAAAAATAAAAAATGAAAGGAAGATAACAACAATAAAGCTAGTAGAAGAATTTGTTGTGGATATATATTATAAACTATAAAAATTATCTCAATTATTTTGTGATATAATTGAACCACGTAATATGTTTTGTTTTGGAAGACCAATTAAAGCAAGTTATGAAATAGAAGATAAAGGATATTATAAAGCTTGTAAGAATTTAAAGAAATTTTATGAAGCAGGTGGGCTAGAGTCAGAGAATTATTTATAGGAGCAGTTTCAGGGGCAATATTTGGACCTTTTGGTACATTAAAAATCTTAGGTGGAAAGATGCTACTTGGTGGAGTAACCAATGGATTTGAAAGTATAGTAAGGCAAACACTAGATGGTAAAGGAATAAACAGAGTTCTTGGCTTCAGAAGGAGTTTTTACTCCAACTGAAGTTTTAGAAATCGTTATCCAGGGACGTAGCCGTTCTTTACCCCCACTTTAAAGAAGATGGGAGTATTAGAGCAGGTAGTCAAAGGTATGGATCCAGGACATATAAAAAGTGTGCAGGAAGGAGCAAAAGATAATTGTATTGAGGATAGTCCAATTAATACAGAAAATGTAAATCGTAGCTCTATGAGATGGTTTGAGAATTATAGGGCCAAAAATTGTGAAGGAATGCAGGTTACAACTGATATTTTACCTAACGGGTATGTAAGAGTTCAGATACCAGGAAATAATATTGATGTAACATATAATCCACTATCAACAAATATAGATCAATGGCAAAGGGATTGGTATTTGCAAATTGGAGAAACATTTGACTAAATAAATTTATAAATCACTAATTGTTAGTATGGAGGAAATTATGAAACGATATTTATATTTAATAAAAAAAGATAAATTATATGGATATATAAATAGTAAAGGTGAGATAGAAATTACTCCAATGTATAAAGATGCTATGGAGTTTAGTGATGGTCTTGCTAAGGTGACAACAGTTGAAGGAGAATCGTATTTTATTGATGAAGATAATAATCCTTTTATAAAACCAGATGTTGATTGGTATCTAAAATTTGAAAATGGTTATGCTGAGATAAAGAAAGATGGTAAATATGGATTTATTGATAAAAAAGGACAGCTTGTTATTGAGACACGATTTGATAGGGTATGGAGAGGATTTAATAAAGAAGGATTTGCAATAGTGAGGCAAGATAATAAAGACGGAATAATAGACAAAAACGGAGACTTTTTAATTAAACCTACTTTTCTAGCAATAAATGAATTTTCAGAAGGTGTTATGTCAGCTAAAAATCAAGATGGTAAATATGGATTTATAGATATTAATGGCAATACGGTAATTGATTTTAAATTTGAGTATGTAGGAAAATTCTCAGAAGGATTATCATCTTTTAAAGATGGAGGAAAAGAAGGTTTTATCAATAAATTAGGTGAAGTTGTAATTAAACCAAGGTATAGTTATGTGTTGGATTTTCATAATGGATTAGCTGCATATTTATCAAAGGATATAAATAAGATGGGATATATAAATCAACAGGATGAAATTGTTATAAAAAGTAAATACGATGTATTAAATAATTTCAATGAAGGTATTGCCGTATTTTGCAATGATGATTCCTATGGATATATAGACATTTATGGAAACGAAATTTTAAAAAATGTATTTTTATCAGCAGATGATTTTAAAAATGGTTTAGGATTGGTAGCAACAAAAGAACCTATGGAATGGGGATATGTAAATAAAAAAGGAGAATGGGTATATAAGCCTAAAAACTTTAGTCTTTGGTAGAGAAAAATAGTAGAATTATGGATAGAAATAGACGCAAATGAATTAAACGAATTTGCAACAGAAAATAAATCAATAACAAAATTAAAAATGTATACATCAAATAGAGGACAAATACTAAATTCAAAAGTTGAAACTATAATCCAAAGGATATTATAAAGCTTGTAAGGATTTAAAGAGATTTTATGAAGCAGGTGGACTTGAGACAGGACATGATACAGATTGCTTTTATTATGAAATAAAAGGAATAAAAGAAAGGATTTAGATGGAGAAAACTAGCTATTGCTGCGGTAGCTGCAGTAGCGGTAGTAGCATCAATGGCAACTTTTGGAGTGGGTGCAACACTAGCAGTGGCAGCAATAGGGGCAATAGCTGTAAGTGCTGCAGCAGGTGCTTCTAAAGCTGGGACGGATAACATAAACTCCCAATTATCAAAAAATGGAGGAGATATATCCAAAACTGATTACGGAGAAGTATTAAAGGCAGAATTTTGGAGTGCTGTGACTGGTGCAACCAATATGTTTAAGACAGAGTTATATGCAGGTATAGACTGGACCTTTCGATGTATATTAGATCTGGTAAGTGTGGCTAATGAATCAGGTATATTTCAAATAGTACCTTTCAATTTCCTGAAACTAAATTATTTCCATATACATATAAAGGATGGAAAAAGGAATGCATCTAATTCTTCACATCAATTTTTTAGAGATAAAGCACCATATAAAAAAGGATTTGATGCTGCAGAATTTGTATTAAATGTAGCAACACTAGCAAGTGGCGTGAAGTCAATTAGCAATATAGGCAAAAATTTACCAGGGAAAATTCCAATACGCTATTTATCTCTTAGTAGAACTGGTATTAAAATACCCGTATTATGTCTAGATGCAGCAACTTCTATAGCCAGTGCAAGTGAAATATCCTCTATAGCAGCATCTGGTCTTGTGCTTTGTAAGATGGCCTCTAATAGTGGAAGTGAATAGTTCTTCTAATAAAAATATTAATACTAAGGGGGCGGCTGAAGGTAATACACGATTAAGTGAAGTTAAAAGGGCAAGGTATGGAGAACAGAAAATATCAAAAAGTTTATATGACAAACTACGTATAAAAACACCATCAGATGAAATACAGGATATGGTAAATGAAAACATTATACTATCAATGGATGATCCTGCCTTACCGGGTATGAAAATTGAGTTAAAAGAAGGTCAAAAACATGCATTAGAAGCGGATCATATAGTTTCTATGAAAAAATAGTTTGTATGGAAGGTTTTGACCAACTTTCATTTGATCAACAAGTAAAGGTACTGAATTATAAGAAAAATTTCGTAGGGCTAAGTAAATCAGCTGATACATCAAAAGGTAGGAAGTCTTTTAAGGACTGGATTCTATATAAAAAGAGAAATATTGAAGTTGATCCTAAGTTTAGGGAAGAAATGATTCCAAAAGAGGAAAAATTGGAAGGTGAACTACAAGAATTAATTGATAAAATGTTAAAGGAGTGGAATCAATGAATAAAGAAAAGATAGAATTTCTTAATAAATATACACTTAGTAAAGTTAATAAGGTGAATTTATTAACTACAGATGATGTTAAGAAGATTCCTGACGGCGTATTACCTAAAGTATGGAAAGATATATTTAGTGAAAAAAATGTTGATGTGAGGAAAAGAAAAATGCTAGATGTGTGGAGATCTTCTGTTGGAAAAGAGATGAGTAATACTATTTCTTTTTTAAATGAACATTTGATTGATATTGAAATAATGAATATTGGAGAATACTACTCTGTGTTGTATACAGTGAAAAATCAAGATAATAAGATTAAGTATTATGAAGGGAATAACCCATGCGATAAAAGATTAAATAAGAAATTAAATGAATATTGGAGTGTAGTACCTGATGAAATAAAGAGGTTTTATGATAATGTTCATAACGGATTTTATTATTATCCAAGTAAAGGGATGGGATTGGATTCATACAACGATGTGACATGTCTGTGGGAGGAAGAATGGGGGATTATTGAGGATATAGGTGAAGAAAACTTAAAGCTAAATCTTTTAACTTCTTTTGGTTTTTTTAACAATTCTTTAGGAACATATGTTGTTGTTGACTGTGAAAAGGGAATAAATGATGCAATATTATGGTCATCAAAAGATGAGCCAGAATATAATTTGAAATTTTGGGATGTAGTAGATGAATGGATGGTTATTGGTTTTCAAAATTAAATCATTAGAAAAAGCTTTTTAGCCATAAAAATTTTCTTTAATACCTAATTTAAGTTAATAACAAAAATCCAATAGATGCTAAATTTAAGTGTCTATTGGATTTTTGTTATTATAAATAGAAAATTATAAAAATATTAAAGTAAAATTATATTGTTACATACGTAATATGTTTTATTTTAGAAGATCAATTAAAGCAAGTTATGAAATAGAAGATAAAGGATATTATAAAGCTTGTAAGCTGGAGGGAGAGAATCATTTACAGGTGCAGTATCTGGAGCTATATTTGGTCCTTTTGGAGGCTTTAGCAGCTAATAAGTTTAATGAGGTAACTGCTAGGATTGATAATAAAGTTGATGACCTATTTATTACGAGCAGGAGCAGCAAAAGCAGATGATGGATTAAATGCCCTTAATCAAGCAAGGTATAATGTTAGAAAAGCTCTTGGCTTAGAGCCAGAATATGCTATAGCAGGTGGGGGATATATCAATAGCTCACCAGAAGAAACATCATACTTTAAGAATCAGATTTCTAAAATTACAGGGAAGGGCAAGAGTTCTTCTAATAAAAATATTAATGCTAATAATACTAAGAGGGCGGCTAAAGCTCTTGACGATATAGTTAATAAATATTCTGATGATATTTATAAATATAATTATAAAGAAGGAGTATATAAACCTACAGAGATTACAACTAGGAATTATGATAAATTAGATGAAATAGCTGAAGAAATGTATGATTCATTTAGAGAAATAAGTGATGATGTTGAAAAAATAGCAAATAATATTGGATGGGATATTAAAGATATAAATCAAATTAAGGAACATGTATTTTTAGATGAAGTATTGAAAGATTCTGGAATGGGAAGATTAGACCCAGATTATGAAATGGCAATGGCGTGGGAAAGACTTTGCAAAGGAGAATTTTATGATAATGATATATTGCTACTTAAGCATGAGTTATATGAGTCAACGTATTATAGAATGAATAAATGCACTCAGAGGCAGGCACATGATGTAACTACTGAAATTTTTGATTGGAATGGTTATGTAGAATCATTAAGGTAAGGAGAGAATAATATGGCTATAAATGTTTATGGAAGAAAAGAATTAGAAGATAAAGAAGTTGTAATATATAAGGCAGGTAGTGATTATGAAGAACCAACAGGTAAAATTAAGTTTGATAAGGAAACTATGGAATTAAGTATACTAAAGAGTGAAGAAGGAAGCCTTTCTGACAGAGGATTGTTTAAAATTGCATCAAAGATAAAAAAAGTTTATAAAGAAACAGGAGAATTTCCTTCTAAGGTTGAGAGTGCATCATAAAAATTATAACAAGAGGATTATCTAATTATAAGCTATTTATGTAAACTAGATGCAAAAATTTGATTTTAGTTACTGCATAAAAATTTATATAAGAGTATTATAGTAAAATCAATGAAAGGTTAAGGTGAATTAGTAGTATAATCTAAATAATGCATTGAAAAGATGAAATGAACTAGCTGAAATTGAGTAGGCTGGTTCATTATTTTTTTAGTAGTTAACATATGTTATAAATACACCATTCAAAAGAACTATATCAAAAAGCAACGTTAACACATCAGAAAACAGAGTTCTAAAAGAATACGAATAAGAGTGGCATTGGACTTAAAAAGCGTTGAATAAAGGCTAAAGCTACTGATTTAATAGAGATTGATAGGTGATTAAAATTTTTTAGCAGTTTCTCAAGTATAAGCATCTGATAAAGGAGTTCCTTGCCAATCAATACTAGTACCTTTAGTAGACAGTAAAACAAGGCTGATAGCAAAACCTAGGCTCAATAATTCCACTTAAAAGTTAATGGAATTGAGAACATATAATATACAATAGATAATCAATTGCACTCAAAAATAAAAATAATAGTAAATACAGATAAGGAAATATCCAATATTGATATTCCGTCAATGTCAGAACCGGATTTGTATTTAGATTATTTAAAGATGTAGCAACACTAGCAAGTGGCGTGAAGTCAATTAGCAATATAGGCAAAAATTTACTAGGGAAAATTCCAATACGCTATTTATCTCTTAGTGGAACTGGTATTAAAGTACCTGTATTATGTCTAGATGTAGCAACTTCTATAGCCAGTGCAGGTGAAATGTCCTCTATAGCAGCATCTGGTCTTGTGCTTTGTAAGATGGCTTCTAATAGTGGAAGTGGTGGAAATAGTAATAGTTCTTCTGATAAAAATATTGATGCTAGTGATACTAAGGGGGTAAGTAATCCTAAAAATATTAATATTGAAGAAGTAACACCTCCAGGCTCACAAAATCCTGTTAAAGTATATACTGATGGATATGCTCAAGTAAATAAAGGAAAAATTGACGCATATATAAGAGGTAAAATTAAGAAACCAGAAAATTATTCTGAATTAAAAGATAGAATTGAAGAATTAACAAAGTTAAAAGATACAAGACCATCAGAATTTACAAAAGAAATGAAGAATGAATTAAAAGATATCAATAAGAAAGTTCATAATTATGAACGTTCTAAAGGAATGGGCGATTTATTAAATAAGGCAGGAATAGCAGATACAGTTGAAAATAATGAAATGATAGCAAATACTGTGTTAGATGCAGCTAAAGAAGTTAAAGCTGGAAATACTAAAATTGTTCGTTACATTAAGGGTACTAATAAAGATGTAATTGTAGAAAGTTGGTGGATAATAGATAGTGATGGCACACCGTACTGTAGTACAATTATATTAAAAGAAGTAAAATAGCATAGGAGAAATTAGTAAATGGAAGAAAAGTATAAATATTTAGAATCAAAAAATTTGTCTGAGTTAATAAAAATTATAGATAATTTTAATGATATAGATGAAACTGTTGAAGCACTTGATATACTATCAGATTTAGATAGTGAAAAAGCATTAGAAAAAGGAATAAATTTTTTATGGAACAATGATGGTGACGAATATTTTCAAGCTATGATAATTGATATAATAGATGATATTGATTTCAATAGAGTAGTAGATTGTTTGAAGAATAGAAAAGATGATATTCAAGCATATTTATTAGGCGAACTTATGCAAGAAATGAGAAGACATAGTGCAGATAAAAATATTGTTGAGTATGTAAAGATGATTAATAAAAAATATATTTTACTTGAAAAAGATGAAAAGAAAAGAATTACTGAACAATATAATAGATTTATCGATAGATTTGAAACTTGCATAAATGACTTATCATAATTATATAGATTAAGAAAATAATATGATTCTTATAAATATATTTGTTGTTAAGTGAATTTAATAAAGATACAGTGTATGTTATTTAATGATAAAGAAAAAATGAAAAGGAGATATTACTTGCCAGTGAAGTTTTTGAGGAAGTAACATATAATCTTCAAAGTAATAAATATATAGAATGCTTAAAAAGTATTTCTCATAAGTATCCTAATTTAAATTTAGAGGATAATATTGAAGTTGTAGAAGAATATATGGATTAATATTAGCTGCATAATAAAGAGTTAAGTAGCTGGATAAAAAATGTAAATATTAAAATACAGTCAAATCAATCAAGACGAGAAAAATAAATACTGCATAATATTAATAAAGTAGTGAGTAAAGGGGCAGAGGGTGAAGAGCGGTAAATAAAATTAAAAAGTAAATTCTAGTTGATAAAACTAAAAATACTTTATAAAATCTTTACCACCTTACCCCCTTTCAACCTAAAGTAAAAGAAAATATCGTTGTAACTGAAATGTTGATACTTCAATTACAACGGTATTTTTTGCTTATGTGTAGTAAATAATGTAAAAATAAAAACAAGTTGCATGATAAAATAAGGTTAATAGAATTAAGGAAATTAATGTAAAAACATTAACTACATAACACTAAAAGTCATAAGTGATAAGAAGTAGTTAAAAAATAGTGGTAAAGGCTCTAAAATACTCAACTCTACCACTAAAAGATAATAAGACAGACTCTGCCCCAAGGGGGCAAGTAACCCTAGCTATGAAAATGTAAGTTCATATAGTACTTCTAAATGTACTGAATATTTTAATAGTAAATATGGGGCAGAAAATGTTAGTTTAAAAGGAACTGACCCAGCAGATTTTCTAAATTCTGCATTAAGCAGGCAGGGACTTAATACAGCGCCTGCAAAATTAAAAGAAACATGGATTCAAGGTGGATATAAATATGAGGTTAGAATTCACCCAGCAGAAGCCAATTATGGAAAGACAGGTAGTATATATAGAGTTAGTAGGCAAAATGTAGAGATTCCTACTGGAGTAGAGTATATGGGAACAGATAGAAATTGGTATCATACAAGTGTATTAAAGCTTGGTGAGAATGGTAATATTAACGCTAATTTTAATAATGAGGCAGCAGAGATAACACATATTCAGCTACCTTAAGAATGGAGGATATTATGAATCGAAATGAAGTTGAAAGTATAGTTGAAAAGATTAATAGTTATTTAAATAGTGAGCTATGGATGGACTTTGAGGTTACTCAATATACTAATTATAAATTACTTCTTACTGGGAGTATTGACCCATCTTCTAGCAATTCGGATATTGAAATTGAATTTCAAGAGGTTTACTATGCGTCAATGTTGTTCAATTGGAAAACAGATATATCTATACAAGCCATTGAATTAGTTTCTGATTATGAAGCTGAAGAAATGTACTCTAAGTATAAAATTGAAAGTGGAACGTATATATTTAAGTTTTATCCAGAAGATTATTCAAGTGATGTTGAATGTTATGTATGTGCAAAGAATATTTCATACATTATTAATGAAAAAGATTTTTAAATAAAAAAGTCAAAAATTATTTTTACACTGCAAAACTATTTAAAGACTAACTACAAAAAAGTTAGAGTAGTAATGTTTATTGTAAACTAAGTCAATTATAAATGTTGGAAAAATGCATAACTTAAATAATGCAGTGAAGGAAGTTAAAAGGTTAATGTTTCAGTAAATGGAACATTAATCTTTTTTTCTTGTACTGAGATATTTTAAAAGTCAAGATAACTAGGGTTAAAGAATGATGTAAGCTGATAAGCTAAGAAATCCTAGTCTCAATAATTCCACTTGAAATCGAGGGGAATTAATAACCTATAATATATAGGGTAAAAATCAATTACACTCAAAAATAAAAAGAATTGAAAATATGAAACATATAAATAATGGAACTTGGGAATAGGAACTCGGGACTTGGAAAGAGCAACGAGGGGATAGGGGGGAACAAGAACCTAAAGAAAAAAATAATTGAAATAGATAAAAAATCTATTTCAATTAAAAATAATAGTAAATGCACATAAAAAATTATCCAATATTGGTATTCCGTCAATGTTAGAAACGAATTTGTATTTAGATTATTCAAAGATAAATATAAAGATGTAGCAACACTAGCAAGTGGCGTGAAGTCAATTAGCAATATAGGCAAAAATTTACCAGGGAAAATTTCAATAGGCTGATTATCCCTTAGTGGAACTGGCATTAACTTAACTGTATTCTGCATAGATGAAGCAACTTCTATAGCCAGTGCAGCGAAATATCTTCTATAGCAGCATCTGGTCTTGTGCTTTATAAGACGGCTTCTAATAGTGGAAGTGGTGGAGATAGTAATAGTTCTTCTGATAAAAATATTGATGCTAGTGGGGCGACTGATGCTGGATTATTCAGTAATAGAAGTATAGATAGTAAAGTTCTTAAAGAATTAAAGAAAATGGGACTTGATAAAAAGTTTAAAAATGCTATGGATAAAGGCTTAGCTCCTAGAAGAGAGGGCACTTCTGGTATAATAAAGTTAACAGAAAATGAAATTGAGTATAAAGGAGGATATGAATATATCTATAAGATTAAAGTACCAAAAGCTGGTGGTCATACAAGAGTATATGGACGTATTAATGAAAGTGGTGAACTAATATTTGATTTGATACTAAAAAAGTGAGGTGAAGGATACAAATGAACTTAAAAAAAGTTGAGGCATTGTTTAATGAACTTTTTGATTTTAATAATTTGATAAAAGATGCAACACAATATATTGAAAAAATATTATTAGAAAGTGATACTAATTTTTTGTCTGAAGATGTTACAGATGAAACTTGTTCATTTAAAGAATTAAAAGTAGAATATAATAGGACACATTTATTGATAAATAATTTAGGAGGTATGCCTTCTTTTAGGCTAGAATTTTATTTATATGAATATGATGGTGAACTCCCAAAGTATACCTATGAGATAGAGTATAATTCTTCAGGAGAGTTTTTAGATGAATATTTTTTGGAATATTAATCAATGTAACGTTATATAAGAGATAAGTTAAATAAAATGTAAAAAAATAAATATACTTCTACAGGATTAATTAAGAGAACTATCTTTTATACTTACTACAAAATTATATCAAATCTGTCTGCATTATTATAAAAGCATAAATATAAAAGATTTAGTACTTAATGAGCAAGAAGTTAGTAAAATTTGATACACATAGTGCATAATGCATAATATTAATAATGAAGTAAGAGAAGCACTAAATGGACTAGCTGAAAAATAAGTAGGCTGGTTCATTATTTTTTAGTAGTTAACATATGCAGGCAATATCAGATAAAATGAGTGAAGAAGTTAGTGATGCGTCTGCCTATATGTGGGCTGGAGGCAGAGAATCATTTATAGGAGCTGTCTCAGGAGCAATATTTGGGCCTTTTGGTACAGGGAAAATCTTAGGTGGAAAGATGCTGCTTGGTGGAGTAACCAATGGATTTGAAAGTATAGTAAGGCAAACACTAGATGGCAAAGGAATAAACAGAGTTCTTGGCTTCAGAAGGAGTTTTTACTCCCACTGAAGCTTTAGAAATCGTTATCCAGGGACGTAGCCGCTCTTTACCCCCACTTTAAAGAAGATGGAAGTATTAGAGCGGGTAGTCATCGGATAAACTTTACAACCACATTATTTGATGTTGGAATTGGAGCAGCAACAGCAGGAGTTTTCCATAAGGTAGAGAAAGTATTTAAGAAAGCAAGTCCTTGGGTAAAAAAAGGAGCATCAAAAGTTAACGATGCCATAGAAAATGCAGTTAATAAATTTAAAAACATGTCTGATAATTTTAGTAGTAGATTTGGAAATAAACTTGCTTTTGAAGGTATAGGAGGTCTTAATGGAAATTCTCCAATTAATAATGTTAAACTTAAGCCTACAAAGACACAGATAGCTTATAATGAAGCTATAAAAGAAACAAAAGAGGCAGCAGAGAAGCAGATGAAGAAAGCTACAGGGGCGTATAATTCAGAATTTTCTAGTGCCGTTAATGGATTAGGAAAGTTAGAAGGCAAATCAATAAATGTATCAGAAAAAGGATTAAATATTGTAAAAAAACATATAGGAACATTTGAGGAATATGCTCCTAATCAAGCAATGATTTCAAGAGTTGAGGAAGCATTAGCTAAGGGGAAACCTATAACTGGAGCTGACGCAAGTTTTTACATGCACGAACTTTCAGAATCAACTATGATGTCAAAAGGGATGGGATATAATGAAGCTCATGCTGTAGCAATGCAGAAATATAATGTATCTCCTTTTAGTGTATATCATCCTAATGTTATGGACATGTATCCAGAAGAGTTTAATTCAACATGGAGAAATTTTTGGAGGTAGAGTATGATAGAATTAGATAATTTAACAGGATATAAAAAAGGAAGACTATGGATAAATGACTTACCAGTAATTAATTATAATGTAGTTGAACTAATAGAAGAAAAATTTAAGGCTAATACATTTGAATGTCAAGGAAAAAGTATTGCATTAGAAATAGCATTGCCTAGAAATAGCAGTAATTATGCATTGTTAGGAGCTACATATATTCCTGACGAAAGTGGATTTTTAAATGTCGAAGTTAAAATTAGTAGTTTAGAAGATGACGAATTTAAAGGAAATATAGCTTCAACTGTAGATAAGGTGATTTGTGGGATACCAAAGGAATATGGTGAAGCTATATTAGAGTATATACGTAATAATATTAATGATTTTAAAGTTCCATCAGGTAAATTAGTATTTGAAATTGGTGCACATGGATTAGTTGGTTCGAGCAAAGCTATATTTTCATTGCTTGCAAAAGTTATAATAGAATTAGTTGTTTATAATCTTAAAGATAATGAAATAGCTAGTATTAAAGATATTGTCTTAAAAAGTATATAAAGGAAGTAATGAAGTAATAATCTAATTACAATTTAATGTATATATATTGATTTTATTCAAGTAATTCAATGCATAATATGTCTAATGATTAATGAATAATTAAGTAAAATAAAAAGTTATAATAAGTAGTCAATAAATATACCAATTAGCATGAATTAAAGCAGTGTATTTATGCTACATAATTGTAATAATGCAGTGAAAAAAATGAATCAGCTGAAATTTAAGTAGGCTGGTTCATTATTTTTTAGCAGTTCAACAGATATAAATGACTGATAAAGGATGTCCTTCCTAATCAATATCATTATCTTTAGGAGTAAATAAAACAATGATAGCATAGATATGTAAGCTGATAAGCTATGAAATCTTAGGTTCATTAATATCACTTAAAAGTTAATGGAATTAAGAACATATAATATGTAATAGATAATCAATTGAACTCAAAAATAAAAAGAATTAAAAACAATAGTAAATACAGATAAAGAATTATCCAATATCGGTATTCCGTCAATGTCAGAACCGAATTTGTATTTAGATTATTTAAGGATAAATATAAAGACGTAGCAACACTAGCAAGTGGCGTGAAGTCAATTAGCAATATAGGCAAAAATTTACCAGGTAAAATTTCAATAGGCCAATTATCTCTTAGTGGAACTGGTATTAACTTACATGTATTCTGTCTAGATGGAGTAACTTCTATAGCCAGTGCAGGTGAAATGTCCTCTATAGCAGCATCTGGTCTTGTGCTTTATAAGACGGCTTCTAATAGTGGAAGTGGTGGAGAGAGTAATAGTTCTTCTGATAAAAATATTGATGCTAAGGGAGCGGGTGATCGTGTTTATAAACCAAGTCCTAAACATGATCCAACATCAGGATGGGGAAGTCCAGATCCAATTCCAGATATAAAGACAGGACAAGAATTATTAGATACAGCATATTCATCATCTAAAACTAAGCAGTTATACAACTATTATGATGGTAAGTTAGTGAAATTTCAGCCAGATACAGTAAATGGTTGGCATTCCTATGAAGTTGTAAATCCTGCTAAGGAAGTTCCAGCCGATGTGTTAAGGCAAATGCTTAATGATGGAAAGATTACAAAGGCTCAATATAAAAACTTTATTAAAAATAAATAAGGGTGATTAAATATGAAATATTTTGGTAATAAAGAAATTTTTGCAGTTGCATATGAATTGAAAGAAAGCCCATTTAGTGAATGTGGAAGAAATGAGCCTACATGGGGAGTTTTCAAGATGTGGGTTGACAACAAATCAGTTTGCACTTTTTTAATGGAGGGCAAAATACGTGAATATGAATGGGACTTAATTTTTATTGTTGAGTGGTTTTGCAAGAACAAAAACAATATTTTTAATGAAACGCAATTTCCATTACCTATTGAAGGAAATAATTCAATAGAGTTTTACAAGAGCAGTGGAGATTTTGACTCAGATGACGATGATGAATTTGATTTATGGTTTGAAAAAAGACAAGATTGGTACTTTAGACACTCATGGTATTCAGATAATGGAGGTTCATTTCTAGCAGATGTAATTTTTAGAAGAGTTAAAAATACAATAGAAATAGCATGGGATAATTCAGATTTATATAGTGAAATAAACTTTATTAATCCTAAAGGAATATGCTATGTGCCATTTGAGTTATTTCAAGAAGTAATTAATAATTTTATAGAAGATTTTATGTTAAAAGTGTCTGAAAATATAGAAGGGAGAAAATTGATAGAAAGATTGAAGGAAACATACTAAAAAGTACATGATGATAATCATCATATATTTTTAGAGTATTAAACATAGCGTATAAAAAATACTCCTGTTTTTTAACAGGAGTATTTTTTAATAAACTAATAAAAGAAGAAATACGTAAACGTAAAAAAGTAGCAAGTCAGGCAGTATCAGATAAAATGAATGAAGAAGTTAGTGATGCATCTGCTTATATGTGGGCTGGAGGCAGGGAATCATTTATAGGAGCAGTTTCAGGAGCAATATTTGGACCTTTTGGTACATTAAAAACCTTAGGTGGAAAGATGCTGTTTGGTGGGGTAACCAATGGATTTGAAAGCATGGTAAGGCAAACACTAGATGGTCAAGGAATAAACTTTACAACCACATTATTTGATGTTGGAATTGGAGCAGCAACAGCAGGAATGTTCCATAAGGTAGAGAAAGTATTTAAGAAAGCAAGTCCTTGGGTAAAAAAAGGAGCATCAAAAGTTAACGATGCCATAGAAAATGCAGTTAATAAATTTAAAAACATGTCTGATAACTTTAGTAGTAGGTTTGGAAACAAACTTGCTTTTGAAGGTATAGGAGGTTTTAATGGAAACTCTCCAATTAATAATGTTAAACTTAAGCCTACAAGGACACAGATAGCTTATAATGAAGCTATAAAAGAAACAAAAGAGGCAGCAGAGAATCAGATGAAGAAAGCTACTTCTAAGGGGGTAGGAGAAGCTACTGTACCTAAAAGACCAGGTGGATATAGATATATATGAAAACCTGAGTCCTCAAGTAAATAGAGCACTAGGAAACAAGAATATTGCTGCTGATAATAGAGTACAGACTCATCATCCAATACAAAATGAATGGGTTGAACAAAATATACCTGGATACGATAAAGATGAAGCACCATCAATATTTCATATAGAGAGATGATTGATGCTGGAGTAGATGTGAAAAGTGCTAGAAAAGCAATTCGAAATTGCTATAAATATTTTGATAAATTAGGAGGTTTCAAATGATAAATCTAGAAAATGTAGATGGTTTAGTAAAAACAATGCCAGCTAGTAATGATGAAATTAGAATTGTTGAAAATGAAATGAATATCCTATTACCTGAAACTTACAAAGAATTATTAAAGTATACAAATGGATTTTCAACTGATAGTGGATTGGTGATTTATGGAACAGATGATATTGTTGAAAGAAATTTAACCCTTGAGGTAGATGAATATGCAAAAGGTTATATAGCTATAGGTGATGACAGTGGAGATATTGTATTTTTAGTATCTAAAGATAATACTAAAAAAGAAGTATTATCAGTAGGGTGCGGAGATATGAATCCATCAAATGCAAAGGTTGTTGCTTATAACTTATCAAAGTGGTTGGATGACGGCTGCAATTTAAGTGGCATGAATGGAGAAAACGCAGCTCAAACTTATAATAAATATTGTAATATCTTATTGGTAGATAATCCTAAGGGTGGATTAAAAGATTTAGTAAAAATAAAAAATGTGTTAAATGTTGAAATGTCTTCAGCGGAAATACTAAAAGCTTCTAAGAATCTACCATTCCCTATAATCAGTAATATATCCTACGGAAAAGCGTTAAATTATTTAGAGAAGTTGAATGAATTTAGTCAAATATTACAACTGGAAGGTTTAAGCAAGTAATAGTTACTACAAAACTAAATTATAATTAACTGCATTTAAAGGAATATTAAAAAGTTATGATAAAATAAACAAAAAGTATAAATTAAGTTGCTGCATAATATTAATAATGCAGTGAAAAAATTAAATGAATCAGCCCAATCTAAGTAGGCTGATTCATTACTTTTTTAGCAGTTCCTCAAATATAAACATCTGATAAAGGATTTCCTAGAGGCATCTTTAGGAGCCAGTAAGACGAGCATAGAAGATATGTGTAACTTAATAAGCAAGGAAAACCTAGGCTCAATAATTCCACTTAAAAGCTAATGGAATTAAGAACATATAATATGTAATAGATAATCAATTATACTCAAAAATAATAGATGGAAAGAGATGAGAGTTTTGAAAATTACATTTGGACAAAACGCTATTTCATTGCAAAAGTTTGAAAATGAATATGAATTTTATGAGTATTTAGAAGCTTGTGATTCAAGTTTATTATTAAGTTATAATGAGGATTATGCGGATACGTACGATGCAATAACACTGCATTCAGAAGAAAAGTTCTCTATTGGAATGAAGTATGATTGGCATGGGTTACAATCTAATATTTTAATGCTTCCTAAAAATCAAAAGATAGTTTGCTCATTTGAGAACGAAATAGTGTGTGTTGATTGTGCAGCAAAAGTTGTAGATTTCAGGCATTCACTGAATTCACTTATATTTTCAATTATTCATGTAGAGCAATGGAGCTTGATTATTATAATATATGAACTCGGAGTATTTGTGATTGATGAAAAAGGACAGAAAATATGAGCTTGTGGAGGCACTGATATTATACAGGATTATAAATTAGTTGATAAATGTATTTATATAAGATGTGCAGATGGATATGAAATTACTTACTCTATATTAGACGGAAACGCTATATCAAAAAGAAATTATTGATATAGCGGTAAGGTATTACCCTGAGTAGAGGAGGAGAACAAGGTGGAAATAATTAATGAACTTGAATTAAAAAAAATGATTGCATTAACAAAAGATTATACTGTTAAGACAATTGACGTTACTGATGAAATACTTAAGAAAGCTTTAGTTTATTATGACTTTTTAAGTAATAATATTAAAAATTTAGAGTTGAAAGAAGATAAAGGTAAGATAATGTATAGCAAATATTATTGGTATACGAAATATAAACAAAGGAGGAAATAGCGTTGAGAAATATTTTAATTGAAGCAAATTGTATTTATAATATTGATAAAAAAGATGATGATTTAGTGCCTAACTGTTGTATGTTAGGTCCCAATAATGTTAGTATAAATTGTTTTAAATATAATGAAGATAAGAATAAGTATTGCCCATTCTTAGTTTTTGGTACAGCCAAAACTACTATAGTATTAACTGATGAGTATGGTAATGTAATAAATTCGAATGGATTTTGGGGGGATTTAAAATTATCTGAAGAAGAGTGGAGACGAAAAGAGAAAGAATGGCTAGATAAACAAAATGCATATTTATCTAAATAATAGAAAATTAACTACATAAAATTGATGAAGGCAAATGATGATAATAACTAATAAAGAAGATATAAATAAGTATATTAAATATTATTATGAACATATTGGTGAGAAAAATTTATTAAAGGCATTAACTAATTATTTTGATTCAAGAGGATTTGGAATAGAAGATATATGGTGCTGTTTTGCAAATGAATACGAAGAATGGGAAGAAGAAAGAGCAGCTATATATGAATACTTAGATAAAATAAAAATGAATATAGGTTTATAAATTATTGAGCATGGGATTATAGTTGAGCTTAAGCCATAAACGCTTGAGGAATTATAGGAGGATGATTAAACAAAAGATTGCTATAATTACATAAACATATGAAAGATTTTTATTTGGGCTTGTTCAGGTGACTAGTAATTGATATTTTGAGCAAGTTTTTTTATTTGCTAAAATATTGCAAATGGTAAAGAGGTATTATTTCTAAAGAGTTTAAGAAGCATCCAGTAATAAAGAAAATGAAAGAATTTGCATATGATTATGAAGAATATTTGATGTATGATAAATATCATACTTAGCAAGGTATAAAAGATTTACAAATGATTAGTGTTAAGGAAGAAGTATATAAATACGAAAATTATAAGGGCATAAATGAAGAATTAAGAAAAATAGGAATAAAAAATATAAGTAAAATAGCATTAAACAATAATGTAAATAAATATGGGATACTGATAAATAATAATTATACTAAGGAGATAGTAAAATGGCATCATTTGTATTACTAATCAAAGAATTTGAAGATGATGATAGGGTAGTATATAAATTTGGACCTAATGAGAAAATGATGGGAAAGATAGAACTAAATAAAAAGACAAGGATGTTTAATGAGCTGGAATCTGTTCAAAATTCAGTACAATCACCACAATTTTATTTTGACAGGGCAGCTCAACGATTGGCTAGGTGTTTCATTAAAGAAGGAGGAAAATTTCCTGATAAAACAACATTTGAATCTTAGTAAATAAATTAATTTCAATAATGCAGTCAGATGTAACAAAAGTAAAAATCAAATATATAGTATAGAAATAATGAAGGCTAACGCTGAAGAAAAAGATGTTAGCCTCTTTCTATGATTAAAGCATTGAAAGGAGTAAGGTACACATATATTTTCCTATAAATTACGAGCAAGAACAAATTAAGAAGAACTAACAACAAAAGTTATTTATAAAAAGGAATTGGTGATGATGAATAAAGAAGAGGTATTAGTACTTTTAAGTTTTCATTCAGGAAGAAATAGTGACATTGATAATCCAAATTGGAAAAATGGATGGATATCTATTCTTATGCAGTAGCATTACTACTGGATTATAGTGATGAGTCTTTTAAAGAAACATTTGTTGAATATGATGATTATTTGCAAGGTTATACAAATTATGATTGATTATAGTAGGAAATATATGTAGTAATCAAAATAAGAATTATTAATATACATCATTTTATATATAGAGAGGAAAAAAGTAATGTTAACTAATTTATTTAAAGAGTTTCTTCATTTATCAGCTCAATTAAGAGGCAATTACCCTGCAAGTTTAGGGAATAAGAAAGAGAATTGGCAATATATAGTTTCCCTATTAGATTTGAATATTCCCAAGTTATATCAAGTAATATATGGTAATGTTTCAGGCACTAAAAGGGATATTAGAGAACAAGAGATGATGGACTTTATTCCAGGATATAGACTAATTCATATTGATGAATTATTAGATGAAAAGAAAAATTTAGATAGCATCATGGTTAATTATAAAAATAAAGGTTATGAAATAATCATTCCGTTGTTAGCAAATTACTCTAGTGATTTTATATGTTATGTAAGAACAATTAATGGCGAAGGGAAAGTTGTTAGTCTATTTCATGATAATTGTGAATTAATACTAATGCATAATTCGGTTGAAAAATTTTTAGAAACAATATGCGAATTTTATAAAGAAAATATTTATTATTTAGATGAAGATGGCTATTTAGATTATGATTTTGTAAGAGAAGGAGAGATTGGTGCTAAAATTAATGAGGACATTTCTTACTGGTTAGAATAAATTCAAAATATATTTAAATAAATATTAGATAATTACATAATTCTGCGGGATAAGTTCTTTCAAATATAGAAAATAAAATTATTGTAAAGTTTGATGAGCAGAAAAATCAATTAAGAGAGGTGTTGTAAAGTGAATAATGAGATTTTTCGTATTATTAAGGAAGAATTTGATATGGTGCCAGAGGCATTTGGAGGCGAGGTTAATCAGGAAGAAATAGATAAATGCAAAGAATTAATAGATACAGAATTGCCCGAAGATTATATGGAATTTATTTGTAGGTTTGGATGTGGGGTTGTTGGAACTACAGTTATATTAGGATTAGGAGAAGCACAGTTTGTATCTACTCCATCATTTGTTGAACAGACTATAAGATTTAGACATGAGTTACCTAGCAAATATAAAAATTTTGTAGTAGTTGGTGTAGATGGACAAGGTAGCCCAATAGGATTTAATTCACCAAGTAAAGAAATAATTTTATTTGATCATAATTCAGGTGAGGAAGTGTACTTAGCTGTTAATTTTTCAGAATACTTAAGAAAAGCTTGTTATAATGAATTAAATATTCAGTTTTAGAAGATACATTGATAAAAAAGATGTTAGTCTTTTGTTGTGTTCAAAATATTGAAATGGGTAAGGAATCATGCCAAATAAACTGATATAAAAATTCAAAGAATATCTAGCTGGGTATGGAAAGAACTTAAAATGATAGAATAGTAAAAGAATAGGAGAAAGATGATAGAGAGCTTTAAAAAATTAGCAAAAAATAATGATATCAAGGATATATATTTAACAGGGTTTGTTGATATTGAAGATGGGGTAGCACAGTTTTATCCTGATTTAAGATTCATATATTTTGAAATTAATTCTAAATTTATAGAATTTGAGTCAATTAATCAATATTCTAAGCTTAAAATTAAAATAGTAAATTTAGTGAATCATAATTTTGAAATTGATGAAGATATGATGAAAGGTAAAGCGTCCGTTAGTGAAATTATTTTAACACAAGATGGTGCAATTGGTAATTGTATAGATATGATGAAATTCTATAATTTAGAAGAAAAAGAAGAAGAGTTGATTTGCGATGCTGTTGAAATAAAGTTAAAAAATGAACAGGTTATATTTTTAGATCCATCTTTTTATTTTGGAATTAATATAGGAGGAATTGAAAAGAAGGAAGTATGGAGAGTAAATTTTAATGAAAAAACTCTAATAAAGGAGGAGTGTATAGAAATATCAGATAAATAGATAATAGCTATTAAGTAATTATGTTTGATAAATATTATAATGGATACATTTCAATAATCTGGATGTATTGGAAAACTTACTAAATATGATAGGGCAGTTAAACGAAGTATACATTAGTATGAATTTAACAGTAGTAGCTATATTTTCTGCATAATTATTGGAAGTGAGGGATGGCAAGTTATGAGTAAAGTTGTTAAAAGAGGATATTCAATTAATGATGAGCGAGAATTTGGAGATAAATCCATTGAAAAATTATATAAAGCTGCAAATGATTTATATTACCTTTTAAATCACGAGTACAATATAAAAGGTGCATCTACATTTATTGGTAACCATTATTTATTATCTGAAAGACAGAGATTGGCTTTGGTAAGAGCTATATCTTCAAAAGAAGATATTCAAATGAGAAAGAATAAGAAAGTTACTAAGGATCTAGAAAAAAGTGTTGTAAATATTGATGGATTTAACACTATTATTACTTTGGAAGTTGCTTTATCTCATTCTATATTATTAAAATGTATGGATGGAACAATTAGAGATTTAGCGGGCTTAAGAGGAAGTTATCGTTTAATAGATAAAACCAAATTAGCAATTAAAATGATTGGTGAAATGTTAGAAGAAATTAAAGTAGCCAAAGCTATTTTTTATCTAGATGCTCCAGTATCTAATTGTGGTAGATTAAAAGAAAAAATATTAGAATTATTGAATGAGTTTAGTTTTGATGTTCAAGTTGAAAATGTTGAAAATGTTGATGGAATTTTACAAACATTAGATAATGTTATAACTAGTGATGCAATTATTCTTGATAAATGTAAAAGCTGGATTAATTTAAATAAAAAAATCTTGGAAAACAATGATTATAATTGTCCATATATTGATTTTAGTATGTTAAAGGGCTAAGAGAAAACATGAAAAAAGACTAACATTAGATTGATTTTCCTTTGTTAGTCTGTATTTTTATTATTTTGATTCATTAACAGCAGCAGTTAGTGGAGGAATAACCTGTTTCTTTCTTGACATTAATCCAGGTATATACACAGTTTTTCCATCTAATTGAACATTAAATGCTTTGCTTACAAGATATTTTTCATCTCCAGTAACCAATAACTCAGAACCGTCCTTTAATAAGTCTGTTACCATAAGCATTAATAGGTTAAAGCCTTCATCATTGGTTTTATTTTCCATGTATTTAAGCATATCTTCCTTCATAGATTGGAAGCCTTCAGTGTCCATTGTAGTTACTTGGCCTACACCTACTTTTAATGAACCTATATTAAATACTTTGAAATCCTGATTGAATATTTCATCTAAAGTTTTACCTTGTAGAGAAGTACCAGCCTTAAACATTTCTTCAGCAAATTTTTCAGGATTTATATTTGCTATTTCTGAAAGTCTCTTTAACATAAGTCTGTCTGCATTAGTGGAAGTAGGGGATTTAAATAAAAGTGTATCTGAAATTATAGCAGCACATAATAAGCCAGCCATTTTTCTACATGGTCTTATGCCATTTTCAAAGAATATAGAAGCTACTATAGTTGCAGTACAACCTACAGGTTCATTTCTAAAATAAATAGGAAGACCTGTTTGAATATCTCCAATTCTATGATGATCTATTACTTCAAGTAATTCTGCATCTTCAAGTCCAGGTATAGACTGGGTTCTTTCGTTATGATCTACTAATATAACTTTTTTCTTATTTTTTGATATTAAATGATATCTTGAGACACTTCCAAGTATTTTTCCATCGTTATCAACTACTGGATAACTTCTGAATCTTGTTTGTAACATTTTTTCTTTTGCTTCATCTACTAAATCATCATTGTTAAATACAACTAGATTATCCTTAGTCATTACATAGCTTACAGGAACACTTTGAGGAACAAGTCTTGCAGCGGTAAAAGTATCATAAGGAGTCATAATAATAGAACAGGAAATTTCTTTAGCTTTTTCTATTATTTTTTCAGTTACTTCATGTTTACCTGTTATTATCATAAGAGACGCTTTGCAGTCTAGTATTATTTCTTGAGCATCTTCTCTATCACCACAAATAACAATATCTCCTTCTTCAATAAGTTCACGAGCACTTTCAGGTTGCATAGCAGTAACTACTATTTTTCCTTTGAAATTATTTATTTTATCACTTACATATATGCATTTTGCGGAAAGAGTTTCAACTATATTTTCAAGTGTAGTACCACTTTTTGAAAGTATATTAGTATCCCAAATATCCATATAAGTTGAAGTTATATTTGCAAGTGAAGCAAGACCTACAAGTTTGTCACCTTCATCAACAACTGGTAAGTTTGGAACATTATTTTTTTTCATTATGGACCAAGCCATTTTTAAAGATATATCAGGACATATTGGAATTACACTGTCAAATTTTAAGTCCTGTATTTGAGTTCTTACTGTATCTATTAATTCTGGTGAGTTAACCCCAAAGTAATCTAATACGAATTGAGTTTCTCTACTTAATTCTCCTAGTCTTACAGGAATAGCTGGTATATTACCAGTTTTATTTTTAAAATCTGCATAAGCTAATGCAGAACATATAGAATCTGTATCTGGATTCTTATGTCCACTTATGTATATAACATCCTTCATATAAAAACCTCCTTATTATGTATACTATTATATTAAAGTACCTATTAATAATATCAAAAAAATAGAATAATTTAAAGTAACATTTGGATTAATAGGGGAAAAAGCAAAATTAGGTCTATTTTAAAAATTTAAAATATTTTATTAAGTTGTAACATATATTTATTGTAGTTAAGAATTAATAAAATACTGGGGGGAGTTAATTGTGATTAACGAAAAGGAACTTTTCTCTGGACTAAATTCAAGTGAAGCAGAGAGAAGACTTAAAAAATATGGGCCAAACATATTAGAACAAAAAAAGAAGATATCACCAATAAAAATTTTATTGGAACAATTTAATGATTTTATAATATGGATGCTTATTGGTGCTACTCTAATTTCAGGATTTATGGGTGAAAAGGCTGATGCAATTACTATACTAGTAATTGTTATTATGAACGGAATTTTAGGTTTTATACAGGAGTTTAAAACCGAAAAATCTTTAGAAGCATTAAATAATCTGGCAGCTCCTACAGCAAAAGTAATAAGAGATGGAAATTTAAAAATAGTTAATGCAGAAAATTTAGTTATTGGAGACCTAGTAATAGTAGAAAGTGGGGATAGAGTACCGGCAGATTGTATACTTGTAGAAGACAATTCTTTGATGGTGGATGAATCTTTACTTACTGGTGAATCTGTAGGAGTAAATAAGAGCTGTAATGACAAAAATAATACCATTTACATGGGTACTGTAGCTCTTACAGGCAAAGGGAAAGCTAAAGTTATATCTACAGGTATGAAAACAGAAATGGGTAAAATTGCAGGAATGCTTCAAGATATAGAAAAGGATAAGTCACCACTGAAAGAAAAATTAAATGCTTTAGGAAAAGTATTAGTTCTAGTTTGCATTGGTATATGCATTATAGTAACTATAACGGGTATAAGTAGAGGAAACGACAAATATCAAATGTTTCTTTTAGGTGTAAGTCTTGCAGTAGCAGCAATCCCTGAAGGATTACCAGCTATAGTTACAGTGGCATTAGCATTAGGAGTATCTAGAATGTTAAAGAAGAATGCCTTGGTTAGAAGATTGCCGGCAGTGGAAACATTAGGGTGTACTTCAATTATTTGTAGTGATAAGACAGGAACTCTAACAGAGAATAAAATGACCGTTAAAGCTTTTTATTTTAACAGCTTTTTATATAATGTGGATAAAGATACTGTACCAAATAATAATACTTTTAAGAGAGCAGTTACATATTGTAGTGACTGTAATATTGATTATAGCGAAAAAAAGATAGACAAGGGTTTATTTGGAGATCCAACAGAAACAGCTTTAATAAAAGCTTTTTTTAAAGATACTAGTGAATTAAAAGACTTTTTAAGTAGGGGGAAAAGAGTACATGAAAAACCTTTTACCTCAGAAAGAAAAATGATGTCTGTAGTAGTTAGAGAAGGATTTAAAAATACTGTTTATGTAAAAGGTGCTCCAGAAAGAATAGTAGAAAGATGTAAGTATATATTAGTAGATGGAGAAGTTAAAGCTTTTACTTCTTTATATAAAAACAAAGTCTTAAAAGCTGTAGAAACAATGTCCTTTAAGGCATTAAGATGTATAGCAGCAGCTTATAAGGAATATTCTAATTATAGAGACAGTTCCATAGAGAATGACTTAATATTTATAGGAGTAGCAGGAATTATTGACCCTCCGAGAAAGGAAGTTAAAGAAGCAGTATTTAAATGTAGATTGGCAGGAATAAAACCTGTAATGATTACGGGAGATCATAAGAATACTGCCTATGCTATAGGAAAAGAATTAGATATAGTAAATGATGAAACTCAGGTAATAACAGGAGAAGAATTAGACAAATTAGATGACAAGGTTTTAGTAAAAAATATAGACAATTTAAGAATTTTTGCTAGAGTAAGTCCAAATCATAAACTTAGAATAGTCAAGGCATTTAAGAGTAAAAATAATATTGTGGCCATGACTGGAGATGGTGTTAATGATGCACCAGCGGTAAAAGAAGCTGATATAGGAATATCTATGGGAATTTCTGGAACAGATGTAACAAAAGAAGCATCTTCAATGATTCTTTTAGATGACAATTTTGCCACTATTGTATCGGCAGTAGAAGAAGGAAGAGTAATATATGATAATATAAGAAAGTTTATAAGATATCTGCTCTCATGTAACTTAGGAGAAGTTTTAACTATGTTTATAGCATCAATTATAAATTTGCCTATACCACTTTTACCAATACAAATTTTATTTGTAAATTTGGCTACAGATGGACTTCCAGCTATAGCATTAGGAGTTGATCCAGCTGATATAGATATAATGGAACAAAGACCTAGACCTAAAAATGAAAGTATATTTGCTAGAGGACTTAAAGAAAAGATAATTATAAGAGGTTCTTTGATAGGTATATGTACTATTGCAGCATTTTTAATGGGATATGTATATAAAATGGATTTAAAAACTTGTAGAACATTGGCTTTATGTACTTTAGTTATGTCTCAGCTTATACATGTTTTTGAATGTAGATCTGAAAGACATTCTATATTTGAAATAAAGTTATTTACAAATATATATCTAGTTGGAGCAGTTACGGTTTCAATACTTATGATTATGTCAATACTGTATATTCCATTTTTACAAGGCGTTTTTCATACTGTAGCGTTGAGTTTAGCTCAATGGTGTATTGTAATATTTTTCTCAGGTATAATTGCATTTATAAACAGTATGTATTTATTATTTTTCCATAGACACAGGTAATTCAGATAACGGAGTACAGAGGATAGATTACAGATAGGAATTAATAATTAATAACTTTCAAAGTGAAAAATAAATAAGATATTAATGAAAGTTTAAAATTAAAGATTTTATGTAGAGTAGCGGAAGAAAATCCTCCTTAACTGTTAACTGTACTCTGTTAACTGTACTCTGTTAACTGTACTCTAAATAAAAAAATAATCAAAGCAAATTACATTGCTTTGATTATTTTTTTATTATCTATATTTTGTTTTTACTTTCTGCACTTTAGGTTCTTTTCCTTCTAGAGGAATTAGATCTTTTCTAGTAGTCATATTTCTTATATTCATAATTTCTAATTGTTCTCTATTTTCTTTTCCTTTTTTACCTTTAAGACCTTGAACTAAAACATAGTTTCCTTGAGATACAGGAATAAAGTCAATTTTCTTAAACCATCTATGCTTTTTATAAATACATTTTACAATGTTTTTGCTTCTATCTGGTTTTACTAATAATGTAGCGGTTAATTTATGAAAAATCCATAGTATAGTTTTTTCTTCGATTTTAACAGAAATTACATTACCCTGGACCTGAGATAATCTATCTCCATATTTTTTTATATAATTTTCTGCATAATATTTATTTATTTTGTCTGTAAACCCCATATGTTTAACTCCTTTGCATTAGATTTTATTAACTTAGTAAAAATATGATTTCTAAAATATCAATTAATTTAATAATGGTAGTAATTAGCTATATTATATCATAGTATTTTAAAATTTAAAACTAAAAACTCCTTTTTATATTTATAGTTTATCCATATAAAACATATATTATTAGAAGAAAGTATGAGGATTATATAGATGGTATATAATCCTCATCTTATGGAAAAAATAATAATTATTAGAAAATTTACGGAGGAGAATTATGTGTGTTGGTATTCCGTTAAGGTTATTAAAAATCAGTGGCAAAGAAGCCATAGGGGAAATAAATGGAGTAAAAAAGAAAATAAGAATAGATTTTTTACCTTCTTCTAAAGTTGGAGATTATGTAATGACTCATGCAGGATTTGCATTGGATTTAATAAAGGAAGAAGAAGCTAAACAAATTATAGAAGCTATAAATTTGGTAAATAGCAGAAATTAAATAAAGGTGGTGATTTTATTTCTAATATAAAAAATGAATATTTAAAAACATTAATAAATGAAATTAATTCTTTTGAAGAAAGAGTTAATATTATGGAGGTGTGTGGGAGTCATACTGAAGCTATTGGTAAGTTTGGACTTAGAAGTATATTAAATCATAATTTAAATCTTATATCTGGTCCAGGTTGTCCAGTATGTGTTACTCATAGTTGTTATATTGATTATGCCTATTACTTATCACTTAATGAAAATATTATTATTGCAACATATGGAGATATGATAAGGGTTCCAGGTTCAAAACCTAGTATAACTTTAGAAAAAGCCAAGGCATTAGGAGGAGATATAAAAATTGTTTACTCTAGTATAGATGCCCTTAGTCTGGCGGTAAATAATCCTCATAGAAAAATTCTTTTTTTAGGCATAGGGTTTGAGACTACTGCACCTCATACTGCAATAGCAATAAAGGAAGCAAAAGTTAATAATATTAAAAATTTTTATGTGTTATCTTTGCATAAAAGTGTAGAACCAGTTATGAAGTGTTTGTTAAAGGATAGAAATTTAAATATACAAGGATTCTTGTGTCCAGGACATGTGGCAGCTATTACAGGAGAAAAGGGGTTTTATTTCTTAAAAGATTATAACTGTCCAGGTGTAATAACTGGATTTAAAGTTGAGAATATAATTGTTGGAATATGGACACTTTTGAATATGATTAAAGAAAAAAGCATAGGAGTAGAGAATGCCTACAAATCATTAGTAAGTAGGAATGGAAATGTTTTGGCATTGGATGCCTTAGATGAAGTTTTTTATAAGGGAAATGATTATTGGAGAGGAATTGGAGTAATAGATCATAGCGGTTTTAAAATTAAGGATGAATATGAAAAATATAATATTGAAAGTATATATCCATTAAAAATTAAAGATTTTGAAGAAAATAGTATATGTCAATGCGGTGAAGTATTAAAAGGCATAATAAAGCCTAAGGAGTGTAGATTATTTAAGAAGGTATGTACTCCTGAAAATCCAATAGGACCCTGTATGGTATCTGTAGAAGGAAGCTGCGCAGCTTATTATAAGTATTATTTATAAAGAGGGGTGAGGTTGTGGAAAATATTATATCTATGTCCTATGGTAATGGAGGAAAAAAAACTTCAATGATTATAGAGGAAATGATTATACCTGCTTTGGGAAATGATAAATTAAATGTATTAGGCGATGGTGCATTATTAAATACCTCAAAAGATATAGCATTTTCAAGTGATAGTTTTGTAATATATCCTTATTTTTTCCCTGGTGGAGATATTGGAAAATTAAGTGTGTGCGGTACAGTAAATGATTTACTTATGTGTGGAAGCATTCCTAAATATTTAAGCTTATCTTTTATATTAGAAGAAGGGTTAAATATTGAAGATTTAAAAAAGATAATACTTTCTATAAAAAACACAGCAGAAGAAGCAGAAGTACAAATAGTAACTGGAGATACTAAGGTAGTAGATAAGGGGCATGGGCATGGAATATATATAAATACATCAGGTATTGGCGAAAAAATCAAAGAATTAAACTTAGGTAAAAAAAGAATAAAAATAAAAGATAAGGTAATATTAACTGGTAGTATAGGAAATCATGGTATATCTATACTTTGTGCTAGAGAAAATTTATTAGAAAGTAAGATAAAATCTGATTGTGCTCCACTAAATAAAATAGCATACACCATTTTTAAATATGGAGAAGAAGTGAAGATTCTGAGAGATCCTACAAGAGGGGGAGTTGCTACTACATTAAAGGAATTTGTGGAAGAAGAGGATTTTTCAATAGAAATAGAAGAGAAAAAAATACCTGTGGATAGAGATGTTGCTGGAGCTTGTGAATTATTAGGATTGGATCCTTTATATATAGCTAATGAGGGAAAGATGTTAGCAATTGTATCTCCAGACGTTTGTGATTATATAATAAAAGATTTAAAAGATATAGGATGTAGTAATGCTTCAGTAATTGGAGAAGTTGTGGATTATACGCCTTCAAAAGTATTGCTAAAGACTTTATTTGGAGGTAGGAGAATTTTAGATAAAATTACCTATGATCTTTTGCCTAGAATATGTTAAAGGGGAGAATATTATGCATAAAACGGATATTACCTATATAAATAAAGATGAAATTGTTAATATGGCTGGAGAAATGATAAACCAAAAAAGAAGACTTGTAATTATGAATGGATATGTAAATAAAGAAGGGGAAAATGTTATTGCATATAACTTTGATATAGATGGAGATATAAAAACTTTTATATGTAAGGGGGAAAAGGTTTTTCCAACTATAACTCATATATACAAAGGTTCTGCACAATGGTGTGAAGAGGAAATATGTGAAGTAATGGAAGTAGATTTTGAAGGATTGGAAAAAGGAGATAGATTATTTTTGCCTGATGATTTTGATGGATCAGGTCAAATACTCGTAACTCCTATGGAAGAGCTCAGAAATAGAAATAAAAATAAAGATAATGAAGAAGAAAATAAATAGCAGAAAGAAGGGGATTTGTATGAGTTATGTAATTCCTATAGGACCATATCATCCAGCCTTGGAGGAGCCGGTTCATGTAAAATTGTATACTGATGGAGAATTTATAGAGGATGCAAAAGTCTATATTGGATATAACAATAGAGGAATAGAAAAGCTTTCTCAAGAGAAAAACTTTATACAAACAATAACTTTAGTTGAAAGGGTATGCGGTATATGTTCCCATTCTCATAGTTTGGCATACTGCTTAGCTATTGAAAATATTTCAGGGTTGGAGGTGCCAAAAAGAGGATCTTATATAAGGGTAATAATATGTGAGTTAGAAAGGCTACATTCACATTTTTTACTTCTAGGTTTAGCTGCTCATATAATAGGTTTTGACAGTGCATTTATGTATACTTTTTCCGCTAGGGAAAAGGTTATGGGTGCATTAGAAACTTTAACAGGAAATAGAGTTAACTATGCTATGAATATAATTGGAGGAGCTAGAAAGGATTTTAGCAAAGAAGAAATACATGATTTATTAATGCTTATTGAAGAAATGAAAGAACCTTATGAAAGAATATTAGATATATTCGGGAAAGATAAAACTATAGCTTTAAGAACAAAAGGAGTAGGAAAGTTAAGTTATGATGAAGCATGGATACATGGATTATCAGGTCCTCATGGAAGAGCTTCAGGATTAGAATGTGATACTAGAAAAATAGATCCTTATTGTTGTTATGATGACTTTAATTTTAATATGATTGTACAAAAAGACGGGGATGTATTTTCTAGGGTAGTAGTAAGGCTTTTAGAGATTGGCGAGAGTATAAGAATAATTACGCAAGCAGCACAAAATATGCCAGATACTCCAATAAACCTAGGATTTAAAATTCCAAGAGTTCCAGCAGGGGAGTATTGTACTAGAATCGAAGCACCAAGAGGAGAACTAACTTATTATGTAGTTACTGATGGCGGACCAGGAAACAGAAGAGTAAATATACATGTTCCTACCTTTAGAAATGCAGCTTCAGTGCCAGCTATGCTTAAAGGCAACACTATTGCAGATGCAGGTCTTATAGTTGCAAGTATAGATCCTTGTTTTTCTTGTTTGGATAGATAATATGCATGAGCTATCTCTAACGGAAAGTATAGTTAAGATTTGCAGTGAGGAAGCTTTAAAAAATAATTTAAAAAGGATAGAAGAAATAAGGCTAAAGGTGGGGGAATTGTCTGGAATAGTACCTGATTGTATCCAGTACTATTTTAATATAATAAGTAAGGATACTGTATTAAAGGGAGCAGTAATAAAGGTGGAAAAAATACCAATGGAAATACAATGTAAAGATTGTAATAATATATGTACTGTGAATAAGATAAATTTTTGCTGCCCTAATTGTGGCAGCTTTAATATTAAAATTTTAAAAGGAAATGAATTTTATATAGATTCTATAAAAGGAGAGTAGGGTATGGAAATAAAAATTGTAAGACAAATTATGGAGTGGAATGAGGATTGTCATGATGAAATACAAACACTATTAAATAAAAAGGGAATATTTATGATAAATGTTATGGGATCACCTGGTGGTGGAAAAACATCATTTATAACAAAATTAATAGAAAATCTAAGAAAAGATTATAGAATAGGTGTAATAGAGGGGGATATAGCAGGTAAGATAGATGCAGAAAAGATTGCTTTTATGGGAATACCAGTTGTTCAATTGAATACAGAAGGGGCATGTCATATAGAAGCTATGTCCATTAAAAATATATTACCAGAATTTAATTTAGAAGCATTGGATATATTAATAGTTGAAAATATAGGCAATTTAGTATGCCCTGCTGAATTTCAAATTGGAGAACATTTAAAGGTTGCACTTTTAAGTATCCCAGAGGGAGATGATAAGATAGAAAAATATCCACTTATGTTTACAAAAGCAGATGCATTGGTATTAAGTAAATATGATTTGAAAAGTTATTTCCAGTTTGATGAAAATAGAGTGGAAAGTAGAGAAAAGCAAGTGAACCCTAATACTCAAATATTTAAGGTTAATTCTATAACTGGAGAAGGTATAGATAAATTTACAATCTGGTTAAAAGAGGAGATCAAAAAGAGAATAACTAAAGCAAAGGAGGAATAAAATGAAGGCTAAATCTGTGTTTTCAACAGCGATATTATCATTCCTTTTATGGCTTATTTATATTGGAAGCTATTCAGCTCCTAATATAGGTGAAGAACTTATAGGTGGGATTATAGTATCCATTTTTGTAGGAATATTTTCTTCATCTTATTTAATTAATGAAGATCCATTTTGGATGTTCAAGAAAAGTAGAATATTATGGCTAATACTATTTATTCCATATTATACTGTAGAATTAGTAAAGGCAAACTGGGATGTAGCTAAGAGAGCTCTTTCTCCTAACTTAAATATCAATCCAGGTATTGTTAAAATAAAAACGGAATTAAAATCAAATTATGGTCTAGCGATGTTAGCCAATTGTATAACTTTAACCCCAGGGACTATTGCTATGAATATAGTAGAAGAAAAGGGAATGATATATATGTACATACATTGGATTGATGTAAAAACTGAAGAAGAAAAAGAGGCATCAAATATAATTAAAGGTGCATTTGAACCTTGGGTAAGGAGGATATTTATATGATTGATATGTCCTTTGAGTTTATGGTTACTTCTATTTTAATAGTAGTATTTAGCTCTTTACTTTTATATAGGGTATTTAAAGGACCTAATATTATTGATAGAGTAGTAGCTGCTGATTCTATAGATGTGATGATTGGACTAATAATGGTTCTGTTTGGATGTTATGAAGGAAGATCACTTTATATAGATTTAGGGCTTATAGTAACTTTACTTGGATTTATTGGTACTGTCCTCATTTCAAGGTATTTGGAGGGGAAAATATGATAGTGCGAATTATAATAGATATATTTTTAATTATAGGTTTATTCTTCATATTTGCAGGAGTAGTAGGGATGTTACGAATGCCAGATACCTATTGTAGGTTGCAATCATCAACCAATATAGTAACTATGGGAGGACTTCCCATATTAATAGCAGCAGCTATTTATGGATTTTATATAGGTAATATAACTATAGGAATAAAATCTATAATAATAGGAATATTTATAGTTTTAACTAATCCGGCAGCCTCTCATGCTATGACAAAAGCAGCTTATAAAATAGGAACTCCTATGTTGAAAAAAAGTTCTTACCCAAATGATAAGGAGTGAAATAAATGAGTGCTTTATTTAATATAAATTTTTTGAATTTTTTAATAATAATAGGAATAGTAATATCAGCTATATTTACTGTAATACTAGATGATATTTTGCCTTGCATAATTGCTTCTTCATTAGTTGGAACTTTTATAGCTTTAGAATTTTTACTTCTAAGAGCACCAGATGTAGCTATAGCCGAAGGGGCTGTAGGAGCTATTCTTACTCCTTTTATCTTTATAATAACCTTAAGAAAGGTTAATGATAAGGAGGAAAAACAAAAATGAAGAAGTTTTTTACATGGTTTTCACTAGGAATATTACTCATTTTGTCTATATATGTTAGTTTTTCTATGGCAGCATTACCATCTACTTATGGTGGAATAAGCAATATAATTGTAAAAAATACTATAGAAAAGACTAGAGCAATAAATGCAGTAACTGCAATTGTTTTTGACTTTAGGGGATATGATACTTTAGGAGAATCATTTGTACTTTTTACAGCAGTGGCAGGTTCAGCTGTAATACTAAGAAATTATAAAAAGAATTCTTTTTCTTCTAATGAAAAAAGTTTAAATAAAAGTCAAAAAGGTAAGAGTAGTTTAGAGATAATGAAAGAAATAGATAAAAAAAATTCAGGTGCCATAGAGAAGGATTCAATAATAATGTCTACAGCCAATATAGTTTTACCAACTAGTCTAAGTTTGGGAGCTTATGTTATACTTCATGGCCATTTAAGTCCTGGAGGAGGATTCCAGGGAGGAGTTTTAATAGCTGGAGCTGTAGCAATAGTATATTTAGCATATGGCATGGATAGGGTTTCAAAAGCCTTTAATGGAGAAAGAATTAAGATGTATGAAAGCATAGGAGCATTAAGTTTTCTACTATTAGGAACATTAGGAGTTGTATATGGGTATAATTTCTTTAAAAATGTAATTTATAATCAAGGTAAACCTGGAATGCTTTATAGTTCAGGAACTATATTTTGGATGAACTTTGCTGTGGGGTATAAAGTGTTAGCTGGAATTGGTTTTTTACTTATTACCATGATAGGTACATTAAGAGCAGAGGAAAAGGAATAGGGGTGAAGGTATGCTTATAAATTATATTGGGTCATTTATAGTTATGATATTAGGATTATACATTATGATGAGCAAAAAAAATTTAATAAAAATAGTTGTAGGAATGTCATTAGTAGATTCTGGACTAAATTTATTATTAATATCTATAGGCTTTAGAGCTGGTGGTACTGCACCTATATTTATTACAGATTTAAAACCAGGAGCTTTTTTTGTAGACCCTGTACCACAAGCGTTAACTCTTACATCCATTGTAATAGGAGCATGTGTATCTGCTTTAGCTTTATCCTTAATTATAAAGATAAAAGAAAACTACGGTACTATAGATGCAGATAAGGTTAGGAGGCTAAGAGGATGAATTATGTTAGTAACTTGCCTATAATTGCTATAATAACCCCTTTTATTGGAGCTTTTTTAATTGGTGCAATAAGTGGTAAAAAAAAGTTATTGCCTTGGATGAAAGGAGTAGCTGTACTTAGTTCTTTGATATCTTTAGGAAGTCTTTTATTATTAATAAAGCCTATATTATTAGAGGGTAAAGTAGCTACATATTGGCTAGGAAATTGGATGCCTCAGGAACAAATGGCCATAGGAATAGGATTAGAAGTGGATTCTTTTGGTCTTTTTACTGGCCTTATTATAACTTTTTCATCATTTCTGTCTAGTATATATTCAGTAAGCTATATGGAAGGAGATAATGCTTTAGATAAATATTATACATTATTTCTTTTATTGCTAGGAAGTATGATAGGTTTTGTCCTTACTGGTGATTTGTTTAATATGTATGTTATGTTGGAGATTATGACTTTTGCCGCTATTTCACTTACAGCCTTTAGAAATAATTTATATAAGTCACTAGAGGCAGGTTTTAAGTACATAGTAATTGGATCTTTAGGTTCAACTTTAATTTTATTAGGAACGGTGCTCATATATGCACAAACGGCTACCTTAAATATGGCTCAGATATCTGCTTTAATTCATAATAACTATACTCCCGTTACCATTTTTGCATTAGCTTTTATGATGGCTGGATATGGAGTAAAGGCATTTCTAGTACCATGCCATACTTGGCCACCAGACGCTCATATGTCTGCGCCATCTTCAATATCTATGTTGCTTTCTGGAGTTATGAGTAAAACAGGAATATATGGTTTTGTAAGATTATTATATATGATATTTTTTAGTGTGGGTGCACCTAAAATGGAATTGCTTATAATACTATGGGGTACACTAACTATGATAGTAGGGGCATCTATGGCTATAATTCAAACAGATTTTAAGAGATTATTAGCCTTTTCTTCTGTTTCACAAATAGGATACATAATAGTAGCTTTTGGAGTAGGACTTTCTTCAAAAAATGGAGTTGGAGTTATTGGAACACTAGGTGGGCTTTATCATATGGTTAATCATGCAACTTTTAAGTGTTTACTTTTTATGTGTGCAGGAGCAGTACTTTATAGAACTGGTACTACAGATATTACTAAATTGGGAGGGATATCTAAAAAGATGCCTTATACTACTATATTATTTTTAGTTGCAGCTTTTTCCATAAGCGGACTTCCACCTTTTAATGGGTTTGTATCTAAATGGATGATTTATCAAGCTACTTATGAAGCAGGCTATGCTCCTGTAACAATTATAGCTCTAATAGTATCTGTATTTACTTTAGCCTATATGATGAAAATTGCACAATCAGTTTTTTTTGGAGAAATGCCTAAGGATTTTGAAGGCATAAAGGAGATCCCATTACCTATGAGTTTATCTATGAGCTTACTTGCGTTAGCTTGTTTAGTGGAAGGATTATTTCCAAAGTTTATATCAAAATATCTTTTAGAACCAGCAGCTTATTCTATATATAATCTACAAAATTACATAGATGTTATGTTTACAAAAGGTTTTGCAGAAAAAATGTTTAAAAATAGGGTTCCAATTCCTAATATGACTTATCAAATGGCGGGATATTGGAGACCAGAAGCTTGGTTTTTATTATTTATCGTTATACTTATAGGATTTATTATAGGTACAGTTATAAGTTTGAGTTTTGTTAAAAAATGCAATATACATACAAATAATAATTTAGGGGATAAATATGGAGTATTTACTGGTGGAGAAAAAGAAGAATTTGCACCTATAGCAGGAGGAGATCTTTTTTGGGGATTGAAACATAATTTAAAAGGGTATTTTGGGCGCTTGGAAAAAGCTCATAGTGGAATAGTAAATGATTATGTAACTTGGGTTATTTGTTGTATAGTAGTATTAAGTCTATATCTTTTTGCAGCATTATAGGAGAAAGGATGATATTTATGGAAATTTTAAAGAGCTTATTTTATATATTTATTTTTCCAGGATTAATATTTAGTATATTTTTTGGATTAATCCTTTCTGGAATAGATAGAAAAATGGTGGCTAGAATGCAAAGAAGAATCGGCCCTCCTATAATGCAGCCTTTTTATGATATTTTAAAATTAGCTGGTAAGGAAAACTTAGTACCTAGAAAAGCGTCTAAAAAAACATTTATATTAGCACCAATAATAGGACTTATAAGTGTTATTACTATTTCTTTATTTATACCTTTTTATGATATGAATTTCTTCTCAGGAGAATTTGGTGACATAATTGTAATATTGTACTTATTAACTATTCCAGCAGTAGCTCTTATAATAGGTGGTGCAGCTTCAGGATCACCTTACGCTAGTATTGGAATATCTAGAGAAATGGTAACTATGTTAGCTTATGAGGTTCCGTTAGTAATTATATTATTAGCTGTAGGGGCTAAAGCTGGTTTTGAAACCTCAGGGAATGTGACATTTTCACTAAGAGTCATTGAAGATTATCAAAAGTTATATGGTATAAATTTAATGAATATTTCAACATTTCCGGCGGCCATAGCATTCTTATTTATTATTCCAGCTGAAGTAGGAACAGTTCCTTTTGATATAGCAGAAGCAGAAACAGAAATCTGTGAAGGACCTTTAGTAGAGTACAGTGGATTTTATCTTGGTATGTATAAACTAACTCAAGCAGTAAAGATGTTTATAATGGGAAATTTGTTTGTAAGTTTATTTTTAGGTGGAATAAATTTTGGAAATACAATATTAAGTGTATTATTTAATATATTACTTATAATACTAGTAATAGTGGTGTCAGTTTCCTTTGTAAGATCAGTAGTAGGAAGAATAAGAATAGAACAGACTTTAAGATTTTTCTGGACCGTACCTACTATATTGGCAGTTATAAGTCTAATTTTAGCCTATATCTAAAAATTAAGGAAGATGCATAAGGCGAAAAGAGGTTTGAATATATGGAAAAATTATTAAGATGGAGTAGATCTAAATCTCCATGGATATATCATTTAAATACTGGATCATGTAATGGATGTGATATAGAACTTATGGCATTGTTAGGTCCTAGATATGACTTGGAAAGGTTTGGAGTAAAACTTACTGGTACTCCTAAGCATGCAGATATTGTGGTAGTTACAGGGCCAGTAACTACTCAATCTAAGGACAGAATGCTTAGGATATTATCACAAATTCCTGAACCTAAGGTGGTAGTATCTTTGGGATCATGTCCTATGTCCTGTAATGTTTTTAAGGGGAGCTATTGTGTAGAGGGACCTTTAGATAAATGGACTCATGTAGATGTCTCAGTAGGTGGTTGCCCACCAAAACCAGAAGCTATTATAGAAGGAATACTTCAGGCAGTTGAATTATTGAGACAAAAGGACGGTGAGGATAAACGTGGCTAAAATACCATATATAAAACATGCTATAAAACATATATTTATGCCTGCAGAAACAGAAAGACGACATTATAAATTGGTAGATGCTCCTGAATCCTATAGAGGAAGAATAAAGTTTGATGAAAATACTTGCATTGGATGCGGTATGTGTATGAGAGTATGTGCACCAGAAGCTATAACAAAAAAGGTGGAAAAGTTAGATGGTGAAGAAAAAATAACTATGAATTTTGATTTAGGTTCTTGTACTTTTTGTAAAATGTGTGAAGATTTCTGCCCTAAAAAGAGTATAAAATTAACAAAGGATTATGCTCTTGTATCTAGCGACAAAAGTAGCTTTCATGAAAAGGGGTCATTTATTAAAAAGTTACCTGTAAAAACAGATAAAAAACCTGCGGAAAAGCCTATGGAAGATAAGGGATAGTCAGTAAGTTTTATGAAAGTTATGTATTTTAGCACAAAATAATTAGTAATGTTGTAAGTTACCTTTTTTTGTTATAGAATATATAAGGAAGCTTAAAAATGGAGGGGTATGAACAATGAATAAAAATGAATTAGCAGGTATGATAGACCATACATTATTAAAGCCTAATGCTGAAGGTAATAGTATAAAAGAATTATGCAAAGAAGCTTTAGAGTATACCTTTGCTTCAGTATGTGTGAATCCTTGCAATGTAGAATTAGCAGCAGAAATGTTAAAAGGAAGTAAAGTAAAGGTATGTACTGTTATAGGTTTCCCTTTAGGAGCTACTACTACTGCAGTTAAAGCATTTGAAACAGAAGATGCTATAAAAAATGGTGCGCAGGAAGTAGATATGGTAATTAATATAGGAAAATTAAAAGATAAGGATTATGAATATGTAAAAAATGATATAAAAGCTGTAGTTAATGCAGCGAAAGGTAAAGCTTTAACTAAGGTAATTATTGAGACTTGTCTTTTAAGCGATGAAGAAAAAGTAATGGCTTGCAAACTTTCTAAGGAAGCAGGAGCTGATTTTGTTAAGACTTCTACAGGATTTTCTACAGGTGGAGCTACAGCATCAGATATTAAAATTATGAGAGAAACTGTAGGAAAAGAAATGGGAGTAAAGGCTTCTGGTGGAGTAAGAACTTATGAGGATGCAATGGCTATGATAGAAGCTGGTGCTTCAAGAGTAGGAGCTTCTGCTTCAATAAAGATTTGTGAAAAAATTGTAGATGGAAAAGAAGGATTATATTAAGGGGTACCTAAAAAGGTACTCTTTTTTTATACCATAGAAAATTATAGGATTTTAGAAATTGGACGAGTTTTAGAAATTGGGAATGGATTTATTCAGTGTTTTTTCAAATTTTGTTCCTAAAAATATATAAGAAGAATATTAATATATTAATGGGATAAAAGGGGGGAATGAAATGAAAGAACTTAGTTTCAATGAAGTAAAATATAATATGGATTTTACCACAATGAAAGATAGAGAAGATAATAATTATATTCCAGAGTATAAACAAGTATATAGAGAGATAAAACGAGCCTTAGAAATTGATAAAGAAGGTTATAATGTTTATTTAATAGATGATTTTTCAAAGGAAAAGCTAGAAAATATAATGAAATTTATTAATGATAATATACAAAGTACTCCACCTAAAGATATATGTTATGTAGTTAATGAAGACACTAAAAGTCCTAAGGCTATATTTACATCTAATGGTAAAGGAAAAGTTTTTCATGAATATGTAGAAAGAATTCAAGGGTTGTATTTACAGAAAACGTATGATTTTTATAATAATTCAGATAACAAGGAAAAAGAAAAACTATTAGAGATAGTACAAAAAAATAGAAGTGAATTGGTAAATAAAATGGTAAAGGTAGCAGAAGATAGTGGATTTGATATAAAATTTACTCAAGCGGGATTTACCTTTATTCCAATTAAAGATGATGGAAATGCCATGAGTGAAAAAGAATATGATTCTTTAGAAAAGCAGAAAAAAGATAGCATAATTGATAAAGTAGCTACTTTAAAAGAAGAAGCCCAAGATATTTTAGATCAAATGAAAGATAAGGAAGAAGAGGGCATTACAAGTATTAAAGAATTAATGAAAATTTATTATAATGATGTGATGAAAGAAATAAAGAATACCTATAGAAAAGAGTTTTTAAAAGATGAGGTAATAGCAAATTTTTTAAATGATATGTGTGTACAAATAGAAAAAAATTTATTAGACAATTATTCTATGGATTATGAAGATGATGAAGAAATGATAAATGAAATCATATATAAATATTGTGTTAATGTAATAGTAGATAATAGTAATAATAAGAAACCAGTATGTATATATGAGGATGATCCAAGTTTAAGCAATTTATTAGGCAATATAGAATATGAAAACAAAAATGGTGTTTACACTACGGATGTAAGTCTTATAAATGCAGGTTCTATGTTAAAAGCCAATGATGGATGCATTATTATAAGAGTAAATAATTTATTATCTAATTCTTTAGCATATTATTATTTGAAGAAAACTTTAATAAATGGAAAAGTAGACATAGATTACAATAGAGGATATCTAGAATTATTATCTCTTAGTGGATTACATCCAGAACCAATAAATATTAATGAAAAAGTAATTCTTATTGGTGACTATGAAACTTACAATATTTTGTATTCCTATGATGAAGATTTTAAAAAAATATTTAAAATAAGGGCAGAAGTTAATTCTGTACTAAAAGTTAATGATGAAATAAAAGCGACTTTTGTAAAAAATATACGTAGTATATGCAAATCTAGTAATTTTAAACCTATTAAAGATGATGGAATTTTAGAAATAGCAAAGTTTATTTCAAGGAAAGCAGAAAATAGAAATAAGATGTATTTTAATTTAGATGAAGTAGATAGAATAATAACCTTAGCTAATAATAAGGTGAAAAATGAAAATAAGGAATATATTGAAGGAAAGGATATAATAGATATAGCTTATAATGAAGAAGAAATTGAAAATGAAATATTAGAAGCGTTTGAAGAAAATAAAATATTTATTAATTTAAATGGAAAATTAGTTGGAGAGATTAATGGACTTACAGTTCTAGATACAGGTTATTATAGTTTTGGAAAGCCTGTGAGAATAACATGTAATTGTTATAAGGGAGAAGGAAATATAATAGATGTGCAAAAAGATAGCGAATTAAGTGGTAAGATACACAGTAAAGCAATAAATATTTTAAAAGGATATATAAATACACTTATTGGAGGATATAATAAGCTTCCAGTAGATTTTCATGTTAGTTTTGAACAAGTATATGGGAAAATAGATGGAGATAGTGCTTCAGTAGCAGAAATAATAGTTATGATTTCTGCATTAAGTAAAATTGGAATAAATAGTAGTATTGCTGTAACGGGTTCTATAAATCAGCTAGGTGAAGTACAGCCCATAGGTGGTGTAAATGAAAAAATAGAAGGATTTTTCAAAGTGTGTAAAAAATTAGATACTGTTAGTGGTAAGGGAGTGTTAATTCCAGATTCAAACAAGGATAATTTAGTTTTAAGTAAAGAGGTAGAAGAGGAAATAGGAAAGGGAAATTTTCATATATATACTATGGAAACTATAGAAGATGCAGTTAATATTTTGATGGGCGATGGTAGAGATATTTATAATGAAGTTTTGGAGACTATGGAAAAGGAGCTTAAAAAATATAATAATAAAAAAGATTTAAAGTAAGTAATAAAACCAGGTTAGTATCAATATAGCCTGGTTTTTCTCTTTATGTATTATTTAAGCTTTTCTGTAGTGTTAACAAAATAAAAGTCTCTATAGTCGTTAATTATTCTCTTTAATAAAAAAATATGACAAGGTATTGACATTGTGGGTAATATTTACTATTCTATATACATAGGATTACTATGCATAGCAATCCTATGTATATCACTTAAGGAGGAGAAGATATGAAAATTGATAAGGAACTGCTGAAGGGTAGTACGGAAATACTTATACTAACTTTGTTAAAAGATCAGCCTATGTATGGATATCAAATTATTAAGGAATTAGAAAAAAAATCTTCAGGAGTATTTAGCTTTAAGGAAGGCACACTTTATCCAATTTTGCATTCTTTGGAAGACAAAGAAGTAATAGAATCGTTTTGGAGTGAAGGAGAGAATAACAGAAAGAGAAAATACTATCGTCTAACAGAAAAAGGAAAAGGATACTTTAAGGAAAAAGAGGAGCAATGGCAAACTTTTCGATCCGCTGTAGATAAAATATTATGGGAGGGGATAGTATGGGGATAAAAGAAAATAGAATAGTTGAAGAATATATAGATAATGTATTATCAGAGATCAAAAATAAAGAAGTGCATGAAGAAATAAGGATGGAAATTACAGGACATATAGAAGATTTATATGAAACATATTTAGAGGAAGGATTAACTAGTGAAGAAGCTATAAAAAAAGCAATTTTAGAAATGGGAGAGGCTAAGTTAATAGGAGAAAAACTAAATAAGATTCATAAAGGTAAAATAGAATGGGGAATAGTAATTCCTTCTATTATAATGTGTTGTTTTGGTATCTTTTTAATGTTCTTTATGATGGATTATAATAGATATTTTAATAAGACTATGGGAATAAAGACTGTGGTATGGTGGATAATAGGATTAACATTTGCTGTGATTTTATATAAGTTTGATTATAGAAGGATAAAGAAGCATTGTACAAAAATATTTGTTGGAGCTAATTTAATAGTATTTTTTCAATTGTTTTTTGGAAGTACTATAAATGGTGTAAGAATATTTATTAAAATAGGAAGTTTTAGTATGAATATTACATCACTATATTTATTTTTAATGTGTATAGCCCTTCCAGGAGTTTTAGAAAAAATTAAGCTTAAAAAAAACAAACAAATATTTTATTTAATAGCTGTATATGCTATTCCATCATTTTTAATAATGCTAATGCCTTCTATGGCAGATCTTATTATATATAATGCGATATTCATAGCAGTTGCTATAAATAGTGGATTTTCATGGAGATATGTTATTCCAATGCCCATGGTAGTTATTAGTGCTATAATTATTAAAATTATAAACTTTAGTTATGCAAGAAAAAGATTTATGTGCTTTTTAAATTTTAACAGCGATCCTAATGGAATGGGGTATATAAATAAACATATAGACAACTTAATAAAATTATCAGGCTTATTTGGAAATGGAATAGACAATAATATACAAATATTACCAGAAGCACATACAGATTTTATATTTATGTGTATTGTATATGGCTGTGGATGGATAGTGGCTATTACTCTTATAGCTTTAGTAGTATTTTTCTTAGTTCGTTTAATTAAATCTTCTAAATTAATAAAGGATAGCTATGGTAAATTAATAGTTATAGCTTTTACAACTTTATTTATTATAGAATTTAGCTGGAATATACTTATGAATTTAAATTTGATGCCAATAATGGGAGTGGGTTGTCCTTTTATAAGTTATGGAGGAACTACTATGGTAATAAATACAGCATCTATAGGACTTATTATGAGTATATATAGAAGAAAAAGCTATTCAGTCATAAATGCTTAAAAGTCATTGAACTCTCAAGTTTAAATTGATATAATAACTTTGGTTTAAGGAAGTATCGAGAGGAGAGTTCTATTATGACTACAAGAATAGCTATATTAGGAGGACCAAGGTGTGGCAAGACTACCCTTATTCAGCAGTTATATGTGGACATGAAGATAATGAGTTTAAATGTTGGTTGTGCCACTGAATATAGTACGGAGTATCTAAGAGATAAGGGAATGATAGAATCCATATCAGAACAATATGGAATATATTTAGGACAAGCATTGAGGGAAGAGCAACTAAATTGTTATGATTATGCTATAACTGACTATGCAACTTTTGTTCCATACATATATGGTAGGTTTATGCTAGGTTCAAAAAAACGATCAGAAAAAGAAATCGAGATTCTTAAAGATTTATATTGCTTAGCTCTCAAGGATTTACCAAAGTATGATTTTATATTTTTTGTTCCAAGAGAATTTGGATATGAAAAAGATGAAGTAAGATGGCAAGATGAAGAAACGGCTAGTAAGGTTGATGAAGCTATATTGTCATTTTTAAAGGCTGAAAATGTGAGCTATAAAGTAATAAATGGCAACACTAAAGAAAGGGCAAAAAAAATATTAAAAGAAATAGGACTTTATAAAGAGTTGAGTAAAGAAGCATAATAAAAAAAGTGCTATGCACTTTTTTTATAGTATGTTATTCATAAAGTAAGTAGTACCTTTTAAAACTAAGAAATTGAAGAATATTCCTAAAGCTATAGCTAAGGTGCAGTAACCACTGCACTTAGCTATTTTTAATTTTGTTGATAAATAAGTATTTTTAGATATTTTAATGAACTTAGAAGAGAAGAATATAAATATAGTCCATGGAACGATACTTTCTATAGAAAGTATGGGAATTAGTAAAGCTATTACTATAAAAATAAAACACCATTTAGGAATTGAAAAACTCATAGTATATCCTCCTCTTATTATTTTTGGAAATAGTTTGATCGTATTATTTTGTCACTTAGATCTATACCTTTAAGGAAAAAGTCTTTGTCTGTAGAATCATTACCTATATATTCCCTTGTAGAAGTTACTGCATAGTCTTTCTTGGTATTTAGAAGATTTCTTCCTATGGAGCTTAAGTTGTATTGAGAGGGATCTGCACCCATTAAATAGCTGATAGTAGGAAGAAAATCAACTTGTCCACCAATTGTAGAAATAGTTTCTCCGTTTAATCCTTTAGAATATACTATTAAAGGAACTCTTAAGTTATTGTCTGTCCACCAAGATTCTTTATTTTTCATTGAATCTACTTCATCCTTAAAAAATTTATGAACACCTTCATGGTCACCATAAATCACTACTACAGAATTATTTAGTATTCCACTTTTATCTAGGTTATCTAAAAATATTCCTATTTGCTTATCTGTATATTTTACACATTGAAAATATCCTCCTAGTCTACTTCCATTTAAAGAGTTATCTAATTTTAACTCCTCATATTCTTTAGGAAGATTAAAAGGGGAATGACTAGTTAAAGTTATAGAAAAACTATAAAAAGGTTTCTTCTGTTTTTCTATAAGTGAGGATAATTGTTTTAAAAAGCTACTATCACTTAAACCTAATCCTATTACTTCATCTATATTAAAGCAACTAGAATCATAGCAGTTATCAAATCCAATAGATTTTAAAGAAGGAAGCCAATTCCAATATGAGCCTTTATCTGGATGAACCGCTAAGGTATTGTATCCTAAAGATTTCATTATATTTGGTAGAGAACTTTTATAAGTATTGTCTGGATATCTAAAAAAAGTACTACCACTCCTTACAGGATAAAGTGATGTATTAGATATAAATTCTGCATCAGAGGTTGTACCATTATAAGTTTGTTCTATATAGTTATTAAAATACAAGCTGCTTTTAAGCAATCTATTTAATGTAGGAGTAATTTCTTGTCCATTAACTTTTTTATCTATAACAAAGTTTTCCAAGGATTCTACCTGTAGCACTATTAAGTTCTTTCCTTTAAATAAAGCTTTATATTTATTATCTGGCAAAACCTCCTCTTTTTTCTCAAACCAATTGTTGATTTCTTTTTTTTCAGAGTTGTTTAATTTATATGGTTGACATTCATCATAATATCTATATAAATCAAATATATGATAGCCAATTGGTGTTAAAGAAGCCATAGTTTGATTTTGAGACCAACTAGACTTAAAAAGTATCACATTTTCATACCCTTTTTTAAGTATATCTACTTTATAATGAACATAAGAAAGATATAAAATAGGCAATATAAAAAGAATTAAAAAAGATGTAATATTTACTTTTGTATTTTCATAAATCTTTTTATGTTTAATAATAAGGATTATCAATACTATAATATCAATAAAAAACAGTATATCAATTGCCCTACCCATAGCTAGTACACTATCACCTAAATTATTTAAATTAGATGTAGCTTTTAACATATGATAACTTAAAAAAGAATGGTTGCTCCTGTAATACCATATATCAGCTAAATATATAGCAGATATAAATGTATTGAGTATTAAAAAAGAGCATAAATGATATATGCCTTTAAATAAAAAGGCAAAAGATAAAATTAAAGAAATAAAGCTAATGTAAACTAATATAGGAGGAACACTATGAAAAACCATATTAGTTCCAATACTTACAGCTTTATCACTAGATATTAGTAAGATAAACAATACAGTTTTAATGAATATAGATATAAAATTGTATATAAATATTTTATTTTGCTTAATATTTATATAAGATAAATATAATCTGTTTATAAAGTTATCATATAAACTATTTTTTGTGTTTACCTGAATATTCTTCTTAATTTCCATATTGTTTACTATTCAAAATATGTTTTAAAGCATACATATTAAGATCTCCTTTCCTAAAATATTACTTATTTTTATTATTTATCCCATGACTACCCGTTCTAATACTCCCATCGCACTCTGTGAAAGCGATTCACACCAAATCAAAGATTTGAGTTCTCTGCTTTTCTTTAAAGTGGGAGTAAAGAGCGGCTACGTCCCTGGATAACGATTTCTAAAGCTTCAGTGGGAGTAAAAACTCCTTCTGAAGCTAAGAACTCTGTTTATAATTTAAGTTTTTTAATAGTAGTAACAGGGAAAAATTAACCAAGAGCCCCAGTTATGCTCTGTTATCTGTACTTTGAGAAAGTGGTTACAATTTTTTATTACATTATACTATAAAATACAAAATATAAATAGTTATGTTGAAATAAATATTGGAGTAGAGTATAATTTAGAAAGAATTAACTAACGAGATGAAAGGAATGTGTACATATATGAAGTTGGGAATTGTTGGTTTACCAAATGTAGGTAAAAGTACTTTATTTAATGCTATAACTAATGCAGGGGCAGAAGCGGCTAATTATCCGTTTTGTACTATAGAGCCTAATGTGGGAGTAGTTACTGTTCCGGATAAAAGATTAGATGTATTAGAAAAAATGTATAATCCTAAAAAGAAGATATATGCAACTATAGAGTTTTATGATATAGCAGGACTTGTAAAAGGAGCTAGTAAAGGGGAAGGACTAGGAAATAAATTCCTTTCACATATAAGAGAAGTTGAATCTATAGTACATGTAGTAAGATGTTTTGAAGATGAAAATGTTGTACATGTAGAGGGTTCTGTAGATCCAATAAGAGATATAGAAACTATTAATCTTGAACTTATATTATCAGATGTAGAAGTTTTAGAAAGAAGAATAGAAAGAACTAATAAGGCAGCAAAAGGCGGAGACAAAAAAGCAAAAGAAGAAGTTTCAATTATGGAGAAAGTAAAGGTTCATTTGGAAGCTGGAAAGCCTGTTAGAACTTTAGAAGTAACTGATGAAGAAAAAGAAATAATAAAAGGTTTATTCTTAATTACTTCAAAACCAGTACTTTATGTAGCAAATGTATCTGAAGATGATTTGATTTCAGGGAATATGGAAAATGAATATGTAAAGAGAGTACAGGAATATGCAAAGGAAGAAAATTCAGAGGTAATAGTGGTAAGTGCTAAAATAGAAGAAGAATTATCATCATTAGAAGAAGAAGAAAAAGCAGAAATGTTAAATGAATATGGTATTGCAGAACCAGGATTACATAAGTTAATCCATGCTAGTTATAAACTATTAGGATTACTTAGTTTCCTAACAGCAGGTTCAGACGAAGTTAGAGCATGGACTATAAAACAGGGAACAAAAGCTCCTCAAGCAGCAGGAAAAATTCATACCGATATAGAAAGAGGATTTATCAGAGCGGAAGTAATATCCTATGATAAACTAATAGAATGTGGTTCTGAAGTAGCTGCAAAGGAAAAAGGATACTATAGATTAGAAGGAAAAGAATATGTAATGCAAGATGGAGATATAGTATTATTTAGATTTAATGTTTAATCATAAAAAGTAAAATCACTAAAATATATTACTGAATTAACTGATACTTAAATAGGCATAATATGAATAAATACTTTTTTATATTTGAAGAAGGGATGATATATTATGCCAAAAGATAGCCAACCAGATAATAAAAGAGCTAGAATGGAAAAATGTAATTGGGATACACCTATAACAAGAGAATCTGCTAAAAATAGTAATAGAACTGCTAAAAAGCAATCTATTAAGAGGGAACAGTAAAAAATATGCATTGTAGATAAAAAAATATCTACAATGCATATTTTTTTTATAAAGCTATTGACCATTACCTAAGGTCATGGGTTACAATAAGAGGGTAGAGGTGATAATGTTGGAAGATACACTAAAAGAATTTTATAGTGTAGGACAGTTTGCTAAAAGGGCAGGGGTGACAATTAGAACTTTAAGATATTACGATAAAATAGGTCTATTAAAACCCTGCGGATATAATAATTTAGGATATAGGCTGTATAGCAAAGAAGACTTTGGAAGACTTCAAAAAATATTAACATTAAAATTTATTGGTTTATCCCTTGAAGAAATAGGGGATATTATGAAATATGACATAAATGATAAAGATTTTAAAAAATCCTTGGTAATACAAAAGGAAATAATGGGAGAAAAGGTACAGCATATGCTTACCGTAATAAAAGCTATTGATGAAACTCTACAAATGGTAGAGAAAGAAGATACACTTAATTGGGATAAGTTTGTAAATGTAATTAAGTTAATTAACTTAGACAAAAAGTGGATAGAGCAATATAAGAATTCTTCCAATTTAAGAGCTAGAATAAATTTACATGAAAGTTTTAGTATAAATAAAGAAGGATGGATGCCTTGGTTTTTTAAACAGCTAAGTTTACCCAATAATATTAATATATTGGAATTAGGTTGTGGAGATGGCAGTTTATGGGCAAAGAACTTGGATAAAATACCTAATGGATGGAATATAACTCTTACAGATTTTTCTGAAGGTATGTTGGAAGATGCTAAGAGGAATTTAGGTAAATGTTCTAATAGATTTCACTTTAGTGTTGTTGATGCAGAAAACATAACTTATGAAAATGAAAGCTTTGATGTAGTAATTGCCAATCATATGCTATATCACTTAAATGACATAGATAAAGCACTACATGAAATAAATAGGGTATTAAAGAAGGATGGATATTTTTTTGCATCCACTGTTGGGAAAAATCACATGAAAGAAATGAGAGATATAATTGGATTAGTGGATGAAAGTATATTAGAATTAGAGGGTTTTAATTTAACAAAAAAATTTCAACTTAATAATGGTATAAAAATATTAACACCTTATTTTAATGAGATATATATGAAAAGATATGAAGATAGCTTAAAGGTAAAAAGAATAACTCCTCTAATAGATTATATATTTTCTATGCCAGGAAATGTTCAAGAAAGATTTAATGAATATAAATTTAAGAAGTTAGAGAAAACTTTAGAAGAAATCATCCAAAAAAAAGGATATATTTATATAACAAAAGATACAGGATTTTTTACAGGAAGAAAAAATAATTACTAAAAGTATTTTAATTAAAATTCAGGTGAGTAAAAATTTTACCTGAAAATAAGTTTATTATATAAAAATTAAAAAGGAGTGTATTTAAATGGGAAAGAAGATAACTTTTTCACCACCAGATATAACTAAGGAAGAAATTAATGAAGTAGTAAAAGTTTTAGAATCCGGTTGGATTACTTCAGGACCTAAAGTAGCACAATTTGAAGAAGAAATGAAAAAATATTGTAATGCAAATTATGCAGTAGCTTTAGGTAGTGCAACTGCAGGAATGGAACTTATATTAAAGGTTTTTGATATAAAAGAAGGAGATGAAGTAATAACTACTCCTTATACTTATACAGCTACAGCAAATATAATTGTACACAGAGGAATAAAACCAACATTTGTTGATGTAGAAAAGGATAGCTTCATAATTGATATAGAAAAAATAGAAAAAGCTATAACTCCTAAAACAAAGGCTATAATAACAGTAGATATTGCAGGAGTACCAGTAGATTATGACAAAGTTAAAGCTATACTTAAAAAATTAGGAAGAGAAGATATAATACTTATAGCAGATTCAGCTCATTCCTATGGTGCTTCATACAAAGGACAAAAAGTAGGAGCTCAATATGACTTTCATGTATTCTCATTCCATGCAGTGAAAAATTTAACTACTGCAGAAGGTGGAGGAATTACTTATAATGATAATAACTTCCATGGCAAGGAAGATTTATTGCGTGAACTTAAGATAACTTCACTACAAGGCCAATCTAAAGATGCTTTTAGCAAAATGAAGGCAGGAGCTTGGCAATATGATATTTTAACTGATGGATTTAAATGTAATATGACAGATTTACAGGCAGCCATCGGAGTAGTACAAATGAAACGTTATGAAGGTATGTTAGAGCATAGAAGAAAAATATTTGAAGTTTACACTAATGCATTAAAAGAAAAAGAATGGGCTATAGTTCCTGTAGCCAAAAATGAGATGATGGAGACTTCATACCATCTTTATACATTAAGAATAAAAGGTTTTGAAGAAGAAAATAGAAATGCGGTTATACAGACCTTAGCTGAGAAAGACATAGCTACAAATGTACATTTTATTCCATTACCAATGTTTACACTATATAAAAATTTAGGATATAAAATAGAAGATTATCCAAATGCTTATAATCAATATAAAAATGAAATAACTCTTCCAGTTTACTCAACACTTTCATTAGAAGATGCTGATTATTTAGTAAAAGAACTTATTAAAGCAGTAGAAAGCAATATGTAGTTAAGGAGGGATATTCATGGAAGTAGGTTTTTATACTTCAAAAAGGGAATACTTGGAAAAGAAAAATGAATTCCAAAGGGCTATAGAGAATGTTTTAGAAAATGGTATACAAACTTTAGGAAAAGAAGTAAAAGAATTAGAAAAGGCTGTAGAAGAATTTAGTGGAGCAAAGCACGCTATAGGTGTTGCGTCTGGTACAGATGCTTTGGTTATAGCCTCAGATATTATGGGATTTAAAGATGGAAAGGAAGTAATAACTTCACCATTTACTTTTCTTGCGTCTACTTCATGTATTGCTAAACATGGTGGTAAACCTGTTTTTGTTGATATTGATGAAGAAACCTTTAACATAGATACAACAAAGATTGAAGAAAGAGTAACTAAAAATACAGTAGGAATTCTCCCTATTCATTTATTTTGCCAAATGGCTAACATGGATCACATAATGGAATATGCAAAAAAATATAATTTATATGTGCTTGAAGATGCAGCTGAAGCTTTTGGAATGAAGTGGAAAGGAAATGGAGAAAGCTATAGAACTGCTGGTACCATAGGAGATATGGGAATATATTCATTTTTCCCAACTAAAACTTTAGGTGGTTATGGTGACGGTGGTATGATTACAACTAATAATGATGAATTAGCTGAACTTACTAAGATATATAGAGTACATGGAGCTAAACAAAAATATCATTATGATTATATAGGATATAATTCAAGATTAGATACAATGCAAGCTTCAATACTTCTTGTTAAAATGAAATATATAAGTGAAGCTATAGAAAAAAGAGAAGTAATTAATAATTGGTATAGAGATAGATTAAAAGATATTGAATATATTAAATTACCAAAAATAAAAGGGGATCAAAAACCTGTTTATTATGTATTTAATATTCTTTGCGAAAAAAGGGATGAATTAAACAAATACTTAAAAGAAAATGGAATTGGAACAAGTATTTATTATCCAATACCTCTTCATCTTCAAAAATGCTTTAGTTATTTAGGATATAAGGAAGGTGATTTCCCAGTAGCGGAAAAAGCTTGCAAGGAAGTTTTAGCATTACCAATATATCCAGAAATAACTGAAGATGAAGTAGAATATGTATGCAAAAAAATTAGAGAATTTTATCAGAAATAATTAGCTAAATAAAAAACATAGTATAGTGAAAATTAATTCACCTATGCTATGTTTTTTTACTGATTTTTAACTACTTTAATAATATGTGGAGATATAATTAAATCATCAAAGAAAAGAAAAGGAGATTGATCGTATGAATATAAAGGCTTTGGCACTTGGAATAATTATTACTGTATGTTCTGGTTGTAGTACTACCCAAGCGATAACACCTACAAGTGTTATATCTCCACCTAAAGGTAACATTATAAAAAGTGAAGGAATGGAAAATTTAAAGTCTATGGTAAATATATCACTGCCAAAGGGGGCTAAGATGTTAGAACCTATTACTCCACAAGGTACCCCTGCAATTCAAGTTAAAGACTTGCAAGGTGATGGAATAGATGAGATAGTAGCAGTTTCTTATAGAGTTGGGGACAGTGAAAATGAAGTCCGTATAGCTATATTTAGAAAAGAAGAGAATAAATTAATTCAAATTGCCGATGTAAAAGGTGAAGGATATACTATTGATAGACTAAGTTTTGAAGATATAGATGGAGATGGACAAAAGGAAATATTATTTGGATGGAAAGTAGGAAGTATGTATAATGTATTAGATGTTTATAAACTTCAAAATAAAGAATTAAAAAAGTTAGTAAGTACTGAGTATTCAAAATTGGAAGTTGGAAATTTTAAGAGTAACACTAGTGAAAATAAAAAAGTAGAATTTGCTATATGGATGAAAGATACAGGAGATTCCTATAAAATAGATATATTCAGATGGAATGGTAAAAATTTAATTAAGGCAGAAGATGTATACTCTGATTATTTTAATAAAGTAGTAATACCGTATTATACAGAAAAAGTTAAGGAAATGCCAAAAGCTGCATTTTATTGGTATTATCTTGGGGATGCTCAAATTAAAGCTGGACAAAAAAAGGAAGCATTAAAGTCTATAGAAAAAGGTATGAGTCTTAATTTGGAATATCCGTCCAAAGAAGAGTTTTTAAAGCTAAAAAAATTAGCGGAAAATTAATAAGAAATTTAGTGCAAACTACCAAGGTTTGCACTTTTTAAGTGATAAAATATAATATAATGTGGTTGAAAGGGGGCGTAATAAGTGGAGCAATTTTCTAAAAGAAAGATATTAGTTGTGGAAGATGAAATGCCTATTAGAAAATTTATATGTAAGAATTTGATAATGAATGATTTTAAGGTATACGAGTGTTCTTCAGGAGAAGAGGCATTAAAGACTATAAAGTTGGAATCACCTGAACTAATAGTACTAGATATTCTTCTTCCAGGTATAGATGGATTTGAAGTATGTGAAAAGGTAAGAGAGGGGTTTCCTTATATACCTATAATAATGTTAACTGCTAGGGCTCAGGATAATGACAAGCTTGCAGGACTTAAATTAGGGGCAGATGACTATATAGTAAAACCTTTTAATCCACTGGAATTAATAGCAAGAATAGAAGCTATTTTTAGAAGAATGGAACTATGTAGAAAAATAGAAAGTAATACTATTATTTCACAGAATTTTAAATTAGATAAAAATGCTCGGAAATTTTATAAAAATAATAAGCAAATAGATTTAACTCCAAAGGAGTTTACATTAATAAAAGTGTTGATGGAAAATTATAACAAAGCAATCAGCAGAGATGATTTGTTGAACAAAGCTTGGGGAAAAGATTTTTTTGGAGATTTTAAAAATGTAGATGTAACCATAAGAAGAATAAGGGAAAAAATAGAGGAAGATCCATCAAAGCCTAAGTATATTGAAACAGTGTGGGGATGCGGTTATATGTGGATAGAAGAGGTGAATTAGTTGCATGGAATAGGGAAAAGAATACTAAAAAGTTATATATTTATTATATTTTTAACTCTTTTTATAATTGAAAGTATTCTTCTTATAGGGATAAAACGCTACTATATTGTTAGTGTTGAGGAGATATTAAGCAAACAATTAGAAGTATCAAGTAATTTTTATAATAAATATTTATCTGATTCTAACCTTAATAAGGTAGCGGCAAATTTTATTGATAATATACAATCTAATACTACAGGTGAAATACAATTAATAGATAAGAACAAAAGAGTTATTATAGATTCTTTGCACTTATATAATGGAGAGATAATAAATTCCAAGGATATAGATGCAGCGTTAGAAGGTAAAAAAGGTAGAGTCATAGGAAAATTAGAAGGAACTAATGAGAACATAATGTCAGTTACTATGCCTCTATTATCTAAAAATAATGTAGTTGGAGTTCTTAGATATGTTACTTCTTTAGAAAAAATAAATGAAATTACTTTTAAGGCATTTATTTTTTTATCAGGTATATTTATAGTAGTTTTATTAATTTTAGCACTTATATGCATTAAAATATCTAAAACAATTACAGAACCAATAAATAACATTACATTAGCAGCTGGAGAAATGGCTAAAGGTAATTATAGCGCTAGAATAAATAAGACTTATAATGATGAAATTGGAAAGCTTGCTGATACTTTAAATAATATGGCAGAAGAAATTTTAAAAAGTGAAAAATTAAAAAATGAATTTATAGCTTCTATTTCACATGAAATAAGAACTCCTCTTACTTCACTGAAAGGGTGGATAATAACTATTAAAAGAGAAAAAGGAATAGATAAAGAAGAACTAATGGAAGAGTTAGATATAATGGATAAAGAAAGTGATAGGTTAAATGATCTAATAGAAGAACTGCTAGATTTCTCAAGATTAAATTCAGGGAAAATAACTTTAAATATTGATAATATAAATTTACACCAGATAATTAGAGAAACTATAAAAGAGTTAATACCTAGGGCAAATTGGATGAAGGTAGATTTAATTTTTCAAGAAAATAAAAATATAAATACTATAAAAGGAGATAAAAATAGAATAAAGCAGATTATGATTAATCTTATTGATAATTCTATTAAATTTACTGAACCACAAGGGAAAATATATATAAGATTAGAAGAAGCTATAAAAGGTGTAAATATAATTGTGGAGGATAGTGGTTGCGGAATAGATCCAAAGGATATTAGTAAAATAAGAGAAAAATTTTATAAAGGAAATAATAAAAAAAATGGAGCAGGATTAGGACTTGCTATTTGTGATGAAATAGTAAAGTTACATGAAGGGCATATGGAAATAGAGAGTGATTTAGGAAAAGGTACAAAAATTACTGTATTTTTGCCTTGTTGAAAAAATAAAAGCATTTCTAGAGTTAAGAATTAGATTCTAGAAGTGCTTTTTATATATCTAAAAAAACGGGAAAAGTATAAAAAGGATTTCAAGGGTAAGAATAATTATATACTTGATGAAAGGGTGGGATTAATGTGGCAAGAAGAAAAGGACAACATGAAGAAACAGTTGAATTTGCAAAAGATTTATTAGAGAAGGGAGTGGGTATGGGAGAAATTACAAAAAAAACAGGGCTTAGAGAAGAACAGGTAAAAAAGGTTATGAATAAGATGGAAAAAAAGTTAAATGACTAAAATAAGTATGGCACTTCTAGAAGTTTTTTTATAAGAGTTCTAGAAGTGCTATTTTAGTACAGATGGCATGGAATAGTTCTATTTTTCATTTAAATACATACCAAGCAATATGCCCTTCGCATAGCTCATTACTATCATTCCTGCTATACACATTTTTTCACTATTGCTTAAACAGCTAAATCTATGACGTCTAATTATTCTGTTGGTTTTAAACATTTTATTATTTGTAAACATAAAAGAACCTCCTAATTAAAAATATATTTTTAATAATATGTTTAGCATTTTAATATTTTATTATCAAATTTTTTTTAGGAAAGGGATGAATATATTGTATATAGACCTTGGGGATTATTAATTCCTTTAAGTGGAAAAAGAATAAGAATACAATAATAAAGTTTAATGCGTTTAAATTTTTTATTAAAAAGTACTTTTAAAGAAGGAATTTTTAGGTTATTATAGAATAGTAAAGATAGTGGTTCAAAGTGGTTTAAAGTGGAGTAAAATAGAAATTAGGGGTGCCAAAATGTTTATAGGAGAGTACGCCCACGGATTAGATGCAAAAAATAGAATTATAATACCATCTAAAATTAGAGAAGAATTAGGAGAACAATTTATTTTGACTAAAGGTTTAGATGGATGTTTATATATTTATCCTTTAAATGAATGGACTATTTTAGAGGAAAAATTAAAAAAACTTCCCTTAACAAGTAAGGATGCAAGAGCATTTGTAAGATTCTTTTTTTCTGGCGCTAATGAAATTACTGTTGATAAGCAGGGAAGAGCTTTAATACCACAAAATCTTTTAGAGTATGCAAATATAAAAAAGGAAATAGTAAGTATAGGAGTATCTAATAGAATAGAAATTTGGAGTAAAGAAAAGTGGGAAGAATATAACGAGTCTAATATAGATTTTGAACAAATTGCAGAAAAAATGAGTGAGTTAGGAATTTAAATCACACATATATAAAGAAAAGAAATAATAAAGAATGGAGAAATAATTATGGAATTTAAACATGTATCGGTTTTGCTAAATGAAGTTATAGAAGGATTAAATATTAAAGAAGATGGAATATATGTGGATTGTACTTTAGGTGGGGCAGGACATTCTTCAGAGATTTTAAAATTATTATCACCAAAAGGAAGACTTATAGGAATTGACCAAGATGAGGATGCTTTAAGAGCTGCTAAGGAAAGGTTAAAGGATTACAATAATGTAACATATGTACATAATAATTTTTATAATATTGAAGAAATATTACAAAGTTTAAATATAGAAAAAGTTGATGGAATATTAGCGGATTTAGGAGTATCTTCTTATCAATTAGATGAGGGTGAAAGAGGATTTAGTTATATGCAAGATGCACCTCTAGATATGAGAATGGATAGAAGAAATAGTTTATCTGCATATGAGGTAGTAAATGAATATAGCGAGGAAGATTTAGCAAGGATTATAAGAAATTATGGAGAAGATAATTTTGCTAAAAGAATTGCTAAATTTATAGTAGAAAACAGAAGTAAAAAAGAAATAAAAACTACAGGAGAATTATCAGAGATAATTAAATCTGCTATTCCAGCAAAATTTAGAAGAGAAGGACCTCATCCAGCTAAAAGAACTTTTCAAGCTATAAGAATTGAGGTAAATAAAGAATTAGAAATATTAGAGAAAACTGTGGAAGATGGAGTTAAGTATTTAAATAGTGGAGGAAGAATGGCTATAATAACTTTTCACTCCCTAGAGGATAGGATTATAAAAAATAAGTATAAAGAATTACAAAATCCATGTACATGTCCAAAAGATTTTCCTATATGTGTATGTGGAAAAAAATCACAAATAAAATTAGTTTCAAGAAAGCCTATAGAACCTACGAAAGAAGAGGTAGAGGTTAATCCTAGAAGTAGAAGTGCAAAACTTAGGGTTGCAGAAAAGCTTTAATTTACTGTTCTAATTATGAAAAGGAGTGAATAAAGTGATAATAACAGAGAAGGAAAACTATATCAATGGAAGTACTGTTCTTGCTCCACAATTTGAACCTAAGAGAGAAAAAAAGAAAGATGATAAATTAGAAAAACAAACAGAAATAAAAAATAGAAATAAGAGAGTTAAAAATAAATTCAAAATATTAAGAAACATAGCTCTTACTTTTTTGGTTGGTGTTATTTTAATAGGTAGGTATAGCAAAATATATAATTTACAAAAGCAACTAAATACAACAGGCCAAAATATAAATACGTTAAATAAGGAAAATGAAAACCTGAAGGTAGAATTGGTAAAATTTAGTAATGTACAATATATTGAAGAAATTGCTACTAAAAAATTACAAATGGTTAAACCTACTAAGGAAAGTATAATTTATTGTGATATGAAAAAAGAGATATTTAAATATGAAAATAATGCAAAAACGGAAAACAAATCAAAGGAAAATACTCTTAAAAATTTATTAAAGGATTTATTTTAACGGGGGTATAAAGTTTGGATAAGAAAATATATAGAGATAAAGTTCTAATTAAGAAAAGAATGTTTATAATTCTTATAGGACTGATAGTTGTGTTTACTTATCTTGTTAGCAGACTTGCTTATTTAATGGTTAGTAAAGGTCCAAATTATGAAAAAGTAGCGGTGGACCAATGGACAAGTGAGGTTAAAATATCAGCAAAAAGAGGAAGAATACTAGATAGAAATGGAAATGAACTGGCTATAAGTGCTAACGTATATAGAGTAGATTTAGATTTAAATACTTTAAGACATACTATGGAAGATAAGAAACTACCCGTTGAAACTGTGGCTTCAAAATTAGGAGAAGCATTAGAAATGGATGCAGTTGAGGTTGCTAAAATCATAAATAAAAAATTCCCTAATGGATTGCCATATGGTTCAGCTACACTAAAAAGAAGAATAGAAAAGCCTATGGCTGATAAGGTTAGAGATTTGAAAATAAGTGGAGTAATAGTTTCCGCTGATACAAAGAGATATTATCCTAATAATAATTTTTTAGCACACGTTTTAGGACATACTAATTCAGATGGAAAAGGTCTTACTGGAGTAGAAATGCAATATGATAAAATATTATCAGGAAAGCCTGGTAAGAGAATAGCGGAAATGGACAACACTAGATCTAGAGAACTTCCTTATGTGATTTCGGAATTTACTAAGCCTGAGGATGGAAAAGATGTAATACTTACTATAGATGAAATGATACAGCATTTTTGTGAAAAAGCAGCAGATCAAGCTTTAAGTGATAATAAGGCAAAAGCTGTTTCAATAATAGCTATGGATCCTAATAGTGGAGAAATCTTAGCTATGGTAAACAAACCAGATTATAATCCTAATGATCCATGGGTAAAGGGTAAGACTAGTGATGAGCTTCAAGCTATGTGGAGAAATAGAGCAGTAAATGACACTTTTGAACCTGGATCTATATTTAAAGTTATAACAGCAGCTTCTGCTATGGAAGAAAATGTGGTTTCTGAAAGTGATAAATATAATTGTACTGGTGCTGTAGTAGTAGGGAAGAGAACCATACATTGTGCAAAAAGATCAGGGCATGGTGTGCAAAGTTTTCCTGATATAATAAAGAATTCCTGTAACGTAGGCTTTGCAGAAGTAGGAAAAAAATTAGGAAAAGAAAAACTTTATTCATATATACAAAAATTTGGATTTGGGCAAAAAACGGGAGTAGATCTGCCAGGAGAAGCAAAAGGTATAGTAAAGAAAGCTGAAAATATGTCAGATGTGGATCTTGCTACTATTTCTTTTGGTCAAGCTAATACAGTATCCACTATGCAATATTTAGCAGCATTTAATGCAGTAGCTAATGGTGGCAAATGGATCAGACCTCATGTTTTAAAGGAAGTAGCCCATTATGATGAGGGAAATAATAAAGAAGTAACAGATAGCAAGTTTGATAATTATGGAGAAAAAACAGTACTTGATGGAAAAACTGCAGCTACATTGAGAACTTATCTTGAAAGAGTTGTATCTGAAGGAGGAGGACAAAGAGCTTTTATAGAGGGGTATCATATAGGTGGAAAAACTGGTACTGCTCAGAAGGTTATAAATGGAAGATATGGTGAAGGGAAATATATATCTTCTTTTGCAGCTATGGCTCCAATAGATAAACCAAAGATAACTTTACTTGTATCAATAGATGAACCAGATCCTACTAATTATTATGCTGGACAAATATCAGCTCCAGTAGCACAACAGGTTTTAAATGATATTTTTAATTATTTAGCTTTTAAAGCAGATGCTTCCTCGGAAAAAATAGCTGAGAGTCTAAAAAAAGACATTATGATACCTGAGATAAGAGGAATGAAGAAAGGTGAAGCATTAAAGTTATTAAAAGAAAAAGGGTTGGATTATAAAATTGATGCTAGTGGTGACTATATAGTAGATATAAGCCCAAAACCGGGTTATACTGTGAAAGAAGGTAGTAAAATAGTACTTTACACAGGAAGTACATCAAATTATAATAAAGTAGTGGTAGTTCCTAGTGTTAAAGGATATAGTATAGAAAGAGCTTCACAACTTTTAAATAGCATTGGTTTAAAGATTGAATATAGTGGTAATGGATTAATATTCGAACAGAGCAGAAAAGAAGGAGAAGAAGTTCAAAAAGGAACTACTGTATATGTAAAACTAGACGAAGTAGGAGATTAATATTACAGTGAACGGATTATCCGTTCACTGTTGTATTGTTAAAGTAATAATTAATAAAATTTAATTATTAACCAATATAATTAAAGAGGTGTAATTATGAAGCTAAAGGAAATGTTAAAAGGTTTAAATTATGAAATTACAAAAGGATCAGATGAAATAGAGGTAAATAATATTCAGTATGATTCTAGAAATATAAATAAAGGTGATTTATTTTTTGCAATACAGGGATATAGTACTGACGGACACAAGTATATACCAACTGCTGCTGAAAAAGGAGCTGTCGTTGTAATCTATGATGAGGACGTAGAAAATTTACCAGAATGTACTATGATAAAAGTAGAGGATAGCAGAAAGGCAATGGCATTAATTTCCTCAAACTTTTATGGAAATCCTAAAAATAAATTAAAAATCATTGGTATTACAGGCACAAATGGTAAAACTACTTCTACTTTCATGATTAAATCTATATTAGAAGAAGCTGGTTTTAAAGTTGGACTTTTAGGAACTATTGCTAATTACATTGGAGATAAAAAACTTCATTCAGATAGAACAACTCCAGAATCTTTAGAGATTCATAAGTTATTTAAGGAAATGGTCCAGCAAGGTGTAGATTATTGTGTTATGGAAGTTTCTTCTCACTCGCTTTATTTAGATAGAGTATATGGAATAAAGTTTTCTCAGGCAATATTTACCAATCTAACACAAGACCATCTTGATTTCCATAAAACTTTTGAAAACTATTATGAAGCAAAGCTATTACTTTTTAAGAACAGTGAAAATTCCATAATAAATTGGGATGATGAATATGGGAAAAGAATATACAATGATATAAATGAAAATAAATTAACATATTCTATAGAAAAGGACTCAGATCTTAAGGCTGAAAAAATAAAAATGCATTCTAGGGGTGTGCAATTTACAGTAAACTATGATGGAAAAGAAAAAGAAATCAATATACACATACCAGGAAGATATAATATTTTAAACTCATTAGGCAGTGCTCTTGCTTGTTTAAATGAAGGTATAGATTTAGAAGTTATTAAAAATGGATTAGAAAATATGAATGGGGTTCCAGGAAGATGTGAAATAGTAACTAAGAATTATAATTTAGGTTATGAAGTTATAGTTGACTATGCTCATACCCCTGATGGATTAGAAAATATACTTAAAACCGCTAGGGAATTTACTGAAGGCAGATTAATTAGTGTATTTGGATGTGGAGGCGATAGAGATAAAACTAAAAGACCTATTATGGGTAAAATAGGAACAGAATTAAGTGATATAGCTATTGTAACTTCAGATAATCCAAGAAGTGAAGAGCCTTTATCAATAATAGAAGATATAAAAAACGGTATAGAAAAGGATAATTATATAGTAGTAGAAAATAGAAGACAGGCAATTAAAAAGGCAATGGAAATAGCTAAAAAATGTGATGTAATAGTGGTAGCTGGAAAAGGCCATGAGGATTATCAGATATTAAAGGATAGAACTATACACTTTGATGAGAGAGAAATAATTAAAGAAATAATTGAAGAATTATATTAGGAAGGGGTTTTCTGATTGGAATATTTAAGTTTTGAAGAAGTAGTTAAAGCTGTAGATGGAGAAGTGTTAGTAAAAGGAAATAGATTTGATTACAATGATATCTCCACAGATACACGTAAAATTCATGATAAAAGTATTTTTATTGCTTTAAAGGGCGAAAATTTCAATGGAAATAGTTATGTAAAACAAGCTAGTGAAAAAGGAGCCTACATTTGTGTAGTAGATGAAGTGTTTTTTAAGAATGAGGATATTAAAGAGTATACTTCAATAATTAAGGTTAAGAATACAAGAAAAGCTCTTTTAGATTTAGCCAAGTATTATAGAAGTAAGCTTAATATAAAGGTAGTAGCTATTACTGGTTCTACAGGAAAGACTTCTACTAAAGATTTAACAGCAGCAGTTTTAAGTGCAAAATATAAGGTGTTCAAAACAGAGGGCAATTTTAATAATGAAATAGGACTTCCTCTTATGATATTTAAATTAGACAATAGTTTTGAAGTGGCAGTTTTAGAAATGGGTATGAGTAATTTAGGTGAAATACATAGGATGGTAGAGGCGGCTAGACCAGATATAGCATTAATAACAAATGTAGGAATATCTCATATAGAAAATTTGAAAACTAGAGAAAATATTTTAAGGGCAAAACTTGAGGTTACAGATTATTTCAATGAAGAAAATGTACTAATAGTTAATGGAGATAACGATTTACTAGGGGCTATAGATAATAAAAACTATACATTAATAAAAACAGGTTTTGAAAATGAGTGGGATTTTTATGCACATGATATAGTGTTGAATGAAAAAAGTATAGATTTTAAAGTTAAACAGGCACAAGAAGAAGAATCAATACATATTGATTTACCAGGTAAGCATAATGTTTGGAATGCTCTTTTGGCCATAGCTTGTGGAAAAGTTTTAAAAATGAGCCTTGAAGAAATAAAAGAAGGATTGAAGAATCTTCAAACTACTGCTATGAGATTAGATATAATTAGAGGAAACAAATTCACTATAGTAAATGATTGCTATAATGCTAGCCCTGATTCGATGAAGGCAGCTATTGATGTATTAACTAATATTAAGGGCAAGAGAAAAATAGCAGTTTTAGGAACCATGAGAGAATTAGGAGAAGAATCTTTTAGAGCTCACATGGAAGTTGGAGAATATGCAAAGGAAAAAGGCATAGATTTACTTATAGCTTTAGGGGAGTTTGATAAGGCCTATGGGGAAGGTTTCCAAGATGGAAAAAATGGGAACATAATTGAAGAAGATAAAGAAAGTTTTTTGAAATTAGAAGATTATGATGAGGTAGTAGAATTTTTAATATCTTATTTGGGAAAAGAAGATGTTGTATTATTTAAAGCATCAAGAGCTATGAAATTTGAAAGAATGATTGAAAAACTAAAGACTAAAAATGATTAAGGAGGTGAATTTGCTCTAGTTTTATGAGCATAATATATGGACAGTAAAATAATATACTCAGTACTTGTAGCGTTTTTTCTATCAATAATTGGAGGGCCAATATTAATTCCAATACTTCATAAGTTAAAATTTGGTCAAAATATAAGGGAAGAAGGACCTAAAAGTCATCAAAAAAAAGCAGGAACTCCAACTATGGGAGGAATAATATTTATATTAGCTTCACTAATAGCTATGTTGATTTTAGTAAAAAAACCTAGTGATGAAGCCATGTTTGCTCTTTATGCATTTATTGCATTTGGTTTCATAGGTTTTATTGATGATTTCCTAAAGATAGTACATAAGAAGAATTTGGGATTAAGAGCATATCAAAAAATGATTTTATTAATTGTTGTATCCTTTGCTTTTGCTTATTATGCAGCAAATAATCCAGATATAGGAACAACAATTATAATACCTTTTAGTGGTAAATCTGTTAATTTTGGAATGCTATATATACCTTTTATAATAGTATACTTTGCAGCTACTACTAATGCAGTAAATTTAACTGATGGATTAGATGGGCTTGCAACTTCAATTACAATATTGGTTATGGTTTTCTTTGTAATAGTAAGTTTTAATATGGGACATTATACTTTATCAATATTTTGTGCAGTATTAGCAGGGGCTCTTTTAGGATTTTTAAGATATAATGCGTTCCCAGCTCAAGTGTTTATGGGGGATACAGGTTCATTAGCATTAGGGGGAGCTGTAGCTGCTGTAGCTATGATATTAAAATTACCACTTTTGGTTATAATTGTAGGCGGGATATATGTAATGGAAACACTTTCAGTAATATTGCAGGTAGCATCCTTTAAATTAACTGGGAAAAGAATTTTTAAGATGAGTCCACTACATCATCATTTTGAATTATGTGGATGGCATGAGACTAAAGTTGTATCTATATTCTCAATAGTAACAGTAATATTGTGTATGATTGCGTTCTTATCTTTTAAATAATTGTTTTAGGAGGTAATTATGAGAAAACTCCAAAATAAAATGGGAAGTATAGACTTTTTGCTATTTTGTGTAATAATGCTTTTAGTAGCTATAGGAGTAGTTATGGTTTATAGTGCCAGTTCCTATTTTGCTTTTTATAAGTATAAAGGGGATAGTATGTACTTTTTGAAGAGACAAGGATTATGGGCTATACTAGGCATGTCTGCTATGTTTGTTACCATAAATATGGATTATCATATTTATAAAAGATATACTAGATTAATTATGATAATTACAACAATATTATTGTTTGTTGTATTACTATGTCCCGAAATAAATGGAGCTAGAAGATGGATACCCTTGGGACCAGCTTCACTTCAGCCTTCAGAAATTGCAAAATATTTTGTAGTACTATATTTGGCTAAAAGTATTGATGCAAAAGGAGAAAAAATAAAGACCTTTTCTTATGGCGTAATCCCATATCTTTTAGTAGCTGTTTTTTATGCAGGACTGGTTTATGCCGAGAAAAATTTAAGTATAGCTACAGTTATTATGACGGTAACCTTTTTTATACTCTTTGTGGCTGGAGCTAAGTTTAGTCATCTTGTGGCAGTAGTGCTTCCGGTAATATTAGCAGGAGCAGCAGCCATACTGTTAGTACCTTTTAGAAGAGCTAGATTTTTTTCCTATAGAAATCCTTGGGTAGATCCACAAAAAACTGGTTATCAGTTAATTCAATCTTTTTTAGCATTAGGTTCCGGTGGAATATGGGGAGTTGGATTAGGACAATCGAGACAAAAGTGCTACTACATACCAGAACCTCATAATGATTTTATATTTGCAGTAATAGGGGAAGAGTTAGGGCTTATTGGATGTGTTTTCATAATACTACTATTTCTTTTATTTATTTGGAGGGGAATTGTTACAGCTGTTAAAGCAAAGGATACATATGGTACTTTGCTTGCTACAGGTATAACTTCAATTATAGCAGTTCAAGCGTTAATAAATATTGCTGTAGTTACAGGTTCAATTCCTGTTACAGGAGTGCCTCTTCCTTTTATAAGTTATGGGGGATCTTCTCTTTTTGTTAATATGGCAGCTATGGGAATATTATTAAATATTTCAAGACAAAAAAGTAATATTTAAACAAATAGCATTGCATAAAAGCAATGCTATAATTATGTAAAAAAGTATTGAAATTTAATAATAAATTTAATGAAATTAATTTTATATCGTGTTATTATATATATAGCCTATAATTTAAAAGGTGGAGATAATATGATAGATACTAATAATTTAGTTAGAAAAGAAAAAAATGAACTTATAATAAAAAGGAGAAGAAAAAAGTTTATAAAAAAATGTATTCTTCTTTTAACATTACTTGTATCTACCTTAACAGCCCTTTGTTTGAAGCATCCATATTTTAATATAAAGAAGATTGAGATTATAAATAATAAAAATATACCCAAGGAGGAAATAGCAAAACTTTCCGGAATTTTTAAAGGAGACAATATATTTTATATTAATATGGACAGGATAAAAAAAGGTATATTGACTAATCCGTATATATTAGATTTAGAAGTGAAGAAAAAATTGCCTGATACTATAATTATTAATGTTAAAGAAAGGGAAGCCACTTTTTACGGAGAAAAAAATGGTAGGTTTGTTGTTATAGATAAAAATGGTGTTGTTTTAGAAAATAGAAAAGATATTAAAAATATGAATTTAGTTAAACTCCAAGGATTTGATTTTGAAAAAACTGAAGTAGGTAAACCAATCCTAAGTAAAGACGATAGAAGGTTACAGTTAGTATGTAATATGAGTTCTTTGATAGGAAATAAAAAGGATAATTATAAAATTGCGCTTGTGGATATACAGGATGTAAATGATATAAAGCTTTATTATGGGAATTTTTTGATTAAGTTAGGGAATGATGGGGATTTGGATAAGAAATTAAATAAGGCTTTCAATATTTTATTGCAGAAAGAGGAAGTGAAACTAGCTAAAAAAGGGTATATTGATGTTAGTTTTGATGGAAATCCTGTAGTATTTTTAGAAAAGTAGGAGGATAAAACTATTATGCGTAAGTGGGGTTCTCAAGTTAGTGTGGCTTTAGTTTGTGCTATTTTGGGCTTTATGTTGGCTCACCAATTTAAAGTTCTTCTTAGACAAGAAAAAATAAATATTAATCCATATAATGCTGCAGATATTACTGCAGAAATTGAACAGTATAAAAATGAAAAAGAAAAATTAAATAAAAAAGTAGATGAGCTTGAAGGAAAAGTAAAAAGTTATGAAGAAGCAGCAGCAGGAAGAGATGATGCTACTAAAAATTTGCTGAAGGAATTAGAGGATACTAGAATACTAACAGGAACCACTGATGTGCATGGTGAAGGAGTTATTATTTATTTAACTCCTAATAGTGGAATTTTTGGTGCAGGAGCTGAAGCTAGAATAACAGATAGACATCTTGTTTATTTAATAAATGAGTTAAAATATTCTGGAGCTGAAGCTATTTCTATAAATGATATAAGAATTACGGGAAGAACGGGAATAAGAATTTCAGGAAATAGCATATCAATAAATGGAGAGGATAGAGTTTCACCATCAAAAAGAATAGTTATAAAGGTTATAGGATATAAGAAAAACTTAATGGAATTATTTGATTTTCCAGAAACTTTATCTGAGTTTAAGGGTATTTGTGAAGTTAAATACGAACCAGTTGATGACTTAAAGATTGAGAAATATAATAAACCTTATAAGTTTGAATATGCAGAACCAGTAAAAAATGAATAATTTAATTTTATATAGGGGTGAGTTAAGTAATGATAGCGTTTTTAGGTTTAATAATAGGGATAATAGTGGGGGCTATATGGAAGGTAAATATTCCTGAAAAATTTTCACCCTATATGTCCGTGGCAATTCTTGCTTGTTTAGATTCTGTTTTTGGAGCAATGAGGGCAAGGCTTTCTAAAAACTTTCAGGCGGATATATTTATATCTGGTTTTTTTGGGAACTCAGTTTTAGCAGCAGGATTAGCCTATCTAGGGGATAAATTAGGGGTGCCAATATACATTGCTGCGGTAATTGTATTTGGAGGAAGAATATTTGACAACTTTGCTATAGTTAGAAGACTTTTAATAGAAAAGGCTAAGTCACGTCAATGAGGTGAATTTTATGAGAAATAATGAAGCTAATGTGTTTGTATTTGTAGCTTCTATTATAATTGGTATATTAATTGCTATGAATATAAGTTTTACTAGGGAAAATAAAACAACATTCTTAAGCAGTAAGCAATATCAAGATGCCTATGCTTATAGAAATGAATTACTTAATAATTTAAGTAATTTAAATGACCAATATATAATGTATTCAAATAAACTTCAAAAATATGAAAACAATGCAAAAGATAAAAACAAGATAATAGGGCAGATTAATGAAGAAATTTCAGCTAATAAAAAGATTATTGGATTTACAGAACTTGAGGGGCCTGGAATAAAGATATCCATGGAAGATGCTAGTACTGAATTTGTAGAAGATCCTGATGAGTATAAATTAAAATTAATACATAATGAGGATATGATTCAAGTAGTAAATGATCTTATGAATGCTGGTGCAGAAGCAATCTCCATAAACGGATTAAGGATAGTGTCTTCTACAGGAATATATTGTAATGGAGCTTTTTTAAGAATAAATGGTATTCAAGTATGTGCACCATTTTATATAAATGCTATCGGAAATAAGGATGTGTTGAAAAGCTATATGTTAGCAGATGAAAACCATTTAAGGTCTCTTATATTAAGAGGAATTCAAGTAGATATAGAAGAAACTGATGCAATTAAGGTTCCTGCTTATAATGGGGAAATAAAAAATAAATTCATAAAATCCATAAATAAATAGTATATGGTGAAGGATTTTTAAATTTTATGAAGAATACTAAAATTAAGACAAATTAAATCTAAAGGAGACGATAGAATTGTCAATGTTAGAAAATATAATGTCCATAAAAAGTAACATTGGGGAAGACATAACTTTAGTAGCAGTTTCTAAAACTAAACCTTTAGAGGATATAAAAGAGGCCTATAATTTAGGGATAAGAGATTTTGGAGAAAATAAGGTACAAGAATTGGTATATAAAATGGATAATATCTGTTATGATGATATTAAATGGCACTTGATAGGGCATCTACAAAGAAATAAAGTAAAATATATTGTAGGTAGGGTTTATTTAATCCATTCTCTAGACAATATAGGTCTTTTAGAGGAAATAGAAAAACAATATAAGAATAAAAATGAAATAGCACAGGTGCTAATTCAAATAAACATAGGAAAAGAGGAAAGTAAATCTGGGGTTTATGTAGAGAACTTGGAAGAGTTGATAGAAGCTTGTGAAAGTTGTAGTAATGTAAAAGTTAAAGGTCTTATGACAATAATTCCTAAAGGTGATGACGAAAGTTGTAGAAAACATTTTAAAGAAACAAAGAAAATATTCGATAATCTGAAAGAAAGAAAATTTAAAAATTTGGAAATGAAATATCTTTCCATGGGCATGACTGGTGATTATAAAATCGCAGTAGAAGAAGGCGCAAACGTTATAAGAATTGGTCAAGGAATTTTTGGAAAAAGAGATTATAATGTAAATGCATAGGAGGAGTAAAAATGGCAGGTAAAGTATTAAATAAAGTTATGGGAATTTTAGGACTAGAAGATGACATAGATGAATTAGAGGAAAAAGAATGTGAAGAAGAAACTGAAAACACAGAAGAATATGAACCGATAATTCAATCTTCTAAAAAACCAGGAAAAGTTGTAAGTATACACACAGCATCTACTGCGAAAGTAGTAATAGTAAAGCCAATAACTTATGATGAAGTAGTAGATATTTGTGATAATTTAAAGAGTAGAAAAATAATAGTAGTTAACTCTATATCTTTAGAGCCTAAGATTGCTCAAAGATTATTAGATTTTATAAGTGGAGCTACTTATGCATTAGGTGGAAGTCTTGAAGAGGTGGAAAAGGGAATTTATATAGTATCACCTTCCAATGTAGAAGTAGATAGTGAATTAAAAAATGAATTGTCAACTAAAGGAATATTTAACTGGAATAGATAAAATTTGGAGGTAGATATGAACTATACTTTAATTAGAATTATTAATATTTGTTTTAGTATTGCAGAATGGGCTATATTAATTGATGTACTCTTATCCTATGTGCCTATGGGAAGGGAAAATAGTGTTACTCAATTAGTTCATGCTATTACAGAACCTCTACTAGCTCCAGGAAGAAAGATACAAGAAAGAATAATACCAGGGCTTATGATTGATTTTTCACCTGTTTTTGCACTTTTAATACTATATGTATTAAAAAGAATTGTTTATTCTATAATAGCTGGATCATTTATGATATAATATTATGATAGATAAAAAAAATTTTGTGAATAATGTTGAATTTGATGACAAAAACAGGATATGTAATTTATACGATAAAATGTTACTTTCAAATAAAATTGGTAATACCGTATTTACTGATGAATTTTATCCGCCTAATGTATGGAGAAGGTTAGAAGAACTTAGAGAATGCATACCAGTAAATATATTTAGCAATGGTATATTTGAAGAAGCAGAAAGAAGAATTATTGCATTTTCTCCTCAGGAAGTATGGCATTACCCTTTAGAATTAATAAAAATAATAAATAAATCACCATTTAAATCACTTACACATAGGGAATATTTAGGATCTATAATGTCATTAGGTATTAGAAGAGATAAATTTGGAGATTTAATAGTAAAAGATGATATATGTTATCTTCCTTTACAAGATGAGTTAAAAGAATATGTAATTGCAAATTTAAAAAACATAGGGAATTGTCCATGTGATGTAAAGATAGTAGATATATATAATGAGGATATTCCACAGTATAATTTTCAAGATTTAAATATAATATCTACTTCTAATAGAATAGATTGTGTTTTAAGTGGAATTACAAATTTATCTAGAAGTAAAGCTTTAGAGTTAATTTCTTCAGGGAAGGTATTGATGGATTATCTTCCTATAAAGGATAAAGATAAGATAGTAAAAGAGAAATCCATAATTACTATAAGAGGATTTGGAAAATATAAATTCGTAGATAAGTCTGGCTTAACAGGGAGTGGAAGGCAAAGATTGTTATTTAAAAAATTTATTTGATTCGGGGTGTTGACAATGAAAATAACTTCAATGGATATTACAAGCAAGGAATTCAAAAGAGGTTTTAGAGGGTACGATATGGATGAAGTAGATGAATTCCTAGATAAGATTGCAGAACAATATGAAGCTATATATAAAGAAAATTCATCATTAAAAGAAAAACTAAATTCTATTGAAGAAAATTTGCAGCATTACAATAAAATGGAGGAGACTATACAAAATACTCTTTTATTAGCTCAAAATGCTGCGGACCAATCTAAAAAAGCTGCTCAAAGAGAAGCTGAGTTTATTATAAAGAATGCAAATGAAACATCAAAGAGAATTTTAGATAAGGCTCATAATGATGTTATAAAAATTAATGATCAGTTTGAAAAAACTAAAAATGAATTTTTTATGTTTAGAACTAAATATAAGAATTTTATGCAGTCCCAATTAGAAATGTTTGAAAATATGGAAAAGGATTTTGTAAAGAATTATAATATTGGAAGTAAAATGATGGATTCAGAGTTAAGAGAAAAAGATATAGAGATTAATAGCAATGATGACCAAAAGAAGGACAATAATAAATTTATGTTAGAAGTTAAAGAAGATTCAAAGGATGATTTTCAAAAGGACAGTTTAGAGGAAATAAAAAACTTTTTTGTTAAAGATTAAAATCTCGCTCAATATGAGTGAGATTTTTTATGTACAAATAGTGTAATAAATAGATAATAGTGAATAATAAAGAATAGAGAATAAATAATAAATCAATTATTTATATTTTACAATCTATTCTTTGACTAAAAGATGGAGGTGTTTTATGAAGGAATTAGAAGTGGGTGGTGTAAATGGCTATAGAGTATATATAGATAGTACTACAGATAGGCTTTATCAAGCATTAAGTGAGAATAAAGTAAAACATACTGACAATATTTTTTTAGTTACTGATGATAAGGTATATTCATTATATAAAAATGGAATAAAGAAATTTAAAGAAGACTTTAATATGAAGGTATGTTATTTTAAAAATGGTGAGAGTAATAAAAATATAAATACAGTGCAAGAAATTTATACTTTTCTTATAGAAAATAATGCTAATAGAGATAGTATAATTATAGCATTGGGTGGAGGTGTGGTAGGAGATATAGCTGGATTTGCTGCTGCTACTTATATGAGAGGAATAAAATATATAAATATACCAACTACATTACTTTCTCAAGTAGATAGTTCTATAGGAGGAAAGGTTGGATATAACGAAAATTCTATAAAAAATATTATAGGAAGCTTTTATAATCCATACTTTGTGTATGTATCTACTAATTTTATAAAAACATTAGATGAAAAATATTTTGTAGATGGATTGGGGGAAATAGTAAAATATGCTTTGATAAAAGATAAAGCACTATTTAACTATTTAAGTGAAAATTATAAAGGCATATTAGAAAGAGAAAATGATAAGATACTTCACATTGCTAGAAATTGTTTGAAAATAAAGAAGGATATAGTTGAACAAGATTTTGAAGACACTGGATTAAGAAATTTATTAAATTTTGGACACACTGTAGGTCATGGAATAGAAATGATATCCGGTAAGGAATTAACACATGGACAGTGTGTAGCATTAGGAATTTTAGTTTCTTTAAAACTTTCTGAAAGTATTTTAAACCTAGATAAACAGGTATATGAAAAAACAATAGAATTATATAAAAAGCTAGGATTACCTGTAAAGTACAAAGTTGACAATTATAATTTATTTATGTATGCTATTAATCATGATAAAAAAAATAATGATAAAATAAGATTTGTTTTACTTCAAGATATAGGAGAAGGAAAAATAAAGATAGAAGTAAGCAAAGAACAAATTTTTGAAGCTATAAGGCAAAGTATAAGCAAGGGGGAATAAAAATGGTTATTGGAATTATCGGAGCAATGATGGAAGAAGTAGAACCACTATTAAAGGAATTAAAGTTAGAAAGAAAACTAGTAAAGGCTAAAATGGAGTTTAACCTTGGTGAGTTGTGGGGAAAAAAGGTTGTTGTAGTACAAAGTGGAATCGCTAAAGTAAATGCAGCAATATGTGCCCAAATACTAGTTGATGACTTTAATGTGGATGCAGTTATAAACGTTGGAGTAGCTGGAGGAGTTGGAAAAGAAGTTTATCCAGGAGACGTAGTAATTGCGGAAAATCTTGTTCAGCATGATATAGATTCTACTGTGTTTGGAGATAAAAGAGGGCAAGTTCCAAGAATGGATACTTTTGATTTTAAATGTGATGAAACATTAGTGTTAAAAGCAAAAAGAGCATGTGAGAAAATTACTCACTGTAAATGCTTTATAGGAAGAATAGTTACTGGAGATCAGTTTATAGCAGACCCAGAAAAAATAAAATGGTTAAGCGAAGAATTTGAAGCATTAGCATGTGAAATGGAAGGCGGCAGTATAGCACAAGTGTGCTATTTAAATTCAGTTCCTTTTGTTGTAATAAGATCTGCCTCAGATAATGCTAATAATGGTGCACATGTGGAGTATGAAGAGTTTAAACCTGTTGCAGTAAGAAATTCAGTAGGTATTCTTAAGAACATGTTGGAAACTATGTAGGTGATATTTAATGAAAGATTTGTTAGTAGATTTAAAAAGTGGAAATAAAATTAAAGTAAAAGTAAAAGATGTAACTATTGGTGGAGAAGAAAAGGTATTTATATCTGGACCTTGCTCTGTAGAAGATTTAGATACCATGATTAATATTGCAAAAGAGTTAAAATTAGCAGGAGTACATATGCTAAGAGGAGGAGCTTTTAAGCCTAGAACATCTCCCTATGATTTTCAAGGACTTCAATATGAAGGACTAAAGATTATAAAAGAAGTTAGTAATGAAGTTAATATGCCTTTTGTAACAGAAATAATGGATACAAGGGATGTGGAAAAAGCTATAGAATATGTAGATATGATACAAATAGGATCAAGAAATATGTATAATTATAGTCTTCTAAAAGAAGTTGGAAAAACAAATAAGCCTATACTACTTAAAAGAGGAATGAGTGCTACATTGGCTGAGTGGTTATACGCAGCAGAATATATTATGTCTGAAGGAAATATAAATGTAGTTCTTTGTGAAAGAGGCATTAGAACTTTTGAAAGTTACACAAGAAATACTTTAGATTTAAATAGTGTTGCAGTAGTTAAACAGAAATATAGGCTTCCTATAATAGTTGATCCTAGTCATGGAACGGGTCTTAGGGAAATTGTCCCTGCCATGAGTGTTGCAGCTATAGCAGTAGGTGCAGATGGCCTTATGGTAGAAAGTCATATAAGTCCTGATAACTCAGTATCTGACGCTAGGGAAACTATATCTACTGATGCTATGAAAAAAATAATAGAGAGAATAAATACAAATAAGTTATTTTAATTTTAAAATTTCTTTATTTACTTTAATAGAATAATTTAGTCCATTAGCGATAAAATAATTATAGTTATTAAAACATCACTTTAAAGAAGGGAGATAACTATAATTATGGATAGGCAAACTATGGATAAATTTAAGGTGAGATTATTAGAAGAAAGAAAAAATGTAGAAGATATTCTTCATCTTATGAAAAAAAATGAGACTATAGATTCAAATGTGACAGATACTCAAGAATTATCATTATATGATAATCATCCAGCAGATTTAGCCTCAGAACTTTATGCTAAGGAAAGTGGTATGGCTTTAAAAGAAAATGAAATAAATATATTAAATAAAATAGATTCTGCTCTAAAAATGATAGATGAGGGAACTTATGGTGTATGTAAAAAATGTGGCAAAGAAATAAATAAAGGTAGATTAGAGTTTATTCCTTATGCAGAGTATTGTGTTCATTGTCAAGAAGAAATAAATGGGCCTGTGAATATTGATTTGCATACAAGAACTTTTGCTCCTAAAAATAGACCTATAGAGGAAGATATACTAGGACATAATTCAATGTTTATGGATAATGATTTTAGTTATGATGATGAGGTAGGATTTGATGGAGAAGACAGCTATCAAAGAGTAGGAATGTTTAATCAACGTGAAAAAATCTACTATGATGATTATGGTGAAGAAGATGATATGGGTTATGTTGAACCAATAGAAAAGATAAGCAATCAACAGTACAAAAATACTATGTTATAGAAGTAAAAACTCTTATGGGTAAGAGTTTAAAATGAAGAAGACAGAGGAAAATTATAAATAAAAAATAAGGAAACTTTATCTAAAAGATAAGCTGAAACTGAATTATATGCTTTTCTAAAAAGAAAAGTTTCCTTCATTATTCGGTTTTAATTAAAAAAGTGGGGGGTTCTTATGGAGATAGTTATTATTCTACTTGGTATAATTTTAGACAGAATAACAAAGCTTTGGGCTATAAAAACTTTATTATCTGGTAAAGATATAGTAATAATTAAAAACTTTTTTCAGTTTTCATACTTAGAGAATACTGGAGCAGCTTTTGGTATATTTAGAGATAAACTTATGTTTTTAACAGTTATTACCTTAATTGTTGTATTTGCAATTATAGTATATTTATTTAAATTTAAGCCTTCATCAAAAATTTTAAGAATAAGTTTAGCGTTTATAATAAGCGGAGCTATTGGTAATTTAATTGATAGAATACAATACAAATATGTAGTAGATTTTATTTTACTTCACTATAAAGATGTATACTATTTTCCTACATTTAATGTAGCAGATATTTTAGTTAGTGTAGGAACAATTTTATTAGCGTTTTTTATAATAAAGGAAGATGGGTATGGAAAATAGAGAATATATTATAACAAAGGATTATGAGGGAGTAAGACTTGATGTATTTCTAGTAGAACAGCTTCAAGAAAAATCAAGATCTTATATACAAGGCTTAATAGAAAAAGAAGAAGTTAAGGTAAATGAAAAGTTAAAAAAGAGCAACTATAAGCTAAAAGATAGAGATAAAGTAATAATTAATATTCCAAAAGCAGTACCATTAGATATACAGGGAGAGGATATACCATTAGAAATACTATATGAAGATAGTGATTTAATAGTAGTAAACAAGCCTCAGGGGATGGTAGTACACCCTGCTCCTGGAAACTTTAATGGAACATTAGTAAATGCTCTATTAAATCATTGTAAAGATTTATCGGGAATAAATGGTGTAACTCGTCCTGGAATAGTACACAGAATTGATAAGGATACATCAGGGGTTCTAGTTGTAGCGAAAAACGATTTAGCTCATAATAAACTTGCTGAACAATTAAAAGATCATTCTATGACTAGAGTTTACGTTGCCTTATTGGAAGGAGTTCTAAAGGAGGATGAAGGAACCGTAGATGCACCTCTTGGAAGACATCCAGTAGACAGAATAAAAATAGCTATAGTTCCTAATGGTAGAAATGCTGTTACTCATTATAGAGTACTAAAAAGATATGAATCAAATACTTTAGTAGAATGTAGATTGGAGACAGGAAGAACTCATCAAATAAGGGTACATATGGCACACATCGGGCATCCTTTAGTAGGAGATCCGGTATATGGATATAAAAAGCAAAAATTTAAGTTAGAAGGACAAATGCTTCATGCTAAAAAGTTAGGGTTTATACATCCATCCACGGGAAAATATATGGAGTTTGATACAGATTTACCAAAATATTTTAAAAAAGTATTAGAAATTTTAGAAATACAGTTGAAAATATAATAATAATGTGATATTATTATTTAAAATAAATCCTTTAAGTGATCCAGAGAGATCATAAGGCGTTGAATAATATTTTAATGAGTGCATTGCGCCTTACCTCTGTGTGAAGGTGCTTTTTTATTTAATAATTTAAGAATGGTGGTGAAATAATGAATTTAAAGGCTTTAGTACTAGATGAGAAAGGTATTAAGAGATCTTTAGTTAGAATATCTCACGAAATAGTAGAAAAAAACAAAGGTGTAGAAAATGTTGTACTTATAGGAGTCAAGAGAAGAGGAGAACCTCTTGCAGAAAGAATAAGTAAAAATATAGAAATGTTTGAAGGCGTAAAAGTTCCTGTAGGTAGTGTAGATATAACATTATACAGAGATGACTTAACTAAAAAATATGAACAACCACATATGAATAGTGAAAAAATAAATGTAGATATTGAAAACAAAACAGTTATAATTGTGGATGATGTGGTGTATACAGGAAGGACTGTCAGAGCAGCAATAGATGCTATATTTCATCAAGGAAGACCTAAAATGATTCAACTTGCTGTAGTGGTAGATAGAGGACATAGAGAACTTCCTATAAGGCCAGATTATGTAGGTAAAAATATACCTACTTCAAAGGTAGAAATGGTTTCTGTAGAAGTAGCAGAAATCGATGGAGAAGATGCTGTAAAAATATTTGATTTATAAAAACTTTTAAAATAGTCCTGTGAGACTAAAAAGGGAGGAATTATTAATGAAAAATTATGTAGGGGTAGATGAAAAATTACCTATCTTAAAGACAATACCTTTAAGCTTGCAACATTTATTTGCTATGGTTGGAGCTACAATACTAGTACCAATGTTAACAGGTATGAGTCCAGCAATAGCTTTATTTTGTAGTGGTGTAGGAACTCTTTTATACATTTTATGTACTAAGGCTAAGCTTCCAGCGTATATAGGTTCATCTTTTGCTTTTATTGGACCTATGACTGTAGCTTCAGCAGCTTATGGCCCTAATGCTATGATATCAGGTGTAATAGCATCAGGATTAGTTTATACTATTGTTGCTTTAATAATTAGTCTAACAGGTACAGAATGGTTAAATAAATTATTACCACCAGTAGTAGTAGGCTCTGTAGTAATAGTTATAGGACTTGGATTAGCAGGAGTGGCTATAAATTGGGCAGGCTTAAATTCTTCTTTTACAGTTCCTGATATGGCTAGTGTACCAAGATGGGCGTGGATAACAGTATCCATGATAACTTTAGGTGTGGGAGTATTTGGAACTATGTATTTTAAGGGATTTTTAGGAGTAATCCCAATACTTATAGCAATGATTACAGGATATATATCTGCATTAGCTTTAGGAGTTATATCTCAAGAAAGTTTAAATAGAATTGCGGAAGCTAAGTTATTTCAACTACCACCATTCATGTTGCCAAAATTTAATCTAAATGCAATGATACTTATGGCTCCAGTAGCTTTTGTAACTTTAGCTGAGCACATAGGGCATGTTTATGTAACTAATAATGTAGTAGGAAAAGATTTTACTAAAGATCCAGGTCTTCATAGATCCATTCTTGGAGATGGTGTAGCAACTATGTTTGCAGGATTTATAGGTGGTCCTCCAAATACTACTTATGGAGAAAACGTAGGTGTTATGGCTATAACTAAAGTATATAGTGTATGGGTAATAGGTGTAGCAGCAGTAATTGCTATAATACTATCATTCATTGGACCAGTGGCAACTGTAATAGAGACTATGCCAATGCCAGTTATGGGCGGGGTAAGTATATTACTCTTTGGTATAATAGCTTCTTCAGGATTTAGAGTATTTGTAGAAGATAAAGTTGATTTTAGTAAGAAAAGAAATTTAGTAATAGCTTCAGTAATAATAGTACTAGGAATAGGGGGAGCAGCAGTTAAGTTCAAATTTAATGGATCAGACGTAGAAATAGCAGGGGTTGCATTAGCTACATTAGTAGGAATAATACTTAACTTAGTGCTTCCAGCAAAAAGTAGTACAGAAGAAGATGAATCACCAAATAGTAATGATAATAAAGAGAATGTTAAAAAGGCAATTTAAAAATTGTACTAGTTTTTAGAATATAGAATATGGACAGAATTTTCCATTGTCTCCAATACTAAAACCCACGACTGAAATGTCGTGGGTTTTAGTGTATTGCTATATATTCAAAAGTTGTTTTATGATTTATAATCCATAAAAGTTGTTTCTTACTTTTTTTATTATATAAATATTGTATAATATAGGTAATGACCTATTGAAATCATATTATTTGGGGGAATAGATATGAATAGAAAAGTATATTTCCTATCTAATATAAAAAAAGGAAGTTGGGAAAAATTATTTTTTTATTTTATAAACAAAGGAGATAGCTTTAAAATACATTTGCCATTAAAATCAGACGGAACAAAGGATGGTATAGCAAATGATTTTAGCAAATTATCTAAAGTTAATATAAGAACTTGGAAAGGTATGAAAAATAGCATAGAAATAAGCGGAGAATTAAATAAGGATTCAGAAGAATTAATAGTAAAATATGAAACCCCTTCCTTTTTAGGGCAAAGTGGAGGGCTTTGGAGTTTAGAAATATACTTAGAAGAAGAAAAGCTAGTGTATATTGGCAATTTTAATGATAAATTAGTATATTTAGATGAATTTGATTTTAGATTTATAAAAGAAGAAAACATAAATACTGAAGAGTGGATGGAAATAGATATGAAAAATGAAGAAGATTGTGAAAGAGAAGAAACAAAAACAGCATCCATTACATATGAAGAGTTGAAAATTATGAAAAATACTCTAGGAGAACAAGTTGATAATTTAAATGATTAGGATTTTATTTGATAAGGTTAAGATAGATATGGAATTTTTAAAGTAGAGAAAAAACTAGGAGGGCTTTTATGGACTGTTGGTGGAAGCAGTGGAAACATTCGGGAAGAAGTTATAAAATCACCTTTTTCAGTTTGTGGCAATAGTGAACTTATAGCAGTAAAAGTAAAGGACAATAATATAAAATATATGGCTGCAGCTTATTTAGATATAAATCCAAAGAAGAATGAAGATAAATATGATATAGGTTCAGATAGTAATTTTATTATAACTAATTTAAGGATTAAAGAGTTATCTGAGGGATTAAAAGTGAAAGAAAATTACGGTGGTATAGATATACAGGGAACTATAAAAGAACATGAAAACATTAGATTTATTGTAGAAGGGAATACTAGATTACGTGGTTTTGGGTGGAATAGACAGCAGGGAGAAAGGTTTGAAATTAATATTCCTTTCTATGATAGAAATATTTCGAAGTATCCATTAGAAAACTTTAATTTTACTATGAGCTTACCATGTAATTCAAAAAATATAACAAATAATAAAATAAGGGTAGAAGTTTTAGATAAGAGAGACATAATAGAAAAAGAATTATACGTAAGTGATAAAGAAAGTATACCTTCTATATGCTATAGAACTAATAATTTTAAGGATATCAAAAAAGGAAATATTCAATTTGAGTTTTATTCTTTAGGAAAAAACGAAATAGAGGAAAATAGAAAATATATAAAGTTTTTAACAGTTGCTGTAGTATTATTAGTTTTAAGCAATATATATTTATTCAGCAAAATCAAAGGGGGAAAATCACAATGATGGAGTTAATGGCAATATGTGGTGTAATAGATCCAGTTGTTACTATAATGGCCAAAATGGCGTTTATATTTGCTGCTTATAAGGCTATGCAAGCTATGAATGTATATATAAATAGAAATAATAAATAACCGTTTATATATTAAAGGTGTATTCAGCATAGATTACAATAAAAATTTAAAATTGAAAGAATAAAGGTGATAAAAATGAGAATTTATTCATGGAATGTAAATGGATTAAGAGCAATAGCTAAAAAAAATTTTTTTCAATGGATCGAAGAAGAAAAACCAGACATATTTTGTCTTCAGGAAACTAAAATTCAAGAAGATCAATTAGAAAATAATTTAAGAGACATAGAAGGATATTATTCTTATTTTAGTTTTGCAGAAAAGAAAGGTTATAGTGGGACAGCTATTTATACAAAAATAAAACCTAAAAATGTGTATCATGGTATTCATATGGAAAAATTTAATAGTGAAGGAAGAATAGTTATAGCTGAATATGATGAATTTATTCTTTTAAATATATATTTTCCAAATGGACAGATGAATGAGGAAAGACTTAAGTATAAATTAGAGTTTTATGATGCTGTATTAGATTATTGCAATGATTTAGTGGAGAAAGGGAAAAAGTTAATTATATGCGGAGATTATAATACTGCACATAAAGAAATAGATTTAAAGAATGCTAAAGCTAACGAAAATACTTCTGGATTTTTACCTATAGAAAGATCTTGGTTAGATAAGCTTATAGAAAATGGATATACAGATACATTCAGGAATATTTATCCACAAGAGGTTGAATATTCATGGTGGAGTTATAAATTTAAAGCTAGGGAAAGAAATGCTGGATGGAGAATTGATTATTTTTTCGTATCCAATAATTTATTATCACAAGTTGTTGATGCAAAAATACTTACAGATATTTATGGTTCTGATCATTGCCCAATAGAACTTATAATTAATGATTAAAAGAATTTATTGCTATAATTGCCTCCAATTTAATATCATATTAAAGTGCTGTTTTGTACAAACTTATAATACAAAAACAAATAATCACTAGATAAATAAAAAATATATTTCAATAAGGAGGTAATCTTATGGCAAGAAATTCAAATCGAGTATTAATACCAGAGGCTAGACAGGGATTAGAAAGATTTAAAATGGAAGTAGCTCATGAATTAGGATTCTCCGATTATGAAAATATTGATAAGGGTAATTTAACATCAAGACAAAATGGTTCAGTAGGTGGAGAAATGGTAAAGAGAATGGTAGAAGCCTACGAAAAAAATCTTTAGTAATATAAGTAAATTCCTGCATTTGGATTAAATTAGGTATTGGGAAACACTTATTTCATTTAAAGTTTAGAAGAACTTTTAGTGGAGCTATAAGATAAAAGGGTTAGCAATTGCTAGCCCTTTACTTTTAAGAGTATATTATTTTAATCAATTCTTTTTAAAGAAGGCTTTTCGGGAGTTATATAGATTGTTTTATTTGTGTAATATATAACCATTCCCGGCTTAGCTCCATTAGGTTTATGAACATTTTTTACTTCAGTATAGTCCACTGCCACCTTTGAGGAATCTTTACCTTTGCTATAGTAGGCAGCTAGATTTGCTGCTTCTTCTAAGGTTTTTTCAGAGAAGGTATTTACTGTTTTTATTATTACATGAGAACCAGGTATATCTTTTGTATGAAGCCATATATCATGATTATTAGCGAATTTTAAGGTTAAATAATCATTTTGGATATTGTTTTTTCCAACATATATATCTATGTCTTCAGAAGATATAAAATGCATAGGTTTACTTAATTTTTCTTTTTTCTTTCCTTCCTTTTTAAATTTAATATAACCAGTTTCCATAAGTTCTCTCTTTATATCGTCAATACTTTTATAATCTTCTACATTTTTAATACTTGTAAAGACAGATTGAAGATAGTTTATTTCTTCTTTTGTAGATTCTATTTGAACTAAAGCAGCTTCTTCTGATTTTTTACACTTATTATATTTTTTAAAATAGCTTTGAATATTTTGAGCAGGAGTTTTATTAGGATCCAATTTTATATTTACATATTCTTCATTTTCACTATAATAATTTAAAACAGTTACTTTTTCTTCTCCAGTTTTTATACTGTATATATTAGCAGTAAGTAATTCTCCGTATATTTTATATGTGTCTTTTCCATCACATTCTTTTAAGGTATTTTCTAATAAATTAAGCTTTTTATAACATCTATCTAAATTATTATGAATAAGTCTTAAAAGATTAGAGCTTTTACTAGTTAGTCTATCTTCTTTATCTTTATGATAGTAGTATTCATCTAAAAGTTCAGAAGCAGAAGTATATTCAGTTAATTTAATATCATTTAAATTTGTTAGTTCAAAACAATAGAAATCTTTAAACTCATTTTCTTGTGAATACAAAGCAAAAAAGAAATGATTTTCCTTTATTTCTTTAAATATATTTTCTAGTTCATTATATATTTCATACAAGTTATCAATATTTAACTGAATATTAGATTTTGACATTCTATAAAAGATTTCTTTAGAAAATTGAGTACTTATACCAGTAAAAATTTTTGAAAAAATATTTTTTTCAAATTTTATATTTTTTTCTTTAACAAAAGCAACTAAATCTTCGTATATATAATTTAGAGGGCTTAATTTTTCAGAAGCTGGAGGAAATACATATGGTATACTAGGATAAAGACATCTAACACTATTTATATCTGGGGTAACGTGTTTGATACTATCCATAATAATATTATCCCTATGGCGTACTAAGGTAATGTTGCTATGTCTCCCCATAATTTCTATTACTAAGGAGTATATGCTATTAAACCCTAATTCATCTGTACTTTCAAAATCCAAAAACAATATTCTATCTGTATCTAACTGGCGTATATTAACTAACTTAGAGCTATTTAAGTGCTTTCTAAGTAACATACAGAACATAGGTGGTGACATAGGATTTTCTTTTGACATTTTTGTTAAATGTACTCTAGGATATACAGGACTTGAACTTATAAGCAATTTATAATTAGTTCTTTCCTTTTTAATGGAAAGAATAATTTCATCTTTTTCTGGTTGATTAACTTTTTCAACCCGTCCATTTATAATTTTATTTTTTAATTCTTCTGATATGCTATATAAAAAAATACCATCTAAAGCCAAAGTTATCATCCTTTCAGTATGGTTATTAGTAGCTATAACTAGGAAGTAAAATTTACCGAAATATTCCTAATTTATCCGCTATTATTGTAGTATATAGTATAACATTATAAAAATTTAAAATAAAGACATATTTATTATTGATATTATTAAAGTAAAGTAGTAAACTAATTCTGATATTTTTTTAGGAGGGAAAAGGATATGTATTTTACTAAGATGCAAGGGAATGGAAATGATTTCATAGTAGTGGAGGATTTTGAGGGTATTTATTTAAATAGAGAAGAGGAATTAGCAAAAAAGCTTTGCGATAGACATTTTGGTATAGGTGGAGATGGTATACTTTTAGTTAGAAAAAGCAATGTAGCTAAAATACAAATGGTAATAGTAAATGCAGATGGTTCTTATGCTTCTATGTGTGGAAATGGTATAAGATGTTTTGCAAAATATATTTATGATAAAGGTATTGTAAAAGATGCGAAAATAGAAATAGAAACAGGAGATGGAGTAAAAGAAGCATTTTTAGAAATTGAAAATGGTAAGGCAAAAAATATAACTATTAATATGGGAAAACAATCTTTTAATCCAAAAGATATACCAGCTAATTCAAAAAATGAAATAGTACGAAAAAAAATAGAGGTAGAAAATAAAGAATATGAAATAACATCTATGTTAATGGGGGTACCTCATACAGTAATATTTGGAGAATTAGATAATTTTCATATTTTAGAAGGTAGTTTTATAGAAAGATATGAACTATTTCCTAAAGGAACTAACGTAAATTTCTGTGAAATAATTAGTAAAGATAAAATAAAAGTAAAAACATGGGAAAGAGGAGCAGGACCAACTCTTGCTTGTGGTACAGGAAGCTGTGCTAGTGTAATTGCTGCTAACAAACTTGGATTGATAAATACTAAAGCAGAAGTAGAGCTGCCAGGGGGAATACTTTATATAGAAATTACCAATAATGGAGTATTAATGACGGGACCCGCTGAAATAGTATTTGTAGGAGAGATCAATATATAAATGGCTCTTTTTAAAAAAATAACATTAGCAATATGTTTAGGATTGCTAATAATTACCACTTCATCCTGCAGCAAAGGAAAAAGCAAAATTAGTGACAGTGAAAAAAGTATTAATATACCCAATTATCCTAATACTATAGTTATGGAAAATAAAGATACAAAGTTAAATATTTATAAGACAGATAAGGAAGCTATTGCTAAATTAGATTCTTTAGATTATGTATCAGATATAGAATATAATAATAAAAATTCAATATATACATTTGTTACTTATAATCAAGAAGAATTAGGAAAAAATAATATAAAAGTAATAAGTAAAAATGGAGGAAAAGTAATAAATGATTTTTATTTTGCAAAGGATCTAAAGCTTTCCTCTCAAGGAAGTAAATTAGCATATAGAACTTTTAAGAGCCAATCTTTAGATAGTGCACAAGGATTATCACTATATGATATAGAGAAAGGTAAAAAAGTTGATTTGAAAAGTCAAGTGCTTATATCGGGAAGTTTATATTCATGGATAAATGATGAAGAAATTATTTATTATGGAATATATAGTGGTAATGGGAAAAGTACAGGAATATTTAAATATAATATAAAAGATCATAAAGAAGAAATGTATTTAGATAATATACAAGGATATTGTACGTACTTTATGTATTTAAATAATAATATGTTAATTTTTTCTAAGAACATAGAAGAAAACAAGTTATATCTATACAATAAGCAAAATAATGAAAGTGTTGATTTTAGTGTAAATATAGAAAATGTATATGATGGAGTTTTTGATAAAAATAATAATTTGATATATATTATAGCATCAGATAAAAATACTGGTATAACAATTTTATATAAGATAGATTTAAATACTTTAAAAATAGAAAGAATTAATTATGATTTTCCTCAAATGGTGGATTCAGAAGGTGGACTTCATGTAGATTCAGAAGGATTATTATATTATTGTGGATTTACTAATTTAGAAGAAAATAATGATAAAAATGAAGTGTTTATGTATAATCCTAAGGATAATTCTAATAATCTTATATCTATAAATCCATCTAGATATAAGGTAAATGGAAGCAATTAATTGTAAACCTATTCTTATTCTTTGTAGAATTATAGACTACTAAAGAAAGAGTAGGTTTTTTGTTTATAAAAAAGTATTATGGATATAATGGCAAATAATATAGGAAAAAGGTATTCTGAAAAGAGGTGAGCATTGTGGCAGAAGGTATAAAGAAAAATATTGAGTTGAATGTAAATAATGAAGCATTAAAATATATCCCTTTAAATATTGCTTTAACATATGTAATCCTTCCATATGATGTGGTGAATAATACACTATATTTATTTGCAACAGATAAGTTTACAACATCTATAGGGGAAGAATTAAGATTTATTTCAGGTATGGATATAGAAGTGAAAATAATACCAGAATATATCATTAGCGCATCCATACATAAATTTTACTATAAAAATCAAGAAAGAAAAGGAATAAATAATTTAATAGAAGTTTGGGAAAAGAAAAATGAAGGAAAAAAATATTTACATAATGAAAAGAATGTAGTACATACTATACCTACAATAAAGGTTACAGATTATATTATAACGTCTGCTATTTTAAAAAAAGCTAGTGATATTCATATAGAGCCTTTTAAAGGAGAAGTGAATATCAGATTGAGGATAGATGGAATACTTAGTAATTTTACGGTTATACCAATGGACATATATTATCAAATACTTCGTAGAATAAAGATATTGTCCTTTATGGATGCTACTGAAAAAAGAATACCTCAAGATGGGAAATTTGAATATAAAGTTGAAGAAAAAATTTATGATTTAAGAGTTTCTACTCTGCCAACAGTTAATGGAGAAAAAATCGCTATAAGAATATTGTACAGCGAGGAAAATAAAATCACATTAGAATCATTAGGCTTTGATAAAGAAGGAGTGGAAACTATAAAAAATATATTAGGTTGTTCCCAAGGTATGGTGCTTGTTACAGGGCCTACAGGTAGCGGGAAAACTACTACTTTATATGCTATGTTAAATGAATTAGATAAGGCGCATAAAAATGTAATTACTGTAGAAGAACCCGTAGAATATTCCATTAAAGGAATAAATCAAGTAAATGTTAATAATAAGGTTGGATTAACTTTTTATTCTGGGTTAAAGAGTATAATTAGGCAAGATCCAGATGTAATTATGATAGGCGAAATAAGAGATGAAGAAACAGCTGAAATAGCAGTAAGGGCAGCAATAACAGGACATTTAGTCTTGTCTACTTTGCATACAAAAGATGCTCCAGCTTCAATATTAAGGCTTATAGATATGGGGATACCTAAGTATTTAGCAGCTGATGCTATTACTGCAGTAATAGCTCAAAGGCTAGTAAGGAAACTATGCCCATATTGTAATAGCAATAACTTTAGATATGATAAGAAAAATAAATGTAATCAATGTAATAACAGCGGATATTTGGGTAGAACAGTAGTATATGAACTTATGAAAATTGAAAATAAACATAGATACATAATATCCAAAGATTTTAGTGTAGAAAAGCTAAGAGATTATAGTCTACAGAAAGGTATGAAGTCCTTAAAAGAAAATGGTTTGAAACTAGTTAAAGAAGGAATTACTTCTTTGGAAGAAGTAGAAAGACTTTAATCTTAGAATTACATAATAAACTGCACTAATGGTAAGGTTCGACTTTTATATATAACAAAGAAGAAAAAATTTAGTATTTATACTCTGTCATTTGTACTCTAAAAAGTTGCGTATCAATCCTTTTTTAGGAGGTGATGAAGTATATATTTTTATAAGGCTATTGATGGAAAAGAAAAAAAGATAAAGGGAATATATTGTGGAGATAATATTTGTGAACTTAAATATAGTCTTCGGACTAAAGGTTTTTATCTTATTAACATAAAAAAGAAAAATTTAATTAATGGATTTTTTATAAACAATAAATTATCATATAAGGATTTATATGTGTTTTGCTATGAATTATCAATTTTGCTGGAATCTGGTGTAAGCTTACCTAATTCAATAGATCTCTTACAAGATTACTTTAAAGATGTTATAGTTAAAAGCAGTTTAAAAAGTATAAAAGAAGGCCTTTATTTAGGTCAAACATTACATTTTGTCATTAATAAATATAGTTTTATATATCCAACATTTTTGATAGAAATGATAAGAATAGGAGAGGAAAGTGGAGAATTACCTAAGATTTTAAAAAAGTTATCTAGTTACTACAAATATGGCGAAGAAATAAGTAAGGAATTAAAAAAATCTTTATCATATCCTATTATAGTTTTATGTGTAGCAATATCCATAATAAGTTTTCTAATATTTAATATCCTACCAAAATTCATTCAATTGATAGAATCTTTTAAAATTCCAGTTTCATCATTATCAAAAGCTATGTTTTCATTTGTGAAGTATGCAAATAGCGGAAAGCATTATATTGCTTTTATATTATTAGGGCTAAATTTGTATCTTTTATACTGCTATAAGACTAGTGGAGAATGGAAAAAAATTCATAATATTTTAATTAATATACCCTATTTGGGGAAGGTATATAAAAAAATACAAATATCTAGGTTGTTCATGGCTATGGGTATTACCTTTAGTTCAGGTATGAGTATTTTAGATTCTATAGAAAAGTCAAGCATGTTAATAAAGAACAAATTGATTTTAAAGAAAATAGAAGAAGTAAGAAATTCTATTCTTAAAGGTCAATGTTTAAGTAAAGCTTTTAAAAAATCAGATTTATTTAGTGAAAGCGTTAATTCTATAATAGCTATTGGAGAAGAGGAAGGAAATTTACAGGATATATTTTCAAGAATTTCCGAAAGGTATAAAGAAGATGTATTAGAATGCATCGAAAAATGTGTTAAGTATATAGAACCTATAATTATTGTAATAATATCTATTTTGGTTGGAGTTATAACAATATCTATACTTATGCCCATGTTAAGTTTAATGGATTCCTTGGCTATATAATTAAGCATTTATATTTATTATATGGAGGGAGTATTATGAAAAAATATTCTATAAAAAAAGGTTTTACAATAATAGAATTAATAACTGTAATGTCTATAATTTTAGTTCTTATGGGATTGTTAATTCCCAAACTAAATGGTTATAGGGGAAAAGCACAAAAATTAAAAGTAGATAATTATGCAAGGCAAATATATATGGCTGCTATGGCAAGTTATGCAGATAATGGAGGGAAATTCATCAAAGGAAGTATACAAGGAGACATAAATAATTTAATAAGCTTTAGTGATGGTGAAAATGATAATATTATTACAGTATCAACGGCTAAGGATGATGAAGCCACAATAACATTTACTATAGAAGGAACTAAACATGAGATGACCATAAATAAGGATGGATATAATTTATCAAATGAAAAATTTACAGAAAATAATTCAGAACAAAATATATAAAGATAGATATAGTAAATTAATGAAAGGGTTTACTATTATAGAATTATTAGTATATATGGGACTATTATCTATATCAGCAGCATTTATAACTTTAAATATTAATGGATTTTCTAATATAACGAATAATTTAGATTATACATTATGTGATCAATCTATAATTAATTTTATAAATAATGGAAAGCAATATTGTAGAGAGAAAAAAATATCTGGCAAAATATGCTTTTTAAATAATGATAAGAGTATTATATTTTATTGTAGTGGTATAAGGATAAATAAATACGACTTGCCCACAAAATTTGTATTTACAAAAGCCGGGAATAGTAAAAGAGAAATAGGTATAAATGAAAAAGGAATAACTGGAGATGCTTGCACTATAGCTTATAAGGATAGGAAAGGAAAAGTACATGAAATTACTATATCAGTGGGAACAGCCCATGTGGAAATTAAATAAAAAGGCATTTACAATAATTGAAGTATTATGTAGTATGACTTTATTTTCTTTAATGGCCATAACTGCTGTTAGTGTAATTATAGTTTCTTGTAAATTAAAATTATATAATGAAAATTTAAGGGAATATGCTTATTTTATTGAAGGATTAAAAAATAATATAGCATATAACTTAAAAGAGGAGGAATTATTTTATATAAAACAAGGTGAAGAAAAATTTATCCATAAGGAAAATATTAATATGGAAAATTTAAGGAAAAAGCATTTGAAAGAAATTTTATCTAAGAGTAATCCAAAAGAAGAGCCATATATTCATGTAAATGTGGAGAAAGTAGAAGATAAACATAAGCGATATAATGTAAATATCCTTTTAAAAATATCGGATGATAAATATATTGAGTGTGATTTTGATAAGGATTTTGAACAATGAAAAAAGGATTTTCTTTAATAGAAATTTTAATATCTATAAGTATAATTTCAATTATATCATTAGCAGGAATAAGAAGTTTAATAATATATTTAAATTTATATAGGAAAGAAAGTAATCATATCATGGAAGAATTTTATGTAGATCAAGCATTTATTTTTATTGAGCAACAATTAGATGCAGCAGAAAGCATTGATATATTTAAGAATAATAAAGATGTAAATGAAATAAAGGTTAATAATAAGGATAAAAGTAATTATATAAAATTAAAGAATGGAAAGCTAGTGATTTCTTACAATAAAAGCAATTCAAAATATAGTAATACTATAATGTATGATGTTAAAAGTTTTCTAGTGGAAGGCGTCTGTAATACTGTATATGTAAAAATAAAAACAAAATATGGAAGGGAATATGAGCGATGTTTTGGAATAAGAAAAAAAGAGGATTTATTCTTATATATACCTTATTAGTTGGTACTATTTGCGTTGTTATTTCCTTTTATATATTGACACTACAATGCATGAGGATTAATAATAATAAATTTATTATTAATTACATAAGGGACACATCTAATTTAAAATAAGTAATATAAATCTTGAGGAGGAAAATAATTGTTTAAAAGAAATAGTGTAATAGAGATAGATGATGAGTACATATATCTAAATGATTATGGTGGCAGAAAGTTGTTAAGGAAAAATATTAAAGAAGGTATGGAAAGAAAAATTATTGGTGATAGAAATGAATTGAAAAATTTAAAAGTAAATATTCAGAAAAGAAATATACATTTTATTTTAAATGGAGAAAAGGTTTTTGTTAAGTTAATAACTATACCTAAGGTGAAAAAGTCTTATCTGGATAAGGTTATTAGGGGAGAAATTGAATATTATTTTAAGGATATAGATAATCTTATTTATTCTTATAGTATTTACAAAGAAGGAGAGAAGAGCATAGAGGTATTAGTTTTTTGTTTGAATTGGAAAGAAATTGATATGCTTAAGAATATTGAATTTAATAAAAATAGTGTTAAGGGAGTATGGCTAATACAATTTTGTTTTTTAAATTTTTTTATGAAAAGTTTTAAAGAAAAACAATTTATATTTACTTTTATTCATAATTATAAAACATATCTTATAGCTTGCAAGGATAATAAACTAATTTGTAATAATATAATAAATAATTATGATGAAAACACATTTATTAAATATTTAAAAGATTTTATAGAACACAGCAGTAGAAAGATGGGAGAACAGAATTTAAATGCAGTATATTTTGTGAATTTTAAAAATAAAGATTTGATAAAAGAAAGTACAAAGTATTATGAGTGTAAAGATTTAGGATCTGTTGGTAGAGATGATATAATCAAGAAGTTCATTTATATGGGAGGATAATATTATGAGTAATACTAATTTTATTCCCTATAGTTTTATGGAAGAAAATTTAGAAAGAAAGAAAAAAATATTTAAATTAATATTTTTTATAGCATTGGCTTTACTACTTTTTTCGATATGTATTCTAAAAGCTAATATGAATAGATTAAATAATTTAAAAAGGGAGGAGAAAACATTTGACGCAAAAGTTCAAGATATGTGTTTAAAAGAAAATAATAAAATAATTAAAAAAAATATAGAAGATTTATGGGAAATAACAAAGGATAATAATAATTTCTATTTTATAACTTTAAGAAATAATACATTATATATAGATGGTATTGGTAGTAGTATTAAGGAGTGTAAGCAAAGCATAATAAATTTGGAACAAAAGAATAATTTTACAGTGGTGAATCTGAAAGGACCTGAAAAAAAAGGGGATAATTATTATTACAAAGTAGGTGTAGCACTAAATGCAAGATAATAACTATAAATTGTTAATTGTATTAACTTTATGCATATTACTAATATCTGTTGTTTTTAATTATAAAGTCTATGATAACATAAAAAAACAAATATCTGTTAATAAAAAAATTCAGAAAAAGTATAGAAATTTATCTGAAAAAAAAGTGAAAAAGTATACATATAGTGATATTATAGAACTTGTAGAAGAAAATAAAAATTTTAGTATAGTTAATATTGATAAAGATAAAAATAATAATATAGATGTTGAATTAACCTTTAAAGGTAGTATAACTTCTTTTTTTAGTTTTATAAATAGCATCAAATATAATAATAGATTTAAGGAGATAATATTTTTAAGTTTAAAAAAGAATAGCGATGACATAAACAATGTTGTAGGAAGATTGAGATTAGGTTTATGAATTTTATTTGGTGTTAAGAAAATTTCATCTAAAGCTAAGAATCACTTGATGGGGAGGGATAATATAAATATAATTTTAATTGGTATGCCAGGTTCCGGTAAAACTGCTATAGGAAAAATTTTAAGTCAAAAATTAAACTATTCTTTTATGGATACAGATGAGAGTATAATACATAATGAGAATATGACTATAAAAGAAATTTTTAAATGTAAGGGGGAAGAATATTTCAGGCAATTGGAAAAAAGAATTGTGGATGATATCATGTGTATGGATAAAAGAGTAATATCTACCGGAGGAGGGTTGCCTGCATTTTATAATAATATAGATAAATTAAATAATGCAGGAATAACTATATTTTTAGATGTACCTTTGGAAATATTGATTACTAGAAATGAGATATCCAATGACAGACCATTATTACAAAATAATATAAAAGAAAAATTGATAGAACTGTACAAAAAAAGGTTACCAATATATAATAAGGCTCATATAAAAATAGATAATTATAATAAATCTATTGAGGCAATTGGTGATTATATAATTAATAGTATTATGAAATATAAAAAATAATAAAATGAAATAATTATGCAATATTATTTGCAAATAATCACAAGTTTTGATAAAATATCATTGTTCAGCAGTAAATATACATCTGGGGGTGAAAACATGTTTCAAAATAGAATAGAGAAGTTAAGAGAAAAAATGAAAGAAAAGGGTTTAAACGGAGTTTTACTTGTAGGAGACCCAAATAGAAACTATATAAGTGGTTTTACTGGAGATGAAAGTTTTGCTGTCATAGGTTTAGATAGAGCTGTATTTATAACAGATTCAAGATATACAGAGCAAGCCATGGCACAGGTAAAAGGCTTGGAAGTTAAACAATACAAGGGAAAAATTGAAGAGTTTTTAAAAGATGTAGTAGAAGAACTAAGAATAAAGACTCTTGGTTTTGAAGAAAATATACTTACATTTGATAAATATATTACATATAAAGATAAATTAAATTGCGAACTAGTTCCTATGGAAGGCATGGTAGAGGAACTAAGAATAATAAAAGATAGTGATGAAGTAGCAGCAATAAAAAAAGCAGCGGCTATTGCAGATGAAGCTTTTATAAAAATATTACAATTTGTAAAACCTGGTATGTGTGAGAGAGAAGTTGGAGTAGAATTAGAATACTGGTTAAAAAGATTTGGAGCTAGTGGATTATCTTTTCCTTCTATAGTAGCATCAGGTGAAAGATCATCATTACCACATGGACAGCCAACAGATAAGGTAATAAGAATGGGAGATTTCTTGACCCTAGATTTTGGTTGTGTGTATAATGATTATTGTTCCGATATGACCCGAACTATAGTTATGGGAAATGCAACAGAAAAAATGACAGAAGTATATAATGTAGTTTTAAAAGCTCAAGAAGAGGCTTTGAAAGCTTATAAACCTGGTATAACAGGGGCAGAAGTTGATAAAGTAGCAAGAGATGTTATTAAGAAAAATGGTTATGGTGATTACTTTGGTCATGGACTTGGTCATGGTGTAGGAAGAGAAATACATGAAAATCCAAGAGTAAGTCCTATGGGAAACACAATATTAAAGCCAGGTATGATAGTTACAGATGAACCGGGGATCTATCTACCAAATGAATTTGGAGTACGAATTGAGGACTTAATTCTTATCACTGAAAGTGGTTGTGAAGTACTTTCAAAGTCACCAAAAAATATGATATTTATATAAATTAATAAGTATTAACTTACCTGATAAGGTTATAATATAAATGAATTAATAGTTTTGGAGGGATTCTTAAAAATGATATCAGCAGGAGATATAAGAAAAGGAACTACTTTTGAATTAGATGGACAAGTTTTCACAGTTGTGGATTTTTTACACGTAAAACCTGGTAAAGGTGCAGCTTTCGTAAGAGTAAAATTAAAGAATGTTATGTCTGGTGGAGTTACTGAAACAACATTTAACCCAACAGCTAAATTCCAAGAAGCTGTAATTGAAAGAAAAGAAATGCAGTATTTATATTCTGATGGACAGTTATATTACTTCATGGATCAAGAAACTTTTGAACAAATTCCATTAAATTTTGAACAGGTTGAAGATGCAATTAAGTTCTTAAAGGAAAATATGTTTGCTATAATAAAGTTCTACAAAGGAGAAGCATTCTCAGTAGAACCACCAAACTTTGTTGAATTACAAATAACTCATACAGAACCAGGTGCAAAAGGAAATACTGCTACAAACGTATTAAAGCCAGCTACTGTAGAAACAGGAGCAGTTGTTCCAGTTCCATTATTCGTAAATGAAGGAGATATGATTAGAATAGATACTAGAACTGGCGAATATATGGAAAGAGTTTAGGTTATAATATAATAAGTGTACATTTTTGTAACGACATACATGTAATGTATGTCGTTATTATTAAATAAAAAAAGGATGTGAAAATATGGATACTTTAAAATCAAAAGTTGCTTATTTGAATGGATTAATCGATGGATTAGGGATTGATGAGGAAAGCAAAGAAGGAAGAATAATAAGAGAAATAGCTAGTATATTGGAAGATATCGGTGAAGAAATTGAAGAAATTAAAGATTCACAAAATGATCTTCAGGATTATGTAGATGAATTAGATGAAGATTTAAATTCAATAGAAGAAGATCTATATGATGATGAAGACGAAGATGATTTTGATGAAGAAGATATCGAAGACTTTATTGATATGACTTGTGATAATTGTGGTGAAACAGTATATATAGATACTGGAATTTTAAAAGGAAAAGATAGTATAATTTGTCCAAATTGTCATAAAGACATTCCACTTCATATAGGTTGTGGGTGTGGTTGTGATGATTGCGATGATTGTGAATAAAATTTAGTTACATAAGTATAAGTGAAAAATCAGATTGATAAAAAATCAATCTGATTTTTTTGTTTGGAAAAATTAAAAAAATTTTCTTAGTCAGTCATATTTTAATGGAATTTAAAATACCTTTTAATAAGAAAGGAGAATAAAAGATGATAAACGATAGAGAAATATTAAATATATTACCAGATAGTATTAAAAAATCTATTGACTTAAAAGACATGAATAATCTTCAAGAAATAAGAATTAGAGGAGACAAGCCAATAATACTTCAATATGGAGACGATGAAATAATAACTAATCATATTGCTAATTTAGAAGAAATCAAAATTATCATCCAAAGAATGAGTAACTATTCCATTTATGCCTATGATGAAGAAATTAAACAAGGATATATAACTATAAAAGGTGGACATAGGGTAGGTATATGTGGGAGATGTGTTATTCAAAATAATGAAGTTAAAACAATAAAGGATACGGCGTCAATGAATATAAGGATATGTAGGGAAGTAATAGGATGTTCTAATAAAATAATACCTTATATTATTGAAAATAATATTATGGAAAATACAATAATTATTTCTCCCCCAAAATGTGGTAAAACAACTCTTTTAAGAGATATAGCAAGAAATATATCTGAAGGAATAAAGGAATTTAGGTTTAAAGGGAAAAAAGTTTGTGTAATAGATGAAAGAAGTGAAATAGCAGCATGTTATAATGGCATTCCTCAATTAAATATAGGCATAAGGACAGATGTTTTAGATTGTTGTCCTAAAGCTTCAGGGATAATGATGGCCATAAGAAGTATGTCTCCGGATATAATAGTGTGTGATGAAATAGGTACTTTATCAGATATGGAAAGTATTATAGGTGCTATGAATTCAGGGGTTAGTCTTATAACTACCATACATGGTTATGGTATAGAGGATCTTTATGAAAGAGCTGTTTTTAAAGAGATAATGGATAATAAAGTTTTTAAGAAAGCTATTATTTTAAGTAATAAAAATGGTATAGGTACTGTGGAATATATATATAGTTTTAGAGATGATAAGGTTATTCTAAAAGGTTAGTATGTTGAAAATTATGGGCAGTTTATTAGTTTTAGCCTCTTCCACAACAACAGGCTTCATATTAAGTGAAAGATTTAAGAAAAGGACTAATCAGCTAAAGGAAATGGAAAGGGGCATACATCAACTGCAAAATGAAATTATATATACCCACACTCCTTTACCAGAAGCTTTTTATAATATATACCAAAAAAGCAGTTATCCATTAAATGAATTCTTTAAAATCGTATCAGATATGTTGCAATTGAATGAAGTGGATAGTGTTTATGATGGTTTTAAAAAAGCCTTTAAGAAAATGAAAGATTCATTAGATGTAAATAAAGAAGATATGAATGTGATTTTAAACCTTGGAAAAACTTTAGGAGAATCTGATGTTGAAGGGCAAAAAAGAATGTTTGTATTAACTTTAGAAAATTTGAAAAAGCAAATATTAGAGGCTGAAATATTAATGAAAAAAAATGTAAAGATGTATAGATACCTAGGTTTCACTTTAGGAACTATGATTGTAATTATGCTCATCTAAAAGGGGGAGAAGAAATATGTTGGATGTAAATTTAATTTTTAAAATAGGAGCTGTAAGTATTTTGATTATTATACTTGACAAGATACTAAAGACAAGCGGATATGATGATTATGCAGTAATAACAAATTTAGCAGGTATAGTAATAATATTAATGATGGTAATAAATCTTGTAAACAAGCTGTTTAATGTAGTTAAAACTATGTTCCAATTATAGGAGGAAGACATGGAAATAGTAAAAGTAGTAGCTTTTGCTTTTGCTTCTTTATTTATTGTAATGATAGTAAAAGATAGTAAAAAAGAAGAATTAGCAATACAAATCAGTATATGTGCTGGAATTTTGATTTTCCTTTTTATGATAACTAAAATAACATCCATTATGAATTTACTGCAACAGCTTGCTTTAAAAGCTAATATAGATTTTATTTATTTAACAACTGTATTTAAAATATTAGGTATTGCATACTTAGCTTCATTCTGTAGTGAAATATGCAAAGATGCAGGACAAGGAAGTATTGCTTCAAAGGTTGAGTTTGCAGGGAAGATATTAATACTTGTACTAGCTATACCAATACTTATGGCTGTATTGCAGTCAATCTTAAGGATAATGTAGGAGAGAAAGATGAAAAAGTGGATAGTAATTTTATTAACAGTTCTCACCATGATTTTTACAACTGTGTTCAATGTACAAGCATCTCCAACCACAGAGCAGGTTGACAAAAATAAAGAAGTTCAACAATTATATGAATACATCACTAACATGAAAAGCGATCATGAATTATTAAAGGATATGGACATAAGATCTTATGTAAAAGACTATATGAAAAAGGGAGAAGGCAATTTTTCTGTAAAAAAATTTACTAAAGCTATAGGTTCTTTTTTGCTAAGAGAAACTTCATTGTCCCTTAAACTTATGTCAATACTTATTATTATAGCTATTATTTGTGCCTTAATAACTAATTTAGAGAAGGCATTTAGTAATGAAAATTTGTCTAATATAGCTTATTTTGCTTGCTATTCTTTAATAATAATTATTATGGCCAAAAGTTTTTACATGGGAGTAGATTTAGCAAGACAAACAATAAAGCAAATGTCCGATTTTATGCTAGCGTTAATTCCTATACTTATAATGCTTCTTGCTACTATTGGAGGAATAACTGAGGCTGCAGTAATGGATCCTATTATAATAGGGACTATTAATATAAGTGCAAAAATATTTGCTAATGTAATAATACCACTAATATCAATGACCTTTGTATTACAATTCGTAAATAATATTACTGAGGAATATAAAATAGACAAGTTGACTAAACTGTTAAATCAAATAGCATTATGGGGACAAGGTATATTAATGACAATATTTATAGGCATTATGACGGTTAGAGGAATATCCTCTAAAACCATAGACCAAGTAGTTGCTAAAACTGCAAAATATGCTGTAGATAACTTTGTACCAATAGTTGGTAAATGCCTTTCCGATGCAGTGTCTACTGTGGCAGGGTATTCCTTACTTCTTAAAAATGCATTAAGTAGTGTAGGATTAGTGATTATTATACTAATAATGATTTTGCCGGTTTTAAAAATATTAATAACTGCACTATTATATAAACTTACAGCAGCTGTAATAGAACCTATTGGAGATAAAAGGCTTGTAAATTGTATAGCTTCAGCTGGGGATTCACTTATTCTTATAACTTCTTGCTTGATATGTGTCTCTGTAATGTTTTTTATAATGATATCAATAGTTGCTGCAGCAGGGAAAATAGCTATAGGAGGGTGATTAAATGCTAGAAAGTTTAAAAGGTTGGGTAATAAATATCTGTACTATAGTATTATTTATTACTGCTGTGGAAATGATTTTACCAGATAATAGTCTGAAGAAATACTCAAAGTTTGCTCTTGGATTAATACTTATATCTGTATTAATAAATCCGTTAATTAAGATTTTTGATAAAAATTTTGATATTAACGTATATAGCAACAATATATCCAAGGCTATGGATGAAGAAAAATATAAAAATACTATACAGGAGTATAGGGGAAAAACCTTAGAAAATACTATAAACAATTTCCAAGCAAATCTTAAAGGCATGATAGAGGAAAAAATTAAGGATAAGTTTCCTGATTTGAATACTACTGTTGATGTAAAAGCAGAATTTGATGATAAAGAAAATAAGTTTAATATAAAAAACATAAACGTAGGTATAAAGGATAAAAAAGTTAAGAAGGTTAAAAAGGTACAGGTAAACAGCAGTGAGAAAGGTAATGAAGATAATATATTAAAGGATCAACTCTCTAATAATATTAAAGAATATTTAAGTAAGGAACTAGGTGTTCAAAAAAACATAATAACAATTTATAAGATATAAAAGGAGGTAAACCATGGATTTGAAAAAGATTTTTGAGAAACTTAAAAGTAATAATGCAAAAAAAACATTAAACAATAAAACAGTAATGAATTTATTAATAATTTTTCTTATGGGTGTATTGATTTTACTAGCAGGAAGTTTTTTTAAAACTACCAGTAATTCTGTAAAGGAAACTATCTCTGGTGGTGATAAGAATAATACACCAGAAGAGGCGGTAATGAAAAAGCCAGAAAACGAAAGCGAAAGTGAAAAAGAATTAAGATACGAGCTAAAAAACATACTCCAGCAAACAGAAGGGGTAGGAAGAGTTGAAGTAATGATTTACTTTGCTAGCGGTGAAGAGCAAGTTCCAGCATTAAATATTAATGATTCAGTTAACTCTACAGAGGAAATAGATAATGAAGGGGGGAGAAGGCAAACAACACAAAAGAATAATGGTTCAACTGTAGTGATAACTAATAATGGGGACAAAACTCAACCATTAATAGTTAAAAAAAATAAACCAAAAGTGACAGGAGTACTTATAGTGGCAGAGGGTGCTGAAGACAAAGTTATAGAATACAGAATAAGAAAAGCAGTGACTAATCTTTTTGACGTAACTGATAACAAGGTAAATGTTTATCCTATGAAAAAATAGTATATATTTAAAAATGAAAGCATATAATTTGGTAGAAAGAAAGATAGGGGGAATTTTTTATGAATAAAAAACAAGCTGGTATTATTGTTACTTTAGTAGCTCTTATAGTATGTATGGGGTTGCTAGCTATGAGACTTAATAATCCATTATATGTTCAAGGCGATGGAGAGAAAAGTACTGTTTCAATGAAAACTAATGATAACAAGAAGAATGATACTACATCCAATTATTTTGTGGAATCAAAAATGGTAAGGGATAATAAAAATGCACAGACTTTGCAGAATTTAAAAAGCGTAATGGAAGATAAGAACATATCTCAACAGCAAAGGGATAAGACAGCAGAAAAATATGCAGTATTAGCTATGGCTGTAAACTATCAAAATAATATTGAATTAAATCTTCAAGCAAAAGGTTATACTGATGTAGTATGTACTTTGAACGAAAATAAAGCTACTGTTATAGTAAAAGCGAAGGAAAAGTTAACAGACAAACAGCTTAAGGAAATTCAAAGTGTGGTAATGAATGAAACAAAAATAAAAGAAGTAGAAGTTATAGCTAAATAAATAATAATATTTGTAAAAGGAAGATGTATTTGATATAATATACCTAAAGATAAACCTTTTACTAGTGCAGAAGAATTGCTAAGATAGAAGAGAAAACTAGGGGGTAGAGAACATGGAAGAAAATATGAATAATGAAATGGACATGGGCATTGTTAAAATATCTGATGAAGTAGTTGGCGTAATTGCAGGACTTGCTACTACAGAAATTAAAGGAATAGTTGGTATGAGTGTTGGTGCTGTAGGAGGTATTACTCAAATACTAACAGGTAAAAAGAACCTATCAAAAGGAGTTAAAGTTACTGTTGGAGAAAATAGTGCTACAATAGATTTAAGTGTTGTTATAGAATATGGAGTAAGAATTCCTGAAGTTGCTATTAAAGTACAGGAAAATGTTAAAAGAGCAGTAGAATCTATGACTGGTTTAACAGTTTCAGCAGTAAATATACATGTACAAAATGTATTAATTCCTAAGTCTGAGGATAATAACATAGAACAAATAGAAGAATAATTTTTTTCACCCTCTGTTTTCAGAGGGTGTTTCCATGTTATAAATAAGTTAGTATAATTATGAATTATATGACAATAATTTAAAATATAATAAATATACTAGGAGGAGTAACAATGAACAGAAAGAAAACAAGGGAAGTAACAATGAAGTTATTATTTGAAATGATGATTAAAAAAGAAAATTATTTAGATATAGTAAATAATTTAAAGGAAATAAATAATGAAGAGGAAACTGCAACAGAGCTTATGGGGATTAAAAAAGAAAAGGATCCAGAAAGTTTGGATTTAGAAGATGTTGATATGGATTATTTACTTAGAATACTAAGGGGTATACAGGAAAATGAAAAGGAACTTGATGAAAAAATAGAAAAATATCTTAGCAATTGGAAAATAAATAGACTTGCTAAAGTTGATTTAGCAATTTTAAGATTATCTACTTATGAAATGTTATTTGAAAAAGATATACCAACTAATGTTTCTATAAATGAAGGTATAGAATTAGCTAAAAAGTATGGGGAAGATAAATCACCAGCTTTTATAAATGCAGTATTAGATAATATAGCGAAAGAAATGTAAGAGGAGTGAAAGCTTAAATGGGAGTACCTATTGATGGAAAAAAGGTAGCTATAAGTTATAAAGAAAAGTTAAAGAAATTTATTCAGAATAGATTAGAAAATGGGTTAAGACCACCATGCATTGCTAGTATATTAATAGGTAACGATAAGGGGTCACTTTTTTATATAAGAAACCAACATAGATTATGCACAGAAGTTGGAGTGGAATTTAAAAGCATAATTTTAGAAGAAAATGTTCCAGAAAAAAGTGTTTTAGATGCTATAGATAAATTGAATGTGGACCCTAATATAGATGGAGTAATATTGCAAATGCCATTACCTTCATACTTAGATGAAGAAAAAATTATAAGTAGAATAAATCATTTAAAGGATGTAGATGGTTTAACTGATATTAATGCAGGAAAATTTTATAAGGGAGAAAAATGTTTTACTCCTTGTACATCTCAAGGTATTATAGAGTTAATTAAAAGTACTGGCATAGAAATATCAGGTAAGAAAGCAGTAGTGTTAGGAAGAAGTACTATAGTAGGAAAACCTGTAGCTCAGCTTTTAGTAAATGAAGATGCTACTGTAACTATATGTCACTCAAAGACAAGGAATATAGAAAAAATATGTAGAGAGGCAGATATTTTAGTTTCTGCAATAGGAAAACCAAGATTCATAACAGAAGACTTTGTGAAAGAAGGAGCTGTAGTAATAGATGTTGGCTTTTCTGTATTAGATGGGAAAATGGTAGGGGATGTAGATTACGAAAAAGTGTTGCCTAAGGCAAGTTTTATAACTCCGGTACCAGGTGGAGTTGGATCTATGACACCTATCATGCTTATAAAAAATACATGTGAGGTTTTGAAATAATGTTTATAAAAACCCTAACGGTTTCAGATGTAAATAATTACATAAAAAAAGTTATAGATAATGACTTTATTTTAAGTAATGCAGGAGTTAAAGGAGAAATTTCTAACTTTAAACTTCATTCTTCGGGACATATATATTTTTCTCTAAAAGATTCTTTTAGTAAAATAAATTGTGTTATGTTTAAAAGTTATGCAAAAGAATTAACATTCATTCCTGAAGATGGAATGAATGTAGTTATAAAGGGGAAGGTATCAGTATATAGTAAAGAGGGGTCTTATCAGCTTTATTGTGAAGAAATAGAACCAGAAGGTTTAGGGGAATTGTACATAGCTTTTGAAAAGTTAAAAGGTAAGCTAGAAAAAGAGGGACTTTTTGATCCCTCTCATAAAAAAACTATACCTAAATATGCAAAAAAGGTAGGTGTAGTGACTTCGCCTACTGGAGCAGCTATTAGGGACATAATAAATGTTACCAAAAGAAGGAATAGAAATTGTGAGATTTTAATATATCCTGCAGCTGTTCAGGGAGTAGGAGCAAGTGAAGAAGTAATAAATGGGATAAAAGAATTAAATAAAAGAAATGATGTAGATGTAATAATAGTTGCAAGAGGTGGGGGCTCCATAGAAGAATTATGGGCATTTAATGATGAAAAATTAGCAAGAACTATTTATAATTCTAAAATACCTATTATTACTGGAGTAGGACATGAAATAGATTATACTATAGTAGATTTTGTTTCTGACAGAAGGGCACCTACACCTTCTGCAGCAGCAGAAATTGCAGTGTTTAATTTGGATGAGATTCAAAATAAAATAGAAAATTATAAAAGAAATTTGAACTATTCAATAAATAGCAATTTAAAGGATAAGTTGAGTAAAGCACAGTTATTTAGAAGAAATTTAGAGTTAAATAGTCCAGGTAAAATTATTGTTAATGAATATAACAAGATAGATAGGCTAAATGAAATATTAAATTATAAAATTAATAGGCAAATAGATATAAGAAAAGAAAAGCTTAGTAAAATAAATGCTCTTTTATCTGCTCAAAATCCTTTAAATATATTAAATAAAGGTTATGCTGTAATACAGGATGAATTTAATAATGTAGTTAGTGAAATTAGTAAATTAAATGAACAAACAAATATTAAGATCATATTAAAAGATGGAGAAGGAAAATTTAGTATATTGAAGAGTGAAGAATGAAGAGTGAAGAATAAAGGACAATTTTTCTACATTGTCATTACGAAAAATTTTAGATTAAGTAAAAGTATCCAGTATTCTTCATTATTCACTATTAACTCTTCACTGAAAAGTGAGGGATGTGCCATGCCGAAAAAAACTGAAAGTTTTGAAAATCTAATGGGAAGATTAGAAGAAATAGTAAATGAAATGGATAGTGGGGAACTATCTTTAGAGGATTCTATGAAGAAGTATGAAGAAGGAATAAAAATTTCTAATAAGTTATATAAAATTTTAAATGAAGCAGAAGGAAAGATAAAGATTTTAACGGAAAAGGGAGATAAAGAATTTCAATTATAATTCTAGTAATTCTTCATTTTAAATGAGGTGATTTGATGATAATGGAAGAATTAAAGTGTGAAATAGAAAAGTGGCTATATGAATATTTTAAAGATAAGGGTACTTATAATAAAAAAATATATGAAGCTATGGGATATAGCGTGAATATAGGTGGAAAAAGAATAAGGCCTATTTTAATGCTTCTTACATATAAAATGTATAATAAGGATTATAAAGAAGCACTTCCAGCAGCGTGTGCTTTAGAAATGATACATACTTATTCTCTTATACATGATGATTTACCTGCTATGGATAACGATGATTTAAGACGTGGAAAGCCTACAAATCATAAAGTATTTGGAGAGGCTATAGCTATACTTGCTGGTGATGGTCTTTTAAATGAGGCATTTAATATTTTATTTGAAGAAGCTTTAAATAAAGATAAAAGGTGGTTAAAAGTAGGCCATTTAATTGGTCAATGTGCTGGTTCAGAAGGAATGATAGCAGGCCAGGTTGTAGATATTTTAGGTGAGAATAAGGAAATGGATGAGAAAGAACTAAGATATATGCATAAAAATAAGACAGGAGCGCTTATTAAAGGAGCTATACTTTCTGGAGCGATTTTAGCAGGAGCAGATGAATCAGATTTAAAAATTTTAAATGAATTCGGAGAAAAATTAGGATTGGCCTTTCAGATTAAAGATGATATTTTAGATGTAATTGGTGATGAGAAAAAACTAGGAAAGACCATAAAAAAAGATGAAATACATAATAAGAGTACATTTGTTAGTGTATATGGATTAGATAATTGTAAAGACATGTGTTGTAAATTAACGGAGCAGTGCATAGAGCTTTTAAATAATATAGACAAAGACGGTTCTAAATTGCAGGAGTTGACATTATTTCTGTTAAAAAGGGATTATTAGAACATTGACTTTATAATTTGCATACTGTAAAATTAAGAAATGTTAGTGTAATAATTATACCTATTTTTGAATATATAAGAAATATTCTATTTAATTAATAATGTTATATATATAAATTTGGTATAAACTTAAGGAAAGGTGGCGCAGTATTCTAGTCAGGTAAGTATCTTTTGAAGGCGGGGCTAAAAATCCGTCAAAGGGCATATCGATGAAGTTCCTTGTGCTGGCTTATGACGCCCAGTCATGGGTTGGTGCTGGGAGTAAGGAAGATGGGGCAGCCGCAATGGCATGCGACAACTGACCCTACTTTCGTGGAGACCGTTATCTGTGTTTTAGGTTAGTCGCCTATTGCACGGAAATGGATTAAACCTGTATTGTGGTGTAAAAGCTATGTGCAGTGTAGCCTGCCTTGAGTGATATAGGGAGAGGTGATAACACCTTTAAAATTTGGCCAAAATTTTAGAGGCTTTGCTTACTGAAACCTATATTGCAAAAGAGGCTAGAAGGATACCTAACTGTTGAGGAAATCTCCTAGACTGTTCCTAAAAGAAATATTTTGAGGATTGCAGTGCGGACTAAGTGGCAATCCAGTCCTACTTATGGTGACAAAGTAGATGGAGTATTAAAGGGAAACCGTCAAAATGGCGACATTTTGGTTATTCTGTGGGAAATCCTACTGGACCTAAGCCGCAAGTTTTACTCAGATTATTGCCACTTTTCCTTATATATTAACTATAAATGAATAACCAAAAATTCATAGAAGCGACCAGTGCTAGGAATGTGGTAAAGTGAGAAGCAGAATTTAGATATCTAAATAAGCATCAAAGCGAACCAACATGACGCCGCAATATGAAGCTTATAGGAATTTTTTCATTTGGGGGAATAATTACTTGGATAATAACTTTAACAGCAATAATAAGAAGGCTAGAAAGAATGAAATAAAAGATAATAAATCAAAGAATAATAGAAAATGGGTAAGAACTATTATTTTTTGGACAATATTAATATCTGGAAGTGTAAATCTTCTTTCTGATGTGCTACTAAGAAATGTAAATATATTAGTAGCTTTTATTATATTAATTTTTATAATATTTATTGGAATAATATTTGATATAATTGGAGTAGCAGTTACAGCAGCAGATGAAACCCCTTTTCATGCTAAAGCCGCAAAGAAGATTCCTGGAGCTAAAATAGCAGTAAAGCTTATAAGAAATGCAGATAAGGTTTCAAATTTTTGCAATGATGTAATAGGGGATGTATGCGGTATTGTGAGTGGATCTATAGGCGCTTTAATTGTAAGTAAAGTTAGTGAAGCTTTTCAAAATGCTAATGCTACAATAATAGCAGCGCTTATTGGTGCACTAGTTGCAGCTGCCACCATTGGAGGTAAAGCCTTAGGAAAAAGTTTTGCAATGAGCGAAAGCGAATTGATAATTGATAAAGTTTCAAGGATAATATACTTGATTAAAAAGGAACGATGAATATGATCAAAATACTAGATAAATATAAAGATATAAGTGAAATAAAAGATATGTCCCTAGAAGAGCTGGATATGTTTTCAGGAGAAATAAGGGAGTTTTTAATTGATAAAGTTTCTAAAACAGGAGGACATTTATCTTCTAATCTAGGGGTAGTAGAATTGACCATAAGCCTTTACAATGTATTTGATTTTAAAAAGGATAAATTGGTGTGGGATGTTGGTCATCAAAGCTATGTACATAAGATACTTACTGGTAGAAAAAATAAATTTGATACCTTAAAAAAATTTGGAGGACTAAGTGGTTTCCCTAAAAAATGTGAAAGTCAGTTTGATCACTTTCAAACAGGACATAGTAGTACTTCTATATCTGCTGCACTAGGCATGGCTAGAGCTAGAGATTTAAAAAAAGAAGATTACGAGGTAGTTGCAGTTATAGGAGATGGAGCATTAACTGGTGGTATGGCTTTAGAAGCTTTAAATGATGTAGGCTATAAAAAGTCAAAGATGATTATAATATTAAATGATAATCAAATGTCTATCGCTAGTAATGTAGGGGGGCTATCTACATATTTAAGTAAAATAAGGGTAGATCCTGGATATAATAAATTTAAGAAAGATGTAGATTCTGTGCTAAAGAAAATACCTAATATTGGGAAAGGTATGGCTAAGACTTTGGAAAAGGTTAAAAATGGAATAAAGCAAATGGTGGTTCCAGGAATGCTTTTTGAAAATATGGGTATTAAATATTTAGGACCAATAGATGGTCATGATATTAAGCAGTTAAGCAAGGTTTTATCAATGGCAAAGGAAATACAGGGGCCTGTATTAATACATGTAGTAACAAAAAAAGGTAAAGGATATAAATATGCGGAGAAAAATCCTGGAAAATTTCATGGTATAGGACCTTTTGATTATATAAGTGGAGAAGTATGTGGTAGCAAATGTCTAACTTATTCCAAAGCTTTTGGAGATGCTATGATAAAAATTGCATCAAAGGATGATAGGTTAGTAGCTATAACAGCTGCTATGAAAGATGGTACTGGGCTTGGAGAATTTGCAGAAAAGTTTAATAATAGATTTTTTGATGTAGGCATAGCTGAACAACATGCAGTTACTTTAGCAGCAGGTATGGCTACAGAAGGGTTAAAACCTGTTTTTGCAGTATATTCTACTTTTCTTCAAAGAGCTTATGATCAAATATTGCATGATGTATGCATACAGAATTTATCTGTAATTTTGGCTATAGATAGAGCTGGAATTGTTGGAGCAGATGGAGAAACTCATCAAGGAGTTTTTGATTTATCATATTTATCTCATATACCTAATATGACAATAGTTGCGCCTAAATGTGTATCAGAATTGGAGTATATGTTAAATTGGGCTGTAAGTCAGGATTCACCTATGGCTATAAGATATCCTAGGGGAGGAGATAACCCAAATGTTACCTTAGAACCTTTAAAAGAATTTAAAAAAGGTAAATGGGAGACATTATATGATGAAGGTGAAATAATGTTTGTGGCTGTTGGAAGAATGGTTCAGCAGGCTGTATTAGTAAGGGAAAAACTAAAAAATTCTGGCATAAAAGTTGGAATAATAAATGCAAGCTTTGTAAAACCTTTAGATAGATCCTTACTAAAAGATTTAGTGTATAGTGGCAAGAGTATAGTTACCCTAGAGGATAATATTATAGAGGGTGGATTTGGTTCTATGGTACTTGAGTATGTTAACTCATTACATAAGGAAACTAAAGTAATTAATTTAGGCTTTAAAGATGAATTTATTCCTCATGGAGGAGTAGATATATTATATAAAAATTATGGTTTAGATGTGGATGGTATTATACAAAGCATTATAAAATTGATATAGAAAAGGAGCTAAATATGTCTGAAAAGAAAGTTAGACTAGATGTTTTACTTATAGATAAAGGAATTTTTTCTTCAAGAGAAAGAGCTAGAGGAAGCATAATGGCAGGAGAAATATTTATTGATGGTATCAGAGTAGATAAATGTGGAGAAAAAGTAAAAGAAAATTCTAATATAGAATTCAAAGGAGAGCAAATGCCATATGTTAGTCGTGGTGGTTATAAATTAGAAAAGGCAATAAATAGTTTTAATATAGATTTAAAGGATAAAGTATGTTTAGATATAGGTGCCTCTACAGGAGGATTTACTGATTGTATGCTTCAAAATGGAGCCAAAAAAGTGTTTTCAATTGATGTAGGTTATGGACAATTAGCTTGGAAGTTAAGAGTGGATCCAAGAGTTGTATGTATGGAGAGAACTAATTTTAGATATGTTACCCATGAGCAAATAGGAGAATATGCTGATTTTGCTAGTATTGATGTATCTTTTATTTCACTAGAAAAAGTTATACCAGCAGCATTAAGTATATTAAATGAAAAAGGATCAATTGCAGCACTTATAAAACCACAGTTTGAAGCAGGCAGGGAAAAGGTAGGAAAAAAAGGAGTAGTTAGAGAAAGAAGTACTCACGAAGAGGTTATAGAAAAAATAATAAATTTTGTAAAATCTTTAGATCTTAGAATAGTAGGGCTTCAGTATTCTCCTATAAAGGGACCTGAAGGTAATATAGAATATCTTATATATTTTACTAAGGATAAAGGGTATGAAGAGAATTTGCCTTCAAGTATTGCTCATGATATAGTGGAATTATCTCATGAAAATCTAGATGAAAGGTAGTAAAATGAAAATAATAGGAATAAATGTTAATACAAATAAGGACATTGGTGGAAGGATAATGGAATCCATTATTCAAAAGGTAAAAGAAAATTATAAAGATGTAGATATAAGGATTTATAAAGATTCTATAGGATTAGAGAAAGAAGAAACAGCAAATTTAGAAGCAGTTATAGTATTAGGTGGAGATGGTACTATATTAAAAGCTTCCAAGTTTTTAGCTAAATATGATGTGCCTATATTAGGAATAAATATAGGTCATTTGGGTTTTTTAACTGAAGTGGAAAGTTCTAATTTTCATTTAGCTATTGAAAGTATTTTAGAAGGTAATTATAAAATAGAAGAAAGAAAGATGGTACAATGTACAGTAGACTATGAAGATGGAAGCAAGATATTTCATGGATTAAATGATATAGTGGTAGCTAAAGATGTAATTGGAAGAGCTGTAAAATATAAAATTTATATAGATGACAATTACTATACTACTTTTGTATCCGATGGATTGATTTTATCAACTCCAACAGGTTCTACAGCGTATTCTTTATCTGCTGGCGGTCCAATTATATATCCTACTTTGGATGTTGTTTGTTTAACTCCTATATGCTCGCATTCTTTAGGTATGAGAAGTATAGTGCTTAATGGAGATAGTAATATAAGAGTCACTATGGAGAGAAAATTTGCTAACGTACACTTAGCTATAGATGGACAGGAGACCATAAATTTACATGGTATAAATCATGTAGACATAACTTCTTCTCCTTATAAATGTAAGCTTATAAAGTTAAAAGGAGAACATAGCGATTATTTTAGTATATTAAGAAAAAAATTACATCTATAAACATTTAAGAAAGGCGAAGGTGAATACAAATGAAAGTAACCCGTCATGCAAAAATATTAGAGTTGATTACTTCAAAGAATATTGAAACTCAAGAAGAGTTGGCGGAAGAATTAAGGAAAACTGGTATGAATGTAACTCAAGCTACTGTATCAAGGGATATAAAAGAGTTAAAACTTATAAAGGTGTTATCAAACAATGGTAAGTATAAATATGCTACAATAAATCATACTGAAAATTACCTTTCAAATAAGCTTGTAAATATTTTTTCACAATCTGTAGTGCATGTAGAAAATGTTTTAAATTTTGTAGTGATAAAAACGTTACCAGGCTCAGCTTCAGCGGCAGCAGAGGCTATTGATTCTTTAAATTTTGATGGTATAGCTGGAACATTAGCTGGTGATAATACAATTTTTGTTATGGCAAGAAGTTCAGAACAAGCTATTCAAATTACTCAAAGAATGAAAAAAATGATTACGGAATAGGAGGATTTAATGTGCTCCTTCAATTGAATATTAAAAATTTTGCTTTAATAGAGGAATTAAGTATTTCTTTTGAGAAGGGATTTAATATTTTATCCGGTGAAACTGGAGCTGGTAAATCAATATTAATTGATGCAATTAATTATGTACTAGGTGGTAAATTTAATAAGGATCTCATAAGAACAGGAAAAGATCGAACTTTTGTTGAAGCAATTTTTACTTTGGAAAATGAAAAGTCCAAAGAAGAACTGATAAAACAAGGTATAGAATATGAAGATTGGATAATAATAAGTAGAGAAACTTTTCAATCTGGAAAAAGCATAGCTAAAGTTAATGGTAGGTCTATTTTACTTTCTCAATTAAAACTTTTAACTGAAACACTTTTGGACATTCATGGGCAACATGAAAATCAAAATCTTTTAGATTCTTCTAAGCATATATTTTATCTAGATTACTTTGGGGAAAATAAAATAGAAGAATATTTAATTAAGTATAAGGAAGTTTACAGGAATTTAAAAGAAGTAGAAAATAAAATATATGAACTATCAGGAGAAGATGGAGAAAGAGAAAAAAGAATAGATTTTTTAAGGTATCAAATAGAGGAAATAAATAATGCTAATTTAAAATTGGAAGAAGAGGAAGAATTAGAGGAAAAGTATAGTGTATTATCTAATGCGGAAAAAATTAGCAAAATTTTGAATTATAGTTATCAAATTCTTCATAATGGTGGTGAAAATACACCGTCTATATTAGATAGTATAGGATCAATTGTTAGGGATTTAAAATCTATCCAAATGCATATGGATAAAATAAAAAAGGTTAGCAGTTCCTTAGAAGAAATATATTATAATATAGAAGGCAATATTGATGAAATAAGAGAAATAAAAGATGATATATATTATGATGAAGAAGAATTAAATCTCATTAATAGTAGACTATATTTAATTGCTTCATTAAAGAAAAAATATGCTCCAGATATTAAAAGTATACTAGAATATAAAGAAAAAATAAGTAATCAATATGATGAACTTATACATAGTGGAGAAATAATTCAGCAATTAAACAATAAAAAATCTACATTAATAAATGACTTAAAAGAAAGAGCAATCTGTATTCATAATATAAGATCAAATATCGCTAGTATTTTAGAAAAAAATATTTTAGAGGAATTAAAATATATTGGTTTAGAAAAGAGTACATTTAAAATAGATGTAAACTTAATGGAAGAGTTTAATGAAAATGGACTAGATAAAGTTCAATTCTTAATTTCTACCAATCCTGGAGAACCATTAAAACCTTTAGAAAAGGTTGTATCTGGTGGTGAGCTTTCAAGAATTATGCTAGCATTAAAAACTGTGTTTGTAGATAAAGATAAGATACCTTCTGTTATATTTGATGAAATAGATACTGGAATAAGCGGTAGAATTGCTCAAAGCGTAGCAGAAAAAATGTATAGCATATCAGGGAAACATCAAGTGTTTTGTATTACACATCTTCCACAAATAGCATGTATATCAGATACCCATTATTTAGTTTCTAAAGAAGTGTTAGAGGATAAGACTTATACTTCTGTTAGAAAGTTAACTAATGAAGAAAAAAAAGGAGAAATTGCTAAGATGATAGGTGGAACTGAAGTAACAGAACTAACATTAAAACATGCTGAGGAAATGATTAGAATGGCAGATGATAAAAAACCATCTCTTATATAATAAAACAAATATAGAATGATATATTTTTTACTAAAAAGGTTACAATATTAATGTTATTGTAATCTTTTTTATTTTACTTTATAAATTTAGTTTTTAAAAGGAATAGTTAACTTCTTATACAGTGATATTATAGCATAATAAAGGTCTATAGCGGGTAACTTAAAGATAACAAATGAAAGAAACAGGAGGTATAAGCATGAAAAGATCTAAATTAAAATTTATTTATCCTTTTATAATATCCGTCCTGTTAATAACTATAGGTGCCTATTATAGAGCTTTTAATATACCGACAACTATATTTGTAAGAGAAGGAGATACGGCAAGGTCAAGTAATATAGTAAAATTAATACAGGATAATAGTGTTAAAGCGTCTCCAGGAGTAATTGGTGGAGAAAAGAGTGCAGATGTTAGTCTTTTGGGAATATTTAAGGTTAAATCTGTTTCAATAAAATCCATACCTAATGAATTATCAGTATATCCTGGAGGACAGCCAATAGGAGTAAAACTTAATACAAAAGGTGTTTTAGTAGTTGCATTATCAGATTTAGATACAGATAAAGGAAAAATAACTAGTCCTGCATCATTAGCTGGGGTTCAAATAGGTGATAGTATAGTAGAAATAAATAATGAGAAAATTACCAATGCGGAAAAAGTATCTTCTATAATTAATGGATCAGAAGGTAAAGAGTTGAATTTTACCATTGAAAGAAAAGGTACAGTTATAAGAAAAAAAATAAAACCTGTAAAAACAAATGATGGTAAATATAAAATAGGTTTATGGATAAGGGACTCTACTGCTGGTGTAGGAACATTAACCTTTTACGATGATAAAACTGGCATATTTGCAGCATTAGGACACCCTATTACAGATGTAGATACAGGTACTATATTAAATGTTAATTCTGGCCAAATCGTAAATTCTTCCATAGTAGCAGTAAGAAAAGGAGTAAGAGGAACTCCAGGAGAATTAAAAGGAATTTTTGTTGATGAAGATGTAGTATTAGGAGAAATAACGAAAAATACTGAATGTGGAATATTTGGAAAAAGCAATTTAAACTTAAAAAATAAATACAATAAAAAAATGAAACTAGCTTTAAGAAACGAAATAAAAGAAGGACCAGCACAAATCCTTACTACAATTGACGGAAATGATCCCAAGTTGTATAATATAATGGTAGAAAAGTTATTACCTCAAAATTCACCAGGACCTAAGAGTATGGTAATAAAGATTACTGATAAGAAATTATTGGAAAAGACTGGCGGTATAGTTCAAGGTATGAGTGGTAGTCCAATTATACAAGATAATAAAATAATTGGAGCTGTTACACACGTATTAATAAATAAGCCAGATACAGGATATGGTATATATATTGAGTGGATGCTTAAAGATGCAGATATATTAAATAAATAGCTATGTTAAGAAAATATACAGAAGACAAATAGATAGCTTTTACTGCTATCTATTTATTTATATTATTTTATTGAAAAAATTTTCTTATTTAAGAAGGATTTATCATTCTTTTGTCGAAATTATTAATTGTTAAGATATGGGAATTAAATGAAATAGGAATTTATTTGTGAAGGAGAGTAGTTTTATGGAAGATTCAAAAATTAGTGTAATTATTGCTGATGATAATAAGGAGTTTTGCAATATTCTTAATGATTATCTTTTAAATCAAAGAGATATCGTTGTAGTGGGTGTAGCAAAAGATGGTGTTGAAGCTTTAAAGTTAATAGAAGAGAAAAAACCTGATTTAGTTGTATTAGACATTATAATGCCCCATCTTGACGGATTAGGAGTATTGGAAAAATTAAACAGTATGGAATTGGATCCAATGCCAAGAATTATAGTTCTATCAGCAGTAGGTCAAGATAAAATTACACAAAGAGCTATAACTTTAGGTGCTGACTATTATGTTGTAAAGCCATTTGATATGGATGTATTTACAAAAAGAATAAGACAGATGTTTAACAATACTATTTCCAGTGATGATGTTAAAAAAGTGTACCAGTAGTAGAAATCCCAGAGATAAGAGTTAATAGAAATGAGCCTATTGATTTAGAAGCAGAAATAACTAATATTATTCATGAAATAGGTGTTCCAGCTCATATTAAGGGATACATGTACTTAAGAGAAGCCATAACTATGGTAGTAAACGATATGGAACTTTTATCAGCAGTAACTAAAGAATTATATCCATCTATTGCTAAAAAATATAATACTACAGCTAGCCGTGTAGAAAGAGCAATAAGGCATGCTATAGAAGTTGCTTGGTCTAGAGGTCAAGTGGATACAATCAATAGAATATTTGGATATACCATACATAATGATAAAGGCAAGCCAACAAACTCCGAATTCATTGCTATGGTAGCTGATAAGTTAAGATTAAAAAATAGAGTTAGCTAGAAAAGTAATATAAATGGTTTGAATACAGTTCGCTTTTTATTTAAAATGATAAATCGTGAATGTATGTGTATTGATTTCTAAAAAATGCTAATAGACTTTCTTCATTTATAGCGTAAATGTAGAAAGTCTATTTTTATGAAAAATTTACATATATTTTGTTTACGAATATAAGGGTAAGCATTAAAGGCTTACCTATATGTTATACGGCTCTTTTTATAATTATTTAGGCATAATTCTTCTAAAAATTTCTTCGACTTCATTACCAAATTCAGATAAAGGTTTTCCTTGACGAATTCCATTTCCTACATTAGTAATTCTTTGTACTATATCTACATCAGCAGATGTGGCTACGGTTTTTATTTTAGGATCTACAGATTTTACTTTTTTATCTACTTCATTTTTTATGTTATCGGTAAGTTTACCTTCTATGTTTTTATCAAGATTAATTCCAACCAAAGCTCTTTCTTCACTAATTACTACATTAGCACTTTTTACTCCTTTTATAGTAGTTAATTCTTTTGCTATTTTATCTGCTCTTTGAGTTAATTCTGTTGTAGTATTTTGAACTACATTTGTTTGTTCAGGAGCTTTCTGAGCAGCAGGTGGTGTAGGGGTAGTTTTTTTAGTTGTACATGCAGAAATATTCAAGGAAAACACAGTTACTAGTAATAAAGACAATACTTTTTTGTTACTTAAAAATCTCATAACTTATCACCTCATTGTTATTATGTACAGTTTTAAATATTTTAGTATAAAAATTTTTATTATTACAAAGATGAAATAAATAGTATTCATATACTAAAATTTATAATCATAAATATAAGAGAATAGAGAACAAAGGGGGATATATATGTTAAGAAAGGATTTTTCAGTAAACTTTAATGAGCATATACAAAGTAATTTTTTGCTTTATATAATAAGCTTATTATGTATCTTTACAGGAATAGTATTAGGAATATATAAAGTAAAATATTTAGGGGATACATATAAGAATGAGCTTTTAAATTACATAAATAGCTTTACAGATTATTTAATAAATAAAAATGTAGATTATAAGAATGTGTTTATGGCAACTATGAAAAATAATATACCATTCATAGTTTTAATTTGGTTTTTAGGTATGACTATGATTGGAATTCCAATTATATTAATAGTAGATGTAATCAAAGGTTACGTTCTGGGCTTTGCAATAAGTATCATGATAAATTCTATTGGGACTAAGGGATTATGGATAGCACTTTTGGGAATAGTGCCACAAAATGTAATATATATACCTTGTATAGTTTTGTCTTCAGTATTGGCTATGGAGTTTTCTATTAATTTTTTAAGTGAAAGAATTGGAAAAAGGTTTACTAAAGGATTAGGGTTAAGAATTTTTTCATATTCTGTATCTTTTTTATTTATAATAATGGTAATGTTTATAGGGTTTATTTTTGAGGCTTATGGGACTCCTAATGTATTAAAAGTTGTAATCTAGGCTATATGAAAAATTAATAATATTTTGGAGTGGGAATATGGAAGAAAATAATTTGTATTTAACAGAATTATTTATATGTATTTTGAAATGTTTTTTTATATTATTAGTTTTTGGTGAATTTTTGCCTAAGATTTTAGATTATATATTATATAGATATATAGAAAAAATAAGTGTTTATGATAATAGTATTTTAGTTTACAATATTATTAAAAAAAATAAAAGTATATTATATAATTATATGTATATTTTCAAGGAATTTATAAAATTATGAAGGTTTTTTTATTCAATTGTTGAATTAATAATATAATGATAGATTTATTAGGAGAAATGCTTATGGATGAATTAATTAATAACTATATGAATTATTTAAAAAGTAAAAATTTAAGTAAAAATACTTTAGATGCATACAGTAGGGATATAAAAAGATTTTGTCAGTTTTTACAGAATAGAAATGAAGATATAGATTCAGTAGAAGAAGTAACTATAATGGCTTATGTGCAAGAGTTACATAATAACAAAAGGGCCAATTCTTCTATTATAAGAAATATAGTTTCTATAAGAAATTTTTATAAGTATTTAAGTAGGAGAGGAGTATTAGAAGAAGATCCAGTTATAAATTATGAAATGCCCAAATTAAAAAGAAATATTCCTCAAATATTAACAGTAGATGAGGTAGAAAAGCTATTACAAGCTCCTGACTTAAGTACAGAAAAGGGTATAAGAGATAAAGCAATGCTTGAAGTGATGTATGCTACTGGTATGAAAGTAAGTGAACTTCTTAATATAACTACATTTGATATAAATCTAAAGTTATGCTATATAAAATGTAAAGGAAGCAAAGGAAATGAAAGAATAATTCCTATTGGAAGCTATGCCGTTAATTGTTTAAATGAATATTTAAAAATTAGGCCTTCTTTAAATATTTATAATTTGGATTATCTATTTTTAAATGTCCAAAAAACAAAAATGACAAGGCAGGGATTTTGGAAAATAGTTAAGCAATATGCTAAACTGTCTGGAATTAAAAAAACTATAAACTCATATACTTTACGACATTCCTTTGCAGTACATTTATTGCAAAATGGAGCAGATATAAAAGCAGTACAGGAGTTATTAGGACATAAGGATATGGCCGCCACCCAAATTTATTCAACTATAACTAAAAAAAGTAAAATCGTGGAAATATACAAAAAAACTCATCCCAGAGCATAAAATATATGTTATAATAATGACTCAATATTTAGTTAATACTAATATCACACGAGGGAAATAAGGAGGAATATAGGGAATGAATTTAGAACAAATTAAAGAAAGTGTACAGTATGTTAAGAAAAAAATAGATATAATACCAGAGATAGGTATTATTCTTGGATCGGGTTTAGGAGACTTAGCAGACAAAGTTGAGGATAGAGTTAATATAAAATATGAAGACATACCTAATATGCCTAAATCAACAGTAGTAGGTCATGCAGGACAATATGTATTTGGCAAATTAAATGGTAAGAATGTGGTTATGATGCAGGGGAGAATACATTATTATGAAGGACATAAGATGGAAATGTTAGCTATGCCGATACATATTATGAAGTATTTGTGTATAAAAACTTTGATAGTAACAAATGCTGCTGGTGGAGTAAATGAAGAATTTAAACCTGGAGATTTAATGATAATAAATGATCATATTAATTTAGCTTTTACTAATCCATTAATAGGTAAAAATGAAGAAGAAATAGGTCCTAGATTCCCAGATATGAGTGCTGCTTATGATAAAGATTTAATCCAAATAGCAGATAAAATATCTAAGAATATGAATATAGAACTTAAAAAAGGAGTTTATGTTATGATGACAGGACCAACCTACGAAACTCCAGCGGAGATAAGAATGATAAGAATATTGGGTGGAGATGCAGTAGGTATGTCAACGGTTCCAGATGTTATAACAGCTAAACATTGTGGACTTAAAGTTTTAGGTATTTCTTGTATTACCAACATGGCAGCAGGAATACTAGATCAACCTTTAAATCATCAAGAAGTTATAGAAACTTCAAATATGGTTAAGGATAAGTTTGTGAAATTGGTAAGTGCAATAGTTAAAGAAATATAAGTTACATTTAAAAGCTATTCTTTATAAGAAAGGAAGGTGTACTATGGATTTATTAGAAAAGGTACAAAGAGCAAAAGAATGTATAAAATCAATTGATAATTCAAAAATTGACTTAGCTATAATATTAGGGACTGGACTTGGCAGTATAGTAAATGATATAGAAAATAAAAAAATTATTAAGTATAAGGACATACCTGGCTTTCCAGTATCAACAGTAGTAGGGCATGCAGGAGAACTTATAATAGGTGATCTTATGGGAAAAAAGGTTTTAGCCTTAAATGGAAGATTTCATTATTATGAAGGATATCCTATGAGTGAAGTTACTTTTCCCATTAGAGTAATAAAGAGTTTAGGAATAGAAAAAATAATAGTTACTAATGCTTGCGGAGGTATGAACCCAGATTTTTCAGCAGGAGATTTAATGATAATAGAGGATCATATAAATTTTATGGGAAGTAATCCGCTTATAGGTAGGAATTATGAAGAGTTTGGACCAAGGTTTCCCGATATGTCACAAGGTTATAATAGGGAACTATTAAAATTAGCAGAAAGCTGTGCTAATAAATTAAATATTAAAGTACAAAAAGGTATATATGTAGCAGTATCAGGACCAACTTATGAAACACCATCAGAACTTAGAATGTTAAGAAATGTAGGAGGAGATGCAGTAGGTATGTCTACTGTACCAGAAGTTATTGTAGCAAATCACATGTCTATGAAAGTTTTAGGTATATCTTGTATAACAGATATGGCAATTGCTGATAACTTAGAACCACTAGATCATAAAAGGGTTGTTGAAACAGCAAACAAGGCTATGGTGAAATTTGTATCTTTAGTAAAAGAAATAGTTTCAAATATGTAATAAATATTGTTTTATTAAAGATTTATATTTTGCGGGGTGAAGAATTATGAGAATGTACGATATAATTTTAAAAAAGAGAAATGGAAAAGAATTAACTACAGAGGAAATTAACTTTTTTATAGAAAACTATACTAAAGGTAATATACCTGATTATCAGGCATCGGCTTTAACTATGGCTATATACTTTCAAAAAATGAATAAAAGAGAAACAGCAGATTTAACTATGGCTATGGCTAATTCAGGAGACATATTAAATTTAGATTCCATTGAAGGAATTAAAGTAGACAAACATAGCACTGGAGGGGTAGGAGATACTACTACACTAGTACTTGGACCTATGGTAGCATCTTTAGGTATACCAGTAGCTAAAATGTCTGGTAGAGGACTTGGTCATACAGGTGGAACTATAGACAAATTAGAATCTTTTAAAGGTTTCTCAGTAGAGATGTCTGAAGAGAAGTTTGTAGAAAATGTAAATAAGATAAAATTAGTAGTAGGTGGGCAAACTGGTAATTTGGCTCCAGCAGATAAAAAACTATATGCTCTAAGAGATGTTACAGCTACAGTTGACAATGTATCCTTAATAGCATCTAGTATAATGAGTAAAAAAATAGCTGCTGGTGCAGATTGTATTGTATTAGATGTAAAAGTTGGAGAAGGAGCCTTTATGAAAAGTAAGGAGGCTGCTTTTGAATTAGCCGAAGAAATGGTAGAGATAGGTAAAAAGGTTAATAGAAATACAGTAGCAATAATTTCTGATATGGATCAACCTCTCGGATTTGGAATTGGAAATGTATTAGAAGTAAAAGAAGCTATAGATACCCTAAAGGGAAAAGGACCTAAGGATTTATATGAGTTATGTTTAACTTTAGGATCTCATATGGTAGTTCTTGCAGGAAAAGCTAAGAATATAGAAGAAGCTAGAGCTATGCTTATACACACTGTTGAAAGTGGAAGCGCTTTACTAAAATTAAAAGAATTTGTAGCTGCTCAAGGTGGGAATCCATCTTATATAGATAATCCAGAAAAATTCTCAAAGGCTCAGTATATTATTCCTGTTAATAGTAATAAAGAAGGTTTTATAACTAAGATACATGCAGAAAAGGTTGGAATTGTAGCTATGGAATTAGGTGCAGGTAGAGCTACAAAAGAGGACATTATAGACTTATCTGTAGGTATTGTATTAAATAAAAAGAGAGGGGATAAAGTTTTAAAAGGAGAACCAATAGCTTATGTACATGCAAATAATATGGAAAAGGCAGAAAAAGCAGTAAAGGACATTTTAAATAACTATGTTATAGCAGATGAGTATAAAGAAACTATTCCATTGATTTATGGAATAGTAAAATAATAAAAAAGCAAAGAGATTTTTAAGTCTCTTTGCTTTTTTATTATTTTTCAATGGATAAATTTTTGAAAGCCAGGAGAAAATACTATTGAAAGGAAGGAGGAAATTATGTTATGAAAAGGAAAAATAGAAAATTAGTAAGTTTAGTTTTATCTTTAGCAGTATTTTCACAGATTGTGTTTGTACCTACAAGTGTAAAGGCAGAAGCAGAAGGAACAAATGTAGAGGCATCTTCTGCTCTTTTAATGGAACCAACTACTGGAAAGATAATATATGAAAAAAATTCACATGAAAAGCTTGCCCCAGCGTCTGTAACAAAAGTAATGACTATGTTAATTGCTATGGAAGCCATTGATTCAGGAAAAATAAAGTTATCAGACAAAATAACTGTAAGTGAAAATGCAAAAATGAAGGGCAAAAACGGAAATAGCAGTATGCTTTTGGATACAGGGGAAATAAGAACAGTGGAAGAAATACTTAAAGGTATAGCTATTGCTTCAGGTAATGATGCAGCTACAGCAATGGCAGAATATATTGCAGGAAGTGAAGAAGCTTTTGTAAAAATGATGAATGATAGGGCAAATGCTTTAGGTATGAAGGATACAACCTTTAAAAATTGTTGTGGCCTTTCTGCCCCAGGACATGTAACTACTGCATATGATATAGCTTTAATGTCTAGGGAGCTTTTAAAACATCCTAAGGTACTTAAATATACTGGAACTTATATGGAAACTATATCAGAAGGAAGAAAAAGCCCTATTGGACTTGTAAATCATAATAAATTAGTTAGATTTTTCAAAGGTTGTGATGGATTAAAAACTGGATTTACAAATGAAGCAAAATATTGTATTTCTGCTACAGCGGTAAGAGATGGAGTAAGAATGTTAGCTGTAATTATGGGAGCTCCTACATATAAGGTTAGAAATAGGGATGCTAGCATGCTTATGAACCATGGCTTTTCAAAATTTGAATGTAAGAAGGTTATAACAAAGGATTCTAATGTGGAAAAACTACTTTTAGGAAAAAGACAAGATAGATTTTTTATGGCTAAAGCTGTAGAGGATTTAAATGTAGTAGTAGAAAGAGGTACTGATAGCAAAATAACTAAAAAGTGTGTAGTTAATTTAGATAAGAAACATTATAATAAAGGTGATGTAGTTGGATATTGTGAAGTATATTTAAATGATAAATTGGTAGGAAAAGTAAGAGTTTATTGTGATAGAGAAATTAAAAAGTCCAACATTTTTAGTAATTTAATATATAACTTTAAGAACCTTTTTAATAATGGAATATAATATTATTTTAATTATATGATAGTTCTTTTAAGAACTATCATATAATTTTTATAAGGAATTTAAAGTTGTAAATTGATATTTTAAATAGCCTAAATGAGGATTTTGTTGTAAAATTAGATATTAGACAGGAAATAATTTTAGCACATATGAAGAAAATAAGTTTAACTAGAAAGGTAAACAATGTCTAATAAAAAATCTAGGAGAGATAGTATATGTCATTAAAAATAAAGATAGATAATTTTGAAGGTCCTTTTGATCTTTTATTGCATCTTATAAAGAAAAACGAGATGGATATATATAATATAAGGATTTCTCAAATAACTAATCAATATCTTCAATATATAAATTCTTTAAAGGAAATGGATTTGGAAATTACTTCAGAATTTATAGTTATTGCAGCTACTTTATTACAAATAAAATCTAAAGAATTGCTACCTAAGGTTAAAGAGGATGAAACTGCAGTAACATTAGAAGAGGTAGATCCAGAAAAAATGCTGATTCAAAAGCTAATTGAATATAAGAAATTTAAAGGTGCAGCGGCTTTTTTAAGGTCAAAAGCTGGAATGGAACATGCTATGTTCACAAAAAAGCCTGAAGTAATAGAAGAAGAAAAAAAAGATGTTGATATGGATGAACTATTTAAAAATATTACTATGTTAGATTTGTACAACCTTTATAACGAATTAATGAGAATATATAAAAATAAGATAAATACAAATTTGATACCTAGGGAAATATCTGTAGATCAGTACAAAATTGAAGATAAAATGGTATATGTAAAAGACATAATGTATAGAGAGAAAAGGGTATCATTTTCAAAGTTAGCCAAAGAATGTTCTGTTAAAATAGAAATAGTAGTTACTTTTTTAGCTTTATTAGAACTTATAAAGTTGAGAATGGTAAAGGTAGTACAGGAAAATAATTTCAAAGAAATATATTTAGAAAGGATAGATCCAAATGAAGAAAGTAAACATGAATCAAATTGAAATGGAACAATTTTCCGTAAAGAATAGATTTATTTCTGTTATAGAGTCACTTCTTTTTGTAAGTGGAGAACCTATAAAAGTAAAGGAAATTGCTAGTATATTAGAATGCGATGTAAAATTTATTAAAAACCTAATTGAAGAAATGAAGAAAATATATGGAGAAGAAAATAGAGGAATTACTATAATAGAAATAGAAGATAGTTATAGTTTGGCTACTAAAAAAGAAAATAGTGAATTTGTTCAAAGATTATTAAAAACAAATGTGAGACAATCTCTCTCTCAAGCAGCATTAGAAGCATTAGCTATAATAGCATATAAGCAGCCTATTACAAGAATTGATATAGATGAAATAAGAGGAGTAAAAAGTGATAGAGCAGTTCAGACACTATCAGAAAAAAATTTGATAAAAGAATGTGGGAGATTGGAGGTACCTGGTAGACCCATACTTTATGGAACTACAGAAGAATTTTTGAAGCATTTTGGTTTAGAAAGCTTAAATGAAATGCCTAGCCTAGAAGATGTATTAACTAACTTTGTAGATAAAGAAGAAGTGGTAGAGAATAATACTGAAAATGATATTGAAGAAAAATAGTGCAGAGAAGATTTTAAATCTTACTGGAGCCTGTGAAAAAAAGTCTGTAAATTACAAAATATAGCAGCTTTCTATGATAAAATATAAATATCATAGGAGGCTGTTTTGTTATGGGTAAAAGAAAAGAAAGATTAACAGAGGGAAAAAAGAATATTATTGCTGATTTAATTAGGGAGTATGACATTCAATCTGCTGAGGACATTCAAGACGCATTAAAAGACCTTCTTGGAGGTACTATTGAAAGCATGCTTGCAGCTGAGATGGATAACCATTTAGGGTATTCTCCATATGAGCGTACTGATGTAGAAAATGCACGCAATGGAAAGAAACAAAAAACTATTCGTAGTAAATATGGAGAAATGGAAATA